>JBGTNI010000098.1:0-66993 GCA_041743105.1 Mycobacteriales bacterium | reverse complement strand
ACCGGCGTCGCCGCCACCGGCAGCCGGAGCCGCCGCAACGGCCACGGGGGCGGCGGCGGTCACGTCGAAGGTCTCTTCAAACTGCTTCACGAACTCCGACAGCTCAAGGAGGCTCATCTCCTTGAAGGTGTCGAGCAGATCGTCAGTGCTCATCTTCGCCATGTCAGGCGTCCTTTCGTGTTATTCAACTTCAGTGGGTGGTACTACGGCAGGTGGTGAGTAAGGCGGAGAGCCTTGCGGCTACTCCCCGTCGGCAGGCGCAGCGGCTGTCTTCTTTTCTTGCAACGCAGCGGCCAAGCGGGCAACCTGCGCGAGAGGTGCCTGGAACAACGCGGCCGCGCCGCTCAGGTTGGCCTTCATAGCACCGGCGAGCTTGCTCAGCAGCACCTCACGCGATTCGAGATCGGCAAGCCGGTTGAGCTCTAACGGTGATAGTGATTTGCCTTCCAATACCCCGCCCTTGATTACCAGCGACGGGTTTTCTTTGGTGAAGTCCCGCAAGCCCTTTGCGGCGTTAACGGGGTCGCCCCCAACGAATGCTATGGCGGTCGGGCCGACCAGCAGCTCATCGAGCTCAGTCAGGCCGGCGTCACGAGCAGCCAGCTTGGCGAGGGTGTTTTTGGTAACGGCGTAGCTGGTGTCGTTACCCAACGATCGGCGCAGCTGCTTGAGCTGCGAGACACTGAGTCCACGGTACTCGGTGAGCACGGTGGCAGCCGACTCGCGAAACTGTCGGGCCAGGGCGGCGACAACTCCTGTCTTGGCTTCCCGATTCGGACCAACGGGACGCTCTGCTACCTCAGTCATGTTCCTCCTCTCCTGTGTTTTAGAACGTTTCCATGGTTCGAGCTGGCTGTGGGGCTTGGCACGGAAAACGCCCCGGCGCAGGAGCGCACGGGGCGTTGAGGCGGCACACTAGGGCGCCGGCTGTTCGCTGACCGTCCTACCTGCGCGGGCCGTCGGCGGGTGCCGAACTTTAGCTGCCACAGCAGCAACCAGCGGTCTTCGGTGGAACTTTCCTCTTGAAAGTTTACGCGAGTACGACCTGGCCACTTGACCGCGGGGTTGTGGTCTCCCCATGACTGTCGAAGTCGGCCCTCACCACTGGCGGCTCACGATCGGTTCGATACTCCGGACAACGCTCGGAAATGTTCTTGCAGGTCCGCCTTCTCTTGCATAACGCAGAAAACGTTCCCCTCAGGGTCCGTCATCACCTGCCACCACGTTTTCCCATCCGTAGTGGGTTCGTCAACGCGTTTCCCGCCTGCATCAACCAGTCGGTCGATCAAACCCGGTGCATCTTGGGCGTATACGTCGAGGTGGACACGGTTTTTGACCCGCGGCGCCTCTGGCACACGTTGCAGGAGCACCACCGGTCCGTCATCGCCTTGCGCTGGCACAAGGTTCAGATACGGCTCTCCATCGCCACTACCTCGCCGGTAGCCCAACGCCAGCTCCCAGAAGGAAGCCAAGCGTTCCACGTCATTGGCGTCAACACAGATTTCGATGTGCATGTTGCCAGCCTAGTGTCAGGTCGGAGCCAAGAACGACAATCCGGCGCTGGTTGCCGCTAACGCTAGCCGCATGTCAAGGGCCGCCAGCGAGCGCTGGCTCCCGCGATTACTCGTCTTCGAGGAGATTCTTGGTTCTATTCGTGTCCACCGAAATGCCGGGGCCCATGGTGGTGGTGAAAGTGATTTTCTTAACGTACTTCCCCTTGGACGAGCTCGGCTTGGCACGAACGATCTCGTCAAGCACCGCACCGTAATTCTCTACGAGCTTGTCGGCGGCGAAGCTGGCTTTACCGATCACCAAGTGTAGGTTGGCCTGCTTATCGATGCGGAAGTTGATTTTTCCGCCCTTGATGTCGGCAATGGCTTTGGCCACGTCGGGCGTAACCGTGCCGGTCTTAGGGTTGGGCATCAAGCCTCGGGGGCCAAGCACGCGGGCGATGCGACCTACCTTGGCCATTTGGTCCGGAGCGGCGATGGCCGCGTCGAAATCTAACCAGCCTTCTTGGATGCGGGCGATCAGATCGTCGCTGCCGACAGCGTCGGCTCCGGCGGCTTGCGCCGCAGCTGCCTTGTCGCCCACGGCGAAGACGATGACCCGAGCGGTTTTGCCAGTGCCGTGTGGCAGGTTCACTGTGCCGCGGACCATCTGGTCCGCCTTACGGGGGTCTACGCCGAGCCGAACCGCTACCTCAACGGTAGCGTCGTACTTCGTGGTCGAGGTCTTCTTAGCCAGCGTTGCGGCCTGCAATGGGCTGTAGACGGTGTCGCGGTCGACGAGCTCCGCCGCGACACGGTATGCCTTGCTGCGCTTCATGAGGTTCTCCTAATGAGAGTCAGTGGTTAACGGACCAGCGCCTGGCCCTCCCACGCAATCTAAATCAGTCTTTGACGGTAATACCCATGGAGCGGGCAGTGCCGGCGATGATCTTCGCGGCCTGGTCGAGATCATTGGCGTTAAGGTCCGTCATTTTCGTCTGGGCGATCTCCCGCACCTGATCCTGTGTCACCGAGGCGACCTTCTTGCTGTGAGGCTCGCCGGAACCCTTCTCCACACCTGCGGCCTTGAGGAGCAGGCGCGCCGCAGGCGGGGTCTTGGTGACGAAAGTAAAGGAACGGTCTTCGTACACCGAGATTTCGACTGGCACGATATTGCCGCGCTGGCCTTCAGTTTCGGCGTTGTAGGCCTTGCAGAATTCCATAATGTTGACGCCATGCTGACCCAGCGCGGGGCCGACCGGAGGAGCTGGCGTGGCCTGGCCGGCCGCGATCTGCAGCCGGATGATCTTACTGACCTTTTTCTTCTTTGGAGGCATTCGAGTTTCCTGTAATAGACAGCGGTGCCGGAGAAGATGGTCCACCTGCCGAGGGCAGGACCCACCTATAGAGTACGACGGTTAAATTTTCGCAACCTGGGTAAAGTTGAGTTCCACTGGGGTCTCCCGACCGAAGATAGAGACCAGCACCTTGAGCTTTTGAGCTTCGGAGTTGATCTCCGAGATCGTAGCCGGCAGTGTCGCGAACGCCCCTTCGGTGACCGTGACGGAGTCGCCAACTTCGAAATCGAGCACGCGAATCTGTGGCTTGGTCTCTTTCTTTACCGTCGGCGAGAGAATGCGGAGCACGTCGTCCATGGTCAGCGGCGACGGGTGGTCTGACCGCGATGTGGTGCCGACGAAGCCAGTCACACCGGGGGTGTTGCGTACGGCAGACCATGACTCTGGCGTGAGGTCCATGCGCACCAGGATGTAGCCGGGGAAGATCTTGCTCTGCACCTGCTGACGCTTGCCGTTCTTGACCTCGGTGATCTCCTGGGTGGGCACCTCGATCTGGAAGATGAAGTCTTCCATATCAAGGCTGGAAATCCGACTTTCGAGATTGGTCTTTACCTTATTCTCGTAACCGGCGTAGGAGTGGAGAACGTACCAATCCCCCGGAGCGCGAACTAGCGCGTCGCGAAGCTCAGCCACCGGATCCTGCGCGTCGGGGTCGGAGGCAGCGTCGGGGTCGACGGCAACAGCTACCGACCCAGCCTCGCGGTCGGTTGCTATTGGTTCGGCGGCAATCTCATCCACTGTGTTGCCACCGTTCTCCACGTCAGACACGCGTTGGCTCACTTCCTGCGATACGACACATTGCTCTTACGCTATCCACCCGATGCTGACCCGGGCGTTCCAAATACCCACAAAACTGCCCTACCCAAGCCGAAGTCAAGGGTGGCGATGATCGCGGTCATGATCACCAAGAACACCAAAACTACCGTGGTGTACGTGACGAGCTGCTGCCGAGTAGGCCAGATGACCTTCCGAAGCTCGAATACCACCTCTCGAATGAACAAGGAAATGCGTGCGACGAAGTTACGGCGAGAGGGGTCTTTGCGATCCTTCGCCGAAGGCTCCTTGTCGCCCGAACGCGTAGCCATCGTCTCACTTGCCACTAGATTTTCCCTTGCTCGCTCTACAGCAACTGCCAGATCTGACATCGAACCGATGTCGGGTCGCAGGGGTGACAGGACTCGAACCTGCAACCTGCGGTTTTGGAGACCGCTGCTCTACCAATTGAGCCACACCCCTTGATGCGCCTTCAAGCGCGATCGGCCAGCCCAGTGTACGCGGTGATCTTCTAAGTCGGCCAATCTGGTGGCCCAGCTATCGCGCTGACCCAGCGCAATGGCACCATAAGGTTATGTCTGCGTTACCTTCGACCTCTGCGCCGCCTTCAGCCTCTGACTCCGAGGCCGGTGCCGCCCCTAAGGTTCGGCACCGGGTGTCCTCACTCGTTGCCGGTATTTCCGAGTCGGCCACACTTGCCGTAGACGCCAAGGCCAAGGCACTCAAGGCCGCCGGGCGGCCGATA
Organism: Mycobacteriales bacterium; assembly: GCA_041743105.1. Classification (GTDB taxonomy): domain Bacteria; phylum Actinomycetota; class Actinomycetes; order Mycobacteriales; family QHCE01; genus QHCE01. Next base: position 62,626 of record JBGTNI010000098.1, on the reverse strand, counting down.
ATCGGTTTCGGCGCCGGAGAGCCGGATTTCCCCACTCCTGGCTACATTGTGGAAGCTGCGGTAGCGGCGGCCCGCGAGGCGAAATTCCACCGTTACACGCCAGCTGCGGGCCTTCCCACGCTAAAAACAGCCATCGCCGACAAGACTCAGCGCGACAGTGGCATAACTATCAATCCCAGCCAGGTCTTGGTGACCAACGGCGGTAAGCAAGCCGTGTTTCAGGCAATCGCAACGATCGTGAACCCCGGCGACCAGGTGCTGCTACCCGCGCCGTACTGGACTACCTACCCCGAAGCAATCGCACTGGCCGGAGGCATCACCGTGCCAGTTGTGGCCGATGAGTCGCAGCAATACCTGGTGACGGTGGCGCAACTGGAGGCGGCGCGCACCGCGGACACCACGGCGTTGATTCTGTGTTCGCCCAGTAATCCCACCGGCGCGATGTACTCACCGCACCAACTGACTGAGATCGGCCGGTGGGCGCTCGACCACGGCATCTGGGTCGTCACCGATGAGATCTACGAACATTTGGTGTATGACACCCAATGGTCCTCCATTCTTTCCGTGGTACCCGAGCTGGCCGACCAGTGCATAGTGGTAAACGGTGTGGCAAAAACGTATGCGATGACCGGCTGGCGAGTGGGCTGGATGTTCGGCCCGCAGGACGTGATCAACGCGGCAAGCAACTTTCAGTCTCACCTGACGTCCAACGTTTGCAATGTGGCCCAGATGGCCGCCCTTGCTGCGGTGAGCGGCGATCTGTCGGCCGTATACACCATGCGAGAGGCCTTCGACCGGCGCCGCAACAGCATCGTGAAACTACTGCGCGAAATCGACGGCGTGGTCTGCCCGGAGCCCCGCGGCGCGTTCTACGTCTTCCCGTCAGTGCGAGGCTTGTTGGGTCGTACCATCGGCGATGTGACGATCGGCTCGTCGACGCAGCTGGCCGAGCTGATCCTCGATCGCGCCGAAGTGGCTGTGGTCCCGGGCGAGGCATTCGGCCTACCCGGCTACCTCCGACTTTCCTACGCGCTTTCCGACGATGATCTCAGCGAGGGTATGCAGCGAATCCAGCAACTGCTAGGGCAGCAATAATCCTTGTACCACTACGATCATGTCTCGTGAAGCCGCGTGGTCCCGTGTAAGGGCCAGCTCCCGACGGACGTGGGGAAACCCTGTGGTCCGGCACGTATTTATGGTCGTGACCGCCGCATTGGCGATCCTAGCGAGCACCGCTTGGGCAGTGCACCAGGACGTCTACAGATACCCGTTAGATCTCACTGTCTACCACGGCGCGATGGATTGGTTCTGGAATCATGACCGACCGTTGTACGACTTTCATGCGGGAAGCGGCGCTGAGCCCCTCGGATTTGTCTATCCACCCTTTGCCGCCGTATTCTTGGCACCTCTGTCCTTCTTCGACCTCTCCCCAATGGCCACCACGCTGTTCACACAGGCATCGCTGGGTGCATTGGCGCTCTTCATGTGGTGGCTGGTAGCCCCTTTGGTGAAACGCACCGGGTGGAACAAGGTCTACGTCTGGGCGCTGGCTACCGCTGGTGCTTTTGCGCTAGGGCCAATCTACCGAACTGTTGAACTCGGCCAGATTAACCTTTTCCTTGTCGCGTTTGTCGTCGCCGATTTCGTGCTGCTCTCTCGAGGCTCCCGATGGGCGGGCATCGGCATTGGCATCGCCGCCGCAATTAAGCTAACTCCCGCCTTGTTCATCGTCTACCTTCTGGTCACGCGCAGGTGGCGTGCCACGATCGTGGCCACAGCGACAGCGGCCTGTGCCACATTGGTGGGCTTCTTACTTATGCCGCGAGCCTCCTGGTTGTACTTCACCGAGTACATGTCAGACACGACGCGTTTGAGCATCGGGCAACGCATCAATAACCAGTCGCTAGCCGGCCTAATAGCTCGCATCAATGACACACCACATGCATCGCAGCTGGCCTGGCTCGCGCTCGCCGTTCCGGTCGCCTTGTTCGCGCTATGGCGCGCCCAGCGTGCGCAGCGCTTCGGGGCAGAGCTGACGGGATTCAGTATTGTCGGCCTCGCTACCTGCCTGGTGAGCCCTATTTCATGGGTACATCACCTGGTATGGGTTGCCCCGAGCTTGATCGTGTTGGTGATAGCCGCGTTACATGCCACACGCCTATTTCGCCGCCTACTGTGGGTTACGGTAGCGCTGGGCACATTCGTGCTGTTCTCCACCCGCCTCGAAGCCTACGGAGACTATCCGCCATTCGCCGCGTGGACGGCGGAACGGTGGATCGGCGCCAACGCCTTCTTGATCGGCATGATCCTGTTGATTGTATTTCTACCTAGCCCACCCGACCGTGCCCCAGACCACACGGCAACCTTGGCTGCGAGGAGAAGGGATACGCCGAGACCACAGACCACGCATTCACCGGGCGCCCCGGAATCGGCTCTCGCGCACACAACATGAGAACGCGAAATCAACGACGCCGCACTAGCCGACCGGTGCAGCTGGCCGAGCCTACTTGCGCTGCAGCAGCAGCACATTGATCTGGCCGATCGTTTTTGCCTCTGCGACGGTGAAGTTGTCGCGAAGGAAAGCTTCCTTCACCGGATTGTTCATGCTGCCGAACGGATCGTCGCCGAACGGAGACCACCGGAACAGCCAGATGCGCTGGACATCGGCAAGGCATGCCGCCGGCTGTCCGCACTCTGCCGGCCCGTACCGGCCGATCTCTTCACCGCTACGAATGGCTAAGGCGTCCGGAAGCTCCGTACTGCTCGGGCCGTAGTAGCGGATCAAGTTACGTGACCCGTGAGAGTCAGCATCTGGAAAGACCGCGACATCTCCAGCCGCCAGCCGCTGGCTGACGTAACGCTCGACGACGGGACCGTTGAAGCCGTAGTGCGCTTCCGGATCCCGAAACGACAGGTGGACGGGAAAGATGAACACCGCCAGTGCCGCGATGACGAGCGTGCAGTAGCCCAGTTTCGTCTTGGACAGTCCCAGTGCCGCGAGCAGCGCCAGGCCCGGCAGCAGAAAGATCAAGTAACGCCGCACCCAGTACGACTGCGATCCGAGAACCGAGACCGCAAACAGCAGCACCGGTGGTAACGCGAGCCAGGCGACCAGCATGCTTTGCGCGCGACCGGCCAACGGCAACGCCAGCAGCCCGAGCAGCCCGAGCGCGATCAGTGCGCCGCCGAGAGCGGCCGAACCCGTCAGCGCGGGAAGCGTATTGAACACAGCCCAGGATGGCTGCTCTATCCAGGACAGCTGATAGCTCTGCTGGTGACCGAAATAGATCATGGGCGACAGCAGCAACAGCGGCACAATCACGCTTGCCAGCCATCTAGCCGGCAGCGCTACCGATCGGTTACTCCGGCTTTCCCACCACTGTTTCGCAACGAATACCGCGTGCGCCGCCAGCAGCATCAGCGCGATCAGGTTGGCCGCGCCCAGCGCCAGCACCGCAGTGCCGTAGCCACCCCAACGCCACCATCGAGACCGGTCGACGGCACCGGTGAGGGCGAGGGTAGACAACACCGCGAACAGGACTACAAACGACGCGACACGCGCTTCCTGAGCAAACCTGGTGATCATCGGCATAATGGCAAACAAGACACCGGCTATCACCCCGACCTTGATCGAGTACAACCTTCTGCCCAGCACGACGAGCAGCCCCGCTGTCGCGGTCATGGCAATGATCGACGGCGCGCGCAGCGCGAGCTCGGACTCTCCGAAGATTCTCATCCACACGTGCATGAATACGTAATACGGGGCAGCCACCGCATCGAGATCTCCCAGCAGAGTCCATAGCTGTGACCACGAACGCCTGGCCGCACTCCAGGTGGCGAGCTCATCTGCCCACAACGACGGGCGTGTGACGCCCACTGCCGTGACAGCAAAGGCCAGTAGCGTCGGTCCGGCCCAGTAGAACCGGTCGAGCAATGCGCTCCTGCCGATCTCGACTATTCGCGCCAAACCAGTGTTACGCATTTGGGCTACGGACCCAGCGCTACCTGGATTCTGACTGTCACATTCAATTACAGCGGACATAGCAGCTATCTCTTCTACTCGCCTGCGGGTCAACTGGATAAATCTTGGAATCCGGCGTGCGGCCCCAGCGCTGCACGGACGTCATGCTGAAGATTCGCGAACATAGAGCCCAACTGTAGCGTTCCCCAACCGCCAGATTTGATCGACTTCGTACTGATCCTCAATTGCATCAGCAGTAGAGTCGGAAAGCTGGCTTAACGGCGAGTAGAAAGTATGGGGCAGGAACACCCAGACCCTCGGTACACCACTCAGACAGAGGCTTGGATTACGGCATTCCTCTGCGTAAATAGAATTCATCTGTAGAGGACTGCGCTCGGCCAGTACGTCACGTGGACGGTTGCTAGGAAGGTAGTAGCGTACCGCTGGCCGGACACTCCACGCCACAATGCGCTCGTACACAATACCATCGCCAGGCCGATAATTTTTGTCGATGACCCGCATCGCAACTCGATAGTCCGCCTGATCATGGCCGGTGCTCTTTCGGAGATTCTCGTGCACAGGTAGTCCGATCGTCGCAATGAGAGCGAAAACCATGGCAATGCGCCACCTGCGAGTGGCCACGGCAACTGCCGCGAGTAAGCACCAAATGGGCAGCGTGTAGATGACGTAGCGTGGAACCCATAGCCATGTGAAGAACGCAGCAACGTACAGACCGAATACCGGCAGCACAGCTATGAAAACCAGCCGGCGGACCGCGGATCCATCGAGCGCGCCCGCGAACAGCGTCAAGCCCAGAATGAACCAGCCAATAAGTGGTGACCAAAACAGGTCGTTCGGCAAGTTCTGAAATGAATCCCACTGCATAGGAGGGAGCCAGTTCAACTGGCTTCGCTGTCCCAATGCTATATATGCCAGAGGCAGGCATGGAAGCACGCCCATCACCGCCGCAATCAGCCAACCGAGCGCCGCCCGGTCCCTGACAGCTTGCTTCCAGTTTCGAACCCGCCATATACGCTCGGCTACCACCGCGGCGTGCCCCAGGAGCAGCAAGAGGCCCATGAGCTGGAACAACCCGAGCAGGGCCACTGTCAAAGAGTATCCGGCCCAGCGCCACCACGATGAGCGATCCAAAGCACGAAATAAAAGCAACGTGGCTAGCGTCCCGAACATCAGCGCAAAACCATACGGTCGCACTTCCTGCCCGTAGCGCGTAATGCCAGGGACGATAGCCAGCAACAAGCCGGTGATGAGTCCGACGCGGGGCGAGAAAAGGCGCCGAGCTAGAACGGCGATCAACGCCACGGCAGCCACAGTCGTCAGAATTGACGGAGCGCGCAACGCTACTTCTGAGTCACCGAAGACCTCAATCCATGCATGCATGAAGAGGTAGTAGGGAGCAAACACGACATCGATGTTCGCGGCAAGGGCTACCAGTTCGGACAGGGATCGGGTACTGGCGTCCCAGGTAGCTATTTCGTCCCACCCCAAAACTGGCCGTCCCGCCCCATATCTAACAATCAGTAGCGTCGCCGCGGCGGGAAGCCACCAATAGGCATGTGCGTACCAGAAGCTGAAGCCAAACGTATTCAGTCTCTTACGCCACTCGAACGGTTGCGAGTCGACAGAAACCGGCGTTGACTCAATAGCGGGCTTCTTCGCGAGCATTTCGTTCGCAATCATTCGGTCGACTCATTCCTTCTCACGATCGCGCGTGCTTGACCGAGCACCTTCTGGCCGTTACTGACCACGTTCAGTGCCAGTTGCATCGTGTCGTCAGTGATGCTTTTCACGACGCCGCCGACTACTACGTCCACGCCGGTCTCGTTGTCTGGCACCACGATGGGCTTGGTGAACCGCACCCCGAGCTCGACCACCGCCGCCGGGTCAGTTACCCAGGCGTTCACTGCCCGTGCGGCCAGCGCCATGGTGTACATGCCGTGAGCCACCACGCCGGCAAGCCCGGCGGCGCGGGCAATCCTATCGCTGTAGTGAATGGGGTTGAAGTCACCGGACGCGCCTGCATACCGCACCAGATCGGCCCTAGTGACGGTGAAGATCTGATCGGGGAGTTCCTGGTCCTCAGTGAGTGCGGCCAACGCGGGCTCAGCTGCGACACGGTCGTTGTGGCGGCTCATATGGTTTGGATGCCGATCAGTAGCGTCGCGTGCGCGGTGACCACAGGAGACCCCGCATCTAAAGCTCCCGCATCTCGAGGCTCGACATCAAGGGTCTGGGCCTCCAAAGCCGCCGCGCCAATTTCTCGTAGCTCGCTACGCGTGCCCACCATCAAGCTGTCACCGAGGCGGCGGACGGTCTCGACCGATGTAGTGCATTCCAGTACGTCCCCGGCGCAGAGCGGTCGAACAGCGACAAATCGCTGATCGCCATGCATGACGCGTCGCAGATCGACCGCTAGCTCGGGATCGGCCAGCAGCTGCTGCAGCACCTTGAAGGTGATGACGATGGGAAAGGTTGGCGGGGCGATGACCCCGCGAAAACCTCGGCGAGCCGCGGCTTGCGCAGAGTAGAACGCAGGCTCCGTCTCGCCGATAGCCGCCGCGAACTCACGAATCTTCTCCGCCGACACCTCATAGGGTTGAGGCAGCCGATAGCTGCGGCCCGGCAAGAGTTCTGCCAGTGCCTTCACGTCGGCTGCCACGTGTGCCCCCTGGATGGGTTAGCGGGTTTCGCGGTGAGCGGTGTGCTTGCGACAGCGCGAACAGAACTTCTTCAACTCCACCCGATCGGGATTGTTGCGCCGATTCTTGACAGTAATGTAGTTACGTTCCTTGCACTCCTGGCAAGCCAGCGTGATCTTGGGGCGTACATCCGTGGCGGCCACAACAACGAGCCTTCCTGTGCATCAAAACTGGACTGAAATCATCACATACATAGTAGCGGTGGCCGGATTTGAACCGGCGACACAGCGATTATGAGCCGCTTGCTCTGCCTGGCTGAGCTACACCGCCCTAGCTAATTCTTATGACCAGCGTAACCCCAATGAACACACTGACCGTCAGCTGGCGCCTGCAAAGCCGCAGGAGCCGCCGACAAGCTAACCATCAGATTGGCATGGGCAAGGCCGCAGCCGCCGACGCGTGCATAAGGCACGCGAGGCGGCGAGAGCACAGCCCATGACGATCTGAGAGCCCCTTTACGGAATCGAACCGTAGACCTTCTCCTTACCATGGAGACGCTCTGCCGACTGAGCTAAAGGGGCCTGATTGAGCGATTTTAGGCTACCTCAGGCCACATCGGGGAACTGAGGCGACCACGCACATCAGCCACTCACGACCCGTAGCCGCTGCGCACCGCTACCGGAGCTGGAATCGGTCTGGGTGCGTTGCCGCATCCAGGATTCGATCCGCTCCTGCGGGAGCGGCCTAGAAAACAAGAAGCCTTGCGCGATGTCGCAACCCATCTCCTCCAACAGCGCCAACGTCATCTCGCTTTCCACGCCTTCGGCGACCACAACCATACCGAGGTGATGACCGAGGTCCACAATGGCCCGAACGATGCCCAGATCCCCTGAGTCGGTAGCCATTCCCAGCACGAAAGACTTGTCGATCTTTACTTCGTGCACCGGCAACCGGCGGAGGTAGGACAACGACGAGTATCCGGTGCCGAAGTCGTCTATCGACAGCCGCACCCCGAGCGCAAACAATTTGCGCAGCGTCGGGATCGGTCGATGCGCATCCCCGACCATCGCGCTCTCGACGATCTCTAATGTGAGTCGCTGTGGCGGCACACCACTTTCCCGCAGCATGGCATCGAGCTCGTCGGCGAAGTCTGGATCGGCAAGGCTTCGAGCTGAAAGGTTGACCGAGACACCGATGTCGGTGCCAGATTGCGCCCACGACTGACACTGGGCAAGCGACGTTTTGAGCACCAACCGCGTCAACGCACCGACGAGACCGGTGTGCTCGGCAACCGGGATGAAGTCGTCGGGTGGAACCAGGCCGTGTTCGGGATGGTCCCAACGCACCAAGCATTCCATGCCCACGAGTTCACGATCGGCCAGCGCAACCTTGGGTTGATAGAAGACCGCTAACGCTTCGTCGTCGATAGCCCGCCGCAGTTCCGACACCAGCCCCATACGTTGCAGGCTGCGCGACTCCAGGGCCGGGCGATACACCTGAATCGAGCGCGGATTGTTCTTGGCAGCGTAGGTGGCCACGTCGGCGCGCTGCAGCAACGTGGCCGCGTCGTCGCCGTGCTCGGGGTACATCGCGATCCCCACCGCGGCGCCGACGTCGAGAGTGAACTTGTCCAGCTTGAGCGGCTCGACCAAGCCGTGCTGCAGCGCGGCAGCACGCGCCTGCGCATCCTCCAAGCCTTGTGCGCGCACCAACACCGCAAACTCGTCACCACCTAGCCGCGCCACCAGCGCACCATCGGGGGACTCCGATTGCAGTCGTCGGCCTACCTCCACCAGTAGCCGATCTCCCGCGTCGCGACCCAGCGTCTCGTTGACGTCACGCAGCGAATCGACGTCGAACTCGATGATCGCTACCACCTCGCCGGGTGCCGGCTGCACCTTGACCGCAGCCCGCACCGCCGTAGCGAAACGGCGCCGGTTCGGCAGTCCGGTGAGCCCATCGTGCTCGGCATCGTGACGCAACCGATCGACGAGTCGAGAGTTCTCCACGGCCACTGCCGCGTGTGCCGCCAGGGTCTCGGCAAGCTGTACATCGTCTGGGCCAAAGGTCGACAGTTCACCCAATCGGTTCGCCGCCTCCAGGCAGCCGACGACGACGGTGCCGGAGCGGAGCGGCACCGCGATGATGTCTTTGGCTCCTCGCGCAGTCAGCGCGCAGCGCAGCGCGGCATCGGTGGTGGAGTACTTGCCGGAAATGACCACGGTGGTGCCGGATTCGATCACCCGGGAACGGATTGCATCTGGCTCGGTCTGCGGGTCATCGACTAGCCCGGAGATACCTTCACGGGCGGACAGCCGCAGCTCCGGGTAACGACCCTGAGCCGGGAGCCACAGTGACGCCCGCTCCGCATCGAGCAGCTCACGAGCACGTAACAACAGCGCGTCGGCAAGCCCCCCGTCGTGGCGGGCGCTGCTAACCGCCTTAGTGAAATCGTAGAGATGGTTGAGCGTCTTGTGCTGGCGAACCACCCGACTGTAGGCACCGTAACCACACAGCAGCACCGTAAAAATCACTGCTAGGAGCACGACCGCGACATGGTTGGCGTCAAAGACCAGCGCCATCACTAAGCCGACGGAGGTGTTCAGCACGGCGGCGCCGAAGTAGGTAGCGCCATATCGCAACACCTCCGCCCCACGAAGCGGTTCTTGCACCAGCGAGATGGCTGTGGCGACGACAACGCTGGTGACGCCATTGGTGAGCAGCACCGCCAGGAGAACAATTGCCCAGGTTCTGGCTTCGCCGGGATCACGCTCGTTGAACAGCCGAAATATATAGGTGACCAGCGCGACGTCGAGGGCATGCACCGCGAAATTAGTGAGCTGCTTGATCGGCTCGCTACGAGTCTTCAGATACGCCCACGACTGGCCGGGGATCTCCCGTAGTAGCAAGAAGGCCAGCGGGGGCAGCCAGAACAGCGACAACACCAGCGGGATCTCGCCGAGATTAAAACTCGACGTCTGTCGGCGGATGACGAACCTGAGATTGACCTGATCGCAGACGACGGCCAACAACCCGATCAGCGCTACCGCTGGCCAGGAAATCTCCCGATAGTCCGCCACGGAGAACGTCAGGGCGAACAGCACGGCCGATGCGACGATGCATCCGATCGACATGGCGTAGATGAGACGCTTAGCCACCGGCAACGGAACCAGACGCGCAGACGAAACTGTTTCCACTTAGACGTCACCCCCTTTGGGTGAGGACATTACGCCACGCACATAAAGTGCCGCGCTCCATTCGTGGATGGGCGCGGCACTTTATGTACTACATATTAAGAGGTCGAACAGTGGGCAGATAGGGCAGGAGCAGGGGTGACCCTTCGTGCTATCGCACTCAGTGCCAACTAAAGCCTCGAAGCGCGAACTCAGGGGTGAGACTGGGCATCTCCTCGACTCCTTAATAACAATCGAACCAAACCGTTACCGGGTAGCTCCGGATGCGGAGCGCTGTCGGCGTTTCAATAGCTCGATCGTGACACGTCCCGGGCCATCTGCCTGCCAGATCGCCGTAGATACGGCCCAACACAAACCGTTCGGACGAACCACGCCCAACCAGGTGGTAGTCGGCAACTAACCTGTAGGCAGAAGGGACGGCCCAGTGAGTAACCCCGAGCCATCGCAGCCACCGCCCGCGGTGCTGTGGCCTGACGCTCCGGTGGTAGCCGATATCGCCGAGGTGGCGCAGGCACAGCCGCTAGTCCACTGCATCACCAATGTGGTGGCCGCGGGTGTCACCGCAAACGCGCTGCTAGCCATCGGAGCCTCTCCGGCAATGGTGGAAAGCACGCCGGAGGCGGCCGAGTTCGTGGCAGTGGCCGACAGCGTGCTGATCAACCTAGGCACGCTGTCGACTGAACGAAGCGAAGCGATGCGTGCCGCCGCCCAGGCGGCGGATCGCGGCGGCACCCCGTGGGTACTCGACCCAGTAGCAGTCGGCGTGCTGGGTGAGCGCACCGCATTGGCCCACGAATTGTTGCAATGGCGCCCCACCGTGATTCGCGGCAATGCCGCTGAGATCATAAGTTTGGCGGGCCTAACCACGTCGGGCGGCAGAGGCAGCAAGGGCGTCGATTCCCTCGCGGATTCCGCTGAGGCGCTGGACGCGGCTCATATTCTGGCCCGCCGGCACGGCAGCGTCGTGGCGGTGAGTGGCGTCGAGGACTACCTCACCGACGGCCACAGCACTGTGCGGGTTCCGGGCGGCGATGTAATGCTGACACGGGTAACCGGCACCGGCTGCATTCTGGGAGCTTTGATCGCGGCAGTTACCGCAGTGCACCCGCAACCGCTACGGGCAGCCACGTCGGCATCAGCCCTGCTGGCGGCGGCAGGCGAACGAGCAACTCGGGGAGTCAGCGGACCCGGCTCGTTCGCGGTATCGCTGCTCGACGAGCTGTTTACGTTAAGCACGAGCACTCGCAAGCTCTAAGGAGACCGATGCATAAGACCTTCGATCCGACCCTGTATCTGGTAACCGACACCGCTATGTGTGGCGCGCGAGGGGTGACGGCGACGGTCCGGGCCGCCGTAGCCGGGGGGGTCACTATGGTGCAGTTACGGGATCACAAGGCCACCACCCGCGAACTGCATGCTATGGCCGCGGAGCTGGTGGGCGCGCTAGCGGAGACCGATATCGCGGTGATCATTAACGATCGACTCGATGTCGCGCTGGCGACCGGAGCCGACGGCGTACATCTGGGGCAGCTGGATCTACCGGTTACTCAGGCCCGCCGAGTTGCCGGGGACGAGCTGGTGATTGGGTTGTCTACTTCGCGGGCCGAGCAGATCGTCCAGGTGAACGCGCTGCCACCAGGCACGGTGAGCTATATCGGCATCGGACCGGTGTTTTTCACCACCACCAAGCCCAACGCCGCCGCCCCGGTCAGCGTCGCGGGAGTGGCTGAACTCTGCGGGACCAGTAGCGTCCCGACGGTCGCGATTGGTGGCATCAAGGCAGACAACGTGGTAGCCGTACGGGCGACAGGCGTCAGTGGCATCGCCGTAGTGTCGGCAATCTGCGCCGCCGACGATCCGCGGGCCGCCGCCGCCGCGCTGCGATAGGCGTTCCCTTGTCCCCGATAAAGGTGCAGGAGCTGGCCGGAGAGGTGGCGCGGTGATCGTCAACGTTTTATCCATTGCCGGAACGGACCCTAGCGGCGGCGCTGGTATCCAGGCTGACCTGAAGACATTTTCGGCGCTCGGCAGCTATGGCATGTCGGTGGTGACGGCGCTGGTAGCCCAGACCACCACGGGGGTGACCGCCATACACGAGGTTCCGGCCGGCTTCGTCACCGCGCAACTGGACACGTTGTTAGGTGATGTTCGGGTCGACGCGGTCAAGATCGGCATGCTGCGGAGCACCGAGGTCATCAGCTCGGTCGCGGCGGCCTTAGAACGCTACGACGTCGGCTACGTCGTACTCGATCCGGTGATGGTGGCTAAGAGCGGCGATCGGCTGCTGGCCGCCGACGCTGTGGCCGCGCTGCGAGATCGGCTGCTCCCCCGGGCCGATTTGATCACGCCGAACCTGCCGGAGGCAGCCGATCTACTCGACGACAGCGAGGCCCGCGACCAGCCGGAGATGCTGGCGCACGCGCAGCGGTTACTCGAATTCGGCGCCCCACGGGTGCTCCTCAAGGGAGGTCACCTGTCCGGTTCCACCAGCGATGATGTGCTGGTCTGGAGGGACGGGCAGCAGTGGCTACCCAGCTCCCGGGTAGCCACGAACAACACTCACGGCACAGGGTGCACACTGTCGTCGGCTATCGCGGCACTTCGACCACAGCGCGCAAGCTGGCTAGTGGCGGTGTGTGACGCGAAAACTTATCTCACCGGCGCACTCACGGCAGCAAATCAACTCACTGTCGGCCACGGCCACGGCCCGGTACATCACTTCTACCAGTGGTGGAAACATGAGTAGAGCTACCAGTGGTGGAATGAGAGATAGGTTGCGCGGGACGACTGCTCAGTGAGTCAACCTGCGCGGCTTCCCTACTCCCGAAACGGGGCCATGCCCCCACGTGGGACAGCTGGCGCATCGCCGCGCCCACTGAACCAGGGCCCGCGTCGAATTGATCGCCCAGAGAGCTCTTGCTCAATCCCCCGAGCGTGAGTTGACCACTGTCAAGGGCACGCTTCATCCGGCGAGCCAGCGGACTGAGGCCTGGCGGCTCTTGTAGTTGGATCCTAGAAGAAACACGGAACCCATTCTCTGTTCCGGTTAACGCCCCCTCTGTGACCAGATGTTTCAGCGCAGCCCGCAGAGTGCGATCTTCGACGCCGTAGATAGCTTTTAGCGACACGTACGCCGGGAGAGGCGTTGCAGGCCTAAGCTCGCCAGATTCCACCCTACGTCGCAGGTCGTAAGCCACAGCCTCATGCATCGAGTTCTCAGCGCCTTGATAACGGTCGACTGTGGCTTGCCAGTGGTCGACCAGCTCGGGATCCACGACCACGGCCTGAAGTCGATACGAATCCGATGCAACACGACTTCCCGCCGACACGCTCTGCACCGTAAGCATCCCCGCCGCCACGAGATCTTCCCGCGCACGATCGGCCAGTGCTTTCCCCACGCCAAACACGCGAACAATATTTCCGGTAGTGAGCTTCGTATCGGCCGCTATCTCACCCGCCGCGATGAGGCTTCCGATCACATGCGCAACCTGCTCCCGCTTGGTCAGGCGGTCCGCCCAGCGCCCGTAACGCTCAATACCACGCGTCACCGCCTCCTCGACCGCTCCGCCGGGTATCGCTCCACTCGGTTTAGGCGAGTATCGATACACCGAGCGCGCAGTCCGATCGATGGGAGTGGCAACACCCAGCTCACCGGCGACCAGCCAGCCCCACCCATTCGGATTGTCCGCTAGCAAACCCACGTGCGCGAGTTGCCGTAGCGCGGCATCGGCCGCAGGCCGGTTCACGCCGTGTATTTCCACAACCTTGCTTCTGGCAATAGGCGTTCCAGGGGTCAGTTCGCCGGAGTGGATACGGCTAAGGAGCTTCTTGGCCAGCGGTGAAAGGCCATGAGGCGCGGCCCTGGCGACGACGCCCTGGCGCACAACGGCGGTATCACCGCGCAGCGTAAGGAGCTTTTCCCCGACCAAGGTGCTCCACGCCGCCAATACGACAGTCGGCTCAACCTCGTAAGCGCCGCTCAATGTCGTCCGGCTCGGTAGCTCAGCCTCAGCGCCGACCTCACCGGACTCGATGCGACGGCGGAGGTCGAACGTGACTCGCGCGGTCTGGTCGCGAAAGGGACCTGAAGGGTACATGTCAATGCCGTCCCGCCAACCCTGGACGGCATCGGATCCTTCAGGCATAGCGCTCACTCCACGGAAAGCCAAACTGGCGCTCAGGGCAAAGGATACGCATGATTCGTGTGCATAACGCGAGCATCAAGATGCTAGGATAGGAGCATGCGTACGACAATCACGCTCGATGATGACGTGTCAGCTGCCGTGAGCCGGCTAAAAACCAGACGTGGCATGGGGATAAGCGCCGTAGTGAACGAACTAGTACGTCGCGGTCTCATGCAGACCAGCGCTCCGGCTACTTTCCAGCAACGCACGTCTGACATGGGTGCTCGGCTGGACGTATCGAACATTGCCGACACTCTCGAACTGCTCGACGGTCCAGCGGCACGTTAATGCTGATAGACGCAAACCTGTTGCTCTACGCGCGAGACAGGTCCAGCCCCTTCCACATAAATGCGCGGACGTGGCTCGAGAACCGGCTGGGTGGCGTGACACGTGTGGGTCTGCCGTGGCAGTGCCTCGTGGCTTTCGTGCGGATCAGCACCCACCCGCGGGTGTACCGGCAACCGCTGAGCCCGAATGAGGCGTGGCAACAGGTAACCGAATGGCTTGCGGCCGAACCGGTCTGGATACCGGAACCAACGACCCGTCACGCCGACGTGCTAGGCGAACTGGTGCAGCGGTATCAGATGCGAGGAAATCTGGTATCGGACGCGCATCTTGCCGCACTCGCCATCGAGCATGGTCTCCAGCTCTGCTCAGCGGACACAGACTTTGCTCGCTTCGCTGGACTCAGCTGGATCAACCCGTTAAACAACGTCGAATAGCGTCCCCACCGGCTCTTTGACTCACGACGCCAACCGCAACAGTCGCGGGCGCATTGAGCGCGATTGCCGATAGAGTTTCGCCATGACTCTGATGCTGGCTCACATCAATTTCGACTGCGAAAATCCTCAGCGGCTCGCAACGTTTTGGTCAGCGGTGCTCGATCGCCCCGTCGACGACGGTGCCAGCGAGTTCTTCGCGTCCATCGACGATCACGTCGCGGGCCGACCGTCCTGGTTTTTTATAAAGGTCCCGGAATCCAAAACAGCGAAAAACCGGCTTCACGTCGATCTGACCGCGGTCGACCGCGAAACTGAGGTAACGCGTCTGGTCTCCCTCGGAGCCAGCAGAGCTTCCGACCATGACGAATGGGGCGCGGTCTGGACCGTCCTCACCGACCCGGAAGGAAACGAGTTCTGCATCGGCCAGCAGCAATAACACAATCCGTGCTGCGGATGGGCGGCTCGGATTCCTCCTACCCACACATCGAGTGGCGCGGGTGCGGAGCGATCCAATAGCGTGCAGCCATGGCTTCCCAACAGCAGGGCGTGCATCAGATCTGTGACAGGTTCGTCGACGAGTACGCGGCGGCCGATCCTGTTGCGGCGACCGCAATGGGTATCTCCGGTTACGACGATCAGTTGACCGACTACTCACCAGAGGGGCACGCAGCCAGGGCTTCGATCGCCCGCCGCGCGCTCCAGGCCATCGGAGCGGTCGAGCCGACAGACGACGGTGAGCGGGTCGCGAAGGCGGTCTTCATCGAACGGGTCGAGCTGGAGTCCGAGATCCACGAAGCCGGTCTCGATCTGGCCTCGCTGAATGTGATCTCGAGCCCGGTGCAGCACCTGCGTATGATCTTCGACCTGATGCCGACCGATACGGCTGAGCAGTGGGCCGTCATCGCCGCCCGGCTCGCGAAGGTGCCCGCGGGGCTCTTCGGCGTTCGTGCGTCCCTGCTCGCCGCCGCAGACAGGGGCCAGGTGTCCGCGTTGCGCCAGGTCGCCAAGGTGGCCGAGCAGGCGGAAACCTGGGCCGGCCTGCATGGTGAGGACGGGTTCTTCACGGCGCTGATTTCTGGGGCGAAGGGTATTGCCGGGAAGCTGCCCGGGGAACTCGACCGTCACGCCCGTACGGCGCAAGAGGCCTACGCGGAGCTCGCCGGGTTCCTGCGCGCTGAGCTCGCACCCCGGGCACCGACGAAGGACGCCGTTGGTGAGGCCGTTTACCGGCTGTGGTCGCGGTACTTCACCGGTGCGGTGCTCGACCTGAGAGAGGCCTACGAGTGGGGCTGGGCGGAGTTCTCGCGGATCGAGGCGGAGATGGTCGAGGTCGCCGGCCGGATCAAACCTGGTGCGACCCTTGCCGAGACCGCAGCCGCGCTCGACGCCGACGAGCGTTACCTCGTCCAGGGCCAGGATGCGTTCGGAGAGTGGATGCAGGGCCTTTCGGACAACGCATTGAAGTCTTTGCGGGGCAAGCACTTCGACATTCCCGATGCGCTCATGTCGCTCGAGTGCAAGATCGCGCCGCCCGGCGGCGGGGTAGGTGCGTACTACACCGCGCCGAGCGAGGATTTCAGCCGACCGGGCCGCATGTGGTGGTCGCTGGCCTCGGGCAAGACCGAGTTCTCGACCTGGCGCGAGGTTACCGGCGTCTACCACGAGGGCGTGCCCGGCCACCATCTGCAGATCGGCACTGCGATATACCGGGCTGCCTCCTTAAACAAGTATCAGAGACTGATGGCGTTCACCTCAGGCCACGGTGAAGGTTGGGCACTGTACGCGGAGCGGCTCATGCGCGACCTCGGCTTCCTCAACGACGACGGCGAGTTGCTGGGCATGCTCTCGGGACAGCTGTTCCGCGCGGCCAGGGTGATCGTTGACCTCGGCATGCACCTGGAGCTGAAGATTCCGGCCGGGACGGGATTTCGAGAGGGCGAGCGCTGGACGCCCGAGTTGGGACTGGAGTTCATGCTCACGCGCACCATCACCGACATCGCCCACGTGCACGACGAGATCGACCGCTACCTGGGCTGGCCCGGTCAGGCTCCGGCGTACAAGATCGGCGAGCGGCTGTGGCTCGCGGCCCGCGACGACGCCCAACGGCGGCAAGGGAATTCCTTCGACATCAAGGATTTCCACACCCGCGCGCTTAAACTGGGCGGCATGGGACTGGACACATTGCGCGAGCAGTTGGCAGCCCTGGACTAACCCTCCCGTCACCCGCCACCACCCCAACCGGAGGGAAACGAGCTCTGCATCGGCCAGCAGCAACGACACAACCGGCGCTACGGATGGGCAGCGCCGGTGGCCGGTGGGTGCTCGCCGCCACCGTACTAGGTTCGGGCCTGGCGTTACTGGACTCCACCGTGGTCAACGTCGCGCTGCGTGACATCGGCGCGGAGTTCGGTACGAGCTTTGCCGCGCTGCAATGGACGGTTAACGCCTACACGCTGACTCTGGCATCTCTGATTCTGCTCGGCGGATCGCTGGGCGATCGCTATGGCCGTCGCCGAATCTTCGTGATCGGAGTGGTGTGGTTTGCCGTGGCATCGGCGCTGTGTGGCGCGGCGCCCAACGCGGAGTGGCTGATAGCTGCCCGGGCGCTACAGGGCGTCGGCGGCGCGCTACTGACTCCTGGCAGTCTCGCCATCATCTCCGCGTCGTTCGCTCGAACCGATCGCGTCGCGGCGATCGGCGCATGGTCTGGACTCGGCGGCGTCGCGGCGGCCATTGGTCCGCTGCTCGGCGGTGTTCTGCTGGAATGGAGCTGGCGATGGGTTTTTTTGATCAACCTTCCGGTCGCGGTCGTCATCGTGCTAATCGCATCCCGACACGTCCCCGAGTCTCGCGATCGACGGGCCTCGGCCAAGCTCGACGTGACGGGTGCAACGCTCGTCGTACTGGGGCTTGCCGGCCTGACTTATGCACTCACGGCGGTCGGTGAATCCGGTGCGAGCCCATCGGTGATCGGCGTCTGGGTAACCGGCGTCGCCGCGTTGGCCGCCTTCGCCGTGGTCCAACGCCGTTCGGAGCATCCGCTGGTAGCGCCGGAGATGTTTCGCAACGCCCAATTCAACGCCGCAAACGCAGTGACCCTGCTGGTCTACGGCGGCTTGGGTGTGATGCTGGTACTGCTGGTGCTCCAGCTACAGGTCGTCTCCGGATTCACCGCGCTGCTGGCCGGAGCGGCGCTGCTTCCGGTCACCGCGCTGATGCTGGTCTTGTCGGCGCGCACCGGTGCGCTCGCGCAGCGCATCGGACCGAGGATTCCCATGTCGCTGGGGCCGTTACTCTGCGCGGTCGGTGCGTTATTGCTGCTGCGCATCGACACCGACGCCAGCTACGCCTCCGCTGTACTGCCCGCCATGGTGGTCTTTGGGCTGGGTTTGTCGCTCACGGTGGCACCGCTGACCGCCACTGTGCTCGGCTCCGCTTC
The DNA here is from genome assembly GCA_041743105.1 of Mycobacteriales bacterium. Lineage (GTDB taxonomy): Bacteria > Actinomycetota > Actinomycetes > Mycobacteriales > QHCE01 > QHCE01. The sequence goes on along the minus strand of JBGTNI010000098.1, from coordinate 44,466 downwards.
CGACCGCCACGCCGGCGTAGCCTCCGGAGTCAACAACGCTATCGCCCGAGCCGCCGGGCTGCTCACGGTCGCAGTCGTACCCGTAGTCGCCGGAATCTCCGGCAACGACTACACCGAACCGGCGGCGTTCGACGATGGCTTCGATACCGCGATGCTGATCTGCGCGGCGCTCTTTGTGACCGCCGCAGTTGTCGCCTTCGGCACGATCCGAGCAACACCCGGTGTAATGCCCGACGAGCCGAGTGAGACTGGCGCAACCGCGGAGTCCGCCGAACGCGTTCGGATCGAACAGTGCAATCACTGCGGTATCGGTGGACCCCAGATACATCCGTTTGCACGCGATCGATGACAACTAGCCAAGGTGCCGACCGAGGAAGGCAATCAGCCGGTCCCCCGGATCGGCCAATGGCGAAACGTGAACGGACGGAGAGAACCGTGCGGGCCGATCGGCGTCCGTGACGAACAGCGGCGCGAGCTGGAACATCTCCTCGGCAAGCGATCGTGGAATCGGACGGTGACGCCCGCACGCTTGGGCGATGTCCCACCCGTGTACGGCGAGCTCCAGGGCACCGGCGCCCGTCACAATGCTGGTAGCGAGTGAGCACCCCGCGATAGATATCGTGCCGTGGCCGGCCCCGCGGCCTGCACTGTCACCGTCGGCGTTCACCCACGCCCCGAGCAACCGGCAGGCACGATCGCGCAGCGTTTCGGTGGGATCGATGCCAACGGGATCGACGGTCGGATCGCCCACATCCTCAAACGGATCGAGGTCGACATGCCCTATCTCGACGGCCTCGAGCAGCGCCGTCAGAGAAGCTTCCATATGCCTTAACAAGGTTCGCAGATCCCAGCCGTGGCAGGGCGTGGAGTTCGACAAGGCATGCGGAGTGACGAGGTGAAGGCAGCCTAAGGCGTAGTTGGTCGCGCGCTCGAGCAGGGCGACTCCGCCTGTCAGCGAGGCGGTGGCCGGCTCGTGGGTCATCATCGGTCAGCCCCAACAGCTAAGCGGGCAGGGTCCGCGGTAAGCCAAAGGCCCCGAACAGCCGAAGGTCGAAGAACGCGGCGACGTGACTGACCCCCGATGGGGTAAGGGTGAGCACGTTTAGGTTGAAAGCTCGATGGACGTCATCGTCATCACGCATGTACACCCCGAACGCCGGCTGGCCGTTAGCCTCGGTAGCGAGTAGTCGAAGGTCGCCCGGCTGACTAGGGCATTGTGTGTCGACCAGACGGGAGATGCGCTCAGGACCTTGATACCAGGCCGTGAACGGCGGCATCTCCCACACGGCGTCGGAGGTGAACAGCTTCTCGATGGCGGCGATATCTTTAGCTTCGAACGCCGTAACGTAACTCCGCAACAGTTCACGCTGGTCCTGCGTCGTGGGCTCGACGACGTCATCCTCCTTCGGTGCCGCCTGATCGAGTTGGGCCCGGGCCCGTTGCAAGATGCTGTTGACAGCGGTCGTGGTGATGTCGAGTGCCTCGGCGACCTCGGCGGCTCGCCATTTCAAAACATCTCGCAGCAGCAGGACAGCACGTTGTCGAGGTGGTAGATGTTGCAACGCGGCGATGAAGGCGAGCCGAATGCTGTCTCGTGAGGCGACGATCGAGGCGGGGTCGGCCCCTTCAGCGCCGACCAAGGAACCGGGTATCGGCTCGAGCCACGGCACCTCCTGTCGTTCCACCAAGGTATCGGTAGGTTCGGAACTAGGACTCCCCAGACCAGTGGGTAGCGGTCGGCGGCCGCGGCCCTCCAGCGCGGTCAGGCACGCGGTGGTCGCGATCCGATAGAGCCAGGTTCGCAGCGATGACCGTCCCTCGAACGCGTCGTAGGAGCGCCACGCCCGCAGATACGTTTCTTGAACCAGATCCTCCGCGTCGTGCACCGAGCCGAGCATGCGGTAACAGTGCGCAAGAAGCTCGCGCCGGAACCGGTCGGCCTGATGTGGGAAGTCTTCCTTGACCGCTTTGCCTGCCATGGCTACCGCTCTTCCTTCCTACCCTCCCGGCCGAGCCGCGACGAGACCTGTGGGCTCGGCCAGAACAGTTCAGTCTTCTTCAATTACGGACAAGACATTGCCGGCGGGGTCTTTGAACCACGCGATCAATGGACCTCCACCACGGTGAATGCCCTTGGAGTCATGGTCGAAGCTGTCGTAGCGCTCGAAGCGCACTCCGCGCTCGGCCAGCGCGTCGACGGCCTTGTCGATGTCGCTCACTGGGAAGTTGAGGATGGTGAACGTCGCCGGGGTGTGATCGGGTTTGGGGTAGACCAGCACATCGCTGCCACCGGCAATATGCAGGGTCAGCAGGCTGTACCCCTCGGGCATTTTCACATCAGACGTCTTCAGACCGAGAGTGTCGCCGTAAAACCGCCTCGCCTGCTGTAGATCGTTTACCGAGAAGCCGCCGAATGCCCTGGTGTTAGTAAACATGATTCCTCCGTCGTCGCTTACTTTCTCCATCGCCGCGCGATGTTCTTTACTGAGCTGAATGATTTGGACGTAGTTACCGTCTGGGTCGAGCGCGGTGGCGAACAGGCTGCCCTCTCGATCCTCAAGTTCAGCCGACCACGCCACGCTCATGTCGTCAAGGCGAGTGGCGATGGCGCGGGCGTCAGCTACGTCAAAGTTGAGGATCATCCGGCCGGGCTCGAGATTGCGGTCGGCGACATCGGTGCGACTGTCAATCAGCACATGGAATTGACCGAACTTCAAAACGCGGTAGCTGTCTACCATTACGTCTTCCTCGGGCTCCAGCGCGGCAACGTACCAGGCGTGAAGGCGCTCGGGGTTGGTACTGGCAAGCAAGATGCTGTCCAGACTCGATTTCCTCATAGTCTCACTACCTTTCTAGGTATCTAGGTTTTTCTAGGCTCGTTTCTAGATGTCGTACTTGTCATGGTGGCGAACCCACCACATAAATGGGCCGTCGCCGCGGCCGGCAGGCTGCTCCCAGTCTTCCTGCCGACCGAGCGGCGTCAGATCGAGGTAGTTGTACGTGCCGATGAGCACATCGCCCCCGCGCGCATAGGTTGAGTAGGTGTGAAAGACGCGCTCGCCGTCGCGGAGAAAGACACTCACGCCCGGCTGTTCGCCCTCCAAGGACCAGGTTTCTCCCGCCTGTTCAAGCGTGGCCTTGTCCCGGTAGTTGTACTCAACGGGAGCAACGAGCTCGTCTTGGGCAATATGGAAGTCGTAGTTGAAGTCGCTGCCGTACGAGGAGTACCACGGAAACGTCCACCCCATCCGGTTCTTGAACGGCTCGATCTTCGCCAACGGCGCACGTGAAATCACGCACAGCGAGGTGTCAAGCGCGTGCAAGTGGGCAAGGTGACCGATGTTGTCAACCAACAATGAACAGCTTTGGCAGCCCTCGTCCCACTCCGGTGAGAACATGAAGTGATAGACGATGAGCTGGCGATGCCCGTTGAACAGGTCGAGCAGTTTCACCGCGCCGTCCGGGCCCTCGAAGACGTATTTCTTGTCGATCTCCACCATCGGCAGCCTGCGGCGCTCGGCGTTTAACGTGTCGCGCGCCCGGGTGGCTTCCTTCTCCTTGGTCAGCAACTCCTTGCGTGCAACCAACCACTCGTCGCGGGACACAACCTTCGGAAGCGTCATTGCGCCCTCCTTCTTCGTTGGGTTTTGTTTTGCCTTTCGGCAGTTAGACCGCGCGACACGGACAAACTCATCGGTCATCCGCTGCCTTTTCAACAATTCGGTTCCACGCCGTGACGAGCACCGATCAAACGGGGGAGACGCTCATCGCTGAACCGATGAGTTTTCCCCGCGTCTCGGGTCTATCCAGATGAGCTTGTCACTCCCAATAGAAGGACCGGAGATGAATACGAACACCGTAACCCCGCCCGACCCCATGAACAGAACCTCGAACTCTTCGACGGTGTGGGTCCTGGCCCTGACCTCGGTGGCCTCGCTCATGGTCGCGCTCGACCTGCTGGTGGTGTCGACCGCGCTGACCACGATTCGCCTTGACCTCGGGACCTCGATCGAGCAGCTGCAGTGGACGGTCACCGCTTACGGCCTGAGCTTCGCTGTGCTGCTGATGGCCGGCGCGGCGCTGGGTGACCGCTTCGGACGTCGGCGGGTGTTCACGATCGGACTGGGTCTGTTCGCTGCCGCGTCGGCGGGGTGCGCGCTCTCACCGGACGTGGGATGGCTGATCGCCAGTCGCACCGTCCAGGGCGCGGGAGCGGCACTGGTACTGCCACTGGCGGTGGCACTGCTCAGCGCTGCGGTCGCGGCCGAGCGCCGGGGACGAGCGCTGGGGCTCTTCGAAGGCATCACTGGACTGGCCACCATCGCCGGCCCGCCCGTTGGCGGCATCATCGCCCAGACGATCGGCTGGGAGTGGATCTTCTGGTTCAACGTCCCGATCGCGCTACTCACCATCCCGCTCGTGCTGCGCCGGATCGAGGAGAGCCACGGCTCCGACACCAGTCTCGACATCCGCGGTCTCGCCCTGGTCACAGCTGGTGCGTTCGGCCTGGTCTGGGGGCTCGTGCGCGGCAACGCCGCCGGCTGGTCCAACCCTGAGATCGTGGTTGCGCTGACAGCCGGCATCCTGCTGATGATCGCGTTCGTCGTCGTCGAGATCCGCGCCCGTGAGCCGATGCTGCCGATGCGTTTGTTCTGCTCCCGAGGGTTTGCGGCCGGCACCGCGGCGAGCCTGTTCCTGTTTGCCGCGCTCTATGGCTCAGTGTTCTTCCTCGCCCAGTTCATGCAGACCGGCCTGGGCTACACCCCGGCGGAGGCCGGGCTTCGCCTGATCCCCTGGACCGCCACGCTGCTCGTCGTTGCGCCACTGGCCGGAGCGCTGGCCGACCGTTTCGGTGATCGCCCCATCCTGGTCGGCGGGCTTGCCCTGCAAGCGGCCGGCCTGGCCTGGCTGGCGATGATCCCCGCGCCCGATCTGGCGTATTCCTCCCTGGTCCTGCCGCTGATCGTCACTGGGATCGGTGCCTCGATGGCGATCCCCGTAGTCCAGAACGTGGTCATCGGCGCCGTCGCCCCCGACGCGATCGGCAAGGCATCCGGAGCGAACAACGCGACACAGGAACTCGGCGGCGTGTTCGGTGTCGCGATCCTCGTGGCAGCGTTCACCGCCGCCGGAAGCTACGAATCCGCGCCCGAGTTCATCGACGGTTTCACGATCGCGATCGGGGTGTGCGCCGCTCTGGCCGTTGCGGCGGCGCTCGCAGCGCTCTTCGTCCCACGCCGACGCGCGGTGCCATCAACGCCGTTCGCCAGTGCCGAGCCTCGGTCCGCAACTGACCGCACCATTCGCTAGTTTGAGGCTTTCGACGATCTATCCGAAGGACTGTACGCACCGCTGTTCTTTGCCGGCTGCTACCTCACGGTTCGGGCGTTGCACCTGATGTCCTACGCGATCGCCGGGCGTAACGACCCCAAGCTACTCGCGGTGGTACTGAGCAGATCGTTACTAAGTCAGCCGAAAGTAGCTAAACTTGCAGGTCAGAAGACTGTATTTATCTAGCTACTTTCGTACTGATTAGTAAAGTGCGTGACCGTGACAATGCTCGTCGGGTGATGATCCTTGCGGCAGCCGCGTTCACGGATGGAGCAGTCCAACTCGGACTGTGGGCGGCTGCCCTGGCAGTCGACTACATCGGCACGTTCGTCAACGGTAATCGAGGCTGGCGAATCGACTCGCCCGAGCACTTCACCGAGCGTCATGGATTGATCGTCATCGTCGCACTCGGCGAGTCCATCGTCGCTATCGGTATCGGAATCTCCGGACAACCGATGTCGTGGCTGGTGGTACTCACCTCGGTGTTGGGACTGGCTATCGCGGCCAGCTTGTGGTGGGTGTATTTCGACGATGCCACCGCGGGAGCCGTGCAGACCCTGTCTGCCGCTAGCGGAGATTCCCGTATCGCGCTGGCCCGCGATGGCTATACATTCCTGCATCTACCGATGGTGGCCGGCATCGTGCTGCTCGCCCTCGGATTGAAGAAGGCCCTCACCTACGTCGCCGATATCGAAGAGCACTCGCCGAGCGATTCCCTGCACGGGATCGCGATGTGGGCGCTCACCTGCGGCGTAGCGCTGTTCCTGCTCGCCCGAGCCGCATTCGCGCGACGCAACTCCAGAGCATGGAATACGCCGCACCTTGTGCTCGCCGCGGTGCTCGTCGCCAGCACGCCGTTACTGGAACGATTGCCCGCCGCAGTGGCCGTCGGCGCCGTCGCGGCCTACTGCGTTGCCTTAGCGGTGCTCACATCTGTTCGTCCACACCGACAGCGCTTGACACCGCTAGGCTTACGGCCATGACGGACACGAATCGGCTTTCCCCTGGCGACCCCGCCCCAGAATTCGACCTGGCAGACGACAGCGGTGACCGCGTCAAGCTCAGCGACTTTCGTGGCCGCAAGGTGGTGCTCTACGCGTATCCGGCCGCTATGACACCGGGTTGTACCACGCAAGCGTGCGACTTCCGAGATTCACTCGAGGCCTTGGCTGCCGACGACTACGACGTGATCGGGATCTCAGCCGACACTTCCGAAAAACTCGCCCAGTTCCGGGAGAAGGAGGGCCTGACCTTCCCGCTGGTGTCGGACCCCGACAAGAGCGTGCTACGCGCATACGGCGCCTATGGGGAGAAGAGCTCCTACGGGCGCACTACCGTGGGTGTCATTCGCTCCACGTTCGTCATCGACGCCGACGGGGTCATCAGCCACGCCATGTACAACGTCAAAGCCAAGGGCCACGTCGCCAAACTGCGGCAAACGCTCGCGGGATGATGTCCCCGCAGGCGCGGTAGGCCTTACCACCTTGCCACGAACGTGACAGGGCGGCCCCATTTTCCCCCAGAAAACGGCCCTGGTGTCACGTTCGTGGCAAGTCTTTCACGGTGGAGTCATGATCCTGCAAGCGACTCCGCTGGCTTTAGCTAAACGGTGATCCAGCGTGATCAGAGGTGAATCCAGCAACTCGGCTAACGCAACGTACGAGGCGTCATAGATCGTGACGTTGCCCCGAAGCGCCCATGCTCGAGCAGCCAGGGCAACATAGGGCCACAGATGGACTCGCAGATCCAGTAAATCCTGATGCACCAATGTCGCCTGTGTCGCGTCGAGTTCCTTACGCAAGTAGTGCCGGCGCAGCACGTTCGCGGCCTCAAAGACCACGAGCTGGGGCGCAGCTAGGTACATACTTTTCGTACGGGATTCAACCCACTGCCCGGCGGAGCCGGCGTCGGCCAGCAGGGCTACCAGCGCCGATGAATCGATAACGACCGTAGTCGACCGAGGCTGCGTCACCTTCGTTCAGCGTCCCGAGCCGCGATGATCGACTCCGGGGCGAGTTGACTGCTGGTCGCAGTAGCCCGCGAACGCGCTCGCGCAATCACATCGGCAGCGCTAGGAGTAGCAGCTAGCTCATTGAGCTGCGCCAATAAGAACTCTTGCATGGATCTGCCGGATCGCGCCGCCCGTGTCGCAAGTTCGTCTCGCACACTTTCTGGCACATTCCGCACCGTTAACGCTACCGTCATGACTGCATAATAGCTTCTTTGCCGCCACATTGCAGGCACCGCTACGTCTCTGCGCCACGAACGTGACAAGGGGGCCGGTTTTCGGGGCGAAACGTGACCCTGATGTCACGCTCGTGGCGGAGGCCCGCTCATCCGCCGGCGAATGGCGGAAGCACATCGACAACATCCCCATCCCCGATGAGCTGTCCGGAGTCGACCACCGCCACCTCGTTGACCAGGAAGCTACATCGCGATAGCACCGTCGCAAGCTCGGGCCGCTGGGCATCGGCAAGCTGGCGAACCAGCTCTGCCAGTGCAACCGGCTCAGCCAACCCCCGCTGCTCTTCCTCTGTGCCCGCAACGTGGCGCGCTCCAGCGAAGTAGCGAACTGTCACTGTCATGATGGGCTCCTAGTCATGATGGACGTCAGCCTCCGATTGCGCTCATTGGCCGTTCGGGCTGCCGGAAATCCGGAGCGCCCATCCCGTGACCTGCCGCCTTCGCCCACATGTTGCCACGCCACAAACCGGCGAGCTCGGCATCGCCGGCACCGGCCCGCATCGGCCCACGCAGATCTGTCTCATCGTGAGCGAACAAGCAGTTGCGAATCTGCCCATCGGCGGTGAGGCGGGTGCGTCGGCAGTCGGCGCAGAACGGTTCGGTGACCGAACCGATGATGCCAACCGTGGCAGGCCCCCCGTCGACCAGCCAGCGTTGTGCGGGTGCCCCGTTACGGGGCCGGAAGTCCGGGGTGAGCTCGAATCGCTTTGACAATAGCTCGCGGATCTGCGCGGCGGTCACCATCGCCGAACGTTCCCAACCGTGTTGAGCATCCAGCGGCATCTGCTCGATAAACCGCAGCTCATGCCCGTGCTCAAGCGCCCATGCCAACAAGCCCGGGGCACCGGCGTCGTTCACGCCGCGCAACAACACCGCATTGATCTTGATCGGGCCCAGCCCCGCATCGGCGGCGGCGGCAATACCCTCCAGCGTGCGTTGCAGTAAGTCACGGTGCGCGATTGCCGAGAATGTGGCGGCATCGAGGGTGTCCAGTGAAACGTTGAGCCGGTCCAGCCCGGCTCGCGCCAACGCCTGCGCTCTCGTCGGCAGCCCGATCGCGTTAGTAGTCATGGCCAGCTCTGGGCGGGGTTCCAGCGCCGCGCAGCCGGCAACGATGTCTACGAGGTCGCCGCGCAGTAACGGTTCGCCGCCGGTGAATCGGACCTGCTCCACGCCCAACTGCGTAACAGCTATCGACACCAACCGCACCAGCTCAGCCGCGGTAAGCAGGTCGCCACGCGGCAGCCAGTCTAAGCCCTCTTCGGGCATGCAGTACGAGCAACGCAGGTTGCACCTGTCAGTGAGCGACACCCGCAGGTCCGTGGCAACACGGTCGAATTGGTCGATCAGTTCGGGGACATCTGGCCTGGGCTGCGCCGCCGCCCAATTTCGAACCGCGGGCAGACCTAACGAGACCGACATAGCAGTAACGATACGTCGACGAGGAGAACCGTCACTTCCGTGCTTGAGTACTGTACGCACGAGTTAAAAATCACACGGCTTCCCGCTACAGAACCTGGTCCGCGTGGGCGTGAAGGTTTTCCTCGAGGCGGCCGAGGGGATCGACGTCGTTGGCGAAGCAGACAATGGCCAGGAAGCGATCCGACTCATCGAACGGTTACGCCCCGACGTCGTGCTCATGGACCTGCGTATGCCCAAGCTAGACGGTCGCGTCGCAACCCAACGCATCGTGGACCAGTGGCCTAACGTGCATGTCGTAGTGCTCACCACGTTCTCCGACGACGCCAGCATCTACGGGGCGCTGCGAGCCGGAGCGGTGGGTTTCTTGCTCAAAGACAGCGAACCTGCGCTCTTGGTCGAGGCCGTACACAGAGCGGCGCGCGGTGAATCTCTGCTCTCCCCCGCCGTACTGTCACGGGTGGTGGATCAGGCACTTTCCGCACATGACGCTCATGGTCCCGCGCCAGACGCGGCCGCGGCCGGCGTGGCCGCGTTATCCGAACGGGAACGCCACATCGTCGCTTTGGTGGGGGCCGGTAAGTCCAACAACGACATCGCCGGCGAGTTGCATATGGGCGTTACCACCGTGAAGACCCACGTATCGGCGGCGATCGAGAAGCTCGGCGTTGGAAACCGGGTCCAGGTCGCGGTGATCGCACATCGGTTCGGTCTCGTCGATTCCGACTTCCATCCCCGAGCCGACCTCTAAGATCTCCGGCCAGAAGGAGGACCCCAGCGGGCCCACGGCAGGAGGTAATCAGCCGAAAACTTCACGAGTGTGTAAGTCGGAACCACCACGGCGCGTGGTGGACGACAAGCAGCAGACGACTTTGTGGAGTTTGACGATGAACATCCTCGGCGCGGTACTGCATGACCTGGGCGAGCTACCGGCGACGCAGGTCTATGTAGTGGCAGGCCTGATTCTCGCTGCCGAGGCCGGCCTACTGTTGGGAATATTCGCTCCGGCGGCAACCACGTTGTTCACGCTCGGATTCCTCGCTCACACCGGTCACATCGACGTGCTACTGGCAATGGTCTTCGCTTGCTTAGCTGCCGCACTAGGAGACTCGATCGGCTATTGGGAGGGACGACTGCTGGGCAAGCGGGCAGAGACAGGATGGCTGGCGCGACGAATCGGGGCTGGGCGACGAGAGCACGTGAATCGCCTGTTCGAACGCTTCGGCGGCAGAGCTGTGATGGTAGGCCGATGGGTAGCATTCGTGCGTACCATCATGCCCCGCCTCGCCGGTATGTCCCGGCTGTCGTATCGCCGGTTTCTGCTGTGGAACATCATCGGAATTCTGGTCTGGATTCCCGGCTCGATTGGAATCGGCTATCTCGCCGGGAGCTCGTATCAAAACGTCATCCAGAACTCGGGACGCCTCAATGTCGTCATCGGCGCGGTTCTGGCGGCAGCGGCGGTAATAATCGCCGCCTACATAGCGGTTAAACGCTTCAAACACCCGGGCCTATCAACCAGGAGGACCCGGTTCGCGGCCGGGATAACGGACCCGACGAAACGGCCACGACTGTTGCACCCACCAGCGCACCGTGGCGAACAACTCACCGTCCAAGCCACCGGCGACTTCGTCGGCGCGCACCCATAGATAGACATCGACGTCACTAGCGGCATCCGCGCTGGGATAGAAGTAGACAGCGCCCAGACAGCGTTTCTCGTCGCGAGACATCATGGTGTAGGTAAACGACGTGCGTTTTCGGAATTCCTTCTGATGCCAACCGAGGTCGATGAGATCCTGTTCCAGCGTCAGGCTGGGCGATGGCCAGCTAGAACGCTCACCGAAGACACCCTGTAGGTGATCGATGCTGCTCATCACGGCGTCGTAGTCCTTCACGACGTCGTGAATCGTGAGCATGCGCAGCCGGAAGCGTTCGCGATCGAGTACCTGCGGAACCTCGAAGTCATCTGGCACTAAGGAGACGGGCACGGCGTCCTCTCCCGGAGCTGTCGGCGACTAGTTCGGAGCTATTGCATCAGCGTCATGGAATCGACTCAGTACCGTAGCAACTGTGCCACTACCACCACGAGCGCAAAAAGTCGAAGAGCTCGCCCCACAGGATTTCAGTCGCTATGCTCGCCAGCTCACCGTGCCCGAATTTGGTGTTGCCGGTCAGCAGCGACTCAAGGCAGCACGCGTCGCCGTGATCGGCGCGGGAGGACTAGGCAGCCCCGTACTGAGCTATCTTGCGGCAGCGGGCGTGGGTCACCTCACGATCATCGACGCCGACACCGTTGCCGAATCGAACCTGCATCGACAGCTGCTGCACGGTAGCCCCGACATCGGTCGCAGCAAGACCGCCAGTGCCACTGACGCGCTGCGACGTATCCAACCCGAAGTGGACCTCACCACGCACCTCGTGCGTCTGGACTCGACCAACGCCGCCACTCTGCTAGCTGGCCACGACGTCATCGTGGACGGCAGCGACACCTTCGCCACCCACTACTGTGCCGACGACACCGCGGCCCAGCTACGCACGCCATGCGTCTGGGGTTCGGTGCTGCGTTGGCAAGGCCAGACCGGTGTCTCCTGGGTTGATCGCGGTCCGCGCTACCGCGATCTATACCCCGTTCCACCAGATGACGATGATGTGCTGTCCTGCGCGACCGGCGGGGTGATCGGGACAGTATGCGCCGTGATCGGGTCGATCATGGCCACCGAGACGATCAAGCTGATCACCGGCTGTGGCAACGTGCAACTGGGACGAGTGCTGATGTTCGACGCCACCGATTCCAGCTTCCGGCAGCTGCGATTTCAACGACGTGGTCCTGCACTCGCCTTCGAGGCCTCCGCGGCCGACCATCGCGGGATGGCGGACAATGACGGAGTGAACGACCACGCTCCGGCGAACGACAGCGAGATCACCGTCTCCCAACTTGCCCATGAACTACACAATGGCGCACCCCCGGTGCTGATCGACGTACGGGAGCCACAGGAGCACGCCGCGGGAGCGATCGCCGGATCGCGCCTAGCGCCGCTGAGCACGATCGTTGCGACCGCGCAGCAACGCGGCTACGCCCATGGAAACGATGCCCAGGACGGCGGCACCGAGGACGACAACACTCAAGAACAAATAGCCAAGCTGGTTGCGCCACTGAGCCGAGCGGAATCCGCGGTGCTCTACTGCGAGCACGGCATCCGATCGGCCCACGCCTTGGCGATCTTGCGGCAGTGCGGCTTCACCGCGCTCCGGCACCTGTCCGGCGGCTACGACGCCTGGCGCCGAGCGGGCTAACCAGAACCGCACCACGGTGGCCACCGCAACGATCAGGCCGGCGGCGCCATAGCTCAGCTGTGCGATCGCCAGCGGCTCATCCCAACCACCGTCCGGCATGGCCCCCTCCAGATACACCACGGTGGACGCGACGGCTACCGCCAGCCATTCCCATCGCCCGGCCAGGGCGGCCAGTGGAATCAGCAGCAGCGCGTACCACGGATAGGAAGGCGTGGCCACCAGCAGCGCCACCCCGAACATGGTCGCGGCCGCCGTCCACGGCCGGTCCGGATTTACCCGCCACAGCACCAGCAGCGCTGTGATCGCCAACACGACGATGGCGGCGAGGGTTTCTATCCCTTCCCAGGAATCCGGCAGCAGCAGTCGCAGTAGCGCGAAGCGTGACCCTTCGGCCTCGCTGTAACCCTCCTCGTCGAGGTAGCCGGGCAAGAAGCCGATGACCTCACGACCCGAGACCAACACATACGGCAGGTAAGCCGCGACGAAGGAAGCGACCGTACCGAGCAACAGCCGCATCGGACGGCGACGGATCAGCGCCGGCAGCAGCAGTACCGGCAGCAGTTTCACCGCGATGGCAGCTCCGAGAGCAACGCCCCCTAGCAGTTGGCGCCTACCTCCGATCAACAGCACCGACACCAGAATCAACAGCGCGCCGAGGGCGTCGATATGCGCGTTGTTTACCGCCTCGACGGCAACAAGCGGACACCACGCCCACAGCGCGGCCCAACGGGGGTCGCTGTGATAGCGCCGCAAGCCCCATAGCAGCAGCACCGTGACTCCGGTCGCCAGCAGCAGACCCATGATCTGGAGCGGCAGGTACTGCGCGGCATCGGGGCTGGCCAGCGCCACCAGTAGGAAGTAACCCTCCGCCGCCCCCGGATAGATGGTGTTGACTTCTGGCCGGTTGATAGCGGTGCAGACCAAAGTGTCACCCTGCCAGACCAGGTGTGGCTCCCATCCCGGGCAGTCGTAGGAGACCTTTCCGGCGCCCTCAGGACTAACCATCGGCGCGGGGAATAACCAGTCGGTTCGTTTCGACTCCAACTCAGGATCGACCGGCACATAGGAGTACGGCGAAGTACCTGACTGTTGCACGATGCCGTCCCAGACGTATCGGGCGGCGTCTGAACTGGTACGCGGCGGCTGGAGTAGCGACACCACACCTAGCGCGACGCAGCCGGTCACGATCAGCACTACGGCTGCGCGCAGCGGTACCCATCGCAGCGCCACCAGCGCTGTCGCAAAGATCAGCCACGCGGCCCCGTACCACCACAGCAACTCACGTGCGTCGTCGGTAAGGTTGAAGTTGCGCACCGTGTAGCAGACGACTACGGCAAGTCCCGCGATACAGAGGGTGACGAAAATCGTCGCCGCGTGGTGAAATATCGCTGTGAAACGCGCCCGCAGTGTCATCAGCCGCATAGTACGCACCCATCCACTCTCGCCGTTTAGGCCGAACGCGTTCTCGTCCCCGCTGCACAACCCGCGAGTGGCCGTCTCGATCGGCCGCTGGCTCGCGCTCTGCTTCACGATCTGTTTCCTCACCGGTATTTACAGCCACTACCTGCAGGAACCGGCCGGCTGGATGAGCTTTCCCACGCGCCCGGTATGGCTGTATCGGGTAAACCAGGGCTTGCACGTCGCCACCGGTATCGCTTCGATCCCACTGCTGTTGGCGAAGCTTTGGACGGTGTATCCGCGGCTGTTCAGTTGGCCCATCGTGCGCTCGGTGGGCCACAGTCTGGAGCGAGCATCGATCGCGGTGTTCCTCGCCGCGTCGCTGCTGCAGCTGTTCATGGGGTTGCTCAACACCCTGCAGTGGTACCCCTGGCCGTTCACGTTCCGTGAAACCCACTTCTTTCTGGCGTGGGTGATCATCGGATCGTTGCTGATCCACATCGCGACGAAGTTGCCGTTGATCGCGCAGCATTGGCGGCGCGTCCGCGGCGGAGCACCAGCAATGGCGAGTACCGCGCGAGCTACAGCGCTGGCTACGACGTCAGCTACATCGGAGCCGGCGGGTGGCTGGTCCCGGCGGGGCTTCTTCACCGCGGTGGGGATCACGGTGGCGGCGGTAACCGTCACCACCGTGGGGCAGTCGTTCTCACCGTTGCAGAAGCTGAACCTGTTCGCACCGCGCGTGCCCAGCAAGGGTCCGCAAGGGCTGGCGGTGAACCGCACCGCCGCCGAAGCGGGTGTGAAAGACAGCGCCCGCTCTCTGGACTGGCGCCTAGAAATCGCGGGACCTCGGCCGGCAACGCTTAGCCTTGCTGAGCTCAACCGGATGCCGCAGTTCGAGGCGACACTGCCTATTTCCTGCGTGGAAGGGTGGAGCCAGAGCGCACGCTGGGGCGGGGTGCGGGTGCGCGACCTGATGGAGCACGTCGACGCGCCGACTGGCTCTGGCCTACGTGTGATCTCGCTGGAGCAATTCGGGCCGTTCGCACAAACGGAGATGGGACCGGAGTTCGCCGAAGACGAGCTGACGTTGCTGGCACTGCGGCTGGGCGGCGAAGTGCTCGACATCGAGCATGGCTACCCAGCCCGCATCATCTCCCCGGCCAGACCGGGCGTGCTGCAGACTAAGTGGGTTCGCAAGCTGGAGGTTGCGTCATGAAGCTCACTCGGGCCGCGTTGATCTGTCTCGGCTTAGTTCCCCTGGGGATCGGCCTATACGGACTGTGGAACTACTACCCCACCGAGATGCTGGTCTCGATCGGCAAGTGGCTGGCCATCGGGATAGTGCTCCACGATGGCGTACTGGTTCCGTTGACGCTGGTCACGGGCGCGCTGATCTGGCGGGCTACCCGAGGGCTACCCGCGGCGGTCGGCCGCATCATCGTCGGCGGGATGGCGGTAGCCGGAGTGTTGATTTTGCTGGCGGCGCCGGCGATCAAACGCGAAGGTGTACCGGCGAATCCGACCGTTCTGACCCAGCACTACGGCTACAACCTGGCATGGGTACTGGTGGCCATCGGCGTGACCAGCGCGATACTCGCGGCGCTGGCGTGGCTGCGCGGACGACGGGTCGCTACGCGGCGCGATGCTCAGAATTCAAGCAATGTCGCCAGGCAGCAACTCGAAGGATGAGCCCCACAGCGGCTTCACGGCACGGAAGTGTCGCTCGTCGAAGGTGAGAATTCGAGTGGTCTCATAACGGGCCGCGAGAACCACGATCGATGCATCGGCCAGTCCGATCTTGAGATCGGCGTAGCGTCGGGTGAGCTGCCGAGCCTGCGCAATATCTGAAGTAGCCATGCCGCACAGCTCATAGGCGCCTTGGGCGACGTCGCCCAGCAGCTTGTCTTCGATGTCGATGCCAAGCCTGGTCAGCACGAAGTGGTCCAGTTCAGCGAGAATAAACGGCGAAAGAATAAACGGCCCACGCTCAGCGTTTAGGGCATCCATCACAATGGAATGACGTCGCTGATCCTTGTCGTACGCGTCGAAAAGTCCGCTGGTATCGCAGACGATCATCTGTCGATTGCTTCGGCGCCGAACTCTTCTGCGAGTATTTCGTCGATCCGGTCCCCGATAGTGGGATCGCCACTGCGGCCGATACCCCATGACGGGCGGGGACGCGGCGCATCTTCGGCGAGATCTTTGGCCAGCGCCTCGCGGATGATGTCGGCCTCGGAGCGCCGGGTCCGCAGTGCGCGGTATTTCAAGCGACTCTTGAGTTCATCCGGTAGATATAACGTTGTTTTCATCATATCCCCAATTTACCATACGTATATGGCATACTCGTGATCGTGAACGCACAACTGGTCGCGGTATGCGTGGTGCATGCCATAAAGCCGAGCCCGAAACGCATCGGACGCACCGCGATCGACAAGCGCCCGGTCGACGGGCCGGTGTGGGTGGAGCCGTTAGGGCTGGTCGGCGATACGCAATGCGACGCCGACCATCACGGTGGGCCAGACCAAGCGCTCTACGTCTATGCCCGCGAGGAGGCTGATCGCTGGGCGCGGGAGTTGCGGCGTGAGATATCACCGGGCTTCTTCGGCGAGAACCTCACGACCGCTGGTCTGGCTGTGACCGATGCGCTAGTGGGCGAGCAGTGGCGAATCGGCAACACAGTGGAAGTCACGGTGACTAAACCGCGAACGCCGTGCGTCACCTTCGCTCGCCACATGGATGAACCCCAGTGGGTGCGGCGCTTCACCGAACGTGGCGATGTCGGCGCCTACCTAAGAGTGGATACGTCGGGCCAGATCGCCGCCGGCGACGGCATCACGGTGCTGCATAGGCCTAAGGACGCACCGAGCATTCGAGAAGTCTTCGCCGCCCGGTACAACAGGGCAGCACAGTCTGGTTAGGTGCGCGGTATCTCCTCAATAAGCTGCGGGCCGTTGTTGCGCACCGAACCTACCGCGGCGGTAACGGCCCGACTGATCCATGTCGCGGCGACCTGCCGGGCTACTCCGGGAAGGTATGCCAGCAGTTCGGGCACGTCGGCCGGTGTAGCTCGTAGCCATTCCTCGCACGCATCGGGCGTGAGGGCTACCGGCATCCGGTCGTGGAGCTGCGCCGCCTCGCCCGCCGACGGGCAGGTGAGGATCGAGGCGGTGAGCACCCAACGCCGGGGGTCGTCACCTTCAACACGTGGATCGGCCCACCAGCTGTAGATACCGGCGAAATAGATCGGTTCCCCTCCGGCGGCGTGAATATAGAACGGCTGCTTGCCATCGGTCCGCCGCTGCCATTCGTAGTACCCATCGGCGAGCACCAGGCAACGTCGGGACCGCACCGCTCCTGCGAACGACGGCTTGTCGGCCACGGTTTCGATCCTGGCGTTCACCAAACGCGCGGCACCGGTGGCGTCGGAGGCCCATGGCGGGATCAGCCCCCATCGGGCCGGGTGCAGCTGTCTGCGGAGCTCATTTTCGATCGGTCGCGCGACCACGATGGACACCGTGTCAGTGGGCGCCACGTTCCACGACCGCTGCGGCAACGTCACACCGTCGGGGATCGCCGCACCCAGCGCCGCAGCAAGCGCTTCGGGCTCGCGGGCAACCACAAAGCGACCGCACACCCGGCCCAGTCTGCCAGGATTCCACGGTTCATCCCAATGGGCTCATGGAAGAAGGTAGCCTGATGGAGCAGCGTTAGTAGCGAGTACGCAGGCGATGGAGAGCAGATGGCGCGCAGCAGCGGCAGGAGACAAGCTAGGCAGCGCCGCGGCGGTGGATTCGGAAGGTTCGTGGCTGGCGTCGCCGTTGTCGGCTTCCCGACTCTAGGAGTATTGCTCGGGCCAACAGTCGCACACAGCCTTAAAGCACCCCCGGGGATACAACCTGCCGAAGCTAGCTACAGCGCAACATCTGACGGTTACACATTCGCACTGCCTATACTCAGCGACGGCAGGGAAGACCGCGGCGACGGCGTCACCGAAGGAACACCGGTGGGGTATGCCAAAGGTGAGGTCCATTTCCTTCCGGGAAATCAAGCAAAAGTCCAGCTCTGCGTAGCCCAAACAGCGGGCGATCCTCGTCGGAGAATCGGCGCCAGCATCGAAGGCCAGCCAGCCGCGATTAGCGCCGACCCGCTAGATCCCGCAAGAACCCTCGGCGGTGATTCTATGTCCGAAGGTGATAGGGACGTACCAAAAGAAAGCTGCGGAACAATAACTCTGGCCAACCCGACCGGCAGTGTCCTTGCGTCGGTGACCGTCAGGGGCTCGGATAGCTCGGTAAGTAAAAGACGTGGCCCTAGTTCGATGACGTTCCCCAAGCCTGGAGCAAGTCCGCATCAAGCGCCGTATGTTGGAGGTGCTCCCGGCGCCCCAACATCGTCTAGCACCCCACCTAGGTAATTAGGGTCGCCGCGATCGGTTGGCCAACGTGCCATAACTGCCGTGCCGCTCTGAACGAACCGGACGATCAGCGACCGGCCCAAGAGTCGAAGACGGAGAGCATCTGGGTCCGGGCCTCGTCGCCGTCGAATTCGGTAGACAGCCACGCTTCCATGATCGACGACACGGTATCGGTCGAAGTTTGCCAACCCGATAGGCACAGCACGTTGGCCTTGTCATACTGACGAGCCCACCCGGCGAGTTCTGGGTTCGAGCACAACGAAGCGCGGATGCCGAGGAAGCGGTTTGCGCCGATCTCGACACCCACGCCGGTGCCACAGATGAGCACCCCGGTGCTATCGGGATCGGTTCGCACGGCCTCGACCAAACGGGGAACCAGTTCTTGGAGGGTGACCATCTGGTCATTCGCGCGCGAGCCGAGGTTCTCAGTGTCGAGCGAGCGCTGCGCACAGTAGTCGATAACCGCATCGGCAACGCAGACGCCGAAGTGATCGGCAGCCACGTACATCATGCAGGCGACACTACCCGTCCAGGTGATAGCGTCGTCTGATCACTTCCCGTCAGGACGGAGACCCGTGGCCAGCCACAACGAGCTCGGTTCACAGCGGCGACAGCCTAGACGATTCAGACCATCGGAACTAGCCGGTTGGGGCGCAACCACCGGGCTAGTGACCGCGCTACCGGTCGCCGCACTCATGGGATACCAGGGGATGCTCGACGATCGGAGTCTCGGTGTCGTCCCGCAGTGGGGCGTCTTCATCGGCTACGCCACAGCGGTCGGGGTGGCGATCGGTCTGGGCGTGGCCTATCGGCCTCGGGGTCTGGCCGTGGCGGCATCCGGCGGCGTGCTGATTAGCCTGCTCGGCTGGTTGGTCTTCTCACTCACGCTGGACCCGGTGTTACACGGGCAGACGCCGACCTGGTCGGCCCCAGCGGCGGCCGCCGCCTACGGGGTGCTGGTAGCCGACGTACTCCACGGTGCACTGACCGGAGCGGCGGTGCACGGACTACTGGCGCTGCACGCGAGAAGACCGGGATCTAAAGGGCCGCGGTCCGCGTCAGCACCAGCCGAAGCGGAGCCGCCGACCCGGGTGCTCATTGTCGGCGGCGGTTTCGCCGGACTGAGCGCGGCACGGCGGTTCGAGCGGCTCGCGCTAAGCGGGGCACCCATCGACGTGACGCTGATCGGCGACTCGAACTTCCTGTTGTTCACTCCGATGCTGGCCGAGGTTGCCTCCAGTGCGCTGGAGCCCGCACACATCAGCGCACCGATTCGGGCTGCGGTACCGCACACCCGGTTCCTGTACGGCGCTGTGGCAGACATCGACACCGACGACCGGACCGTCCGCTTGTCGACCGGGACTGCGGCGACATCTGAGGTGGAGCGAATTGGCTACGACCACCTCGTTCTCGCCGTCGGTTCCGTCCCTCATTTCCTAGATCTACCCGGCGTCGCCGAGCACGCCCTCACGCTCAAAGACCTGGACGACGCGACGCTACTGCGAAACCACGTGATCGGACTACTGGAGCAGGCCGACCACACCGAAACGGATCCAGAACAACGGGGAAACCTACTCACCTTCGTGGTCGCGGGCGGCGGTTTCGCGGGAGCCGAGACGATCGCGGAGTTGTTCGACCTCGTACACCGGGTACTGCACTACTTTCCGGGGATCGCACCGGATGAGCCGCGGTTCGTGTTGGTCCATTCGCGGGACCGGATTCTCCCCGAACTCTCCGCCGAACTGGGCGCCTACGCGCTGGACCGTCTGCGCTCACGCGGAATCGAGTTCCGGCTCGATGTTCGGGTAGCGGAGGCGACGGCAACAGACGTGCTACTCACCGACGGCGACCGGGTCCCAACTCGCACCTTCGTGTGGACCGCGGGTAATCGGCCCAGCGCGTTGGTCGCGAAGCTGGGCGGCGAGCATGCCCGCAACGGAGCGCCCATAACCGACCCGACCCTGCGGGTAACCGGGCTCGATCGGGTCTGGGCCGTCGGGGACTGCGCCCAGATCCCCGACCTCGCCCGTGACGGCGCCCCCTTCCCACCGACGGCCCAGCACGCACTACGGCAGGGCACGGTGGTGGCCGAGAACATCGCTGCCGTGATCGCCGGTCGCCCACCGGCGGAGTTCCGCTTCCGCACCATCGGTCTGCTGGTCGCGCTCGGGCACCGCACCGCCGCCGCCGAGATTCGAGGTCGCCGGTTCTCCGGGGTGGCCGCGTGGCTGCTGTGGCGCGGGATCTATCTGGCGAAGCTACCCGGTGTAGAGAAACGGCTGCGGGTGCTGCTGGACTGGGTGCTGGATCTGGCCTTCCCACGCGACATCGTAGTCACGACACGACAGCAGCCAACCGAATCGACCCTGTCAGTCTTGACCACGCCAGTCTCCACCACACGGGCGCGGCAGACCCGTGCCGAGCAGACTCGCGATGGGCAACCGCGATGACGGCCACAGTAACGGCGGCGGCACCGATCCGGCGCGGTGAGACTCTGAGGGCCACGGCTCTGGGAGTCGCTGCGGGAATCGCCGGTGGTCTGGTCTTCGG
This sequence comes from Mycobacteriales bacterium, assembly GCA_041743105.1. Taxonomy (GTDB): domain Bacteria; phylum Actinomycetota; class Actinomycetes; order Mycobacteriales; family QHCE01; genus QHCE01. Next base: position 23,813 of record JBGTNI010000098.1, on the reverse strand, counting down.
TGCCGCGATGGCCTCATTCGGCGCGCTACCGACCGTGGCGTCAATCGTGCGCGCCGACTCTCCAGCCGTGGGGTTCGCGGTGCACATGGTAATCGCCGCCGTCATCGGCGCGGGGTTCGGGCTGCTCATCGCCCATCAGCGGGCACAGGCCAGTGAAACCCTGTTCTGGGGACTGATATACGGCGGATTCTGGTGGTTCCTGGGACCCCAGACCCTGCTGCCCCTACTCCTCGGGGAACCGGTGACGTGGGATCTACCCAGCGCTCAGGCGCTGTTGCCGAGCCTGATCGGGCACCTGTTCTACGGCGCCACCACCGCCATGGTCTTCATCGCCTTCCATCGCGACGCCGGTGAAACGCAGCTTCCTGGGCTCGCCACGGCAGCGTGCGGAGTGGTCGCGGGAGTCACGGTCGCGGCACTGCTGTATTTGGTCCTCGATGTGATGGCCAACGCCCCGCTCGGCTGGATCTTCGTAGAGGGGACGCTCGCGGGTCTGGGCTACCCGCTGCTGTTCGCCGCCCGCCGCGAAGGCGCCGGGCCGGCGCTGATTCGCGGCACGGCGTACGGGTTCCTGTGGTGGATCGTGGCAGGGCTGACGCTGCCGCCGCTGCTGCGCGGCGATGCACTGGACTGGTCACAGGAAGCGGCCGTGACAGCGGTCGACCGGCTGCCCGCGTATTTGCTGCTCGGCGCCGGTGTCGCACTGGTTTTTACCGGGCTTAGTGGCCTGGGCCGGTGGCTGTTCGTCGACGACGTGCGGATGCTTCGCGTAGAATCGCCGGGTGCCCGGGGGCTTCGTGCCACTGGCTACGGCGCCCTAGCCGGGCTGGCCGGTGGCGTGGTGTTCACCTTGGTGATGGTGCTCGTGGAGGCGCTGCCCGCGGTGGCAGGTCTGGTGGGGGCACAGGCACCCACCACGGGATTGCTCGTGCACTTGACGATCGCCCAGATTATCGGCGTCTCCTACGCCGTGCTGTTCCGTCGCCGCAGCTTCGACCTGACGTCGGGCATCGGCTGGGGTGTGTCCTACGGTTTCGTATGGTGGGTGCTCGGCAACCTGACGTTGCTGCCCATACTTACAGGTGGCCCGCTGCAATGGGACGCCGCCGGAGTGGCGGCGGGTTTTCCCTCCCTCGTGGGCCACCTCGCCTACGGCGCGGCGCTCGGGGTGGTCTATTACCGGCTGGAGGCCCGCACCAACCCCTGGTGGATCACCCGCAACCAGGCCGAGGCGCAGCGCGTCGCCGCGCGCCGCGACCAGACCCTGGGCTCGGCGCCAGCGCTGTGGGGACTCACCGTCCTCATCGCGCTGACCATCCCCCTGCTCATTAGCGGCTGACCGGCTATAGCCGTTACGTGAAGGGAACCCATCTGCGACGGCCGGCGGCCGGCGGCCGGCGGCCAAGATCGTGCCGGCCGCCGGGTCAGTGTTGGGATCGTCGGCCAATTGGCGACATGGTCACTGTGAAGTGTCGGCGAGGTCGTCTGCGGGATCGATTCGTGATGAGCTTGGCAAGGTTTTCGCTCACCCATCGCGGAAGCCAGCGTCCCTACTTTCCGCGGCAATCTGGATGCGCAGCCTCCGACCAGCCGCATGGTAGGGTCCGCCGCGATGACGTACTCGATCGTTGCTCGCTGTCCTGAGACGGGTGACCTCGGGGTTGCCGCGCAGACATGCAACTTCGCCGTCGGATCGTGGGTTCCGTGGATACGCGCTGGCGTGGGAGTCGTAGCGACGCAGGCGCTTGTCAACGTCTCTTACGGTCCAAGGCAGTGTGTTCGATATGCGAGTCACGTCGAGTTGGAAGGAGCGGTGGTTCTCGGCAATTTAATGCGAGATTCTGAAGTCGTCGAGGCTATGGCGCAATCATGGGAAACAACCCGTGGCCAACCGCTCCACGAACGACTCATAGCGGCGCTGCACAACGCACAGGACGCCGGCGGCGATATTCGGGGACAGCAGTCTGCCGCCATCAAGGTTGCGGGGCCTCATGTGGGCGAATGGTGGGAGCACATTTCAATCGATCTGCGTGTCGATGACCACCCAAACCCGTTGACCGAGCTCTCACGACTGCTGCATATTTCCACCGCTTACCGCGATGCCGATAAGGCTGGCACATTAGAGGAGCAAGGAGACCGGTCGGCCGCCCTGGCGCTGTGGAATCGAGCACGAGCCGCGCTCCCCGAGTCCCCACATCTTCCGTTCTGGCACGGCGTCTTCCTTATCGAGGCAGGAAGGATCGAGGAGGCGAAAGAAGCTTTAGCTTATCGTCGCAACAAAGACTTTCCCGAACTCCTTGCACGACTTTTCCAGGCTGGACAGCTTAAGACCGATCCGGAGACTCTTCGGTCACTACTCGAGATTGTTTCTTCCGAGTAATCGTCGGTCGGCATTCTCGCGGCTGGTCTCAGCCACGCCACCGCCGTTTTCCACAGGCGGGTTGTTCTTCACTATGGTGAGGTCGGTTTCGCCTACGCTGATGGGCTATGAGGTTTCGTAAGCCTGGTTGGTGGGATAAACCGAATCATCCCGTGTTCATCGTGACGGCCGTGGTGCTCATTGTGTTCTCGGTGTGGTTTTTCTGGTGGATGCTCGCCGGTCGAGACGATGATGGTGACAGCAAGGTGCCCAACAGGGCCGAGTGGTCGCAGCCCGCCACCCCAACCAGGCCCGCCGCGGAACCACCAAAGCTCCCCGACGCGGTCTTCGAACCGACAGAAAAGGGGCTTGAAGCCACCGTGCGGTACGAGAACGACGCGATCAACTACGCGCAGCGCACCAGGGACGTGGAGCCGTTGAAGCGGGTCTATGACCTGGAGCGCTGCGCGGTCTGCCGCGGATTGATCGCCGAGATCGAAAAAGGCGGTGAGAACGGCCGCTATCTGAAGGGCGGGGCTTACACAGTGGTATCGATTTCCGGGGAAGTGGTGACCCCCAGTGACGATGGACAGTACCTCGGAGTGATCGAGATAGGCATCAAGCGGGACGCGGGCCGGCAGCTTGAACCAGACGGCCGCCTAGTTCAGGAAATTGAGGCAAGCCCGCCGAGCGTGCTAGAGCTAAAACTGTCATTCGACAACGGCGAGTGGCGGATCTACGCCAGCCAGGTCAAGGAGCTTGGAAGATGAAGCGGGTTGCGCTAGCTGTGACCGTGCTCGGTTTGGTATCCGCCGTCGCCGTTGCCGCTGAGCCGGATCCGAACGTATCTGCGCATGGCGATAGAAACCGGGTCAACACGAACCTCGATTTGAGTGGTCAGGACACCAAGGCCGGCCCGCCACGACCGTCGAATGCTAAGCCGTCGGACACGATAGTGGAGTACTACGCCAGCTGCGGCGATCCCACTCCGGACGGTGGTTGTGTGCACAAACGGTGCGGCGCCGGGGAGTGGGAGTACATACGGGTCGAGACAGAACGTGCCCGCCCCGAGGTAGGCACGGAGGATCTACAGTGCGGCCTACCCGATAACGGCATGCGGTCGCTGGCGATCCAGGAGTTCTACCAAACGCAGGTGAAAGTCCCGGCTCCGAAGATGCATCCGCCAGATCAGCGCACGCTGGTGAACTTTCCGAATGTGCTGTGGACTGATTTCACCGGCTACGAACGCGATACCGACATCCAGGCCGCCGATGTGCGATTGAAATTCACGCCAGTGTCCTATCGGTGGAACTTCGGCGACGGCAAGACACTCACCACCAAGAATCCGGGGAAACCCTACGATCCCGACCTCACCGACCGGGTGGATCAGGTGGAGGACCAGTACCCGGTGACGCACCGCTTCACCGACACCGGCAAGGCCACCATCAGCGTCACCGTCGTGCTCAACGGACAGTTCTCGGTGAACGGCGGCCCATGGCAGCCCATTACGGGATCCATCCAGGCCACTAGCCCCGACGTGACGATCGACGTCGCCCAAGCCCGCGGTCAACTCATCCTCCCCCGCAGAAACTAGATCGGTGCAGCTCATCCCTTAGGTGGTCTCCCCCGGAATCTCCGCCCCCGAGGGCATGCCAGCGGCGACGTAGGCGTCGTAGTGCGGACGCCATGGCTCGGCTGTGTCACTGTGCGGGCCATCGGCGCCCTTGCCGGAGAGATGCTTATCGAGCTCGATAAGGCAAACGCTCCAACCGGCGGCATTACGCGCGGCGGTGTCGCGCGCTTCCAGCAAGTTGATGAGTGTCAGCTCGCAGCCGTGGCCACCCGTCGGTTCCAGCTCGAAGACAAGTTCGTCGCCAGACCACGTGAATGCGAGGCGACGAGGCGGGTCGAAGACCAGGATCGTGCCAGTAGTCGGCTCGGTGTTGGGGTCGTCGAAAAACTCGATCGTCCCTCCAACGCGTGGCTCGATTTTCACCGCGGAGGGGAACCAGTGTTCGAGTTCGTCGGGTTGGGTGACAGCCGCCCAGAGTCGCTCGATCGGATATGGATAGCTGCGCTGGAAACGCACGGCAGGACGGCCGTTGTACTCGATGTAGGTTCCGCGGTCCATCATTTCTCCTTCTCATCGTTATCGTCGAGGTGTCGAGCGAGCGCATCGAGCCGGTCGTTCCACAGCCGCCGGTAGGGCGCGATCCACGCGTCGAGTTCGGCGATCGGGCCAGGGTCGATCGAGTAGATGCGTTGTTGTGCCTCCTTGCGTACCCGCACAAGACCGGCATCGCGTAGCACCTTCAGATGCTTGGACGCGGCTGGCTGAGTCCACCTAAGTTCCTCAACCAGTTCACCGACCGGATACGCGCGTTCGCGTAACCGATCGAGCACCGCTCGCCGGTGCGGATCCAGCAACGCAGACCAGATGGCATTCGTCACGCACATTAATATGCCAAATCACGTATATACCTGTCAAGGTATATACGTGAGATACCTACTTGCGTTACCACTTCTCAGGAGCTTTCTGGAATCTCAAGAATCGGCGTACAGCTCGTCCAACCCGATCAACATCACCTGGCCTTGCTCGGCGCAACGGTGAAGTTCCGGGGTGAACCCGACACCGCTGTAACAGGTCAGCACAGTGGCTGAGGTTTCGTAGCGGTCGCTGGAATCCAGCAGTGACTTGATGTGGCGGAGCCGCTGTAGGTGACTGGCGCCCATGGCCTCGTTCCACTTAACCTCGCCGATCGAGAGCAGTGGCGGGCGGCCGCCATCGGCAACACCGACCACGGCGACATCAACCTCGTGACTGGTCTGTCTGAGAACGTCATGGACGACGCCGCTACCGACTTTCGCCGGTATATCGCCGAAGACGTCACTGGCGTAGAACATCGCCCACGATCGACAGATCTGCTCGAAATGTGGGCCCACCACGTTGCTGAGATATCTACTCCTACTGTTGCGCCATACCGCGGCCGCGGAGCCGGGCCGTTCCAGTTGGTCCCAGACTGGGCGCATCACCGCGTGGTAGAAGGCGATCAACGGTTCAGCTATGCGGTAGCTGGACCTGTTATCACGGAAAATGTCGGCCTGTCTGCTCAGCAAGCCGACATCTTCGAGCACGTTCAGCGGATGGGCGATGTCGGCGGACTTGCGGCCAAGGCTTCCCGCAATTGCGCCACGGGTGGTGTCGCCACCGGCAACCGCGGCCAGCACCGAGTGGTAAAGCGCGGTACCTCGTAGGTCGGGCTCCTCGGCCAGTAGGTAACGCGCCTCCCGAAAGAGGGGGCTTTCGGGGCTGAGTACGGTTCGCGTCACCCAATTGTCGAAGTCATCGCGGTCGGCGGGAACGTCGTTGCGAACGAATTCACGACGGTAGGCCGGAGTGCCGCCGACGATCGCGTTGACCTTCACCGCCAGTGTGGGCTCAGCGATTTCCCAGAATCGCGCTGCCAGGCGATAGTCGAGGGTCGGCACCACGAGCTCAAGGCCGGCGCGGCCGCGAAGCGGGGCATTTCCGGCCAGTAGTTGTCCCATGAAAGACAGCGCTGAACCGCAGAGGAGTAGGCGTGACCTAGAGCCAATTCGCGGTTCGGCGAGTGGGCCGAACGCATGCTGAATGATCGAGGGCAACGACGGGCTAGCCTTCACCAGGTACGGAAACTCATCGATGACGACCGGAGTCGCACGTTGCCCTCCCAGCGCTAGCAGCGCGTCGACGACTTCGAACCAGCTTGCCGGATGGAACGGAACCGCAGGACGTAGATAGTCGGTAAGAGCGGCGCCAATACGACGAAGGGATTCGGCCTCAGTCGCTTCTACTGCCCCGTAGTAGAAGCCTCCGGCCTGTCGGCAGGCAGCGTCAAGTAGGTAGGTCTTGCCTTGGCGTCGACGACCGGAGACCACACCTAGCATTGCTCCCGGCTGATCGTCTTTGACGAAACGCGATAAGGCTGACCATTCAAAGTCGCGATCGAACATGTCAAAGGGCTTGTCCATAGCTCCTCAACTTATGGGACTGTAGTCCTCAGAACTATACCCCCGTAAATATTGGCGGGAGCCTTCACCAACCACTTTGCTACTTCGTGGACACGAGCGTGTACTGCTCGCCACTACGCTCGACGATCTGCCAACCATCGAGCAGGAGAGTCCGAAGCTGTTGATGCTCGTCGTGGTGAACCAGCCGCGAGCCAGCTGTCGCCGGCCAACCCCCGGCTCGCCAGGCTCCCCGGAAGCGATCCGTCGTGCCCGTGTAGAAGGGGTCGGAGGCAACGCCGTAGGCGTTATCGATCCATCCCACGATTCGAGCGCCATAGGCGAGATAGGCAGCGACTCCGCCGAGATTGGAGGGTGAGACGCACCAGCGAATCTCGTCGAAGCCTTCGTCCCGAGTCCATTGGGTCAGGGCCTCGAACAGCTGACGACCGATGCCCCTGCCTTGATGACTCACCGCAACCACCATGTCGGGCAGCTCGATGTGGGTCCGGCCACGAAGCGCAACGATCGCGCCGAGAGGTTCGGTATCCGACCCGGCCAAGAGGATCAACTGATCCGAGCGAATGAAGTCGTTCATGAAGCCGACGCGAAACATCGTGGCGGGCGCGGTCATCTCGAAGACCTCGTCGAGCACGCGGGCTACAGCGGTGAGGCCGGATTGGGTGGTCGGCCTCGAGATCTGGATGGTCATGACTGAACCTTACTTCTCCACAACTTACCGATTTTGTCACATTTCTGAAATTGTGCGGCTAACCGATAGTCAAGGGTCGGCACCATAAGTTCCAGCCCGGCACGGTCGCGAAGTGGAGCACCATCCAGTGGTGCTCGAACGCGAGATGCAACTGGGCGAGGGGTATCGGAGAACATTACCCTTGACGTTTCTACTACTATGGCTCATACTTTGTAGTATGAACACGACAGTGATCAGTGTGCGAGTGGACCGGGATGTCAAGGAGTCGGCACAGTCTGTTGCTAAAAGCGTGGGCCTGAACTTAAACACGCTTGTCAATTCATACCTACGGCATATTTCGGCTACTCGACGTATCGAACTTTTCGCGCCCGAGCCCACTACACCCAAGTTGGACCAGCTTATTGCTGAGGTTGAAGCAGAATTAACTGCCGGCAAAGCGAGCAAACCGTTCGATAATGTGACTGACTTTATTGTCGATCTCGAAAAATAGCGCTGTGAGCATCCAGTACCTACCTACCTTCAAAAAGCAGTATAAAAAACTGCCGCCCAAAGTTCGTCAGCAATTCAGTGAACGCTTGCGTTTACTGCTTACGGATAGGACTGATCCACGCTTGCGAGTTCATCCGCTTAAAGGAAATTATGCCGGCTACTGGAGCATGAATATTAGCGGCGATTTCCGGGCATTATTCCTTGAACAAGGAGATGAGGTTATCATCTTTGCACTCATTGGTACACATAGTCAGTTATACGGCTAGCCGCGCGGTTTTAGCGCTTGGTGTCACAGGGTGAATGCACCAGGAACGGCTTTGCCCACCTGGTAGTCATCTAGTCACGGGTAGTTATTAGGCGGTGCACTGAGCCTATGACACCGCCCCCCCCCCGATCGGCTCTCGCAAAGATGAGGTCTCAACCCCAACAAGGGGGAGTCTGAGGGTGGCAAAGCCCCCTCAGGTGTGAGCCGAAGGCGAACGACAATAAAGAGGCGATCTCTGCTCGCGCTGTTCGCGAGCAGAGATCGCCCAATCGCCTCGTGGAGGTGGCGGGAATCGAACCCGCGTCCTCCGCCGTTCTAACAGGACTTCTCCGGGCGCAGTTCGCTGTGTCTCTACTCGACCTCACCGTTCCTACGAACAAGCCGGTGTGACAGGCCCAGTCACTGTTTATTGTCCCACTCAGCTCCGTGACCGAACTTAGCGGTAAGCCCCCTTAATGATGTCAGGATCCGAGCCGGAGACACTCCCGGTCTGACAGAGCCACGTCGCTACTTAGGCAGCGAGCGTGAGCTCAGTGCGATCTTTAACATCGGCACTTATTGGTTTGCGACACATGGTTAACGAGGTCATCGTCGCCTTCCTCGGCCCGCTTCTCCTGTCTCGACGTACGGAGTCGAGACCAATCACCCCCAGTAGACACATTAATTATTAATCGGCAACGTAAGTAGCTAGACAAGCTCAGCCTTCTGACCTGCAAATTTAGCTACTTACGGGCTGACTTAATAACGATCAGCTCAGTACCACCTGCCAGTGTAGCGGCTCGGCGCCGCGTTGGCACTCGGCAGCGGGATACATCGGCAATACTGTCGAAGACCACACGACGAAAGGCCGAATGCATGACAGGCGCTCGACGACTTCGGATATTGCTGCAACGACCCGGCCTGATAGTCGCCCCCGGCGTGTACGACGGGCTCTCGACGATCATCGTCGGGCAGGCTGGATTCGAGGCGGTCTATGCCAGCGGCGGCGCCATCGCGCGCAGCGCCGGCCTGCCGGACCTAGGTCTGCTCTCGGCGACGGAAATGGCAAGTCGGATCGGAGAGATCGTCGAGGCGTCGCGGGTCCCGGTGATCGCCGATGCCGACACCGGGTACGGCAACCCGCTCAACGTCACGCGCACCGTCGCGCAACTGGAACGCATCGGTGTCGCGGCGCTGCACCTAGAAGATCAGATCACGCCGAAGAAGTGCGGCCACTACGACACGAAGTCGTTGATCACCCCCGCGGAGATGTCGGCGAAGATTCACGCCGCCGTAGACGCCCGAATCGACGACGACCTGCTGATGATCGCACGCACCGACGCGATCGCGGTGGAGGGTTTCGACGCTGCCCTCGCCCGAGCGCGGGCCTACGCCAACGCTGGCGCGGACATGCTGTTCCTGGAGGCACCGGAGTCGGTAGCACAGGTTCGGCAGATCGCGGCACACCTCGACCTGCCGTTGCTGATCAACATGTTCGCCGGGGGTAAGACCCCGCTGATGAGCGCCGCCGACCTCGCGGAGCTCGGCTATCGCCTGATGATCGTGCCGTCGGATCTGCAACGCGCCGCGATCTCGGCCATGCGCCGAACCGCCGACACGCTGCGACGCGACGGCTCCACCACAGCACTCGCCGATCAGCTGACCTCATTTGTCGAACGTGATCAGCTGATCGATCTGCCCGCCTACCGGGAGTTGGAGCGACGGTATGCCACGTAGTCGCGTTGACGCTTTGATCACTCAGATCGCCGATTACGTGATGGCACCGTCACGGCTGAACTCGGAGCTAGCGCTGCGCACCGCACACCTGACGTTGCTGGACACGTTGGGCTGCGCGCTGCTGGCCACCGACGAACCCGACGCGGTCCGCACCGCACGGCCGCTGTTCGCGTCGGCCGAAACCGCGCAACCCCGGGTGATCGGGACCGGCTGGCGCAGCGATCCGGTGCAAGCCGCCTTCGCCAACGGCACGCTGATCCGATGGCTGGATTTCAACGACGCATGGCTGGCGCTGGAGTGGGGACACCCATCGGACAATTTCGGTGCATTGCTGACAGTCGCCGACCACATGGCGCTGCGCTCGCTTGATACAACGCGTTCGCCAGCCACGACGCCCACCGTCGCGGACCTACTGGTTGCTGGAATCCAGGCGTACGAGATTCAGGGCGTGCTGGCGTTAGGCATGGCGTTGAACCGTCACGGCCTAGACCATGTCGCCAACGTACGAATCGCCAGCGCGGCGGTCGCGACCCGGCTGCTGGGCGGGGGGCACGCGGAGGTGACCAGTGCGATCACGCACGCGTGGGCCGACGGCGGCGCGCTGCGCAGCTATCGCCACGCACCAAACGTCACGGCTCGAAAGTCGTGGGCCGCCGGCGACGCCACCAGTCGCGGCGTGCGGCTTGCCTACCTGGCGTTGCGCGGCGAGGAACCGGTGCGCTCGGTACTCACCACCCCAGTGTGGGGGTTTTCCGAGGCGCTGCTGGGCGGCGCGACGCTCACGCTGGAGCGGGAACTCGGCAGTTACATCATGGAAAACGTGCTGCTCAAACCCGCGTACCCGACGGAGTATCACGCACAGACCGCGGCCGAGGCAGCGGTAACACTGCGGCCACAGCTGTGCCATCGTACAAACGAGCGCGATCGCGTGAATGAGACTGCAGTGGACGGGGTAGCGCGCATCGAGATTCGCACCCATGAGGCCGCGGTGCGCATCATCTCAAAGTCGGGTCCGCTCACCAATCCGGCCGACCGCGATCACTGCCTGGAATACATCGTGGCCGTGGCACTGCTCCACGGCGAGGTCACCTCGCGGCACTACTACGACGAAGTCGCCGCAGACCCCCGCATCGACCGGCTACGCGCACTCACCCATGTAACCGAAGACGCCGAGTACAGCAGGGCCTATCTCGATCCGGCCGAGCGCGCGGTCGCGAACGCGCTGCGCGTGCACTTCATCGACGGCGGTACCACGGACTGGGTGGAGGTCCGGATCCCGCTGGGTCATCCGGCACGCCGGACGCAGGCAGAGCCGTACGTGACCGCGAAGCTGCGCGCCGGGCTGGCGACTGCGCTGCCCGAACAGGCCGCACAGGTGGCATCGGCACTTGCCGACCCCGACGAGCTGCTGACCCGCCCGGTGAGCGAGCTGATGGAACTGGTCACGCCTGCCGGTGTGCACAGTTAAGCACGCGGCTCACCAACTTCCGCCACCACCGCCACCACCCCCACCGCCGGAGAAACCTCCACCGCCGGAGAAGCCGCTGCCGGAGGAAATGCCAGAGAAACCGGCTGCCGAAGGTGGCGAGGAAGCTATGGCGCCGCTGGTCGTGGTGCTGAAGCTACCTATGGAGCTGGCGAAGTAGGCCATGCTCCAGCCGGTGACGCCGGTGTACCAGTACAGGCCGTCAGTGCCATCCGACGCAAGAGCGCCCAGGTCTTTGAAGGTGTTGGCCCACACCTCGGCGATCCCGAAGACGATCGCGTACGGCAGGTAGCGGGAGAAGACCTGCTCGCGCTCCTCATAGGCGATCTGGCCGGCCTCGGCTGTCGCAAGATATTGCCGGAATCCCAGCACCTGAGCCAGCGCGGCGCTGCCGCGGCCGGTGCGTGCGGGCATGAATCGAGTGCTGATCAGCGCCACCAGCGCGGCCGCGATCAGGCCGACACCGACGAGCGCGACATGGGTGAACCTGTACAACGCGAATGTCACGATAGCTGCGACTACCAATGCGGCGACGCCGGCTCCGAACGCCCCACTGCGGGTGAGCTTCGGACTCTTCCGATACCAGCCGCGCTGCACCACACTGTCGTACAGGCCCCGCTGCGCAGCCTGAAAACTCTTGGCGAAGGTCTGCTTCAGCGCCGAAAGCTTTACCCTGTTGCCCCCCTTGAACAGCGCCTTGAACAGCTTCTTCTCATACATCGCCATGGAATCGTCGGCCTCGGCTAGCTTGGTGAGCTCCCAGTCTTGCGCCGGACCACCGGCTCCAGCATCGCGGAGCTCGGTAATGCGCAGATATCGGCGCACCGCGAAGTCGACGATCGTCGCGGTGACATCGACCGTGTTGACCTGTTCGTCCAGCAACGTTCCCACCTCACCGGGCCGGATGCCCTGCGGCGGGGTGAACTGCACCGTAATGGGCGGAGCGCCCCACAGTGACTTACGCCGCTGCGGACCGTCCTGACCGCCGGCCGGGGTCAGGGTCGGGATCTGGCCCACGTACACCCGGTCGCGACCGAACCGCCAGGCCACGAACAGTGCCACGCCGGTGCCGATCAGCCCAACCAGGATCGCGGCGACGATCGTGAAATTCGTAACGCGGAACGCAGCAGCGGCATCGCGCCGGTCTTCGAGGATGGGGCCGGTGCCCGCGATGCTGTCGGCGGGGAACGCGACAACCACGCTAAACGCCTCGCGTGGGGACAGCTCGCCGTGACGGAATGTTGCGGTCTGTCCGTCGAAAGACTTACCGTCGCAGCTGAGCCGACTACGAACAGGCCCGGCGAAACAATCCACCTTGGTGATCGACACGGGACTGCGCACCGTGACCGCCGCGTTCTCGATGGGCACCGGCCAGCCCTCCCCGATCGCATCCCAGTACAGCTCGTCATGGTCGGAGAAACCGGTGAGGGCGCCGCGAACTGTGTAGGAGATGACGTAGGTGTGCCGGCCCGTGATCGTGGTGTCCTGCTCACCGATCTTGAACCGGACCGCCGAATCGTCTTCGCTGCGCTCAAAGTGTTCCCGCTGGCCATCTCGTTCGACACGCACATTCTCTATCGGGTAGACCCGGTTCTTGGTGTCGTCGTAGCGGAATTTCACCGGAATGTCGCGGAAGATGCCGCGTTTGCGGCTGGAGTCGAAATCGTAGGCGATGGTTTCGACGATGCGGAGGTCACCACCCTCACGCACCTGGATAGCCACGTCATACCGCTCTATCCGCTCGAAGCCCGCAGCCGACGACGGCGCGGCACCCAACCCGAGTAGTGCAGCAGCAACGATTACGCCACCACACAAGATCCGACCCAGCGACCCTCGGCGTCCAGTCCGTTCTCGCATGCCGCTCACCCTAGCGGCGCGCCACGGTGCTCGCGCTGAACTCTCGTGACCTTAAGGCTTGCTCTAAGGCCTTCCAGGGCCGAGGCGCCATATGCTGGCGGTATAGCCACCGCAGCAAGACAGACACGTCACACGTCCAGGAGTCTGGGCGTGAACCGGCCTGCCCGGGTGGCGATCGTCGGCGCTGGTCCGGCTGGACTGTACGCTGCAGCGGCCCTGGCCACCTCCGCCCTGCTGGTGATCGTGGACGTCATCGAGCAGCTACCTGCGCCCTATGGGCTGCTCCGCTACGGGGTTGCACCCGATCATCCGAAGATAAAGTCCATCACCGCTGCAATGAGTCGGATACTTACCACGCCGGGTGTGCGGTTTTTGGGCAATGTGGCCTACGGCACCGATCTACTGCTCGCTGACCTGCGACAGCACTATGACGCTGTTGTATTCGCCACTGGCGCCCCGCACAGCAACCGGCTCACGATCGACGGTGCGGATCTACCGGAAAGTGAGACCGCCGCCGACGTGGTCTCCTGGTACAACGCTCACCCCGACAGTGCCCGTCCAGACAGAGCCGATCCAGACCGGCCGGTGCAGACCCCGCACGCGTTCACCGCCCGAGAGGTCGGCGTAGTTGGGGCCGGAAACGTCGCGCTGGACATCGCCCGGATGTTGGTGATCGACCCCGACGATCTGGCAGTCACCGACGTTCCGCAGCACGTGCTGGATGTGGCGCGTGCCGGCAGGGCCGCCGACGTTCACGTGTTCGCCCGGCGCGGCCCGACCGATGCCAAGTTCACATCGCTGGAGCTGCGGGAGCTGGGGAAGCTCCCCGACGTCGCCGTGATCGTGGCGCCCGAAGACCTTGCCACGGCCACCGAGCAAGCGTGCGCTTCGCTGGAGCGACGGGTCCGTACCAATGTGGCGATCCTGCGGGAGTGGGCTAACCGTCCAGCGGCAGCGGCCGCGCACCGTATCCACTTCCACTTCTTCCACACGCCGGTGGAGATCACCGGCGGCAGTCACGTAACGGGGCTGCGGACCGCGGTCCCGAGAAACAACTCGCCGAACCTTGCGATCACAACCACACCTGTGCAAGCGGTGGTGCACGCCATTGGCTATCGCGGCGCGGCGCCACACATGTTGCCGTTCGACTCGGCCATCGGAGTCGTGCCACACGCCGACGGGCGCGTCGTCGGGACCAACGGCACGGTAATACCAGGCATATACGTGGCGGGTTGGATCAAACGCGGACCCACTGGCGTGATCGGAACCAATAAGGCCGACGCCGCGGCCACGGTGGCAAGCCTACTTGCGGATCTGCCGCACCTACCCGAACCCACCGTGCCCGACCCCGAGAGCGTAACGGCACTGCTTGAGCAACGAGGCGTGCCGTACGTGACGTGGGACGCATGGTCACGGCTGGACAATCACGAGATGGAGCTGGGACGCGCGCAGGGCCGTGAACGGATGAAAGTCTTCGATCGCGCCACCATGCTGGCCATGTCCCGCGGCGCTAACTAGCAATTCAGGCACTGCCACTGTGGGTACCAAAGCACCACTGCACGGGAGGGCAGAAGCTACTCCCAGCCTTTGGTTCTGCGCCCGAGCGCGCGGGTGATCTCGCGATCGGCGTCTCGCTTCGCCAACGCCTGTCGCTTGTCGTACTCACGTTTACCACGAGCCAGCGCGATTTCTACCTTGGCGCGACCGTCGGAGAAGTACAGCTGCAACGGCACCAAGGTCAGGCCACTCTCGCGGGTCTTTCCGATGAGGCGGTCGATCTCGCCACGGTGCAGCAGCAACTTGCGCACCCGACGCGGCTCGTGGTTGGTCCACGTGCCTTCGGTGTATTCGGGAATATGCACGCCATGCAGAAAAATCTCGCCATCGCTGATGAGGGCGAACCCATCTACTAGGGAAGCTCTACCGGCCCGCAGCGACTTCACCTCGGTACCTGTAAGCATCATGCCCGCTTCAAAGGTCTCCAAGATGCTGTAGTCGTGCCGAGCCCTACGGTGCGTCGAGATGACCTTACGTCCGGTCTCTTTCGGCATCGCACTTCCTTCTTCGTCATTAAGAACGGCCGTTATGCCAGCGCAAGCGCGAATACTCCCGCCAACACCACTACCGCACCCAGCAGGCGCCGGGCGGGCTGCGATTCGGCCAGCAGCCACCACCCCAACAGGCAGGCAACCACAATACTGACCTCCCGCACCGGGGCGGCCAGACTGATCGGGGCCAGCGTGAAGGCCCACAGCGCCAAAATGTACGACAGCGGCATCAACACACCCACCGCCAGCGCGTGATAGCGATGCTCCCGCCACAACCGCACTAACGCGCTACGGCGCTGTGGTGTTCGAAAACCCAGTACTCTGCGCCCCAACACCGCAGGACCCAACACGACAACCCTGCTGGCGTTGAACACCCACTCCAAAAGCACCGGCGACACCGCCAGCACCGCCACGGTGCGAGCGTCCCATAGATTACAGGCGGCGATCAGCATCCCGGCGGCAAGGCCGAAACCCACGTCGGCACCGAACGCTAATCGACGAGACTCGCTACCAACTGATGGTGAGGCCCATGATCGGTTCGAGGCGGTGCCCACCACTGAACCGGTTCCAACGATGATGACACCCGCGATCACTGCCGCCGCGCCAAGCAGCCCGATCGCGCCTGGTCGCTCCCCCAGCAGGAGCATTCCCGCGCCGACCAGCAACAGCGGTCCGGTGCCGCGTGCTACCGGGTACACCACCGACAAGTCGCCGACAGCGTATGCCTTTTGCAACAACACGTAGTAGCCGAACTGACCCAGCGAACCCACCGCGATCGCCCCGTACGCCGCCGGGTCCAGATCGATTCGGCCGGTGACCGCGAGCCAGATCACGGCAGGCAAATACACCACCACCGCGATCGCCGAATACAACCACACGAATGCCACACCGCCGGCCCCAGCACGCTTGGCCGCGAAGTTCCACAGCGCATGACAACAGCCGGATGCCAGTACAAGGCATAGCGGCAACAGCGTCACAAGACCGCAAGCCTATAGGGTCGCACTTCCTTAGAACGGGTTACAACCAGCCCGCCATGGGGTTAACCGGTCGACCGTCCAGCCGAACCTCAAAGTGCAGATGGTTCCCAGTCGATGCGCCGGTAGTACCGACCCGGCCGATGATCTGCCCCTGTTTCACCCGCTGACCGACGCTGACGTCGATCTGAGACTGGTGGGCACCGCAGGTGGAAAGTCCACGGCCAGAGATCTCACCGTGGTAGATACATGTGTACTTGCCATAACCGCTGGCCCAGCCTGCTCGCACCACGCGCCCGGCGGTCACAGCCTTGATGGGAGTTCCGCCTGGGGCCGCGAAGTCGGTACCGGCGTGGAGCTGACTGCGTTTATAGTACGGATCGAATCGGTACCCGAAGTGGCTGGAGATGTATCCCTTCACCGGCATGATGAAGTTGCCCTTACCGCCGGCCACTTCGGGAGGGAAGGCGTCTCGTCCTTCCCGTCTGGCCTGCTCACGGGCCTTGCGGGCCGCCTCTCGCAACGCCGCCTCGATGCGGCGAGACTCGGCCTGCAGGTCTTCGTACTGGCGCTGGCTAGCCTCGCGTTCGGACTCAGCGACCTTCAGCGCGTCCGCGCGCTGATCGGTGAGCCGCGTAACCCGTTGTTCGGCAGCCCGGGCTCCGGACTCAACGTCGCGAGCCGCTCCCAGACTCACCTGGGCACGCTCATTAGCTGCTTGCGCCTTACGTTTGCGGTCGTCCACATCCGCGCGCTGCTCGGCGGCGTGGCCCAGCACAACCTTCATCCGCTGCACTTCATTGCGCCGAGTGGCGGCCACCGCCTGTGCGTATTCCGAGGCGGCAAGGATCTGATCGACACCCTTAGCTGCCAACATCATAGCGGGGGCCACGAAGTATCCGCTTTCATAACTGCTGCGCGCGTACTCACCCAGGCGTTTACGGGCGGAGGACACCTGTGCTTCAGCGTGATCGAATTCCGCCTGCGCTCGCTTGAGACTTTGCTGCGCGGCGTCGGCGGCACGCTGCGCCTCACCGACCTTTACCTGTGCGGCGATTACACTGCCGTGGGCCCGAGCGACCCGGTCCTTCGCGTCGGGTAACTGCTGGTTAACTTCGGCAAAGGACCGACCGGCCTCTTTCGCTCGGTCCGTAGCGCTTTCCAGCGTGGCCTCCGCCAGCGCCAGCTCTTTGTCGACCTCTCGCTTGTCCCGCGACGGGTCGGCATGCAGCGGTGACGCCGCGACTACGCAGATCACCGCGACAATGCCTACGACTACTACCCAATACCGGCGCAGCCGAGTAGAAAACGCGTACATCCAAAACCCTCAATCACTACTTGAGGGTCAAGTTACGGCGCCTTCCAGGCGAGAACAAACACCTAAAGGGTGTGTTGCGGCATAAATTGCGCGTGCGCACATGGCGCTAAACCTTGACGTAGAACCGCAGCGTACTCCAGCCGGTGACACCGGAGATGGCGATGGCGATTAGAGCCAGCACCGGGCCAGTCCACAAGATGTCGCTCCATTCGATGACCGGGATCAGTCCGCTATTGAAGATGGGCTTGAGCGCCCCGTCTACCAAGAAGACCTTGCCCAGTATCAGACCGATCCAGCCGATCAACGCACCGATCAGCCCAGCCATGCTGGCTTCCAGAATGAAAGGCAACCGCACATACCAGTTCGAGGCGCCAACTAGCTTCATGATGCTGACTTCGCGCCGGCGGCTATAGGCGGCCACTTGGATCGTGTTCCCGATGAGCAGCAACGCTGCGATGCCTTGCAGCACCGCTACCGCGAACGTGGTGTTCTTCACCGCGTCGACCATCGAGAACAACTGCGTCACCACTTCTTGCTGGCTAGATACCCGCGATACCCCTTCGGCGTCGCGATATTTGTCGGCCAGGTTGGAATAATCCTTGGGGTCGAGCAGCTTGACGCGGAAGGAAGCCGGTAGCGCATTTGGCTGTACGCCCTGCACAAAGTCCGGGGAGTTCTTAAACAACTCCCGGAAACGTTCATAAGCTTGCTCTTTGGTTTCAAAGCTCACGTCACGCACTAGCGAGCGGTCGTTGGTCAGCCGCTGCTGCAGCGCATCCCGCTGCTGTTCGGTAACGTCGTCGTTGAGAAACAGCATCACCTCGACCTTGCCGCGCAGCACATCCTTGGTCTCCTGAATCTGTACGTAGAGCAGCCCACCGGCGCCGAGCAACGTCAGCGAGATAGCCGTCGTCAAGATCATCGCCACCGACATGGTGACATTGCGCCACAGGCCGGTTAGCGCCTCGGATAAGACAAAATTCACTCGCATGTCGCGCCTCTGATCTAGTCAGCTGAATTAGTCAGCCTGCCTGCGCCGGACGTACTGCTACGGCAGGGTGGGATTAGCCGTACACACCGCGGTGCTGGTCTCGGATGACGCGCCCGCGGTCGAGCTCGACGACCCGGCGGCGCATCTGGTTAACGATGTTGGCATCGTGGGTGGCCATCACCACGGTGGTGCCAGTGCGGTTGATCCGGTCCAGCAACCGCATGATCTCAATGCTCGTATCGGGGTCAAGGTTTCCGGTGGGTTCATCAGCCAGAAGCACCAACGGCCGATTGACGAAGGCGCGCGCAATGGCAACGCGCTGCTGCTCACCACCGGAAAGCTCCGACGGATAGCGGTTCTCTTTGCCTTCTAGCCCGACCAGGCTGAGAACTTCTGGCACGACTCGCCGGATCACCGGGCGAGTCTTTCCGATCACCTCCAGAGCGAAGGCGACATTCTCGGCCGAGGTCTTGTTCGGCAGTAGCCGGAAATCCTGGAATACGCAGCCGATACTGCGCCGCAGCTGCGGAATTCGCCACGAATGTAGTGTGCCGAGGTCGCGGCCGGCGACGCTCACCTTGCCCGAGGTCGGCACGTCCTCGCGCAGCAACAGACGAATAAAGGTCGACTTACCAGAGCCCGAAGGCCCGATAAAAAAGACGAACTCCCCTTTGTCCACACCAACGTTGACGTTATCGAGCGCAGGGCGGCGGGACTTAGGATACCGCTTACTCACGTTCTCCAGGGTGATCACGACCCCTGATTCTAGACTGCTGCCCACAGTCGGGCAGAACGTAGGTGGTCTGGGGCTCGCGTGTGTTCGGCCAGGCAGCCCGCTCCAAACCCGGCGGGGCAAAAACTTCGCATCCAGTGCCGCGACGTGAGCAAACCTGCCCCCATGGGGGAGCGGTATAGGGATAGAGTGGTGAGCAGTGATTCCAGCAATCGGAAAACCCGTACCGATTAAGCAAACGCAGGGGGTGCGTCAGCGGTGGCGACAGTGCTCGACCTCCCTCGTATTCCGCTGGCCCGCTCTCCCCACTTGATCACCATTGAGGTCCCCACGCATTGGGGTACATCGCGCCGTACGCATGTCGCCGCCGTATGGGGCGACTTGCGCAGAGCTTCTACGGTGATAGTGCAGCCGATGAGCAGCACTGCTACCACCGATGAGCAAACGTGGCGCAGCTGTGCGGCCAAGACCAGCGCGCTTGCGGCAGGACTTGCCGAAGGCACCGCACTAGTGCAATGGCTGGGTCGCACTGTTCCTTCCACCGCCGAGTTGTTACGCCACCGTCACAGCCACGCCGACCCAGTGGATCGCGACGCCGCCAACCTGGTGGAATTCGACGCCGCACTCGGCTCCGCCTTGCGCGGTAGCGTCGGTCGCACCTACCTCGGTTATGGCGCGGGCGGTTATTTGATCGCGGAGGCGTGCAAACGCGGCCTGGCACCGTCGGCTGTGGCATTTGTGGACACCCCCGGATTGGGTCGGCAAGCACGACGCGGCGCCGACGGGGTTCCCATGATCGTGGATGGCACACTGATTCACGCCCGTGAGGCGATCACCTGCATGCGAGAACTCAATCCGGCGATCGCCGACGTCCCTGTGCTGGTGCTCGGTGACGGCAGTGCTGTCGGAGCCACCCACGGCGATATTGGTGGAGCTGCCGACAGCGAGCTGACCTACTCGTCGCCGCCGCAACAGCTGACCGACGTGATCGTCGCGACCACACGCGACGACGAGGATGTCGAGCTGCTCCCGCGGGCCGCAACGCCATCCCAACTACGCAAGTACGTTTTCGATTCGCAACAGCGGCGTGCTACCACCAGCGGTGAGGCACAGCGCAACCTGCACGCGTTCCTCAACGGCCAGCTGCACTTAATCCGCGCCGCGAATCGCCTGGACTCCGCTGACGCCAAACCCGCGGTGCCCGGCACACGACTGCTGCGAGTGCCAGCCGTTCCGCTGTTCAGTCGCGAGCACACCGGCGATAACGCACCACGATGCAACACCCGGCCACACGTGGCGCGAAGTGGCGGCCTCAGGCCGCCTAGTAAACCCGATGGCTACCACACCCGCGCCACCGAAGGTCGTTATTAGGCACAGCTTTCGCTCGCGCACACGAATCAGTGGCGTCGCTAGAACGCCGACTGCTCGGCTGCCAGCTGCTGCTCGTGCTCTTTACGCCACCGAATGCCCGCGGTGATGAAGGCATCGATATCGCCGTCGAATACCGCTTGCGGATTCCCGGTTTCGTGACCGGTGCGCAGGTCCTTCACCATCTGGTAAGGATGCAGCACGTAGGAACGCATCTGATTGCCCCATGAACCGGTGGTATCGCCACGCAGCGCATCCATCTCGGCTTTCCGCTCTCGACGCTGTCGCTCCAGCAATCGCGCCTGCAACACCCGCATCGCGGCAGCGCGGTTTTGAATCTGTGACTTCTCGTTCTGGCAGGAGACCACGATGCCGGTCGGCAGATGGGTGATCCGCACCGCGGAGTCGGTGGTGTTCACGCTCTGACCACCGGGGCCAGACGAACGGAATACATCGATACGGATGTCGACCTCAGGGATCTCCACCTGATCCTGCTGCTCCACTACCGGCAGTACCTCTACGCCAGCGAACGAGGTCTGCCGTCGCCCCTGGTTGTCGAACGGGCTGATCCGCACTAGCCGGTGCGTGCCCTGCTCCACCGAGAGGGTGCCGTAAGCGTAGGGGGCCTTCACAGCAAACGTCGCGGACTTGATCCCAGCTTCCTCGGCGAAGGAGGTGTCGTAGACCTCCGTGGGGTAGCCATTGCGTTCGGCCCATCGAAGGTACATCCGCAGCATCATCTCGGCATAGTCGGCAGCATCGACGCCACCGGCTTCGGCTCGGATGCTGACGAGCGCTTCGCGCGCGTCGTACTCCCCCGACAGCAACGTTCGGATCTCCAGCTCGTCCACGGCTTTACGCAGTTCGGCGAGCTCGGCGGCGACTTCGTCCCGAGCCGACTGATCGTCTTCACCGTCGGCGAGTTCCAGCAACACACCGACATCATCGACCCGGCTTCGCAGTCCCGTCACCCTATTCAGCTCACCTTGCACGAAGGACAAACGTGACGTGATGCGCTGCGCCTGCTCGACATCGTTCCACAAGTCGGGCGCAGCGGCAGCCGTACTCAGTTCGGCGATCTGTGCACGGAGCCCGTCGAGATCAGCCACCGCCTCGATCGACATTAGCGTCTTGTTCAGGGAATCGAGTTCTTCACGCGGATCGATGGTGGCCACGGCCTTTAGCCTACGGGGCCGAAGTTGCCGGCAGCCGATGATCCCGATGTACACGAAGTTATTCCACTTCAACGCGCACGTCATCCGCCGGCAAGCCCTGAACACCGTCTGCGATCATGACGGCAGCAGACACGGGAAGACGGCACATCATGACGGTCGAGATCATCTACGAGACCCACTCGTTGACTACCGACAACGAAGCCGGCACAGCGACGGGTTGGCTACCCGGAGAACTATCGGCACGGGGACGCCGACTGGCGGTCGAACTCGGCAAACGGCGTCGTACCAGCAACGTAGCGGCGGTGTTCGTCTCTGACTTAGGACGCGCCGTAGACACTGCACAGATCGCCTTCGGCGACAGCCCAATTCCGATCCGCACGGACACGCGCTTGCGCGAATGCAACTACGGCACGCTCAACGGGATACCTACAGCGCAACTGGCAGCGAGACGCCGTTACCACATCGACGAGCCTTACCGCGGCGGGCAAAGCTATCGTCAGGTCATCGACCAGATGCGGGAGTTCTTGCTCGACCTCTGCACGGACCAGGAGGGACGCACGGTTGTCGTGATCTCTCACTCTGCCAACAAGTGGGCGCTCGACTGTCTGTTGCACGGCAAGGAATTGGAAGACCTGGTCGACGCGCCGTTCGGCTGGCAAGAGGGCTGGCGCTACGTACTTCCAACCGGCTGGCCCAACAACCTCCCGTATGACCCAGCCCGCTAGCACCGCCATCTATTCGGCGGCCACACCGCCCGCAAATGCGGTTAGACCATGTCCCGGCGGCGAAACACCACAGCGGCGACTATCGCCGCAACAAGCATGTAGCCTACCAAGACGATAGCGGCGCACGACCGTCGACGATGAGGAGCAAGGCGTTGCGAATCCCCCGCTACCTGCATGAGATCGCCGGTCACAAGGGCGAAGATGATTTCCGCGCGTGGGTGGACTCCCTGCCGAACGTAGTTGCGGAGCTGACGCAACGTTGGGCGCTGCATGTCGGGGAGCCCTACGAGCCGGGCGGGCAATGCTCCTGGGTCGCACCGGCACGTATCAGCGGGCGTGAGAACGGCGCAGCCGCAGAGGTGGTACTCAAGGTCGGATGGCGACATCCAGAAGCCGAGCGTGAGGCCGATGGGCTGCGGGCATGGCACGGGAACGGCGCGGTCCGGCTGTACGCGGCACAGACCTTCGACCAGACCCGCGCGCTGCTGCTCGAGCAATGCATACCGGGTACGCCACTGGGAAGATCGATGCCCGAATCGGAGCAAGACGTGGTCGTCGCCGGGCTACTGAAGCGACTGTGGACGCAACGACCAGACGGTTACCCGTTCCAGCCCCTGCAGGTCATGTGCGAGACCTGGGCGGTCGAATTCGAACGGCGGCTTGCACGTCCGAACGGTGATATACAGGCCATCGGTATCGATCCCGGGCTTGCCCGCACGGCGATGGACCTGTTCCGGGAGCTGCCTCAATCGGCAGGGGCCGCCGTGCTGCTCAGCACCGACCTGCACGGCGGCAACGTCCTCGCCGCCCAGCGTGAGCCATGGCTCACGATCGACCCCAAGCCTTATGTCGGCGATCCCACCTACGACGCGCTGCAGCACATGCTCAACTGCGAGGAGCGACTCGCCGTCGAACCAGAGAAATTCGCGCAACTGATGGCCGACCTACTCGACCTTGACACCGACCGGCTCCGACTCTGGCTGTTCGCCCGATGCACGCAGTTCTGCCTTGAGCAGCCGGAACTCTACGAGGTCGCCGTTCGGCTCGCGCCCTAGCACTCCAAGATCTGCGATGTGACCCGACGGTATGCCGACACTGGTTGTGGCGTCATGTGGTGATCGCATACTTGGCCAGCAACGCGTCGATTGCTTGGTCACCTGTCGGCGGTGTGTGCTGTGTCGGCGCGCCGGCCGCGAGCAGCGCCTCGACTGTCGCAAAGTAGTCGCCGTCTTCGGCACGGTTGTTCTGCAACCCCCATAGGGCGCAGTCCAGCGGGGTGGGTCCGCCTTCGTCGAATGCGCAATCGTGTAGGTCCGCACCCCGATCGATCAGCAGCCGCACTGTTTCGACACGCCCGTGCATGGCGGCCTGATCCAGCGGGGTGAAATTACTCCAGCCACGGGTGTCGATGGAGATGCCGGCCTCGAGGAGCGCACGCACAATGTCGGTGCGTCCGAGCAACGCGAACTGGCCGAGAATCCAACCGACGTCCTCGGTAGCGGGATTCCCCAGCGCCGGCGGCGGCGCCTTCGGCAACCGCACCGACTCACCCCGCGCGACGGCAAGTACCGCGGTGTCCACCGGATCGAGGTCGGCGGTGGCGCCGCGTG
>JBGTNI010000097.1:0-36172 GCA_041743105.1 Mycobacteriales bacterium | reverse complement strand
ATGCTTAACGCGTGCAGAATCGTGCATATCAACCTCCTCGGAGCCATTCTGCCATCTTAGAGGTGGATGCGCAGGCCGGCCAAGGTTAATCAGCTGGGCAACGCTCTAGTACCGCTTACGGGCTGCAGAGCGATCCAAGTTGCCGTCTTGTATTCGGCCTAACATCAACCCGGTGGGCTTTGGGGGATTTGCAGAGTAGTGGAGGAGCGCGCGCGCAGCAGGGTTAACCGTGTAGCCGCCGTATCTGGACTCGACCGAATTCGGTGGCGCACCGCATATGGCGGATCAACACGGCAAGCTCCGCGTCGGTGCAATCAGCCAAGACCTCCGTCCATCCCGTATGCAGCTCATCCCAGACCACACCGAGTCGTTGAACAGCCTTCCCGGCCGGCTTCACAAGCACCCGGCGGCGATCCTGAGTGTCCCGCTCCCGAGTCACATATCCTGGACACTCAAGGGAACTGCGGGACGGCACCTTCGGCCGGCCGATGCCGGGGGATAGGCCGGCCGAAGGTGCCCACGGCAGACATCGGCGCGTTCGCCGCGTTGGTACTGGCGCGCCCCGACGAGTTCGCCAGCCGCCGGATAGACATCGCCTCCGACGAACGAACCGGTCATGAAATCGCAGCTACCCTCGGGGGCGCCTGCGGACGCGAGATCAGCTTTACCGAGTTCCCTATCTCCTACGCCCAAACGCATTCGCCCGACCTCGCCACGATGTTTCGGTATTTCGCGAAGGCCGGCATGGACGTCGACATCGCCGGGCTGCGCCGGAACTACCCCGCCGTAGGCTGGCACAGCCTCGCGGACTGGGCTGCCGGCCGATCCTGGACCCTGGGTTAAGGAAGGCCAGCAGCACCGGTGGACTTGGCCCCATGCCCAGTGCTACAACGCCAGATGCAGCCGCAGCGCTCCATCGAGCTGACCCATGCTGGCATCCGGGACGCGTCCGATCCGGCTGCTGAATCGATCCAACGCAATACCCTGCACTTGTTCCGCTTGAGCCTTCGAGTCCGACCGTAACCCACAGGCGGGACCATCCAGCAGCACCTGAAATGGAAACACTCGATCAGTGTTAGTGGTGATCGGCACTACCGTTACGACTCCTCGACCCGCCCGCTCTGCCACTCGATTCGCGGCGTCGTTACTCACGATGACGGCTGGGCGAGTCTTGCGAGCCTCTGAACCTCTCCCCGGTTCCAGATCCACCCAGTACACGTCACCTCTGCGCATCGCCTACTCCATCCGCGGACGTGGCGTTCCAGAGTTCGGCGTCGCCGTGGGCGTCCCATTCCTTGAACGCGGCATCGTAAGCATCCTCCAGACTCACCATTTTCAGCAGTCCGATGGCGTGATGAATGACAGCCGACCTGGACGAAATGTCACGCCGCGCGCTATAACCATCAACAAACTCAACGTCGTCCGTAGGCAAGCTGACGCTAATCTTCATACTTAATATGCTACCATTTTTGCTACTCTTAACCCATAGATTGGCTACCCGCGAGCTTTGCTACGCCACGAGGCCACATAGCTTAGATGAGCCGAACTAGTACCGGTAGGGGTCGGGTTCGTACAGGCGCGGTGCGGTGATCCCTAGATAGTCGGCCCTGGTCGGCATCAGCGGCCAAGCCCAAAACATCGCGTTCGCTCACTGCATCCTTCACCTATGCCACGCCGATGTCGTGCTCGCCAACGATGTGCGTAACTGTGCGCGTGCAGTTGTACCGGGACTCCTTGACCACCTCACCGTTGCGGCGATCGCTGCCGGCGACCCACGCCCATGCATCGTCGCGGCTCAGACCCAACGCCATCTGACGCTCGATCAAGCGCGTTTCACGCACGTCGTCGTGCACATCGAGATACCAAAGCTCATCCACCATTTCGCGCACTTCCCGCCAACCCGCCCCATCGCAGGCCAGATAGTTTCCCTCTGTCACGATCAGGCGAACTTCGGGTTGCGCCACCAAACGCGCAGCCACCGGCTCGTGCAGACCCCGCTCGTAATCAGGGATATAGATCGGATAAGTAGTGTCGGTCAGCAGCCTGTGCAGCAGCGCAAGATAACCACGTACATCGAATGTGTCAGATGCGCCCTTACGGTGCCGCAGACCTAACTTTTCTAACTGCACATTGGACAAATGAAACCCATCCAACGGCATATAGGCCGCAGTATCAGCGCCCAACCGCTCATTCACCCCGTCAACTAACAACCTTGCCAACGTGGACTTTCCCGCGCCGGGGGCACCCGCTAGAGCCAGGACTCGCCGATCCTGCCGACCCTTAACCAATGCGAGAGCATCCGCAACGAGCACGTCCAGCGTGACCACGCTAACTCCAGATCCCTACCGGCTCACCAGGTGAGACACCGTCACAAGCCGACGCAATTCTCAGAACGCCATCAACGGCAGATGCTGACCGATCACCGGCCCGCTCAAAGTTTCCTAATACCGATAGTGGTCAGGCTTATATGGACCTTGCGGCGCAACGCCAAGGTAGTCGGCCTGGGTGGGGGTCAACGTGGTGAGCCGAACCCCCAGAGCGTCCAGATGCAGCCGGGCCACTTTCTCGTCGAGGTGCTTAGGAAGAGTGTGTACGCCCAGCGGATAGGCATCGTTGTTGGTGAACAACTCGATCTGTGCAAGCACTTGGTTGGCAAACGACGCGCTCATCACAAAGCTGGGGTGGCCGGTGGCATTGCCCAAATTCAGCAGCCGGCCTTCGCTGAGGATCAGCACCGCGTGGCCGTCCGGGAATACCCATTGGTCCACCTGCGGCTTGACCGGCACCTTGCGTGCCTCGGGCATCGCAGCCAGACCTGCCATGTCGATCTCGTTGTCGAAGTGTCCGATGTTGCCCACGATGGCACCGTGCTTCATAGCGGCGATATGGGTGGCGGTGATGACGTCACGGCTGCCGGTCGCGGTGATGAAGATGTCTGCGGTCGGAATGACCTCCTCCAACGTCGTCACGGCGAATCCGTCCATCGCCGCCTGCATCGCGCAGATCGGGTCGATCTCGGTGACAACCACGCGTGCGCCCTGGCCACGCAGCGATTCCGCACAGCCCTTTCCGACATCGCCGTAGCCGCAGACCACGGCGACTTTGCCACCGATCAGCACATCGGTGCCGCGATTAATGCCGTCGATGAGCGAATGACGGCAGCCGTATTTGTTGTCGAACTTGCTCTTGGTTACCGAATCGTTGACGTTAATCACCGGGAACGCGAGCATGCCAGACCGTTGCATCTCATACATTCGGTGAACTCCGGTCGTGGTTTCCTCACTCACACCCAAGATGGCAGCGGTGAGCTCAGTGAACCGCCGTGGCCGCGCGGCGATCGACTCAGCGATGACTTCCAGCAGCACGGCCTCCTCCGCCGAGGATGCCTGGTCAGGATCCGGCAAGGTCTGGTCCTTCGCGAAGGTTGACTCCGCACGCGCGCCGCGATGCAGCAACATCGTCGCATCTCCGCCGTCATCGACGATGAGATTTGGCCCTTCGGCGGGCCAGCGGAAGATCTGGTTGGTGCACCACCAGTACTCTTGCAGCGTTTCGCCCTTCCATGCGAACACTGGCACACCACGGGGCTCTTGAACGCTTCCGGTAGGTCCGACTACCACGGCGGCGGCGGCGTGGTCCTGCGTGGAGAAGATGTTGCAGCTGGCCCAACGCACCTGCGCACCGAGCACGGTGAGGGTCTCGATCAACACCGCGGTCTGAACGGTCATGTGCAACGAACCCACGATGCGTGCGCCCGCGAGTGGCTGCGCGACGGCATATTCGAGACGAAGCGCCATCAGGCCGGGCATCTCGTGCTCGGCCAGCTCGATTTCCTTTCGACCGAACGCGGCAAGAGACAGATCCGCCACTCGATAATCGGTCTCGGCCAGCGGCGCCGAGGCGGGCGGATTCGGAAGTGCGGTACCGGGCTGGGACAGCATAGAAGTCATAAGCGCCACGCTAGCAGCGACTAAGCTACGCTCAACGATGCCGCCAGATACTACCAAAGCTGGTATCATTGCCGGTATGGCCATGACGCTACGTCTTCCCGAGCCCATCAACGACAAACTGCGAGAAGCGGCACAGCGGGATCATGAGTCCATGCAGGTGATAGCGGTTAAGGCGATCAACGATTATCTCCAACGCCGAGAACTGACCTACATACGGCAAGTCGCCCGCGAGGTGGCACAACGCGACGCGACGATTCTGGACGAACTCTCCCGTTCATGACGCGCTACCTGACGTATGACGAACTGGTCGTCATCGCCGAGGAAACGCTGGGTCAGGCTCCCGTCATACGCGACGAAGGCCTACTCGATGCGGCAGCTCATCGGCCACGCGCAAGCGTCTTAGGGGCGGACGCCTACCCTTCCATCGCCGAAAAAGCGTCGGCACTGCTGCATTCGGTTGTGACGTCTCACCCGTTGCTCGATGGCAACAAGCGGCTTGGTTGGGCGGCAACCGCCGTCTTTCTCAGCGTCAACGCAGAGTTGTTGCACCATAGCCACACCGAGGCTGTGGAACTTGTACTCGATGTGGCGCGAGGCGACCTTACCGAAGTCGCAGGGATCGCCGAACGCATTCGCGCGCTTATTGCGTAGCCTTGGTCGGCACGCCAGTAGCGTCACAACGACAAGGTGCCTTTTGTCGCCTCGTCGTCAGCTGTCGACACCGACGACAAAGGCGCTACCGACACCGGAAATCTCCAACGAACCGGCGCTCGCTGCACAGTAGGCCGCTTCACCTTGTCGCACTGTGGCGCTGCCCTGACCGTCGGTACAGACCAGCGCCCCGGCATCGCAGATCACTAGCCGAGGCCCTGTCAGCGGCACTGCTACTGGAGTATGCGCCGGCGGCTGCGGTACCACCCAGCCTGGCGGCAACGGCTGCGGCACAGGACGCGATGACCCAGTGACACTGACGTCCACGCCCCATAGGACAAACTCGTCCACTGGAACAGGCCACTGCCGCAGCCCCACCGCCAGTTGACGGGGTTCCACTGCCGTGATCGGTACCGAAGCAACAGAGACCAGCCGCAACAGTTCATCGACGTCGACCTTTTTGGTAGTCAGACCCGCACGCAACACGTTATCCGAGCTTGCCATCACCTCAAACCCGGTTCCCGAAAGGTAGGCGTGTGGCACTCCGGACGGAGTGAAAACAGCAGTGCCGGCGGGAAGACTGGCGTAATTGAGCAGCAACGCCACCAACACTCCGGGATCACCCGGGTACAGCTGTGCCAACCGTGGCAATAGTCGATCGTGGCCGGCGTGAGGCGAGCCGTTTGAATCCGCCGCGACGCGCGCACAAGCGGCAACCACCCGTTCGACGAGACCCGTGGGATCGTCCTGATTGAGCAGCTCCCACAACGCGTACCGCATAGAGGCTTGATCGGTGAGTTTCAACGCCACTGCATCCAGCTCAGGCTCGACACCCAACCGGAGTAGCGCCTCGATGGCCTCGGCAACGGGCCGCACGCCGCTGAGCAGCTCGAACGGTGTCCGCGCCACCAGAATCTCCGGCTTGCCGAACTCGTCAGGGTAGTTGCGGTTTGCGCGTGACTCGGGAAGCTCGGCGTTCCTGAGCTCAGCCTGCTCCGCGGCGAGACCCTGCTTGGCCTGATCGTTATCTGGGTGGACTTGGATGCTCAGTGGCCGCTCAACGGCAAGCAGCTTCGCCAAGAATGGCAGCCTAGGCCCGAATGTACCTAGCCGACTGAGTCCTAGCTCATGTGCTGGATTCTCAGCGATGACATCGTTGAGCGAGCGAGGCGCTCCCCCGCGAATAAGCGTCGATGGTGCGGCGGGGTGTCCGCCGATCCACAGCTCGGCTTCGGGTTGCGGCGTCGGCCATGGGCGTCCTTGCAGTTGTGCGAGCACTGTGCGAGAGCCCCACGCGTAGGGCTGAATTGGGTTGCTTAGCAGCTCCACCACAAGCGCGGGGTCTCCCTACTAAGAATCAGCCGACGAATCCGCAGCACGCATCGCGGATGAGGTAGCTCGGGCGATGTCGGGCTCGAGGTAGATCACGCATGTGGTGTCCGGCAGCGCCGCTCGAATACGTGACTCCACCGCGTCGATGCCGTCGGCGATTCGGGTGGCGGTGTCGGAGTGCTTCACCGCAACCTTCGCAGCGACCAGCAACTCGTCTGGCCCCAAGTGCATCGTCTTGAGGTGGATGATGCTACTGGCCTGCGGCCCGTCGAGGATCGCGTGCTCGATCGCAGCCGTGTGCTCTGCCGTCGCCGACTCGCCCAGCAGCAGGCTCTTGGTCTCCACTGCCAAGAACGCCGCAACCA
This sequence comes from Mycobacteriales bacterium, assembly GCA_041743105.1. Taxonomy (GTDB): domain Bacteria; phylum Actinomycetota; class Actinomycetes; order Mycobacteriales; family QHCE01; genus QHCE01. The sequence goes on along the minus strand of JBGTNI010000097.1, from coordinate 29,874 downwards.
TGACCAGCAATACACCGATCGCGATCGTTCCCACACCATCCCACGTACCATCACCAGTAATCAACGTCAGGCTTACCCCGCCCAGCGCCAGAAACAGACCCAGCAGCGCCGCGAGGTCTTCCAACAGCACCACCGGAAGCTCCGGGGCCTTCGCGTGACGCACGAAGCTCACCCAGGACGCAGCGCCTCGCACCTTGTTGGACTCTTTAATCGCGGTGATAAACGATCCGGTCTCCAGCCCGATGGCCACCACCAGCACCACAATCGGCAACCAGTGCCACGAGGTGATCGGTTCGGGATGTGAGAACTTATGGTAACCCTCGTACAGCGCGAAGAGCCCACCCACGCTGAACAGCACCACGGAGACAATGAAGGCGTAGATGTAGCGTTCGCGCCCGTAGCCGAAAGGATGCTGTGGCGTGGCGTCGCGCCGAGCGCGCTTGCCCCCGAGAATCAGCAGCAGCTGATTACTCGCGTCGGCGACCGAGTGAATGGACTCCGCCAGCATTGACGACGACCTGGTCAATAGGAACGCGATGAATTTAGTCACCGCGATTGCTAGATTGGCCAGAAACGCGGCGAGAATCGCGGTGGTACCGCTAGATGCGCTCATGGCGTCATTCGCTCCTTGAGATCGCTCACTGCGGGAACCGCGATGGGATCACAGCCGTGCAACACGGCAAGGTAAACAGATGCAAAGTCGGGGATAGCGACCAGCGAGGCCAACCGCTCCAACGGAGACATTCCCTGCGCGGCGATGGTGCTCACGCCGATCCCGCGTTCGCTCGCCAGGTCGGCGACGGCGGTAGCCCGGCGCACACCGATGGTCGACTCCGCCTCGTCCCGGAAAATCACTAACCGCAACCGTACGTCCCGCTGCGCCTCGACCCGATCTGCGAACAGGTCGTCCGGGCTTACTGCTTGAGCACCGAAGACGCCGTCGAGCAGACCTACTCGGGCACGACTGGCCTCGACTAGCGAGCCAGAGACGGCGGGATAGTGAGCATTGGCGGCAAGCTGATCGGCGAATCGGGTCGCCGCCACCGCGGCGAGCCGAGACGAACCCCAGATCACCGGAATCGTCGCCGCAAGGTCTACTGCCAGCGATTTGCCCTCGTTGACTACCGCATCCAGGCTGGCGCGGCAGCGCTGCGCATCGGCATCCAATCGGGCGGCAGTCTCGGCAAGGTCGGCTTCGGTGACTTGAACCAACCCCAGGGCGCGGCCGGTCATCAACACCGGAACCACCAGACCCCAGAAACTCACGCGCGCCGGACGCCGCAGCGGGACTGGCACAAACACTGCCCGTGCCCGTTCGGCAATGGCCTGCAACGGCGAATCCGGTGCACCCACGGCCACTAGCCGGGCGCCGCGATGCATCGCGGCGTCGGCCGCCGCCAACGCTTCGGGTCCGTTACCGGAAGCCGAGACTGCGACCACGACGTCGGCCGCACCCACCCAGCCGGGAATTCCGGCGCTTCGATGCGATAGCACAGGCACGGTGCAGCGGGACCCGGCAACGGCGGCTAAGGCCTCACCGACCCGGGCAGCCGTACCCACGCCGGCTACCATCAACGCGCGGGGGCGTCCTTCCTCGGCCAGTGTGTGCAGGTGGGCGTCGGCGGTACGGACGGCGGCTTCGCGTACTTGCGCCCCGGACGCCGCCACGGCGCGCAGCATCTCATCGGCGCCACCCGAACTCAGCAGCTGCTCGTCGTCGAGCCGGGTCTCGTCTGTCGCGTGCAGCGATACCGGATCAGTAGTCATGCCCGACTCGCCTTCGCCGATTCAACTGGCGGGGCCGAACCGGCCGACTGTGCTGTGTTATGCCCGTCACCCCTGATCAAACCCAGCACCTCGTCTTGTAGCGCCGCCAGTCGCACCGTATCGACAGCTTCGGCATTAAGGCGCAGCAGTGGTTCGGTGTTGGAGGCACGCACGTTGAACCAGCTGCGGTCACCAAACCTCACCGTAAGCCCGTCCAAGTGATCGGTTGTGATTCCGGGTAGGTCGGAATATCTGGCTTCTATCGCCGCCAAGACGCCTGGCTGATCGTCCACGACGGAGTTGATCTCACCCGATGCCGGGTACCGCTGGTACTGCGCCGAAAGCTGTGACAAGCTCGCCTCCTGACCGCCAAGTGCTGAAAGGACGTGCAACGCCGCCAGCATCCCGGTATCAGCTCGCCAAAAACTGCGGAAGTAATAGTGCGCCGAATGCTCGCCGCCGAAAATCGCGTCCGTGCGGGCCATCTCCGCCTTGATGTAGGAGTGCCCCACCCGACTGCGCCGACCGACGCCACCATGCTCGGCAATGACCTCGGGCACGGCTTGGGAGGTGATCAGGTTGTAAATGACGGTGGCACCGGGATGGCGCGAAAGTTCGGCGGCCGCGACCAGCGCGGTGACAGCGCTCGGCGACACGGCAGCGCCTCGTTCATCCACGACGAAACAGCGATCGGCGTCACCGTCGAAGGCCAGACCGATGTCGGCTCCGTGCTCGCGGACGGCACGCTGGAGATCCACCAGGTTCGCCGGTTCCAGCGGATTGGCCTCATGGTTGGGGAAGTTGCCATCGAGCTCGAAGTACAGCGGGACGATCTCCAGTGGCTGGTCCCTCAACACAGCGGGAACGGTGTAACCCGCCATGCCGTTACCCGCATCGACGACAACCCGAAGCGGTCGAATACCACTCAGTGGCACGAGGCTACCCAGGTACGCGGCGTAGTCGGTCAGCGCCGCCAACTTCGACACGGTCCCAGGCCGCACAGTATCGGAGCTTGGCAGCACCACGTCGCCGGTGAGCAGGTCGCGCGCATACTGAGCGATCTGGGGCAGGCCCGATTCGCCGCTGATGGGTCCGGCGCCGGAGCGACACAGCTTGATGCCGTTGTAGGCGGCTGGGTTATGACTGGCCGTGAACATCGCTCCCGGCATGTCGTAGTGACCACTGACGAAATACAGCATGTCGGTAGAGGCAAGGCCGACCATCGCTACATCGATGCCCGTCGCGCATGCTCCGGCCGCAAAGGCCGCCGACAATCCAGGGGACGATTCCCGCATGTCATGAGCGACGGCGATGGCCGGGGCCGCGATATGTCGGGCGAAGGCGGCACCGAGCGCGTACGCGGCCTCTTCGCCGAGTTGCTGCGGAACGAGTCCACGAATGTCGTAGGCTTTGACGATGTTGTCGAGCTCGAGCGCGGCTGCACGCGCCGTACTCGATGGGCCTTGCTGTGCCACGAAAGCTGCTCCTAAGTTTCCAGGCGTTGCCGTAGACGCTACTCAAACATCTAGAGGCTTCGGCGATAGGGAATGGTTCTACTGCGGTGATCCCTGGCGCTTCGCCTGGCTTCGTTGTCGTCGTCGCCCATACTTATTCAGTATGAACTCCTCCTTCGCCTTGCCAACCTCGACCAGATCAGCACCCCTAACTTCGGCACCTCGCAACGAACCCCTATCGCCGGAGACTCTAAGAACCGATGCCCTTTAGGGCAGCGACGGGAGCGCTCGAAGATGCCCGCGCCGCGACGCCGACTCGCCACCACTCCCGGTGGGAACACACCCGGGAGGAACATCGCCCCCAGCCGCGGGCCTGGCCGCTTCGCGCACCGCGTCGGCGAGCGCAACCAGATCGTCACTGCTGGGGGTGTGTGAAAAATTTCCTTCGTGTCGAACCAGCTCCCACCCTCGCGGCGCCGTCATTCTGCGGCCATGAACTTCACACAAGTCGTAGGTGTGCGGCTCGGGGAACGTAGCCAGAGGCCCAATCACTGCCGTGGAATCTGCATAAACGTAGGTGAGCGTGGCAACCGCGGGTTGCTTACATGCCGCACGGGAACAGCGTCGTTGTGACCTCACCGGCGAACCGTACCGCGACAGCAACACCGACGCCAGGATCCACGCGCGGCGGTACCTCATCGAACTGCCGGGCCTATCGAACTATTGCGCCGAGCGAACTACAGCCGCCGTATGCTGAGCCCATGACCGCCCGATCGCTACGACCCCGCGTAGGTGGATACGCAACGTACTATCGCCGGGCCGGTGGATGGAGAGATCGTCGTGGTCGTGGCCTGCGCGGTCGGTTGCTACCCGCTACCGTTCCGCTGGCACGCAGCCGAGCCCAGATCTTCGACGATTTAGTACTCGATGCGGTGGAACATTTAGAACACCACTGGCCGGATCAGCTCAGTCACATAGAATTCGCCGTCGAAGACGTACCGCCTGAGCTGCCGACGTATGACTCCGACGTGCTGCAGGACGGTTCGGTACCCCTTGCGCGATTAATCACAGGTCGAACTCACCCACAACGCGGATCGGTTTCTCCTCGGGTCGTGGTGTACCGCTGGCCACTGGAGGCACGAGCGAGCGACCGGGATGAACTCGCCGAGTTGGTGCACGAAGTACTAACCGAGCAAGTGGCGAACATATTGGGCATCGACCCGGACGAAATATGATGAGCGGTGTGAGCGGCCGGTTGAGCCGGCGCCTGGCGGCGTTCTCGCTCGCTTGCGTACCCATTCCGCTTCGCTCCATTCTTGTACGCGGCGCTCGCTACGGCCTTGCCAGTCATCCGGCTCAACCGGCTCCAGTTTCAAACAGACCAATTCGACCGGCACCGGCAGTCGCTCATGGTCGTCTGTCGGCCTCTGACGTGTGGGCCAACCCCATGGTCTCGGCGGCGGATTTAAGGCGTTTGTCGCTGGTCCATAGTTGCGTGCCCGGAGCGAGCCGGCACGAGGCCAGCAGCGCCACGTCGACGTAGCCGATTCCCTGGCCGTACAACCGTGTTGCGTTGATCACGGTCAGCAGTTCGTCGTCGGTCGCGGCAGTGACGCGGGATAACGACGCCAGCAGGCCTAGAGTTTCCTCCCGTTGCCGTAGATTCCCTAACGCCAGTTCGCCGAGAACCCATGGATGCATAAGCACCTGCTGTCGAGCAAGTAAGCCTGCCAGGCTATGGCCCGGCGTGCGGAAGTAGTCGATCCAGACCGATGTATCGACCAGAATCACGCTGACTGCATCCGGCGTCTGGGCGCAACGGCGAGTCCAGGATCGCTGCCACTCAATCGGGCTAGTCGCAGAGCGCTCTCGCGCTCGATCAAAGCGCGCAGCGCTTCACCTATCAGCTTGGTCTTTTCGGTAGTTCCGGTCAAATGCTGCGCCTGGGCAAGTAACTCGTCGTCCAGCATAAGAGTTGTACGCATAGCTTCTCCGATCTGGCACTGATACTGGCATCTAATGATGCCATATTTGGTGCTCCTTTGGCGAAATACGAATCGATGGCGGTCGGTTCTGCCGCTACGGTTAAACTCGACGGAGCACACTGGCGGGAGTGGTGTAACGGCAGCCACGCCAGACTTAGGATCTGGTGCCCTAACGGGCGTGGGGGTTCGAATCCCCCCTCCCGCACTCTCGGAACGAAGGTGTGATCGCTTCATGACATTGCTCGTCGGAGCAGTACTCGTCATCGGCCTCACCGTGGCCACCGGATACTTTGTGGCCCAAGAGTTCGCTTACATGGCAACGGACATCTCCAAGCTGCGCCAGATTTCCACCGGCGACCAGTCGGCTTCCCGCGCGGCCGCCGCGCGAGCACTGCGGGTGACCCGTCAAGTCTCCTTCATGCTCTCCGGCGCGCAACTGGGGATAACGGTCACCGCACTGCTGGTCGGCTACGCGGCAGAACCATTCGTGGCCAAGGGGTTAGCCGACATACTCGGGTCCGCCGGCGTCTCCGCAGCCGTCAGTTTTCCCGCCGCGCTCGTGCTGGCGCTGGTGCTGGCCACCGGTATACAAATGGTGCTGGGCGAGCTGGTGCCCAAGAACCTGGCCATAGCTCGACCAGAACGGCTCGCCATGGCACTGAGCCGCTCCACGCTGGCCTACCTGACGATCGCCGGTCCGATCATCCGATTCTTCGACAGCGCCGCTAACCGGCTCGTGCGCGCTATGGGTATCCAGCCAGTGGAAGAGCTGCCGCAAGGGGTTACCAGCGACGAGCTCTCCCACATCATCGGAACGGCCCGCGCCAGTGGGCAACTGTCGGTCGAGCTGTTCGCGCTGCTCGACCGCGGACTGGATTTTCATCAGCGAACCGCCGCGCAAGCCATGATGCCCCGTGTGGACGTCACCACCATCCCGGCCACGGCGATGGTCAGCGATGTGGTGCGCGAGCTACGTGGCGGCCGGTCCCGGTTCCCGGTGATCGCCGACAGCGTGGACGACGTAGTCGGCATAGTCGGCATGGCGGAGATACTGCGCGTGCCTCCGGCGGCGCGAGCACACACCGCGGTTAACTCGGTGGCCTCACCCCCACTGCTGATCCCGACCGGTGTCCACCTGCCGGAGGTACTCGACACGCTGCGGCAGGCCCATCGGCAACTGGCATGTGTGGTGGACGAGTTCGGCGGATTCGCAGGCGTGATCACCCTTGAGGACATCGCCGAGGAACTCGTCGGAGAGATCACGGGCACCGACGATCCCACCGAAGCCACCATTGTGCGGCGCCCGGATGGCTCCTGGCTTATCCCGGCCGGCCAGCGCATGGACCAGATCGTCGATACAATCCTGCTGACCCTTCCCACTAACCAGGCCTATGAGACTCTAGGGGGCCTGGTCATGGCACACCTTGGACGCATCCCCGTTTCCGGCGACGAAGTCTTATTAACCGGGGTGCGCACGTTGGACCCGCCGGACTCCATACTCGACCCCTCCGATCTCGTTTCAGGCAGCAAAACTCAGACCGTGAGCGTGCAACTCACTGTGGTGGCGGTGCAGCGACGAACGGCGCAGACCGTGCTCGCGCGGGTGCTGCCGGACGAATTCAAGGTCACGGAGACAGCGCGATGAGCACCGGATGGGCGCTTGCCGCCTCTGTACTGCTACTGGCCGGCAACGGCTTCTTCGTCGCCGCCGAGTTCGCGCTAGTGGCCAGTAAACCGCACCGCCTGGAACGTCTGGCCGAGCGGGGAAGCCGAGCCGCCACCGCCGCGTTACGCGGCAGCCGTGAGCTTTCGTTGATGCTAGCCGGCGCGCAGCTGGGGATCACGATCTGCTCACTCGGCCTGGGTGCACTCGCCGAACCTGCCATCGCCCACCTAATCGATCCGCTGCTGCGAGCTACCGGTCTGCCCGAGGAGGTGAGTTACGCGATCGCGTTCGTCATCAGCCTCGCGATCGTGGTGTTCGCGCACATGGTGGTGGGCGAAATGGCTCCGAAGTCGTGGGCGATCACCCATCCAGAACGCTCGGCACTACTACTGGCGTTGCCGTTTCGCGCCTACACTGCGGCGGTTCGTCATATCCTGACGGGCCTCAACGGGATCTCGAACCTCGCACTACGCGCCGTCGGGGTACGACCGGTTAATAACCTCCAGCAATCTCAGAGCCCAGAGGAGCTGAGACTGTTGCTGCACCAGTCGCGGGAGCACGGCCTGCTTTCCAACGGACAGCACCAGCTGCTCACCCGCCTACTGCGAGCCGAGATGACCACCATCGGGTCGCTGCGCCAACCTCGGGACGCCATCGTCGGCGTACCCGCGGATGCCGATGCCGCCCAGATCGAGGAACTCACCCGGACAAGCGGCCGCTCACGACTTGCTGTCCTCGACAACGACGAGTCCATCATTGGAACGGTGCACGTGCGCGACGCGATCATGGCCATCGCGGATGCCGAGGAAGCCGCCACTGGCACCGGCCACACCGTCGCGCTCCCTCGCGCAATCGATCTGCTCTCCGAGCCGCTGGTGCTACCGCCGTCGATGTCGGTGGAAGCCGCGATCCGGCAGATGCGAACTCGCAAATCCCACATCGCGCTGGTAGGCGAAGGTTCGGCACAGGGCTTGGTCTCGCTGGAAGACTTGCTGGAGCAGATATTAGGTGCGTTTTACGATGAAACCGATGCCCGCGCGCAGCGGCAACGTTAGTCCATTCAAGGCGTTTTCAGGGGAAACGTCCTTGCAAGGGCGCTGCTAGGCAAGTTTGGTACAGGTGAGCACAAGCACCACGTCGTGCTCGAGCGTGCTGCCAGGCGGCGCCGACTGGGACTTCACCTCCCAGTTCTGCGGTAGCAACACCACCCGATGTCCGGGATCGCCGGAGGCAAACCTGATCTTGGTAAACCCGGCCCGCTGTAGTTCGTCTTTGGCGACAGCCGCATTCTTGCCGATCGTCGAAGGCACAGTGAAACGATCGGGCCGATCGTCGACGCTTGGCTGTTCTTCGAGCCTAGGTTGGGACCGCGACGACGAGGGGTCCGAGGTCGGTGACGGCTGTTCGGTGCGATCTGGCGGAGCCGGTTCGCTCGAGCGCTCCGATGTAGGCCGAGCGTCATCGTCACTGTCACCAGCCAAGGTCCCTAACTTCAGTGCACCACCACCACAACAACAGCACAGTAGGATCACGGCCGCGACAACGCCGCCGATCAGCCATCGCGAGTCCCACTGACGGGCCCAATCCGGTAGCCGCTCGCGTAGCGCGTCAGTTCGGGAACCAATGCTCGATGTCTCAGCCTGCCCGTATCCCGTCATGGGGCTAGTGTCCCGTGAATAAGGTCCGTTGCCCAGATCCGAAACAGCAGGGTGGTTTCCGGCAAAGCGGAGGAGGTCCACTAGCAGAGCACCTAACTGGACGGACGACAACGCAGCTAGGCCACCTGGGCACCGGAGATGGGTAACACGACCTCGCTCAGGAGGCACTACAGTAAGCGACCGTGGTTGCCGCACTGTTACCGACTGGTCAGTATGCCGGGCAATTCTTCACCGAGGCGGAGCAGAGCAACCCGGCCTACCACGAGGTGCGACTCGGCGGCGATTTCATCCGCATAACCTCCATCGAACATGCAACGTGGGCAGTGGCCCACAGCGATCCACAGCTCCTCGCCGATGGCGCCCAGCCCAACCGGGCAGCCATCGAAACGAGCATGCGACAGCTGGGGTTCACAGACATCGGTCGGCCGCTGCAGAACCTTCAAGAGCTGGGCCTGATCAGCGCCGTGATGCCGGTCGGAGGCCCGTTGCGCGAGTTCGCGGAGCGGCACCGGATCGTGCCGCAGGTGCTAGGGCTGGGTAACACCGCGCAGGAGCTGGACACCTGTTTAGTGGGTACACCCGGCGAGCCGCGTCTATCACTGTCATTTGACACGTATCAGGTCTGGCTTGCCAGCGAGCTACATCCATGCCTGTGGGATGCCTGCGAGCAGGTGGCCATGGCCTTTCAAGCCGCCGGTGCGGCGCAAGGCTCGACGGCGGCGGCCAAGGTGACCACGGCCGCACTGCTGCACAGCTGCTACCGGTCGCTGCCGCTGTTGATTGCCGCCGGCTGCGCTTACTTAGATCTGCGCCGGTAGTGCGCCCAATGTCGACGCCAGGCTACGAAAAGCTTGACCCCGGTGGCTAATCTGGTCTTTGATCTGCGCGGGCAACTCAGCGGTGCTGCACTGGTAGCCCGTGGGGACGAAGATCGGGTCATAACCGAAGCCGCCGTCGCCGCGCGGCTCACGCAGCAGCCTCCCGCGCAGCTCGCCGTGCTCAACATGTTCAATGGTTTCTTGGCTAACTGTGCCACCGCGACCGGCGCCGGGCACCACGAGCGCCGCGGCACACACGAACGCTGCCGATCGACGATCATCTGGCACGTCGACTAGCTGGGCAAGCAGCAGCCGCAGGTTGGCCTCATCGTCGCCGTGCCGACCGGCCCAGCGGGCCGAGAAGACACCGGGCGCCCCATGGAGCGCATCGACACAGAGTCCTGAGTCATCGGCGATGGTGATCAGTCCGGTGCGGCGAGCGCCTTCTCGGGCCTTGATCAACGCGTTCTCGGCAAACGTCGCCCCAACCTCCGCCGGTTCGGGGTAGTCGACAGCAGGGTAGCGGACGACGTCGTCGAGGGTGACCAGTGTCAGATCGGTAGTGCCACCGACGATTCGTTCCAGCTCGAGCAGCTTCTTGCGGTTGTGGGTTGCCAGTAGCACAGTTCGCGGCATGCCTAGCTCGCCTGTGCCTGTGCCTGCAACATGGTGAGCTCGGCGCAGCCCCCCGACGCTAGATCGAGCAGCTCATCGAGCTGCGAGCGATCGAATGTGGATGCCTCACCGGTACCCTGAACTTCGACGAAATCGCCGCCCGCCGTGCAGACCACGTTCATATCCACGTCGGCCTGAACATCTTCTTCGTAGCACAGGTCCAGTCGAGCCTGCCCGTCGACGACGCCGACGCTGACCGCAGCCACCGACGTGGTGAACGCGGTCGGGGCAGCCAGGCCACGTTCACTCAGCCATGCAATCGCATCGGCCAGCGCCACGCTGGCACCAGTGATGGCGGCGGTGCGGGTGCCACCGTCGGCTTGGAGTACGTCGCAGTCAATGGTTACCGTGTTCTCCCCAAGCGCAGACAGGTCCACGCAGGCGCGCAGTGAACGCCCCACGAGCCGGCTGATCTCGTGCGTGCGGCCGCCTACGCGGCCTTTAACCGATTCTCGATCGCTGCGAGTGTGGGTGGAGCGCGGCAACATGGCGTACTCGGCTGTCACCCAGCCAAGGCCGCTGCCTTTCCGCCAGCGTGGCACGCCTTCGGTGACGCTGGCGACGCAGAGAACGCGCGTGGCACCGAATTCCACCAGGACGGATCCTTCGGCGTGATCGAGCCACGATCGGGTCAGAGTGACGGGGCGTAACTCGGCGGCCTGGCGACCGTCGGGACGAATACTCATAAGCACAAACCCTACCGAGCGCTATGAGAAACCCAATCACTCGACCTAGTGCAGCGTCCGGGTTAGATCTAGACGCCACCCAAGCTGCCTAGGCAGCTTTTTTGAGTCTCCGCCGTTCTCGTTCGGATAGCCCGCCCCAGATACCGAAACGCTCATCGTGTGCTAAGGCGTACTCCAGACACTGGGTACGAACTTCGCAGCTAACGCAGATGCGTTTGGCTTCTCGGGTAGAGCCACCCTTCTCAGGAAAGAACGCTTCCGGATCCGTTTGAGCGCACAGCGCATTTTCCTGCCACTCCGGGAACTCCCCGTCGATGACATCAGTTGCGCCGCCGCTTGTCGCCTCACCCGTCATACCGTCTCCTCGACTGCCGCAACAAAGTCCGCGTTGCCCGACCTAAGTGTCCTGCGTCGGAAGTTCTCGCGTGATTCGCGCCCAGCTTCGCCCCGGCGGCGTTGTCGTCGTCGCCCATGCATCCAGCATGAACTCCTCCTCCGCCTTACCAGACCAAACCTGGAACCCGAATCACCATGCAACGAACCTCCAGCACAGGACACTGGCAGTGGTTGCTGTGCAAATTACACGCGTGTAATGCCGCCGGAGTCAAGGGGGTGTCTGGTATTGAGCTTATAGTGATACCCAAAGTAACGGTGGGGCCTCACGATCTCGTGAGGCCCCACCGTTTTAGCTGCTATTTGCAAAGCTACTGCGGGTTCGGCGGTGAAGGCGGCGCGCCCCACGCGCCCGGCTGACCGCTGACCGGTGGTGGGACAGGGTTACCTGAACCAGCTCCGTAACTTGGCGGCGGACCACTAGGCGCGCTATGCCCCTGCTGCCCTGGCTGGCCATACGGCGGCTGGCCCGGCTGGCCCGGCTGACCCGGCTGACCGTACGACTGTCCCGGCAGTCCACCGTACGGCGCCTGGCCTTGCGGCGGACCACTAGGCGCGCCGTACCCCTGCTGCCCTGGCTGGCCATACGGCTGTCCCGGCTGCGGGCCTTGGGCCGGTACGCCAGGCTGTCCCTGAAAAGAGGGCTGACCTTGCGGACCTGGCTGATCGCCAGCGGCAGAACCGCCGAAAAACTGCTGACCTGGACTGCCGGACCAACCGCCCTGCTGGCCGTAACCACCGAACTGGGGCGCGTTGGGGTTCGAGAAGTACGGCAGTGCCGCCTTCACCGCGATGAAGCCGGCGAGACCAAGCAGGACGAAAAGACCGATACGATAGAACGCACTCTCGGTCAGCAGACGTCCCTGTTCTGGAATGTCGACTGTGAAAGTGGCGATAAAGGCGATCAGGCCGAAAAGAGCACTCACCGCATACTCGACCAGCACCGTGATCAGTACCGGCTTGGCGAGCTGGTCCACTGTAGGCTTGAGGTGGCTCACCAGAGCCAACGCGAGCAATGGCAGCGCTATCTGCGGAATGCCAATCAGGCCGATGCCCAACGCCCCAGCCATCCCGGTTTGAAAGTCAGGTACCTCGCCGAAGGCTAGGGCGGCTCGGACGGCAAAGTCTGAACGGGCGCCATTGCCCTCGAACAGGAATGCCTCCAGCGCGATCAGCAGCCACAGCGCGTTAACGCCGAGCAGTCCCCACGCCAACAGTGGCCGCATTTTCTTTAGCTCTTCGACGGCAGGAGCATCCTTGGAGTCCTCAGCCGACGGTTGAAGCGTCACAGCTCCCCCTCATCACATTGGTATTCGCAACGTCGCGGTATTCGCGCCAAGCCTGACATGCCGAGGACGGCAGTGTCCAGCGTGGACAGGCAAACAGGTGGCTACCCATCAGACAAGTGGTCAGCAGTACAGCCGTAGTGCAACCACCGGCGTTTCTCATGAGTACGCGCCGACACTAGCCATTGTGTGAGCTTGCGGCTACCCGACGCGCAGAAACGAAGCCGAGATTGGCGTGGTGGGCATAACAACAAGGCGCCGTCAGTAGGTCATCTGCCAAGGCCGCAGGAGCCGCCGTGTACGAAAACGGAGCGAAGCGGAGTAGCGTGGAAAGGCGGCTCAGGAGCAGCGAACGCTGGCAGGGGGCTACTGACGGCGCCTTCAGCGAAGTGGATCGTCGACATCTAATCCATCCACGATCTGCTTGACTTGCTGGCTGCGCGACCGGGAGCAGACGAGCACCGCGTCTGCGGTATCGACCACCACCACGTCGTCTAGTCCGACGATTGCCACAGTACGGCCAGCGCGGCCGGCTACCACGCATCCGTGGGCGTCCACCGTGCGCAGCTCTGCGCCGCCCAGTGATGCGGGGTATAGCTGTGCGTTGCCGCGCTCATCGACTGCGGCGATCTCCCCGACGGCGTTCCAGTCGCCGATGTCATGCCAACCGATGTCGGCCGGGATGGTCGCCACCTTCCCGCGCGCGGCCGCCTCCTCCATGATCGCGTAGTCAATCGCCAATTTGGGGAGCCGCGACCAGATCTCGGCGAGAGTGTCTTCACGTTGTGGGGTGTCCCAGTCGGCGGCGATTGCTAGCAATCCCTCATACAACTGCGGTTGCTGCATTTCGAGCTCGGCCAACATCGCCGACACCTTCCAGACGAACATGCTCGCGTTCCACAGATACTCGCCGGAGGCGAGGTACTCCGTAGCCCGCTGCGCCGAAGGCTTTTCGACGAAAGCACGTAGCTGCATGCCCACACCGACGTCGAGTTTCTCGCCCAGCTGCAAATAGCCGTAGCCGGTCTCGGGTCGCGTCGGCCTCAGGCCGACGGTAACCAACAGATCCTCCTCGGCAACGGTTATCGCGTCACGAACGGCAGCTATGAAACCGTGTTTGTCGGCGATGTAGTGATCGGCGGCAAAGGAACCCATCACCGCCTGGGGGTCTTGTTTCGCGATCAGCACCGCCGCCAGTCCGATCGCGGCGGCTGAGTCCCGAGGAGATGGCTCGACAAGAATGCTGGCCGCGCCTAACTGCGGCAGCTGGCGCGCGACCGCGGCAGCATGTGCGGTGCCCGTCACCACCATGGTGCGTTCTGGCGGCGCCAGGGGTGTTAGGCGCGCTAGCGTCGCCTGTAGCAGGCTGCTCGTGCCACCGGCCAGCGTATGCAGGAACTTGGGGTCGTTCGACCGTGACAGCGGCCAGAGCCTGGTGCCACTTCCACCGGCAGGAACGACTGCGTAAAACCTTGCCATTGTATCCGTCAACTACCCATCATCGACTCTGTACGGCGCGTGCATAACTGTCTAAGTGTGCCTGTGCAGATGCCTGCCACGTGAAACGCGTCGCTCGCAGACTAGCGGCATCTCCGAGTTTCTTGCGCCGTCCCGGATCGTCGAGCAGTTCCGCGAGATCACGAGCGATGGTTTCGGCATCCTCACCGGTGTAGGCAACGGCGTCGCCCCCTACCTCAGGCAGCGATAGCCGAGGCGTCACCAGCACCGCGGCACCACATGCCATCGCCTCTAACACAGGCAGACCGAAGCCCTCACCGTGGCTGGGATAGGCCACCACCACTGCCCCGCCGAGGTAGCCCGGCAGGTCGGCGTAGCGCAGGTAGCCCGGACGAAGTAGCCGGAGGTGCGAAGGGACCTGGGCGATCGCTGCGTCAATCTCGTCGTCGTGTCCCGATCCGCCGGCTATGACCAGGGCGGGCGGATTTTGGCGACCCTCACATGCCGCGACCCAGCCAAAAATCAGGTTAGGAACGTTCTTGCGCGGTTCCTGCACACCGAGAAAAGCCACGTAACTGGTCGAGCCGAGACCCAAGCGGGCCTTCACGCGGGCAGCCTCAGCTTCCAAAGGCGGGTGGAAGGCCTCGCCGTTGACCCCGTGATAGGCCACGTCCAGCTTCGTCGGATCGGCGTCGCGCAGCCGAATCAGTTCGTCACGCGTGGCTTTGGAGGGAACGATAACGCGCGTAGCTCGGCGCAGCGCGGTCTTGATCGCTGAACGCATGAATGCCCGTCGCGCTTTCTCGTAATGGCTCGGCTCGGTGAGCATCGTGGCGTCGTGCACCGTGACCACTACCGGACACGAACTGCGTAGCGGCATGGTGTAATGCGGCGCGTGCAGCACCTGGGCCCCCAGGTGCTGGGTCAGCAGCGGGAGCCCCGTCTGCTCCCAAGCCACGCGGGCGGCACGATGCGAGATAGCAGCCGGCGCTGGGGCGATGCGTGCCGCGGGCGCGGCCGCGGCATAGCGATCGGCGTCACTGCGCTGGCAGGCGATAGCAAGGTCGGCATCGTACTGTGCGAGGGCCGGAATCAGCCCGTCGATGTAGCGACCTAACCCACCTCGGTCAGCTGGTACAGCAGTGGCATCTATCAGCACGCGCGGATAGTTACTCACTCCCATCCTTCCCCGAGTATCCTCCTCAGCGGACCATCATGCCGTCAGGAGTGTTAGGTGCACAACAAAATTGGAGTTTAGTCTGTAGCTGGTGTAGCGAGCTCCGCCACCGCGCCGACAAACGTCGCCGCCCTCGCACGAAGTGCGGGTAAGGCAGCATCGAGTCGGCTGCCGGGACACGCTGTCCGTCCCACTGCTTCGTGCCCCATAACCGCCGGAACGCTGATCTCCCCTGGTGAGGGGTGCTTGGAGCTGGGGCCGCCGGTGAGGCTGACAGTATCGGTGGGTTTGATGCCCTGTGGGCCCAACTTGTAGGCGATCATCTGGCTCATGGTCTCTAGTGAGGACTGTGACGGGGCGTTGCCGACGTAGTTGCCAATCAGGGCCACACTTGAAGTTCCGGTGTTGAAACCTTGCGCGTGCGCACCAATGACGGCGTTATCCAGGCCACCGCTTCGCCCTTCCCAAGCGCGGCCGAACTTGTCCACGATGATGTGGTAACCGATGTCTCCCCAACCTCGCTCGACGGCGTGGTAGCGGTAGATAGAGCGCAAGATGGCCGGCACTTCGTCCGCGGAATAGTCAGTGGTCGTCGCGGTGTGGTGCACCACCACCGCCGCAACCTTGGCCGCATACTGTGGCGTCCAGGTCATCAACTTCTCGTCGGCGCCCCACTGAGAGCGGCTGCGAATGTTCGGTCGAGCTCGGCCGGCTTTCAACGTGATCTCCGGTGCGGCGGCGGTTGCATCGGCCGCCCGGCGACCCGGGTCGATCAAACTCACGCGCACGTCACGGGCGGACGTGCCACCTAGGGACGTAACGGCAACGTCGACAGCGGTCGCCGGCCCAGTCCAGATGACGCCCGTGCCGTCTCGCTCCGCGGTGCGCCCCGTCGCCTCCGCCGTTGTCGCATGCCAATCAGACCACGACTGGCCCAGTCCAGACTTGGTGCGGAGCGCTACGCTGGTGACGGACGCTTGGGCATACTTCCAGCTCACCCCTACCGCTGAGAACCTTGCAGCGTGGGCCTCGGTTCGTCGCAGTACCCGCTCAGGTGCATCACCGACCCGCGTAACACCGCCCGCCAGCGGTATCCCCGCAGGCTGGCGTTGCGCAACAGTGGACCCCGTTTCCGGGGCTTGGGCACTACCTAACGACATTGTTCGAGAGCTTGCTGGTGTATCCGAACGGCGGTCGGCCATGGGCTCGAACGGCATGGACGTACTCGCAACCGTAGCGATCAAGGCCACAGCCATCAGCACAATCGGACTTATACCCCCGAAGCGCACAAAGCTCCCTATCGCATAACCTTGCTTACCTATCTACGCGCGTTGGGAACTATATCGCCGTTAGTGACAATCAAGTGATAACGGCGAGATGAGACGCCGCGTGTCTTTACCAGTCTCGCCGTATGCAGCTTGTAACCCGTCCTTAGCGCCGTAGCAGGTCAATCCGCGGATTCGCCCCTCACGCACCCGACTACGAAACGCGGGCCAGTGCACTCGCCAGTTGCTCGCCGCCGACGGTAGTGATCTCGCTCGCCAGCGGGTGGTCGGGACGCCGCAGCATGACTGTGGACAGGCCACTCGCAGGCTGAGAGCGAAGGCACATGACCTTGATTCAGCTATGCGGGCGACCTCAGACAAGTCCACCTCATCGCTGGGCATCGCCGGCGAACGCAGTCACAACGCTCGCCGAATCCACGAGCTCAGTGAAGGAAACTACGGCCCCGGTGTCGTCGAATTCGTAGATGTGCGCCATGGGGGTGTCATATGTTCCACCGGTCGGCGAATGAGCCCGCTCACGCCCGACAACCGTCCATTGATCTCTCCAGTGGAATGGATAGGTTGAGAACTGATCGCCCGGTGTGTCCGGAGACTTTGATGTGCCCTCGTTTCCGAAGTTGGGGTGGTGGGTTCATGTCGCGGGTGGGGTTGCGGGGTGAGTTTTTCATAGGCGGAGGTGAGCATCTCTCGTGCGCTGTGGCGGCGTTGGCGGTTGTGGAAGACCCCGAGGTATTCGAAGATCGCGTGTCAGCCCTCGCCGTGTGATCGCAGGTTGTGTCTGTCTGCCCAGGCGGCGATGGCAGCGGCGATCGCCTCGGGCTGATCTTCTGGGGTGTGATGGCCAGCCAGTCCGTGCTTGTCGATTTCGAGATTGGCTATGTTGGTGGCGCACCAGTCGATGGTCTCTGGGCCCATCATTGTCCAGGACCGGGGTCGAAGGTGAGCAGTAGCTTGGGCACCTCGACGCTGGCCGCCAGCCACTGGTCATAGATTTTGATCCTGGCCACGACCTCGGCCGGCTCCCCATCCAGCGGCATCGCTCGTGGCCATTGCAGTAGCGGACGACGGCTGTTGCGGGTGGGGTAGGGCTTGCGATAGATGCCGAGGTCTTCCTCGCTGAGACCATAGGCGACGGTACGCGGCAACGTCTGTTCGATGAACACGTTCTCATCCAGAATCATGGCCTCGCCCACACCCCTGGTCCTGATCGATTGGAACAGTGGGCGGGCGGCTTCGGGGAACTCCTGCCAGGACATTGGCTTCACGATCGTCTCCGTGAACGCGATGCCTCGTACTGCGCACCTACCACCCCGAAATCCCGCCGCGGGTGGAGTACGAAATCAGCGAACTGGGGCGCAGCCTGGCGCCCCTGTTCGCAACACTCGTGGATTGGTCGGCAGCAAACCTGGACAGGGTCGAGAAGGCCCGGCTGGACTACGACACCCACACGCGGCAGCTCCCCAGCCACGGGTCCTGACCAAACCCCGACAAACATAATCCGAATATCATCTTCATGAGCGACAATCGGGCGATAACGGCTAGATGGGACGCCACGTATCTTGCGTGTAACGGCGTTCTATCCGGCCATATCGCGCCGAACCTGTGGCACAGAAGAAAACGGACTTCCGAGGTCGCAGGCGTGGTCTTGCGGCTACGCCGCGTGAAGAAGATGGGCGAATGCAGGCCCTAATTGCGCGGATTGAATCTGAATGTCCTGCCACACGCCGCCGATCATGTAGGGCTCGATTCTTAGCCACGCATCCAGCTCTACCCGCGAGGGGAATGACACCAACATCATCGAGCCGACCATCTGTCCCAGTTCGTCCAGCAGGGCCGCCGCGCACAGCAACGTTCCGGAGCGACTCATTCGCTCACCCAAAGCTAGATGCTCATCGCGCGCGGCACGACGGCGCATCATCGCATTGGGATCTGTTCCGTCGCGACCTAGCACCATATACTGCATGGCTCAATGTTGCCGTCAAATCTGTGTTAGTACCAGTGGGCCGATCGTCGGCCACACATGGCCCTCGCGGCCCATGACCGAGCTTAAAATGGGCTGTCTACCAGCTATCTAACAATTCAAAGCATCATGATGCACCGGGGTTATGTTAAGATGCAGCTATGCGAACTACTGTGAGTATCAACGATCGGCTACTCGCTGAGGCGAAGGTCGTGGCAGCGCAAACCCACCGCCCGCTGGGGTCGATCCTCGATGACGCACTACATGTGCTTCTGGTACAACGTAGTGTCGCCAGGCCCTCCACGTCCGTGCTATCGCTGCCTACTGGCGGCGGCACGGGTTTCCGCCCTGGGGTGAACCTGGAAGATAAGGAACAGCTAGCAGAACTACTCGGCGACAACGGCAATGTCAGCGGCAATGCTCATTCCTGACGTAAACGTTCTGGTCTATGCCTTCCGCCGCGAGAGTCCTCGTCACAAGGAGTACAAGGCATGGCTTGAACACAAGCTGGTCGGGATCGAGCCGGTGGGGCTCAGCGAGCTAGCGCTCTCTGGCTTCGTGCGCATAGTCACCAACCATCGAATATTCACCGAGCCTGAAACGCCTGAAACCGCACTCGAGTTTTGCGAGGCAGTACGTCAAGGCCCTGCTGCGATACCCGTCCGAGCAGGCGAGCAGCACTGGCCGATCTTCGTTGACCTTTGTCGCACGTCTCAGGCTAGAGCCAATCTCGTTCCCGATGCCTACCATGCTGCCCTCGCGATCGAGCACGCGGCGACATGGATGACGACTGATCGCGGATTCGCGCGCTTCCCGGGCTTGGCATGGAGCGCCCCGTTAGAAGAGCCACCTGCCTGAGCTTCAGTCAGCGGCCCACAGTTGTTTCCACGAAGTTGCTGTAATCGCCTAGGTTGTGGCCGCTTGCGAGAAATTGTGGGCTGGGCTCGCAGTCCGGCGCTGCGGACTCGGTAACCTAAGCGTGTGCTCCGGTCACGCTTGTTTTGGACACCACGCGCCGTAGCCTTTCATGTGGCGATGTTGCTGGTTGTCGCGGTGTGTTTGGCGCTGGGCTACTGGCAGCTTCGACGTGGTGAAGCTGGCAACCTACGCAGCTACGCCTACGCCATCGAGTGGCCGTTCTTTGCCGGAGCGGCGGCGTACATGTGGTGGCGCACCATGCGAGACGACACCACTAGTGATCGCGCCGGCGCCCTTAGCGACGGCGCCGACACGTCGCAGTTCTCCGCGGCGACCCAACCGCCCGGCTATCTCAAACCCGAACACTATGCCGAACCTGAGCCCGACCCGGAGCTCGACGCCTATAACGCCTACTTGGCCGACCTCCACCGCGCCGCGACCGGTCAACGATAGACTCGGCTATCAGCTACCCACCCGGCCTTTAAGGAGAGCGGTGGCAGACTCTCTAACCCGGTTCCGAGTGATGGCGTACGTGGTCGGCTGCTGGCTGCTGCTGCTGGTGGGGGTGGCGATGCCGCTGAAATACTTCGCCGATCGCCCCGCGCTGGCCGAAATTGTGAGCCCGATCCACGGCGTGCTTTACATCGGCTACGTGATTGTCGCAGTACTACTGGCTCGTGCGTTGCACTGGTCGCCGCTACGCACCGTTGGAGTACTGCTAGCGGGGACAATCCCGTTCATGTCGTTTTGGCTGGAACGTAAAGTCGTAGCTTGGGCTCGCATCGAGACAACCTCTCAGCGATCAGCCACTCTGGCCCACAAGTAACCGCGAACGAAGGAACTCCACGATGCACCCAGGTCAGTACCCTCCCGAATACCCCGGTGCGCCCCAGCCTCCCAGCGGCTGGCCGCAGCAGCCATCGGTCTATCCAGGCCAGCCTGGGCCATCTGGCGCCGCGCAGCCTAACCCGGCACAAGCTCCCTATCCGACTGCGCCGCTCGCAGAGCAGCAGGTCCCGCCGTATGGCTACGGCCCGTACCCGCCGCAACGCTCGGGCGGCGGAAAGAAAGCAGCGCTGATCGTACTAGTCGTTGTGGTGACGCTGGGCCTGTTGGCGGCCGGAGGCTTCGGTGCCTATGCGCTGCTGTCGGACGACGATAAGTCCCCCGCGTCGCCACGCAGCGACGCGGGGTCCGAATACGCGAAGCTCGGCGATCCGGGCAACCTCTCCAACAAAGACCTCGACAAGGTCAATTCGCGGAAACTTTTCCTCGAGACCGTACGAAATATGATGCTTCAAACAAAGGTGCGCACCAAGAGCGAGACCATGACGTCCGATAAGAAAGACCTTTCGGACGGCTTCGGCTATAACACCGATATAAGATTTGACTACCAGACCAAAGCTCTCAGCTTCGAACGAGAATCAGGCCTTTCAGAAAACCGCTGCATCGATGGTAAGAGTTACCTCACTCTTTTTGACAAGACATGGCAAGAGGCTAGATTTGGAGGCTGTGAACTCCGAAAGTCGCTTTACAACATCGGAGATGGAGTCAACATATTCGGCTTGACCAAAGCGCAAGCCGACAAGGTCCTGGCCTACTTCACCGATGACTTTCCCGACTTGATCCAGGTCGAAGAGCTCGAGCTGAAGTCTGGGCCAGGCAAGGAAAACAAGAAATACCTCCGCTTTGTGGTGGACTACGTGCCGATCCCGAGCGCACAGTACGGATACTTGGGTCTACAGCACTTCGTCTGGGCGTTCAAGCGGGCTGACATCGAATTCTTTCAGCACCCGTACTCCCCGAAGGGTAGTGGTGGCCAGGGCTTGCACGTCGTGTACTACGTGGACCCGACAACGGGTCTTCCGGTGTATTCGCAGCAAAGCAACATCCCGCCATTCGACAAGGACGGTAAACCACGTTCCCTCGAGGAGGCAGGCACTAGTTATCGTGAGGATCGGTATGAGTACTACTTCGAGGAGAAGTTCCCGACTTTCGACATGAGTACCAATGACAAGATCACGCTGAAGTGGGAGCGCGACAAAGACGACGCCGAATGGAAACCACAGACCAAGCAGGACAACTGATCTGGGATGGGGCGAGTTCGCGTGACATCATGATTCCTGCGTTTCATCGACTCTGGCCTCCGGGCGACAATGACGAACTCTCCGAACAGCGCCTCACTCAGCTGTACGTGCCGGCCGTCGATCCATGGCTCCGGGTGAACTTCGTCGCTAGCGCCGATGGTGCGGCTACGGTCGACGATGTTTCCACTCCGCTGTCGGGTCCCCCGGACAAAGCGGTGTTTGCGGTGCTGCGCGACCACTGCGACGCCGTGATCGTAGGCGCGCAGACGTTCCGGCACGAGCAGTACCGGCCACCGGCCACCGGACCTAGGCGGCAGGCCAGACGAATCGCGAACGGGCGCGCCGTACTTCCGCGACTGGTGATCATCAGCAGCAGCCTCGACCTGGATCTGGCCGTGCCTGCCTGGTCGAGCTCTGCCGCCGTTCCTTTGGTGATAACGCATCACGGGAGCGACCCGGCACGTCGCGCGGCGCTAGCCGGGCAGGCCGAGGTCGAATGTATCGGCGAACACACGGTGGACCTGCCGGCGACCATTAAGTGGCTACACCAGCACGGTCTCACTCAGCTGCTCTGCGAGGGCGGACCGCGTCTGTTCGCCGAGCTGGCCGCGGCCGGGCTCGTGAACGAACTTTGTCTGACCCTCTCGCCCCAGCTGGTTCTGGGCGACGGACCCCGAATCGTCGCCGGAAGCGGCTCCGACCCCACGCCGCCACGGCAGCTGCGGCAGCTGCGGTTGACTCAACTGTTGCACGCAGACAGCGTGCTGCTAGCCCGATACCGGCTGGTCAACGATCCGCCGAAAGCCCAATAGGTTGTGTCCACGAACTCGACGGTTCTGCTATTTCTGGCCTGAAACCCGCGTGAGGAGTCGAGTTCGTGGACAAAGGAGAGTCAACCACTGGTTAGCACGTCGGAAACACTGAAGCGGATAGGTCGATCGAGCTGCTCATAGGTGCAGGAACGAGGGTCGCGATCTGGTCGCCAGCGAACGAACTGAGTGGTGTGCCGAAACCTGTCGCCCTCCAAGTAGTCGTAGCGCACTTCGACCACGCGCTCGGGGCGCAGCGGGGTGAACGACAAATCCTTGCCGGCGTTCCATCGGCTCGCCTCGTTCTTGCGTGGGGTGCGTTCGCCCTGCTCGTGGGCGGCTGAGTTCCACGGGTGACCATCCAGATCTGTGACCAGCGGCTGCAGCTCAGCGAACAACTGGCGGCGGACCGCCATTGTGAACGCGCCAACCACGCCCACCGAAGCAAGGAAGCTCCGGTCGTCATAGAGCCCGAGCAGCAGCGACCCGACCGCGTCCGGACCGGACTTGTGCACCCGATAGCCCGCGAGGACGCAGTCGGCCGTGCGCTCGTGCTTAATCTTGGCCATGACGCGCTTGTCAGGCTGGTAACACAAGTCCAGCTTCTTGGCGATGAGCCCGTCAAGCCCGGCACCCTCGAACTGGTCGAACCACTGCCGGGCGAGGTCGAGGTCTTGGGTAGCCGGGGTGATGTGGATCGGCGCTGCGACATGGGCCAGGGCTTGTTCGAGCGCGGCTCGACGCTCAGTCATCGACACGCCAGTGAGGTCGTCGTCGCCGAGAGCGAGGAGGTCGAAGGCGACGAAGCTGGCCGGGGTCTGGTCGGCCAGAAGCTTGATACGGCTGGCAGCAGGGTGGATGCGCTGTTGCAGCGCCTCGAAGTCGAGTGTGTTGCGTTGCGTATCGGCGATCACGATCTCGCCGTCGACTACCGCGCGGGGCGGGAAGTTCTCCAGCACCGCGTCGACGATCTCGGGGAAGTAGCGGGTCATTGGCCGCTCGTTACGGCTACCAATCTCCACCTCGTCGCCGTCGCGGAAGATCGCCGACCTAAAGCCGTCCCATTTCGGCTCGTAATGCTGGCCAGGGGGAATGTCGGCGACGGGCTTGGCCAGCATCGGCGCGACAGGCGGCATAACAGGAAGGCGCATAGGCTCAAGTATCCTCACTCGGCGAGGTCGAGAGGATGCAGGATCTGTGGCATGCCGCGACGTCCATTTGATAATTTGCCGCCTTGCCCCCGTCAATGACGCGATAGTGTCTCATCGATGAGACAAGATGGCACCCGTTGTTGCCTATCGGCTGCAGCTCGTCACGGCGCAGCTCCTCGAAATCGTCGCGGCACGATTGTCGCGGTGATCGTCGCTGTGTTGCTTTCGGGCTGCTCGTTGGATCTCTGGAACAGCAACGAAGAGCTGGGGACCCTCACCCAACTGGATGGCTCTACGACACCATGGCGAGACTGTGTCGGCCGAGCCGAAGATATCCTCGACGGGGTGCCACCTGGGGTAACGTTTTCTTGCGCCAAGTTGCGGGTGCCGCGCAACTGGAGCCAGCCCGACGGCGACCAGTTGTTCATCTCACTGCTGCGGATGCGTAACACTGACCAGCGCGACCGCATCGGTTCGCTGCTGATTAACCCGGGAGGGCCCGGGGGGTCGGGAATCGAGCTCGCCGCCCAATCGGCGCTGTTTCTGCCCCGAGCACTACAGCAACGATTCGATATTGTCGGCTTCGACCCTCGCGGAGTCGGCGAATCAGCTCCGGTGCGCTGCATAAGCGACGAATTCAAAGACACCGACGCGGCCGAAGATCCCAATCCAGATACGGCGGAATTCGCCGAACAGATCGCCGGAGCCGCAGCGGTCGCCGGCACCTGCGCCCAGCGATACGGCGAGAACCTGAAGTACTACAGCACAGACCAAACCGCCCGGGACCTGGACGCCATCCGAGGCGCGGTCGGTGACTCGAAGCTGAACTACCTCGGCTACTCCTACGGCACGCTGCTGGGCTCAGTCTATGCCCACATGTTCCCCACCAAGATCCGCGCCATGGTGTTAGACGGTGCGGTCGATCCCCGGCAAGACAGCGTAGCGGCGACCGAGCAACAGGCCGACGGATTTGAGAAAGCCTTCGACGCCTTCGCCGAGAACTGTCGCAGACGCGGCTCGGGCTGCCCGTTGGGAGCGGATCCACGGATGAGGCTGCAGCAGATTCTGCAACAAGTACGCGAGAATCCGGTGCCCACCGATGACGACCGATTCGCAACCGAAGGTATCGTGGTGTTCGCCACGCTGGCCGCGCTGTACAGCTCCGAGCGTTGGACCACGCTGGAGACGGCCCTCAACGATGTGCAGCACGGCAAAGCATCTGGCGTGATGCAACTGGTCGACGAATACACCGGTCGCGGCGATAACGGCCACTACGACAACTCCGTCGACGCGCAGCTAGCGATCAACTGCACCGACGAGAAGACCTCACCAAGCCCCGATCGGATCGCCGCGCTACAGCAGGAGTGGGAGCCACGTTATCCGCTGTTCGGCAGCGCGCTGGCGCTCTCACTCCAAGGCTGCTCGCGATGGGAAGCCCCACGGGACCCGTTCGAAGTAGGAGAAGCCGCCGGCGCACCGCCCATTGTTGTCGTCGGCACAACCGGCGATCCGGCCACACCGTATGGCAACACGGAGAAGCTCGCGAAGCTGCTCGGCTCCGGTGTGGTGCTGACGTGGCAGGGTGAAGGCCACACCGCGTATCCGCAGAACAGCTGCATCGTCGACGCCGTAAACAATTATTTGTTTACGCTCCGGGTACCCGACACCGGAACGCGTTGTACGTAGCTGACCGATAGTTACGTCACACAGATAACCCCCCGCGGCGCGGGTTGTCGTCCGATGTATCTCGACGCTCCTCGCTGGACAAGGACTAATGCAGTCACTTGGTGAGCGTCTGCGCGCCGCTAGGACGAATTTCGTTGACGGTTCCTCGTACGGAGACTCGCCCTCGAGGCCCTCGAGGCCAGAAGTGTTGTCGACGAACTTCGTTGTCTAGGTTCCTGTTGCCGCCCCAATGGTCAAGGAGGCTGTTTCTCGCGGTAGCCAAAAATCGCTCGGAGTCTGTCACGTCCGCGGGAACCGAAGTGAACCTATCAGGAATTAGAAGTTCAGCTGCTCGTCTGAAAACCCGGCTACGACCAGCCTCTGCCTGTCTCATGAAGCGGCTACCGCTATACAGAGTCATGATTGCCGAAGTTCCGGCGAGAAACTGGATCGTGGATTTAGGGTCCAAGGACGCATCGTGAAATGACTCGCCTACATCCGCCAGGGGGCCACCTGAGGCGAGGCTTGCGGGGTCCATGCCGGTAACTTTCCAAACCGAATACGCAATAGGCAGGGTTAAAAAGAGTCTGAAATGCGCCCATTGCCATCACGAGTTTGGCCCTACGGTCGTCCGTGACGAGGCCATCAACCTCTCCTACGGCGGCTTGTGCTGCAGAATCTGCCGGGGAGGGAATACGGGCTGCGAAATCGGCCATAGCATGAGCCTACAGGCGCGCGGCACACGACGTTGCTCTTCCCGGTTCTCCGCCGAGCCTGGGTTTCCGCAGCTGTCCTCGGGTGAAGGTGCCCGCATATGGGGTCTGAGCTGGGCAAGCGATTGTTGGCCTGGATACGACCAGCTAAGCCTTCCTGGCGCGGCTGGGTTGGACTCTTGGTGGCTCGCCAGGCATCTTCGGATAGTTCGGGGGGTAAGGCGCATCGGCGAGATCATGGTCCCGCTCGTCACGGTGAACCCACTCCAGCAACAGTTCCAGATCTGCCAGATCGGAGTCGGCGCGCCCGGCATGCACATCTCCGACACGGTCAAACCGCTCCGGCATAGTCACAATGGTGAAGTCCTGGGGCACCGCGTCGGCGAGCTCTTCCCACAGGATCGGCGCCGAGACGGTGGCCCGCGGCAGCGGGCGCACGCTGTAGGCGCTCACAATGGTTCGATCGCGCGCGTTTTGGTTGTAGTCGACGAAGATCCGCTCGCCGCGCTCTTCTTTCCACCACGCGACGGTGAGAAGATCCGGCGCCCGCCGTACCAGCTCACGCCCGAGCGCGAGCCCTGCCCGCCGAACCTGCTCGACGGTCCAGCGGGGTTCGATGCCGAGCGCGATATGCAGGCCGCGGCCGCCGGAGGTTTTCAGCCATGCCGTCCATCCCAGTTCGTCACAGATCTCGGCGACCAGCCCGGCCGCCTGCCGAGCTTCGGCGAATCCGGTGCCGGGCTGCGGATCAAGGTCTATCCGCAGTTCGTCGGGGTTATCGACCGCGCTCGCCGTCACCGGCCACGGGTGGAACTCCACGGTGGACATCTGCACCGCCCAGATCATGGAAGCGAGTTCGGTGACGCACAGCTGATTGGCGGTCCGCCCACTGGGGTATGTGATCTCCACCGTCTTAACCCAGTCGGGCGCGCCACGCGGAAGACGTTTCTGATAGACCGCCTCACCGTCGATACCTTCGGGATAGCGGTGCAACGTGCACGGCCGATTTTCCACTGCCGCGAGGGCGCCCGACCCGACGCGGCAGTAGTACTCCACCAGATCCAGCTTGGTGATTCCCAGCTCGGGAAAGTAGACGCGATCGGGATGGCTGATCCGAACCGTCCGGTCGCCGACGGCACGTTCCAGCACGGTTGAGGCCATGGCGTCACGCTACCCTGCGGGCGCCTCTGCCATGAACGTGACGACAGGGCCGTTTTCGGCGAGAAAAACGGCCGTAGAGTCACGTTCATGGCATTAGGTGCGCGCTACGGTTGGCGTATGGACCCCCTCCCCGTGACCAAGACCGATGCACAGTGGCGTGCCGAACTAAGCCCGCAGGAGTATCAGGTACTACGCCAAGCCAGAACCGAACGTCCCGGCACCGGCGAGTACCTACACACCACCACCGCCGGTACCTATCGGTGCCGAGCTTGCGGAGCGGCGTTGTTTCGAGCCGAGGCAAAGTTCGACTCCCACTGCGGTTGGCCGTCGTTCTACCAACCGTCCAGTCGCGACAACGTGATCCTGCGCAAGGATCGAAGCCTGGGCACTATTCGCACCGAAGTGCTGTGCCGGACGTGCGGCTCACACTTGGGTCATGTCTTCGACGACGCGCCACAGACCCCGACCGGGGATCGATACTGCATCAATTCGGTGAGCCTGACACTCGATGAGAAAAACTAGGCGTTGACGGCTGCAGCGACGAATGGAAGGGGCATGGCAGAATCTACGCACTCTCTGAGCGAACTCACCGGACCGATTATCCTCCATCTTCAATCCGATGGAGCGTACAACGGCGTCATAAGAATTATCGCCAATCCAGATGTCACGCATCCACGCTTTATTTTTGGGCCAGGCCAGAACGATTTCAAAGGAAGCACTCTCCTTACTGAAGAAGGGCACGTTTATCTCACTCTTCCGGCACTGTTTTCAGATACGTCGTTGATCGGTAAAAACGAAAGTGAATTCCGCGGCGGCAAAAACTCTATATTTTCTTCTAGACGTATGATCGGCGCCGCCAACCAAGAACCCGGTGACGAGCAGGCGGAGGATGAGAACGAGTTCTCGCTAACCGCGTACTTACCCGCGGAATCCACGGTAATAGCAAATCTCAGAGCAGCAATAATAGTGTTCAATGGACCTCTCAACGAGATACATACCTCGTTGTTGAACGGCGAGATCGGAGTATTCGGACCATTTAACCACGCTACTCTCCACTCCACCCAGGGCTTCCTCTACGTCGCAGAAGTCCCTCGTGGCAGTAGCCTGATGGCAACCACGGGCAGCGACGATATTGAGGTGGGGACATATAGGGGCAGCGGACATCTCAGCACCGTCTCCGGTGATGTCCATATACACGACGCCGATCCTCAACCGCTCGGTGAGGAAAACGCGGCGGCTCTTCGGATAGAAGCTATGACTGGAGATGTCATCTACACTGCTGCCGCTGGGGCCGAAAACAGAATAGATGCCGCATCTAGCTACGGAACCATTAACGGAGCTCCCGCCACGCCGCCCAGCGGGAAATCTCGCTCACAACCGTCGTCTCATAGCCATCCGTCAGCTTTTTATCATCTAACGCATCGGGGTCGCCCGGACCAACGGCGACGCCGATAAGCAGTTCGTTATCCGATGGTCTGCGGGTCAAGCTCGACTCGGACAGCTTCGGCGGCTTTACTCGCGCTCCAGAACGCCCGGGCGGTACGCAGCGCCGCGACGAGTGCTCGGCTATCACCGCGAGGCACCCGAAGCAGCACCTGTTCGTCGAAGCCGCCAGCGTGTTCCCGCCCCATGACCCCGATCACCGGAGTCGGGCCAAGGACCTGCGCAGCGGTCGGAAGTTCGGTGTGGGCAAGGAAGTCGGTTAGCGCTCCTGGACTCCCGGTGAGCTTCGCCATTCGTACAGCGGGCGGGAAACCGAGCTCGGTGCGTTCGGTCAGCTCACGCTCGGCGAACCAACCCGGATCCCATCGCATCAGTGCCTGCGTCACCGGGAGCTCCCCTTCGCCCATGACGATCACCCGGCCACCGTTCGCCGATGAGCGCGCCAGCGCGGCCGCGTTCATCCAACGGCGGAGCGCCTCCTCCGCCGCGCGTAGGTCACTCCGAGTGAGCAAAGCCCAGGTGTCCAACAGTAAAACAGCGCCATACCCGTCCCCTGCTACCACCGGTTCGGCCCCCGGGGTGGCAATCACCAGTGCCGATTCATCGGGGACTTCCTCCAACACGGCATCGTGTCCAGAGGTCCGAACCGGTGTTCCGGAGAATGCTCGACCAAGCTCTTCAGCCGTGCGGCGAGCACCGATCACCGCCGCGCGCAATGTATCGCCGTCGCACACCGGACATTGCCACGCGGCGGCCGGTCGACCGCACAGGCGACAAGCTGGGAGCGATCGCCGTCCCGATATAGACAACGGTCCGTGGCAGTGACCGCATCGAGCCGCCGATCGACAGGTTTGACACGCCAGCGACGGCAAGTATCCTCGTCGCGGTACTTGCACCAAGACCGGTTGCTCTCGGGCCAGGGCTTCTCGAGCGGCCCGCCACGCGATCGAAGGTAACCGCGCAAACGACGCGGCCGCGTCGTCGGCAAGCTGTGTGTCCTCCCCTAATGCGGTAATCCGTGCGGCAGCCTCCCGAACTACCGGACGATCGGCAACTAGCGGATGCGCCCAGTCACTGGCTATCAACAGCTGCGCTTCGGCTGTCCGAGCGAATCCGCCCAACAGCACTCCAGCGCCCTCTAGGACAGCGCGGGTAAGCAACACCTCACGAGCGTGACAATAAGGCGCGCGCGGCTCAACATGAAGATCATCGCCGTCATCCCAGAGCACCACAAGCCCGAGCTGCGCCAGCGGCGCGAAGGCTGCGGCGCGCGTACCGAGCACACATCGGACGGTGCCACGTCGTGCCGCAAGGAACCGGCGGTAGCGCGCGGTAGGACCAAGTGAAGCCGAAAGCGTGACGTGGTGGCCTACATCCAACAGCTTCCGCAGCGCCGCGTCTACCCGAGCGACTTCCCGGTAATCGGGCACCACGATGAGCGCGGCGCGGCCGGCGCTTATCGTTGCGGCTGCCGCCTCGGCGATGCGCAACGGCCACTGCTCATCCGGTAACGCGGACCATACAGCTCGGGGCGCTCGGCGCTGCCGCAGCGCTGTTAGAAAGGCCGGTCCCGCCCGGTAGCGGGACCACCCGCTCAGGCTCGGCGCCGGCGGCGGACTGTGAGTCACGGGCGGACACGGTTCGGCTTCCACCGCGGC
>JBGTNI010000096.1:0-15693 GCA_041743105.1 Mycobacteriales bacterium | reverse complement strand
TGGGTCTGCTGTCGGTTTGGTTGACTCGGTTTAGGCCGCCAGGGTGACGGTGTTGGTTGTGATTGTCTCGTATTGGATGGGTGTGTGTTTGCCGAGGGTACGTTGTCGGCGTCGGCGGTGGTAGGTTTTCTCGATCCAGGTGACGATGGCTAGCCGGAGGTCGTGGCGGGTGGTCCAGCGTTGGCGGTCGAGGACGTTTTTTTGTAGTAGCGAGAAGAAGGACTCCATGGCGGCGTTATCGCCGCATGCGCCGACCCGGCCCATCGACCCGCGCAGATTGTGACGGCGCAGGGCTTGGACGAAGGCTGTAGAGCGGAACTGCGAACCGCGATCTGAATGCACCACGGTCCCGGTTGGTGAGCGCAAACCGATCGCGTTGTGCAGCGCGGCAACGGCCAGAGAAGCTTTCATCTGCTCGTCGATGGAGTAGCCGACGATGCGGTTTGAGTACACGTCCTTGATCGCGCAGAGGTAGAGCTTGCCTTCGTCGGTGCGGTGTTCGGTGATGTCGGTCAACCACTTCTGATTCGGCCTGTCGGCGGTGAAGTCGTTGCCCACGAGGTTGTCGTGCACCGGTGGGCCAGCCTTGCGAACCAGGCCCCGTTTCTTGGCGAACACGGAGAAGATCCGCTGTTGTGAGCACAGCCGCCACACTCTGCGTTCGCTGGCAGTGACACCGGCTGCGCCGAGTTCGTCGGCGACGAATCGGTAGCCAAAAGCAGGATCGTCGTGGTGGATGCTGATAACGGCGTTAATGAGATAAGCATCAGAAACATCGCGTGTGGAGATGGGGTTAGCGCGCCAACGGTAGAACGCCTGCTTGGAGAAACCCAGCACCCGACAGGTCACCGCGACGGGGAGCCTGTCGGCGGCAAGGTCAAGGACCAGCGGGTACATCATTTTGGGGGCAGCTCACGGGCGAAGAACGCCGCCGCGCGGCGCAGAATCTCGTTCTCCTGTTCCAGCAGCCGGTTGCGTTTCTTCACGTGACGCAGTTCCTCGGCGTCGACTCGGGCAGTACCCGACCCGACGCCGCCGTCGACATCGGCTCGCTTAAGCCAGTTATGCAGCGAAGCTTCGGAAATCCCGAAGTCCCTCGCGATCTGACACAACGGCGCCTCGTGCTTGCGAGCAACCGCGACAACGTCGGCGCGGAACTCCTCAGGGTAGGGCTTGGGCATGCAAGACATCCTTACAGCAAGGACCAAAATCCTCACAGATCAGGAGTCAACTAAACCTTCAGCAGACCCTTGAGGTTAATTCGCCAAAACGAGCCGATGCGGTGAGCCAAGGATCCCCGACATCGTTCGCTTGGCTGAAGGGTCGGGTCGACGAACAGGCACAACGTTATGAACGGTGGTATTGGACTCTCCCCGCGACGTTAGCTTTCGCTGTCACCGTTATAGGTGCGTCTGGACCCTCATTGCGGTCAGATGAGTTCGCCACTTGGAGTGCGGCGCAGCGCTCGTGGTCTCAGTTGTTGACTTTATTACAAAATCTGGACGCAGTAATGGCGCCTTACTACGTTTTGATGCATCTGTGGGTACAACTGTTCGGGGATTCTGAGCTGTCATTACGAATGCCATCTATTTTCGCTACCGCGGCTACCGCAGCGCTGTTAGCGGTGTTAGGGCGTCGGCTTTTTTCCACTCGGGTGGGTTTGTTCGCTGGGGTGCTGTTCGCCATTCTCCCCGGTGTTTCGCAGTACGGGCAGGAAGCGCGGGTCATAGCGTTCACAGCCATGTTCGCCGTGCTTGCGACTCTGGCGCTGGCGATAGCGCTCGATACGCCACAGTGGTGGCGGTGGCTGTGCTACAGCGCGGCGATTGTGGCATTGGGCACGGCCAGTTTAGTCTCGTTGTTGTTGCTTACCGCGCACGCCGCGTTTGTAGCTCAACGTTGGCGGGTCAATAGTGACCGACAACCGATACAGTGGCTGTTCAGCCTATCCGGAGGGCTACTTGCGCTGTCTCCCATAATCTACCTGGGCCAACGGCAGATCGGGCAGATTGCTTGGGTGCCAAGACCACAATGGTCGGCGCTTCCTGATTCGCTCGAGATCACTGGATCGGTAGGGCTTGGGTGCTTACTTCTTGGCTTCGGGCTGGTCGGTTTAACGCTTGCCGGACAGGCAGCAGGCATGCTGCTCGCCTGGCTGTTAGGGGCACCAATTCTGCTCTATTTCATCTCGATGTTCGGTCCGCAGTCCTATTGGGTTGGTCGCTACTTATACTTTGTGATTCCGGGGCTTGTACTTCTTACCTCCCTGTCTCTGTCGTGGCTGAGTGTTCGCCATGCTGTGACAGTGATTGTGGTGCTGGCATTGCTTTCGGTTCCATTGCATTTGGAATTTCGTAACAGCTCTGGTCGTCCTTCCCTGGAGGGATTTGATCGTGCTTCTTTCGACGGTCCGATGATAGCCAGCTATGTTTCTTTACGCCTTTATCCAGGAGACGTCGCGCTGTTTAGCGACCGATCGGCCAGCCACCCGAGAAATCTTTTACGCTATTACGGCCCCTACCAACTACCCGATGCGCTGGCGGTCAAGAGTGCTGAAGAAATCGGCCGGTTCAATCCCACCGAATGCACTGAGGTGGCCCGGTGTCTTCTCGGCGTATCGCGTGCGTGGCTCTTTATTCGATACTACTCTGGCGATGACCCCTTCTATAAGATGCCGGCGGCCAAAGGATCGTTTCTCAGAGAGCATTTTCGAGTGACGCAGTCCCATAAAATCGGTGCTATCACGATACTCTTGCTCCAACGTCCTGGGGGTATGTGAGAAATTCCTTCGTTATGCGGCCGCGCGCAGCGTGGGTCCACCATTGTCTAGACCACCGTTGTCTAGCCGCGATCGCAGCTCGCGCAACGCGGCGGCCTCCAGCTGCCGGACGCGTTCCCGGCTCAGCCCCAAGCCGCCCGCGATCTCAGTGAGAGAACGTTGACGGCCATCGTCGAGACCATAACGACTCCGGATGATGGTGGCTTCGCGCAAGTCCAACCGCATCAGCATCTGATTGAGCCGGTGCCGCTCCACGCCGGCAATCACCTCATCCTCTGGCGAAGGCACATCGGAGTCCGCGACCAAGTCCGACAGCGACGTCTCTTCGTCTTCTCCCACTGGCGTATCCAAGCTGACCGTCTCGCGGGAGTAGGAAGTGATCTCCTCCACACGCGCCGGCTCGGCACCTAGCACTGCTGCCAGCTCCGCGACCTCAGGGTCACGACCCAGCTCACGAGTGAGATCGCGGCGAATGTTGCGGAGCCGATTGATCTCCTCCACTAAGTGCACCGGAAGCCGCACCACCCGGGCCTGCTGAGCTATCGCGCGGCTAATTGCCTGACGCACCCACCACGTGGCATAGGTGGAGAACTTGAAGCCCTTCCGGTAGTCGAACTTCTCGACAGCTCGAACCAGACCGGAGTTTCCTTCCTGAATGAGGTCGAGCATCGGCATGGCCGAACGGGTGTAGCGTCGCGCGATCGAGACCACGAGTCGGAGATTGGCCAGGATAAACGCTTCTTTAGCACGCTGCCCAGCAGCCGCCAACTGCCGTAGCTCCTGTTCGGTGGCACCAGAGGAGGACCGCTCACCGTTGTCAAGCAAATACTGCGCGTACAGTCCAGCCTCGACGGCTGCGGCCAGCTCTACCTCGCTGCGGGCATCCAGTAATGGGGTCTGGCTGATCTCATGTAGGTACGTTCCCACAAGGTCGCGGTCGGGCGTGGCGAAGCTACGGCTGGGGACATCCTTCAGCCGATCGTAACGCTCGTTCACGGACCGTGCCATGTACGCTCACCCCTCGTCGTATCCATCCCCGCATATCACTTACAACACACATGCTGCGCCGAAGATTCCAGCCGCGTTGCCTTCCGTTATCACCAGCAGCAAGTAACGTTCGTACAGATGTCTACTTCCGGTTCACATTCGTTACTACCGAATGAGTTCACCGACGCGATGGCGCAGTTACCCAGCGGCGTTGTCATCATCGCGGTGCGTGACGAGCTCGATGACCTCGCCACTACCGCCAGCTCGTTGGTCTCGGTGTCGCTGGATCCGCCGCTGATCTCCGTATGCACCGACAACCGCTCTTACTTCAGCGAG
This sequence comes from Mycobacteriales bacterium, assembly GCA_041743105.1. GTDB lineage: Bacteria > Actinomycetota > Actinomycetes > Mycobacteriales > QHCE01 > QHCE01. The sequence continues at coordinate 11,591 of JBGTNI010000096.1, read as the reverse complement.
GCACTAACCCGATCGCCCGAGTGGTCTGCAACCATCCTCTCGGCGGGTCAGCGCCACCTTGCCGGCCGCTGCTCGGCTCGCGGGCGGCCCAGCGCGCGGCTGCTGCTAGCGGGTGAACCTCACCATCGTGGCGCGTGCAGCGGTTCACTCATCATCGACGGCGGCGTCGCCGCATTGGAGTGTCGCACCGTGCAACGAGTGCCCGCTGGCGATCACCACATCGTGATAGCCGGCATCACCGCCATCGACTATGTCAATCCCGACCTCACACCGCTGCTACGGTTGCGCCGTAAATACAGACCCGCGTCATGAGGAACCGTGTCACACCGAAGCTCTAGAGTGTGCGAGATGACTGAGGAAACCACGAACCGGATGGTCTGGATCGATTGTGAGATGACCGGGCTGGATCCGAATAGGGACGCCCTGATCGAAGTGGCCGCGCTGGTCACCGACTCCGAGCTCAACGTGCTCGGCACCGGCGTCGATGTGGTGATCCACACCGACGAGGCCGCGCTGGCCAGCATGGACGACGTGGTGGCGAAGATGCATCTGAAGTCCGGGTTGACCGCTGAGGTTCGCGCGTCGACGGTCAGCCTGGCCGACGCGGAGCAGCAAGTGCTGGACTATGTTACCGAGTTCATTCCACAAGCCAGGGTTGCTCCACTGTGTGGTAACTCCATTGGCACCGACCGCGGTTTCCTCAAGGAGTACATGCCGGCGCTACATAACCACCTGCATTACCGGATGGTTGACGTCTCCTCAGTAAAGGAGCTGTGCCGTCGATGGTATCCGCGAGTCTATTTCAGCCAGCCAGAGAAAGGCCTTGCCCACCGAGCACTGGCCGACATCTTCGAAAGCGTGCGCGAGCTGGAGTATTACCGCCGCTGCGTGTTTGTCCCAGCACCTGGCCCGGACATCGAGAACGCGAAGACGATAGCCGCCGACGTGGTAAAAGAACGACCGCTATGATGGGTCGCGGCGCGCGCAAAGGTTACGGCGGGCGCCTGCCATAGCGCATGGTGGCTGTAGCTCAGTTGGTAGAGCACCGGGTTGTGATCCCGGGTGTCGTGGGTTCGAGCCCCATCAGTCACCCCACGAGATGGATTCCATGTGCCCGCAAAAAACGCGGGCACATCTCGCGGGTCATGTTTCCTGGGGGTGCAACCCCCAGGCCCCGCCCGGTGGGCTCCGCCCCCGGACCCCTTGGTGGTCCCCGCACCGGCGTCTATGTTCGCGCTGCTGGGTAACTTCTTGATTGAACCTGAAACCGCCACTAATTTAAAGCGCTGCCGGCTTTATACTCATTCCAGTTTTTTATGTTCCAGTCGGTCCAGCCGTTGCCTGGGGTGACGTTGCGCTCGGTCCCTACCACTTCGATCACGTCGCCCTTGGTGCTGAAGTCATAGAACCACTTGGCGTTCTCTGTGGAGAGGTTCACGCAACCGTGGGAGACGTTGCGTTTCCCCTGGTCGGCGACCGACCAGGGTGCGGCATGCACGAACTCGCCGCCCCAGGTAAATCGAACGTCCCAGTACACCTTCAGCTTGTAGCCGCCATTTTCACGAGATAGGCCGAAGGTTTCGGAGTCGAAGATCTTTTCGGCATACTTCTCCATGACCACATGGGTACCCGACGACGTGGGTGTCTCGGGCTTGCCAAGGCTGGTAGGCATCTGCTTCACCATCTGGTCATTCTTGTAGACGGTGACAGTATGGGACGCATTATCAACCTTGGTCACCACCTTGGGCCCGATGGTGAATGTAGCCGTGCGGTCATTGCGGCCAAACCGCTTGTTTCCTAGCTCGAGACCACCGATCGCGAGTCGAACCGAGACCTTAGTACCAGACGTCCAAAAGTCCTTAGGTCGGTAATTGACCGACGTGCCCGAAAACCAATGCCAGCTACCCTCCACCGGAGGATCGGCCGTGACGAAAAGCCTCCGCTCCACCGCGGCCCGACGAGATGGCGGAACGCTCGCACCCAGCTCCACGACGACGGGCATGCCTACGCCGACGGTCTGATCGTCGAATACGTACATGCCGCTGCCCACAGTGCGACCGGGTACCCCACCGGTGGTGAACGTAGTGGTGCGGCTCTGCTCCATGCGGCTCTGCTTGGCGATGACATGCAGCCGATATTTCGTGCGATAAGAAAGCTGCGAGCCCGGCACCCATGTGTCGTCGCCATAGGGGAAGCTGCCCTCGATGGTCTTTCCGTCGGCTGTCGTCAGTGTTGCGGATACGACCCTGCCGTTGGTGGAGATCGGGAACTCGGTGGTGATGGGCACGTTCTTCGCACCGTCGGCTGGACCGGCCACCGCTAGCTGCAGCGGCCGCAGCGGTGTGGAACTCTGACCGTTCGACCCCGGCGTGACGAATCGGCCAGTATGGCCGCATGCCGCGGTCAGCAGGAGTCCGACGGCAGCCAGAATCGTCGCGAACTGGCGAACGAACCTGCGGCCATGCCTATGGCGCATTGCTACCCCTGGTGAAGTCGATGCTGGATTGGCAATCGCCACGATCCGATCCCTCGCCGCTAGGCGCCACACCGCACCGGGGCGCCCGTTTCGAGGATGCCATCTTATCGCCCACAGCGCCTGATTTATTACAAACGGGTATCTCGGTACCGCCGGCCATCCCGATGTATCCGAGGGCAACCACAGCGTGTTCCCTCCGTGAGCCAAACCGCAGCCCACCTCGGGCGCAAAAAGCCGTCCTCGACCGTCCTGCTAAGGTTACGCACGCGCAGTTAGGTACGCCGGTTGCGCAGCTGAACGCGCGATGTACCGTCGCGCTGCCGGCGCCGCTAGCTCAATTGGCAGAGCAGCTGGCTCTTAACCAGCGGGTTCGGGGTTCGAGTCCCTGGCGGCGCACGATCCTGACCAGCAGAAACGCAACCTCCTATTTTCAATGTCAGCGGAATGCTGCCCAACCGTTGAAAAGCAGCCGCTCAATACCCACAGCAGCGTCGCGGCTGGCATCCTCAAGAACATGCGCGCAAGTGTTAATAGTCAACGCGATTGCTGCGACCAAGCACGTCCATGACCACCCGGGGACCACTCCTGCGGCCAGCAGAAATGCGATAACTCGGCCGTATGTTCCCTTGGAGTCCGAAGCAGACCAGGACGACCGTCTTGCACATACACCTTTAGCCTATGCGCGCAGTTAGGGCTTGGGACGTTCCGGCTCCGGGATGGAATAGCAGTATTAAGCCGCCCGTTGCTGGGATATCAAACCAGCGTCGACAAGTTCTTCATGTACAGCTTTACGAACAAGCTGCGGCAGGTCGGTATGGCTCGTTTCTCGCTCCAAACGTTCCAACACCCACAATCGCATCAACGCCGACGGGGTCAAATACTGCCGCTCCGCATGAGTACGCAGCTCTTCCAATTTATCGACTGGGACGCGGAGGCTATATACCTGAGAAGGTTCCCGTGGAACCCGTGAATGGACAAGCGGCACCTCATCGTCCTTGTGCGCTTCAACGGCCTCAGCCTCATCCGCCAAAAACTCAGCAATATTTCTCTCGGACATCACTCCGACCTCCCTCGTTCATACCGTCGTCTGTCGGTCTCACTAGCAGCCCATGCGTTCACGCCCCACCAATCACCAGCAGGTGGATGCTCCTTTGGAATAACAATCACCGCTAAGACCCGTTCCGCTCCTTGCGAGTACCCCACAATCCGCACCGCTTGACCGCTCTTACTAGCCGGATCCTTGCCGACGAGTCGATGCGGATCTAGCGCTGCCTCAGTAGCCCACTCAGGGTGAACATCGAATTCCTGCACCGACTTGCGAAGAGTCCGAGTCCGGATGTACTCAGCGCGGTACTCCCAATCAATCGCATCAATCACAAGCAGAGACACCGGAACCTCGTCGTATTTTTCGCTCACCCCGCCTCCACAAGAAATCGTAATACAAAATACTACACCCACTGGTGGCCTAGTCGTACAGCCTTTACAGCCAAGCAGCGGACGGCTGAGGCAAACTCAGACCTCTACGAGCAGCGGTAATGCGCTTAGCAGGCGAAACAACCGGTGGCGGACTCCCTAGCACACATCAGCTACACAGCTCTTAACCAGCGGGTTCGGGGTTCGAGTCCCTGGCGGCGCACTAGTACTCGGGGCGTTTCGCCCCTTTTCGGATGGGTCCCAAGGTCGCGACCGAGTCGAGCATGAAGTCCCCGCTACTTCTCCAGGAAGACCAGATCCTCAGGACGGTAGCGCAATCGTATGTGTTGCCCATCGATTTCGACCGCATTCTCAAATCCGGTGAGGTGCCCGCTGGGGAGGATTAAAACGCGATCCTCCCCGGCGGCAAGGTAGGCGCCAAAACCAGCTACTGAGGGATCCCCGTCATTGAGAACGAGATAGTCGACCAGCCGTCGAAACAGCTTCGGCAAAATCACCACGTCCTCAGTCAGCGTGGCTAAGCTCTCGACGTCAAAGCCGCTGGTGACATCCTTTGGCCACAGCCCGCTGTCGGCGTTGCGGGCAGCGGTGACGATCTCGGTAAACGCCTGGCGCAGGTCCGGGAACAACTTGCTGTAATACGTGGGGTAACCCAGCCCGGCGGAGAGAATGCCATGGTTCGCGCTGCCGGATAGCATCTCGGCGGTGACGAACACCGAAGCCAGATCGGCCTGCTCGATGTCACCGGAGAAGAGGAAGGCAACACAGCGCCCGTAGAGGTCAGCGGACTGGGCCAGAATGTAGCCAGGAGTGCTCACCGGCTCGGCGCGGGTTACTGTCTGGCTTTCGTTCCGCTCGATATCGGTGAATCCGAGCAGATGCAGTAGATGGTCGGCTGCCGCGCGCCCATACTCAAGCGGCTGGTGCAGCACGTCGGCGCCGCCGACTCTAGGGGTGTAATGGGTCTCCAACGTATCCACCGCGTCGAGCCGCAGTTGAGCGCCGCCGGCCTGATTGGTGCGCACGTTGAGGTTGGCGCGCCGGAAAGCCCGATTCGTTGTCGGGTAAAAGCGCACCGAATCACCGTCGGGTGCCGCGCCGACGACCTTGAACTCGCCTTTGATCAAGCTGTAGGGCATGGATGAACTCATCTCTGGGAGAAGCGTATGTACCTTCCAGCACGTCGTCGCCGCGCATACTCACCACAATCGTGGAGATGAAGCCAGGCCGCACAGCTCACCCGATGCCTGCGACCTGGCGCCGCGCTTACTGCCGCCGGAGCCCGTAGAACAAGCTCACATCAACGGGCCACGCGTCGTTGGAGTCTGTGTTGCTGAAAGGAACACGAGAAACGGCGGCACCGTAGGATCCGTCGGGTAGGTTGATCCACGTAAACGCCTGGCCGGAGTCGCCGCCAAGGTCGTGGAACGTCCCAACCCGAGGGAACCACTCTTTCCCGTTAGAGTTGCGTTCGGCGTATTCGATGCGGAGCCGCACCTTCTGATCTGGGTTGCCGTAGTGCGTCCCAATAGCAAGAGTCGCCTTTCCCAGCGTCGGGACCGAAGCTGACTCGTTCGCCCACTCCCCCGCGATAACCGTCACATTTTCCGGGTCGATCCGGTTATCACCGGACGTGTCGTAGGCGAAGCCGGATTTGAGCTGCTTGTTGATGACAGGCATGTCGTCCTCCAGAGTAGGTGGTTCTAGGTAGCTTCGAAGCAGGGTTGACTGGTCTTGTTCCGCCGAATCTCGGAAGAAACTAACGTGCGAGTGGCTAACGTGACCGGATCCGAGATAGGCAAAGGCTCGGAAACCGCTTTGGGAGTCGAAGTAGAGCGCCTCGCGTCCATCGAGGGAACCGATGACCTCACGTACGTCTCGGGTATAGGGTTCCCCAGCCCGGCAGTCGACGATAAGAGTCGCCAACCAGGACCGCGAACGGGCAAAGCCCATGCCGATGTCGATAGCGGACGCGTAGTTGGGGTAGCGACGTGCGCCATTGCGATCCCGAGGTAAACGCTCCGATGAGTCATTTTGCGGGGTCCTGTCAGGCCCCAGGTGATAACCGGCTCTGTGGTTGGAATCTCCAACTATCCCCAGGACGTATCTGCCGTCGAGCGTGTTGGTTATGTAGGACGCTAAACGCAATATCCCGGGTGGGGCGCTACTCATCGTCGGAGGCCTCACCGTCGTACTCGCCGCGTAGCGCCCTCTCTAGAACTTCAGAGTCGTCTACGGGCTCACCTGCCCACTTATCCGGCCCAGAATTTCCGGGGTCTGGTTCGGGTTCTTGCATAACGCCCTCCTGTGAAATGTCGAGAGTCTGACCTTGAGTTATCGGACTTCGTAGCCACACAGCAAGAAGATGCGAGTCACCTCCTGCACGTCGACGGGGAACAAGAAGGTGCCGAGTTCGCCCTCTCCGGTCCGCACCAACGGGCCGAAGTCGGGTTCTGAAAGCACTCCGTGGTAGAGACCTGGCCAGTTCGCGCCGGCCACGCAGTTCACCTGGGTGGCCGCGCATTGGGCGTCGGGGTGGTGCCCATTCCGGGGCGTCGAGGTGAATTCGACCAGGTGGTGCCCGCTTGGCACCACGTTTGTGGTCTCGAAGAACAGCTCGACCCGGTTGACCCGTACGTCCCGATCACCGGGCAGGAACGGGAACATACCCCGCCCCAGCCGTAGCGCCAGCTCCCGGCGCTCGTCCTTACCGTGACCGTCCTTACCGTGACCGTGTTGACCGTGATCGTCTTCGCCATGGTCGTGTTGGGCGCTATCGCGTTGGAACGCGTACCAGGCCTCGGTCATGTCGTGGCGCACCTCGAAGTACCGTATCCCGGCACCGGGCAGCTGGCGCTGCGCGATCTCACCCGCCGCTCGCCGGAGGTTGTCACCACCCTCGCGTGACGTGTAGTTCAAGTGCAGCACAACATCGGCGACAGTATCGAGGTCGAACTGATTGTTCTCCGGCCACATCTCGATGCGCCACCGGCTCACCGCGCCCCGGAACTCGAATGGCAGCTTGCGCTCGTCGCGGAAGCTCAGCTCGAACATGCCCGTATCGTTCTGCCCGGTTGAGGTCGCGATTGCTTCGGTAGCGACATACTCGTTCACGATCCGCGGATCGTCGGGTAACGCGGAATACCCATTGTTCGGTTCGGCGCTGTTCGGCTCACCATCGGCACAGCAGACGGCAGGCGGCCCGATCACCTCGGGACTGATTCGCGTGGTACTGCGCAGCAGTGTCAGCCGGCTGTGAACTCCCGCGTACGGTCCGACCACACAGGGAATGGTGAGACCAACGTTCTTGATGCGGCGCAGGTAGTGAGCATAGTCAAGGTCGAACATCCATTCCGCCAGCTCGATCTCGCAGGCTCCGGTGGCCTGCAACTGGAGGAACTGCAGTGGGAAATCCCGCCGTAGCGAGAAATGCTTGGCGAGCTCGTACTCGCGTACGTTCTCGTCGAGATAGGCATGTTCCATCTGGCGCAGCGCCAGCTGCAACCGGTCACCGGCCAACAGGTTCTCCCGGAGGCCGTCCCCTTTTTCCGTAGGCAGAAAAGTGCGGGCGGTGTGGCCACGTTCGAAGTTGAACGCCTGCTGTGCCTGCCGTGCCACGTGCACGGCCAGCTCGTACAACTGGTAGTGCAGCGCCGCGGTCTCCTGCTGCAGATGCAGATAAAGATCGTGGCTGGTGAACTTGTCCCGCAAGAAGTCCTGCACCTGCGCCGAATGTTCGATCTGGCGCTGATGATGGTTGAGCTCCCGCAGCGAGATGTCCCGACGCCGCTCCGCCGCGAGGATCTGGCGTTCTATCTGTTCAATCTCGATGTCGAGCACCTCGACCTGGTGGCGCCATTCCTCCTCGCGTCGTTCCCAGCCGGCTTGGGTCAGCCGCAACCCGGCAGTGGTGGTCGCGATATCGGCAAGTCCGTTGGTGATCCGGGCCGCGGCCGAGAAAACGCCGCCCAGCTTGGACCCGACCGGCGGCTGGATCTGGTTACACGGGAAACCCACAAACAAGTCCGGGATCAGGCTCATGATCTGCGCGATGGCCTCGGTGACGTTGCTCGCGGTGCGCAGGGCCATCCCGGTGTCCGTCAGGTTCTCGTACTCGATCTCCTTGCTGATCAGACCGTTCTGAACGAGCATCGCGTGGTAGTTGCGGCGGGTTTGCGTGATCTCCTTGGCCTTGTGCAGCGCCTGAACCTGCCAGTCGGCTTCACGCCACTGGTTCTGCCGGATCTGCATCGCCAGGTGGAGCAGCTGATTCTCGTGGTTGGCCCGCAGCGAGGCGAGGTGCTCCGCGTCGCCCTTCTCGTAGGCGGAAAGCAGCGCCGCGCCCTGGCCGCGTACCTCGCCCGCCACCTCAAGGGCCTTCTGCACCACGAAGGCGAACCGGTAGGGGCTGTTCGGCGCACACCAGTCCGCGTCGTCAAGACAGGGCTGCGCGGTGCTCTGCCAGCCTTCCCGCAGGGTCGTGCTGCCCCAGTACGGCATCTCCCCTTTGTTCGAGATGGCGCTGCCGGGCGTGCCATTGCGGAGTCGGTTAGCGTTGAGACAGGCGTGGATCAGGTCCAGCCGATCGGCGCTGTGGTCGTACAGGGCGAGCAGTCGAGGGTTGACCGGGGAGCCGATCGGGAAGAAATCGGCAACGGTGGATGTTTCGGCTTCCGACTTAGCCAGGATCGTTCGGGGCCGGGAGCCGAGCAGCTTAGCCACCGTGTCAAAGATCAGCCGCGCCTGACCGAACGACTCCGGCGTGTTACGCCGCAGCACGGCATCGCCCCAGTCGAGCATGGTTTCGGCATAGTGCAGGGTGATCGAACGCCGCCTGGCATCCTCGTCGAACCATCCGATCGCCTCCACGACCGTTGGCGCGTCGTCGGTCGAATCGCTAAAGCACCAACTGGAATCCGACCACAGCGGCGCGAAGGCCAACTCGTACCACTTGAGCGCGGCCTCGAACCGGCAGTGCGCCCGCAGCACCCCGGCCACCGCTACCGCGGGGGCGAACGGCGAAGCCGGCATCAAACGAGCACCCGGCTCGTAGTACGCGAAATACGGGTAGGCCGGTAGCGCGCCGGGGTAACCGGACTCCTCGTCATCGGGTTGCGGGACCGCCACCAGCGGAAGCGTCACGGCCGCGTCGGTGACCAGGTCGTAGCGGAATCCGACCATGGCCTCCGCGGCGAACGGCGGGGCGACGCCGCCGGGAATCCGGAAGGTCAGCGAGTCGGCGGTGCGGCCGACGAACTCCAGCTCGCCGTCACCATCGCCGTTGGCGATGCGGTCGCCGCCGCCTCCACCACCGTTGCCATTGCCACCACCGTTGCCATTGCCACCACCATTGCCATTGCCAATACGGATCGTCTCCGCCGACCGACGTGGCTGCATAAACTGTCCATTGTGGACTCGACACCAGGCGAGCTGAACCGAACGCGCGGCATCCCAGTGCAGCAGCCTCGGGCTCAGAGCCGGATCGTGCCAGCTCCAATCAGCCTGCTGCTCCTGCTCGTAGAACTGCTCGGAATCGACTGTCCAGAAGTAGTACTCGTCGACCACGACCGGATGCGGTTTGCCACAGTCTGCGCAGCAGGAGTCGCCGCCGCCTGCGTCCTCACCATCGAAGCGCCGCGGCTCGAACCCGGTGGACGCCGGTGGCTCACCAGCTGCGGCCACCCGGACGAATCGGGTACCAAGGCGGATCGCAGCCTGCAGCCATAGCGGGAGGTTCTCATTAAACTCAACGCCGCCAGCGTTTCCGTTGCCGTTGCCGTTGCCGCCGTCGCCGTTGCCGTTGCCGCCGTCCCCATCGGCCACGTCGTGGGTCCCGCTCGCGGTCAGATTGACCACCGGGCCACCACCGTTGCCGCCACCGTTTCCGCCGCCGTCGCCGTCACCACCACCGTTGCCACCACCGTTGCCACCGCCGCCGGGCGAACCGTCGGTCGGGAGCCCTAGGGAGGCCAGCCAGGACGGCCTGGCGTGCCGTTCGGGTGTACCGAGCAGATCGAAACCTTCCGGCGGGGGGTCGATCACTCTGATCCCGGCAGGTTCCCTGACCTGCAATAGCGTCAGACCGGGATGGGCGGGCGGGCGCCCACCGCTCCAGTACTCCAGGCCACCGGGAACCGGCACGGTGAGAGTAACCCGCCGCAACTCGGCTTCCAGGAAGCGGAATGCCTCGCTACGTCTGGCACGGTCTAGCTCATCCCAGTCGATCCAGTTCTCCCGAAAGAGTTCGCGCCGGGTACAGGCTTCCCATACGCGGTAGGCGGCGAAACGGCGCTCCCACAGCAACGAAAAGGCCGGTGGCACCTCGCAGTCGGGCTCCAGACCGAGCTGGGCCCGCCGCACGTAAAGCTGAACTGTGCTAATCGCCTCTTCGATCCGACTCGCCCGCTGGCACAGCCCCGCTTCGACATCGGTCAGCAGCAATTCGCTGAGCTGCTTGGGCTCGGTAACGAACCCGCCACCGAGCGTCGGCACCCGGTTCATCCCGCAGAGATAAGCCAACAACGCGGTCCTGGCGCGTTCGCGCAGCCCGTCGTTCAGCCGTTTGATGTCTGCATAGCGTCGCGGTTCGCCGTTCTCGATACAGCCCTCGCGCACGAATCGGGTCAGGTTCTGGTTCCCGGTCTCGCCTTCCTCACCGACCAGCTCACCGGGATCGTCGCAGGCCCACAAATCCGGCCGTGCCTCTCGGATGTCTTGGACTAGGAAGTGCCGGCGCACCGAGCGTATCCAGTTTTCGGCGCGCCAGGCACGGATCGTCCAGCGCTCGTCCTCCAGGTCCGCGCTGGACACCGAGTAGCCCTCGAAGTAGCGCAGCACCAGCCGGGTGTGCAGCAGATCGAAGCCCACGTGCCGAAGCAGATGCGCCGGATCGTCCGGATGGTTCTCCGCGGCCTCGTGGAACAGTAACCACAGCGGGCGTTCGGGCACGAGCCGGACATCCCCACGCACGATGGTGTAATCGAATATCCGCTCCCACCAGTCGAAGAGCGCCTGCTGCCTACGTGGCGCCGGCTTTATCCGACGATCCTGACTAAGCAGCGGCGCATGATAATTGTCCTTCACCGGCAGAAAATTGAAGTCGAAGAAAGCGCGGTGCACGCCGAAGCCGCCACCGTCGCGGAAGTAGGACGTACCGGCGAAATCGTCCGTGTGCTCCAGCAGGTAACCAAGCTCGGACTGACCGTCGTCGGCGGCCGGTTTCGCGGAGAGTGAGAACCGGTGAGTGAATAGCAGCGACTTGAAAGCTCGCTGGTAGGTGCGGCGGATATCACGCAGCGTGCTGGTGAAGTGCAACCTTCCGAAGTCCTTCGCGGCGCCGGCCACTTCCAGACCGTCGTCGAGCGGCTTGTCCTTACGATCGCGGAACAGTCGTTCGTTCGGAATCGTCACCAGCTCCCCACCACTGTCTGGGCCGGCGTATTTGACTTCGAATCCGCCGACAATAGGGCAGACATCGTCCTGCCTGTCGTATTCCGGCTGTGGCTGGGCCAGCTCAGCGGTGAGCTGATAGACACCCGGCCGCAAACCCAGCGGCGCCGAACAGCCCGCGGGCGCGGTCTCATCCGGCCAGTCCTGGCTAAGCAGCACCCAGCTGCGCTGCCCGCGCCGTAGTGACACGCGCCAGCGCTTGCCACGTGCGGCCTCGACGTCGGGCGCCTCG
>JBGTNI010000095.1:0-7748 GCA_041743105.1 Mycobacteriales bacterium | reverse complement strand
CAGCACGGCGCGGTACCCACGCGAGGCGTGCACTGGTAGCCCGCGCCAGCCGGGCGGCAGCCGTCAGGGTACCTGCGGTCTCTGCGGCGCGTTCGCCGACCAGAATCACCGCGCCTGGCCGGCGTAGCCCAGCGGCTAGGTCGGCCAGCCGACCATCGTCTGACGCCAGCGCATCCAGCGCGGTGGGCTCCTTACCGGGCGCCGTCTCGACCAGCGTGCCGGACAGCTTCTCCAGCCCGCGACTCGCCCAAGGTGCCAAGGAGTAGATGTGCGCTGCGGCATCGAGTCGACGGCTTGCCTTGCGTAGCCGCAGAAAGACGATGGGGGACTCTTCTTCGGGCTCAAAGCCCACCAGCAGCACGGTCGACGCGGTGTCGAGATCGCGGTAGGTGAGCCCACCGGTCGCGGGTGTCACACCCGCGACATGGTCGGCAAGGAAGTCCGATTCCTCGCACCTGTGCGGGCGGGCCCGGAAGTCGATGTCGTTGCTACCCAGCACCGCGCGGGTGAAAACGCTGTAGGCGTAGGCGTCCTCCACGGTGAGTCGGCCACCGGTGAGCACCCCGACACCGGCGGCGTCGCGCGCTTCCCGTAGTCCCTCCGCCGCGACGGTGAGCGCCTCGCTCCACGATGCCGGTACGAGGTCGCCAGAAACATCGCGGATAAGTGGGGTCGTGATCCGACCCTCGGTCGTGGGGTAGGCGAACGCGAACCGGCCCTTGTCGCAGTTCCACTCCTCGTTCACTTCCGGGTCGTCTCCGGCGAGGCGACGCATCACCCGGTTACGGCGCCAGTCGGTGCGCTGAGCACAACCCGACGAGCAGTGTTCGCAGACGCCGGGCGTCGAGACCAGATCGAAGGGTCGGGCACGGAACCGGTAGGTGGCGCTGGTGAGCGCCCCGACCGGACAGATCTGGATTGTATTACCCGAAAAGTAGGAATTGAACGGATCGCCCTCTGATAGGCCCCTGCCGTCGTTCTCGTCGCCTCGCCTACCCACTTCGTAGGCGTCGGCTCCTGCGGCCTTGGCAGATGACCTATCGGAGGACGCTCTCTGTGTGGGTTCTTCCAGCTCTTCGCCCCGATACACCGAGACCTGCTCGCCGGCGCCCCGATCGAATAGCTCGATGAACGGGTCACCGGCGATCTGAGCGGAGAACCGAGTGCACCTGGCACACAGCACGCAACGCTCGCGGTCCAGCAGTATCTCCGTCGAGATCGGCAGTGGTTTGGGGAAAGTGCGTTTGACGTCGTGGAATCGCGAGGTCGCTCGGCCAGCGCTCATAGCTTGGTTCTGCAGCGGACACTCGCCACCCTTGTCGCAGACTGGACAGTCCAGCGGATGGTTGATCAGCAGCAGTTCCATGGTGCCGCTCTGCGCTTTGGCCGCCATCTCACTGCTGTGCTGTGTTTTGACCACCATGCCCTCGGTGACCACGGTGGTGCAGGCCGTCATTGGCTTGCGCTGCCCTTCCACCTCCACGATGCATTGCCGGCAGGCGCCCACCGGGTCCAGCAGCGGGTGGTCACAGAACCGGGGAATCGCCACACCGAGCAACTCGGCGGCGCGAATCACCAAAGTGCCTTGCGGCACCGTGATGGCGACTCCGTCGACGGTAAGGCCCACCGGCGGCGGTGTGGGTGCTCCGACGGAGGTCGAGACGTGCACGCTCTGCGGTGCGATGGTCATCTGTGGGCCCCCTGCACAACCATGTCGTCCCGCCCGTCCGGCAGCTCACCGCGCAGCGCATGACGCGCCTGCGCCGTACTCGGCGCCGCGTGGGTAGCGCCGGCGCTCTTACCCAGCGGGCAGCGCCGCTGCCGAACGTGGTCGATGTACTCGTCGCGGAAGTATCTAATCGAACTCATCACCGAGCTGGTGGCGCCGTCACCAAGCGCGCAGAAGGAGCGGCCAAAGATATTGTCGCAAGTGTCTAGCAGCGTGGTGAGGTCTTCCTCGGTGCCCTCCCCAGCCTCCAAGCGGTGCAGCACCTGTTCCATCCAGTAGTTACCTTCGCGACACGGGGTGCACTTGCCGCATGACTCGTGGGCGTAGAACTCGATGAATCGCAGCGTGGCGCCAACAATGCAGGTTGTCTCGTCGAAGACCATGATCGCGGTGGTGCCAAGCATGGAGCCCGCCGCTGCCGCGCCTTCGAAGTCCAACGGGACATCCAGATGATCGGCGGTGAAGTACGGCGTGGAGGAGCCACCGGGGGTCCAGAACTTCAGGAAACGCCCCGCCCGGACACCTCCGGCCAGCTCCAAAAGCTGGCGCAGCGTGACACCGAGCTCGCATTCGTACTGTCCGGGATGCTTGACGTGCCCGGAGATGGAGTAGATCTTGGGACCGGGCGATTTTTCGGTCCCCATCGACTTCCACCAGTCGACGCCGTGCCGCACGATGAACGGCACGCTAGCGATGGTCTCCACGTTGTTCACCACAGTGGGTGAGGCATAGAGGCCGTGCGTCGCGGGGAATGGGGGCTTGAGCCGAGGTTGGCCCCGGAAGCCTTCCAAGGATTCCAGCAGCGCGGTCTCTTCCCCACAGATATAAGCACCGGCGCCGGCGTGCACGACCACGTCGAGGTCGAAACCCGAGCCCAGGATGTTACGACCGAGGTAGCCCGCGGCGACGGCGTCGCGCACCGCTTGGCGAAGCCGCCGCGCGGCGTGCACAGCCTCGCCACGCACGTAGATGAACGCCCGATTCGCCCGGATGGCATAGGCGGTGATGACGACGCCCTCGAGCAACGAGTGCGGATCGACCATCATCAGCGGCAGGTCCTTACAGGTCCCCGGTTCGCCCTCGTCGGCGTTGATCACCAGATAGTGCGGTTTTCCACCGCCCGGTGAGTCCTCTTTGGGGAGAAATGACCATTTCAGTCCGGTGGGGAATCCGGCACCGCCACGCCCGCGCAAACCGGACTGTTTCACCAGTTCCACCAGGTCTTCCGGGGTACGGCGCAGCGCGCGTCGTACCCCGTCGTAACCGTCGAGCCGCTCGTAGTTCGACAGCTTCCAGGGCTGATGCGGCCAGCGCGTCGTGAGTACTGGAGCCAGGGTCTGGGCGCTCATGCATTGCCTCCCGCGCCGCTTGCCGCTTCGGCTCGCCGATTGCCAGCCAGGGTGGGTTCGCCAGCGGCATCGCCCAGATCCGACGTATCCGTGCCACCAACATCTGTGCCACCAACATCAGTGCCGCTAAGTTCGTCGAAGCCGGCAAGCTGGCGCGAAACCTGCTTGAAGCTGCACAGCGGCGCGCCGCGATCGGGATGGGGACGCTGGCCCGCCCGTAGCTGCGCCACGATCTCACCGGCCTTCTGCGCGTCGACCTGGTCGAAGTACTCGTAGTTCACCGTCATCACTGGCGCGTAGTCGCACGCCGCGAGGCATTCGGCGTGCTCCAGTGTGATACGTCCGTCGGCGGTGGTGCCGTTGTGACCGACGCCGAGTTCTTTGCTCAGCTCTTCGTAGCTGCGCTGCCCGCCCAGCACACCGCACATGGTATTCGTGCAGACGCTGACCAGATATTCACCGGTGGGTCGCCGCTTGTACATGGTGTAGAACGTGGCGACGGCGGCCACCTCGGCGCGGGTGAGATTCAACTGCCCGGCGCAGAAACCGATCCCGTCGGCGCTGACATAGCCCTGCGCCGACTGCACCAGATGCAGCATCGGCAACAGCGCCGAGCGTTCGCGGCCCGCCGGGTAGCGCGCGATGATCGCCGCGGCATCATCGACGAGCGCGGCGGCGTCCAGCGGGGTACGTTCCGGCAGTTTCTGGGATGGAGAATTGGTGACGTTTGAACTCATTACCGATCCACTCATTATCGATCGACACCGCCCATCACAGGATCCAGTGAGGCTCCGGCGGCGATTAAGTCCGCAATCGGGCCGCCGGTGACCATGGCTGGGAAGGCCTGCAGGTTCACAAAAGATGGCTCCCGTACGTGCACTCGGTGCGGCCGTGTCCCCCCGGTAGAAACCAGGTGGAAGCCGAGTTCACCACGCGGCGACTCGATCGGTACATACACCTGACCGGGCGGTACCCGGAAACCTTCGGTGACCAGCTTAAAGTGGTGAATCAACGATTCCATGGACTGACCCATGATCGCGCGGATGTGTTCCAGCGAATTACCCAGCCCGTCAGCGCCCAGTGCCAACTGGGCCGGCCAGGCGATCTTCTTGTCGGAGATCATGACCGGGCCGGGCCTGAGCGCGTCGAGTGCCTGCTCAATGATCGAAAGCGACTGCCGCATCTCTTCCAGCCGCACCAGGTAGCGCCCCCAGACGTCGCCGGTGGTCTGGGTGGGGACGTCGAAGTCGTAGTTTTCGTATCCGCAGTATGGCTCGGTCTTTCGCAGGTCCCACGGCAGTCCGGCCGAGCGCAGCACCGGGCCAGTGATGCCCAGCGCCATGGCCCCGGTCAAGTCCAGAAAACCCACGCCCTGGGTACGAGCACGCCAGACCGGGTTCCCCGAGAGCAGATCCTCGTAAGTCTTGATGTGCCCAGGCATAGTTTTGACGAAAGCGGCGATCTTGCCCACCGCCTCGGCGGGCAGGTCCTGCACCACGCCGCCTGGCCGCACGTAGGCCATGTTCATCCGCAAGCCGGTGATGAGCTCGAAGATGTCGAGGATCTCCTCGCGCTCGCGGAAACCGTAGATCATCATCGACAGCGCACCGAGCTCCATACCGGTGGTGGCGAGCCACACCAGATGCGAAGAGATCCGGTTCAGCTCCATCAGCAGCAGCCGGATGGTGTTAGCCCGTTCTGGAACTTCCACACCCAGCAACTTCTCCACGGCCAGGCAGTAACCGGTCTCGTTGAACAGCGGCGAAAGGTAATCCATTCGGGTCACGAACGTGACACCCTGGGTCCAGGTGCGGTACTCGGCGTTCTTCTCGATCCCGGTGTGCAGATATCCGATCACCGAACGCGCCTGCGTCACGGTCTCGCCCTGCAGCTCGAGTACCAGGCGGAGCACGCCGTGAGTGGAAGGGTGTTGCGGGCCCATGTTCACTACGAGGCGTTCGGCCGCAAGCGGATCCGCCTGTTCGACCAGGCTGTCCCAATCGCCACCGGTGAGCGTGTAGACGCGACCGGAAGTGGTCTCGCGAGTATCGGCGTAAGCGTCCCGGGCGTTGGCTTCGCGGGTCACGGACTTGGGCACTGTCTCGGTCACTGGTAGGACCTCCGGTTATCCGGCGGTGGAATCTGGGCGCCCTTGTACTCCACGGGCACTCCGCCCAGTGGGTAGTCCTTGCGCTGCGGGTGACCGTCCCAGTCGTCGGGCATCAGAATGCGGGTGAGCGCTGGATGGCCATCGAAGACGACACCGAACATGTCGTAGGTTTCGCGCTCGTGCCAGTCCGCGGTGGGGTACACCGAGGTCACCGAGGTCACATGCGGGTGCTGCACGGTCACCGCGGCTTCCAACCGGATTCGACGGCGGTACGTCATGGAGGTGAGGTGGTACACCACATGTAACCGGGTTGTTGTGTCTGCGGTGGCGGCGTCACCGGCGCCGCGGTCTACCGGCTCGGCGGTGTCGAGGTAGTCCACGCCGGAGACCGACGAGCACAACTCGAAGCGCAGCGCGGGATCGTTCCGCAACGCGGTACAGACTGTGAGCACCGCATCGGGCCGGATATGCAGCGTAAGTTCGCCGCGATCTACCACCGTTCGGACAATGGTGTCGGCAGGGGCGGCTGCCGCGACCAGCGCGGCGACGAGCGCGTCGAACACCTCGTCGAAGTAGCCGCCGAAGGGGCGCGGCGAAGACGTAGGCGACGCCGGCGTATGCACGACCCCACCGAAGCCGGATGTGTCACCCGACCCAGCGACGCCGAACATCCCCGCTTTGGTGGACTGCGGTATGTCGGGACTGGTCGATACCACGGCCGGTTCCGCTCCGGTCACTGTTGATTCATCCACGTTCACGAGGCGCTTCCAGCCCTGTGCTCGTCGGTCTCACCGCGGCACTCTTGCGCCCGGTGGACCAGCTGCTCCATCTGTTCGCGTACCCGCAGCTGCTCGGACTGCCCCTGCCGCGCGGCATCGGTCCACTGTTTGCGTCGCTTGGCATTGAAGCGGTACGACGAGGGCATTGCGCCTGGTCGCAGCGCCGGGGTGGGGAGGTCTTGCGCCGCGGCCCGCTTGGCACCCAGTGGTTCGTGCTGGATCTTTTCGTGCAGCCGCAAAATGGCGTCAAGCAGCATCTCCGGCCGAGGGGGGCAGCCGGGGAGGTAGATGTCAACCGGCACGATGTGGTCCACGCCCTGCACGATGGCGTAGTTATTGAACATGCCTCCAGAGGAGGCACAGACGCCCATGGACAACACCCACTTAGGCTCGGGCATCTGGTCGTAGATCTGCCGCAGCACCGGCGCCATCTTCTGACTGACACGTCCGGCCACGATCATCAGGTCTGCCTGGCGGGGGCTGGCGCGGAACACTTCCATACCGAAGCGGCCCATGTCGTAGCGAGCCGCTCCGGTGGTCATCATCTCGATGGCGCAACATGCCAGGCCGAATGTGGCCGGCCACAGCGAGGAAGTGCGGCTCCAGTTCACCAGCTTTTCGACCGACGCCAGCAGCACACCGGTGGGGACTTTCTCTTCTAGGCCCATCTCTGTGAGCCTATTCTTCCGTAGCCCATTTTCTGTTGGCCCAATCTTAGGTGGCCCACTTCACCGTTACCCACTTCTCTGGTATCCACCTCAACGCCAATCCAGTGCGCCACGGCGCCACACGTAGGCGTAGGCGATGAAAACGGTGGCGACAAACAGCACCATTTCCACCAGCCCGAACAGGCCAAGCGCCTCATTAGCCACGGCCCAGGGATACAGAAAGACGATCTCGATGTCGAACAGGATGAATAGCATGGCGGTGAGGAAGTACTTCACCGGGAAGCGCCCACCACCCGCCGGCTGTGGTGCCGGCTCGATGCCGCACTCGTAGGCATCGAGCTTGGCACGGTTGTAGCGGCGCGGGCCGATCAGCGGTGCCGCAGCAACCGAGAACACCGCGAATCCCGTCGCCAAGGCGAACAGCAGCACGATGGGGAGGTATTGCGTGAAGGGCATGGCCTGCACCGCCTCCTTCGCAGGCATCACTGAGTCGGCGAGAGCTTGTGAAGTACTTCACGAACTCGAGGATCGAAGTCTATTCCTGGTACCAGCGCACCCGAGAGCTAAGGCATACCTAAGAGCGGCTCAGAGGTCGCGCGGATAGGTAGCTGTTCCACCGCAGCACCGAACGACCTACCCGCCCGACCTCATTCCTGCTCATCCAAGGCTGCGCGCAGCTCCTCGCGTTCGGCGCGCCGGCGCTGTTGGTACGCCTCGACGCGCTCGGCTAGCTGGGCCCGCTGGGCACGAAGCAGGAACCACGACAAGGGCATGGAGATCGCGATTGCTAGCAGTACGAGCAGCCAGTTACGAAGGCCCACGGCGAATAGTAGGCCTACCACGGCAACCATCAGAGCAAACCGGCCGACCGTATAGCTGACGAGAGGATGGATCTTCACTGGATATTCCCTTCACATTTTTCTCTCCAGCAACGTGTGACGTTTTGTTGCAGCGTAACGACATTATCTGTGGCCTCACAGCGGTCTCGGCGGTGACGAGTTGTTCCGTTTACCTACCAGACCCGCCGCAACGATGCTGTAATGACGCCGCATGTTACTAATTCGACACAAGGAGCTAGGAGTCAAACGTGGAGGTAGGTGAGCGACTTCTGAC
>JBGTNI010000094.1:0-12279 GCA_041743105.1 Mycobacteriales bacterium | reverse complement strand
TCCGGCGTGCAGTAACACCAACTGGTCGGCGTACTGGGCCGCTAGGGTGAGGTCGTGCATCGCCGTGATTACGGTGAGCCCGTCGCTGCGCCGGAGCTGGTCGATAAGCTTCAGCACTCGTTGTTGGTGGCCCAAGTCCAGCGCTGTTGTGGGTTCGTCGGCGAGCAGTACGCTCGCCTGCCCCGCGAGCGCACGACCCAGCATGACTCGCTGGCGTTCGCCGCCCGAGAGCGATCCCAGCGACCGCTCCGCGAAGTCTGACAGCTCCAAGCGCTGGAGCACCTCGAAGACGATCTTTTCGTCGGAAGCATTGCTGCGGCCAAAGTATCCGGCGTGCGGCATCCTGCCGAGCAGAACATAGTCGGCCACGCTCAGCTGATCCGGGCAGACGGGAGCCTGTGGCAGGTAGGCAAGCTGTCGCGCCCGCTGCCGTCGGGTAAGCGTGGTGGTGGCAACTCCGTTCAATGTGATGTCGCCGTCGGAGGGCAGCACACCGGCTAGTGCAGCCAGCAAACTGGATTTCCCGGCGCCGTTAGGCCCGATGACTGTGAGCCAGCTGCCCGGGGAGACATCCAACGAAAGGTCTATCACTGCCGTGCGGTGGCCGTGTCGCACCGTGACGTTGCGCAGGCTTACGGCGCTCACACCAGCGACTTTCTATTGACCCGCAGTAGGCCGGCGAAGAACGGCGCGCCCAGGAACGCGGTGACCAGGCCGATCGGCAGCTCCGCGCCGCCTAGCGCGCTGCGCGCGACCACGTCGGCTAATACCAACAGCGCCGCGCCGAGTAGCAGCGACAACGGCAGCACCACGCGATAGCTGGTGCAGGTGAGGCGCCGCACCATATGCGGCACGATTAAGCCGACGAAACCGATCAGCCCGCTCACCGCTACGGCCGCTCCGGTGGCCAACGACGCGGCGACGAGCACTACCACGCGCACCCGGCGGACTGGTATGCCAAGGCTGGTGGCCTCATCGTCGCCGAGTGCCAGCGCATCTAGCAGCCGCCCGTGCAGCAGTGTTACCACGGTGGCTATCGCAAGGTACGGCGCAACCGTGGAGACATCGCGCCAATCCGAGGTGCCGAGCTGCCCGACGATCCAGCCGTATATCTGTTGCAGCTTCTCGGTGTTCTGCTGTTGCACGAATGCCTGCACCGCGGTCAGGAACGCCGCTACCGCCACGCCGGCAAGCATCAATGTGGCGACTCCGCCGCCTACCCCGATGCCGCCCACCCCAATGCCGCCGCCGGCCCAACTACCCAGCAGATATGCCAGGCTCACCCCGAACAGTGCCCCGAAAAATGCTGCCACTGGAACGACGGGGGTGCCGAGGATCTCCGCTGTCGGTGCGTATCCAATCGCGATGGTCGCGCCCAGGCCGGCTCCGGCCGCCGAGCCGAGTAGATAAGGGTCCACCAACGGATTCCGAAATACGCCCTGATAGCACGCGCCACCGAGGGCCAAGGCTCCGCCGACTAGCGCGGCCAGCACTACGCGCGGCGCTCGAAGCTCGGTAATGATGGCTTGGTCGATGGCGGCTAGTCCAGGATCGAGCGCGATGCCGGGAACCGCGTCGAGCAGCGTTAATAGCACCTGATGGGGGGCGAACCATACCGGACCGGCCGCGATGCCCACCGTCACCGCGGCCAGCAGTGCCCCGACCGCACCGAGCAGCCACCGCGCCCGCAGTCGGGTCACGGGGAGTGGCTTGAGGAGTGCGGTGGGTTGCTGCGAAAACGCCATCTCCGATGTCAGCCGTTTGCGGTGGCTTTGCGGATCGCCGTCGCGATGTCCTCGGCGAATTCCACCACTCGCGGCCCCCACCTCGACGCGGTGTCGGCGTCGAGTGAGATGACCTGATTGCGCCGCACCGCCGCCATCTCACCCCAGCCAGGCCGCTTAGCCACGGTGGTCGCCGACTGGCCGCAGCATGCCGCGTCGGCTAAGAAGATGAGATCGGGATTGCTCTTGACGAGGTATTCGGAGTTCAGCTGGGGGTAGTCGTTCCCGGTGCTCGCAGCAGCACCATCGGCGATGTTGTCCAGTTTGAATAGGCGGTACACGCCGCCGATGAACGTCTTCGATGTCACGGTGTAGTAGGTGTTGTCGATCTCGTGATAGTAGCTGCGGCGCGATGCGTCATCGACGCTGTCTACCGCCTCAGCGAGCTTGGTTTTCATATCCGAAACGACCTTTTTGGCCGCGTCGCTATTGCCGGTCGCCGCACCTAGGTCGCCCAGTTGGTCGTAGCTGTCGTTCAACGTGGTGGCTGCGGGCTCGACGAGTACCGGGACGTCGAGCTTATTTAGCCCCGCGACGACACCGTTGCGGTCGGCGTCGACGACGACCAGGTCGGGCCGATACTGCGCGATCGCGTCCGCGCTGGGAGTGAGCCCGGACAGCGAGGTGCGGGGCGCGTTCTTTGGGTAGCTGGACTGATCGTCGACGGCCACCACCTGCTCGCCGGCACCGATCGCGAACAGCATTTCGGTGGCAGTCGGGGAGAGCGATACCACGCGTTCAGGCTTGCTGGCGATGTGCACGTCGCCGTTGGCGGCTGCGACGGTGGCGTCGAATGCCCCGTCGTCAGGCTGAGTGGATTCGCTGGAGCAGCCGGTTATCAGCAGTACGCCGGCGATTGCAAGCACAGCCGAGATGCGCGCGGACTTCATCATGAGGCTGCACGCTAGCACCGGGCGAGCGATAGCAGAAACGCCAGCGGAATCTGCCGCGCTTCGCCACTCGGCCACCTGTACTACTACACCAGCCGAGGTTGCTAGAGGTATCTCTATCCGCCGAACGGTGACTGGGTCGCTCTGTTCGTTGGCAGAGCGACCCAGTCACGCGTGGCTGTTCAACAAGGGCCTACGGCATCGGCCCGGTTTCTGAGCTTCTCTGGTAAGTCGTCGTGATGTTGGCCGGGGCCCAGTCGGTCGATCTCCTCCCACAGGTTCCCTTTGTCCCAGAGGCAGACAGTTCTATCCGAGTAGTTACGCCAGCTGTCAACCCTGTCATGAAGGTTCGGCTTCTCCTCACCCAGGGAGTACACGCGGTTAGGGCAAAGGGGTATGGAGTCAGTCTCACGGTTGTATACGGGAGCGTTTTTGTCGAAGAGGAAAATGTACTTTTCGCCACACTCCAAAGGTGCCGCCAGTGCGGAATTCGCTGGCGCTGACGTCACTAGCCCAGTGGTTACGGTCACCGCCGCGCAGGCAAGCGTGCTCAGTGCGATCGCCAGCACGCGTCGCCACGGTCGGAGGAGGGCCATTTGGGTGAACACGTATTGCTCTCCGCTCTTACATCGATGTAGTACAGATCATGATCCGTCTCCTGCCGGATCCTACGCACTGGGGCTTGCCGATGTCGGCGGAACTTGATTCTCTACAGCGGGTTTCATCGTCCGCTCCGAACGGGTCTCCCACCAGCAGCTGGACGACTTCTTCGCCACCTGGCTCTACACCCCGAGTTGGTATGTCCTTGCGCCACTCTCAAGACGCCGCAAACAGATCAGCTCATGTAGCACTTTAGATGCTACTCTTGCTACTGTGGAGTCGATTGGAATTCGCGAGCTTCGACAGAACGCGTCGCGCTATGTACGCGAAGCCAAAGCCGGGAAGCGGGTAGCGGTCACCGAACGGGGGAAGCTAGCAGCCTACCTAGTGCCGGCCGAGCCGCCATCGTCAATCTTGGATCGGCTGGAGGCGGCGGGAGAATTTGTAGCTGCTAAGGGAAATATCCTGGATCACCTACCCCCACCGCCTACCCCATCAGGTGCTCGTCCGCTCAGTGAAGTGTTGGCAGAGATGCGGGACGAGGAACGCTATTGATCTACCTCGATTCCTCAGCTTTTGTGAAGCTAGTACTTCCTGAATCTGAGACAAGGTCGTTAATGGAGTTTCTTGCTCGACACGCGGGAGAACGACTCGTGTCAAGTGCCCTGCTAACTATTGAGGTCCGCCGAGCGATAGCACGCGGCGGTCCAGGACAACTGGGTTACGCAGACGTGCTACTAGATGATGTCGGGCAGCTACCCGTTAGCAAGGCAATCGTCTCCTCTGCTAGCCGACTCCCAGGCGCAAGCCTTCGTTCCTTGGACGCGATTCACCTCGCTACCGCGTTGCTCCTCCGCGCGGAGCTTAGCAATTTCGTCACCTACGATAAACGGCTCACCGCCGCTGCACAGCAGCATGCGCTGCCCGTCATCGCGGTGAGCTAGGCAGCCGCCGTTTACGTGCCCTGCCTCTGCCGGGGATCGCGGGTGGGCGGGCGCCCCCGATCGGCTTAAGCTGTACTGGAGGGTTCGTAGGCATATCCGTAGAGCCTGGTAGCCGCGGCCCATTGCGCAGGGCATGGGGCCAGCCATACCGTAGAAAATCAGGATCGTTATGTAAACCGGTCAGGTTCAGCGTTTGGGTAACGATGCCTCGCATTCCTGTGAGTGAACCTAGGGTGGTATCACGGTACACCCGAGGCATAACTAAGCCTAACTGATAAATTGCAGAGGCGATAGCTGGCCGCCTTTTTTGTCTCGGGATCCCGTCCAATTCACTGCGACACCGTGCAATAGTTTCGTCGATTTTAAACATGGGTTCATGTGAAATAACCTTCAAAATATCTCGTAGGACCCTTTTAACGGCATCGGGGTTTCCGTCATAGAAATCATCCAGAGGATGAGGAGGAGAAAGCCCCTCCGACAATTCAGGTCGGGGATATAAGCCCATTCTCCTCAGCTGACTCGGACTTTCCCGTCCGGTAGATCCCAACCTGTAACTTTGAAACAGTCTTTCTAGTGCACTCCTCAGCATTAATAAGGAAGTATCCATATCTTCGCATTTCAAATTACTTGCTTCTCTAAGTCTATTAGCGGCGGCAAACGTAGTAGGCTCTTGGCCAATGGGCGCCGTGCCTAAAATCCTCAATCCGGCCTGTGCGCGGCCCAACTCCTCTACGGAAGGGTAGAGCTTGTCGACAACGCCTTCGACTACTTCTTGAGGGGTTCTAGCGGGTGCCATCGAGGTTTCCTCCTCTATGTCGCTCCAGCAACGGTACTGCCGCGAATAGCCGGCAGCCACTGCGGGGCTTTGCGCTCCACCGACACGTTAGTACCCACGATGCCGTGAACCGGCGGGTTCAGTGAAGTTGCCTAGCTGACCGCCGCGCCAGGAGTGTCCTACCCCGCGGCTAGGGTCGAACCATGAGCCTTGCTGGCCTACTTGTCCGCTGCTCGATCTGACCTTCACCTGTCGATGGTTACGCCTGTAGCCCTCTAGCGGGAACGCGGGTTTCTGCTGCCCGCGACGCCACCAGCCGAGACACTGCGTACGCGGGCACCCAATGGCATTTTCCGTCCTGGCTTGGACCGTGACGTGGGCTTGAACTCTTGCGGCGGGCCGTAATCGTATATTTCGGGCCAGCGGCATGACGGATCGTTCACTTTAGTAACGTCCAATACCCTGTTGACAAGGAACTGCAACGATTGGGGGCCCCGAGGGCCATACACCTGGTTCCTGATGCGAGGTAGTTCGTCATCCGCGGCGAGGGAAACAGTGGAGAAGTATCCCTTACGCCCGAGCCCGTGCAGCTCATCCAAGCACCAGTCAATGGTGCGGGTTGCTCCGAACATGGTGTCGGGTGAGACGTGCGGCAGCAGGTCTTGCACGTATCTCTGGACGGCGAGGCGGTAACTGCCGTCGGCTCTTACTCCACCTTCGCCGATATTCGGTTCGGCACCGCCCGCCACGCTAATCGTCGGAAAGCTTTGCATACGCTGCTCTTGCAGTTCGAACTCTCCAATTCTCGCAAATCCCGTTCGTAGGACTTGTATCTGACGGGCCGACTCGTCAACCTGGGCGTGACGCGCGAGTATGCCTTCGACGAGCGTTGCCGCATCGGGCTCTGGCATGCCAAGTCGGGCGTAGGACAGTAAGCCGAGTAAGCGCAGTGCTTCGGCAGCATTAGCGAGTTGCACCTGGGGTGTATACAGGTGGCCGGTGACTCTTTCGACTACTGCTTGTGGAGATTCCATCGAGGTCCCTCCCGTCGCTCCGCAGCGATACTTCGGCGATCGCGGCTGCCCAGTGCGGTTTCGATCCTCGGTACGTTAGCACCGCAACTAGAGCCGCATCGGATAATTTCGGCGAACTGGGCTGACCGCCGCGCCAGGAGTGTCCTACCCCGCGGCTAGGGTTGAACCATGAGCCTTGCTGGCCTACTTTCGCCGCTTGTGCGGCAACCCGCGTTCTCACAGGCGATCTCTCTGGCGGGCCGTGCAGCGGTTGATCTCTCTGCCCCGTCCGCGCTGCAGCCATTCGTCGCGGCGGCGCTTGCCGCACCAACCGATGCCGGTGGCGGCGGCGTGCCTGTGCTCGTTGTTACGGCCACTGCCCGCGAGGCCGACCAACTAGCTTCCGCGCTGTGCTGCCTGCTGCCACCGCATGGCATCGCGGTATACCCGGCTTGGGAAACGTTGCCGCACGAACGTCTCTCGCCACGCGCGGACACGATCGGTCAGCGGCTATCGGTACTGCGGCGACTCGTTCATCCCAGCCCGACCGATCCAGCGAACGGTCCAATATCGGTGCTGGTCGCCCCAGTTCGCTCGGTGTTGCAACCACAGCTGGTGGGCCTGAGCGAGATCGAGCCGGTCACCGTTACTGCCGGAAGCAGCGTCGCGATTGACGCGCTGGCGGATCGGCTCGTGGAGCTGGCGTACACCCGCGTGGATCTAGTCAGCAAGCGCGGTGAGTTCGCGCTGCGCGGCGGCATCGTCGATGTCTTCCCGCCCACGGAGGAACATCCGTTGCGGGTGGAGTTCTTCGGCGACGAGGTGGAGGAGATCCGCTATTTCGGCGTCGCCGATCAGCGATCCTTGGAACTGGCTGAGCACGGTCTGTGGGCGCCACCCTGCCGCGAGCTACTACTCACATCACAGGTGCGGGCCAAAGCAGCCCAGCTGTCGAGCAAACATCCGGAGCTCACCGAGATACTGGGCAAGCTTGCCGAAGGCATCGCCGTCGAAGGCATGGAGTCCCTTATCCCCGCACTGGTGAGTTCGCCCGACGAGCTGGAGCTTGTCCTCGCCGTGCTCGATAAGCACACGCACATCCTGGTCTGTGATCCCGAACGGGTGCGGTCCAGATCGCACGATCTGGTCGCCACCAGCGAGGAGTTCCGGCAAGCATCGTGGTCGGCCGCCGCGGTGGGTGGCCAAACTCCCATCGATGTCGGAATCTCAGCGTTCCGCGAGCTGGAACATGTACGCAAGACGGCGAGCGAGCTGGGCATGCCGTGGTGGTCGGTGGGACCGTTCGCCGCCGATGAAGGCTTCACTGTCTCCGGGGGCACCGTCTCGCTGAATGCGGCTCCCGCGCCGAGCTACCGGGGCGACACCGAGCGGGCGCTGACCCAGCTTGGCGAATACGCCTCCGATGGCTGGCGGGTGGTGCTCTGCTTCCCGGGTCATGGCCCCGCGCAACGCGCCGCGGAGCAGCTGCGTGATGTCGGCGTCGGCGCCGCACTCGTCGAATCGCTGGAGGGTGAACCCAAGCCCGGGGTCGTCACCATCACCACCGGGGAGATCGAGCACGGCTTCCTGTGCGAATCGCTGCGACTGGCGCTGTTAACCGAGGCTGATCTGACCGGAGCTCGGCCGACCGAAGCGCCGCGGCGCATGGCGCCCAAACGTCGCAACACTGTCGATCCGTTGCAGCTGATACCGGGCGATTTCGTGGTGCACACCCAACACGGTGTCGGACGTTACGTGGAGCTGCTTCGCCGTAGTGTCGGTGGCGCCGAACGTGAGTACCTGGTGTTGGAGTACGCGCCGAGTAAGCGGGGGCAGCCTGGTGACCGGCTGTTCGTCCCCACCGACCAGCTGGATCTGCTCACCCGCTACGTCGGTGGTGAGCAGCCGGCGTTGCATCGCATCGGTGGCGCCGACTGGCAGAAAGCCAAAGGGCGCGCCCGCAAGGCAGTGCGTCAGATCGCCGCCGAGCTGGTGCGACTCTACGCCGCTCGCACCTCCACGCCCGGCCACGCTTTCGGCTCCGACAGTCCATGGCAGCGGGAGCTGGAAGACGCATTCGCCTTTACCGAGACCCCCGACCAGCAGGTCGCTATAGACGACGTCAAGCGCGACATGGAGCAGCCGTATCCAATGGACCGAGTGGTCTGTGGCGATGTCGGCTACGGGAAGACTGAGATCGCGGTACGGGCGGCATTCAAGGCTGTGCAGGACGGTAAGCAGGTGGCGCTGCTGGTGCCGACTACCTTGCTGGCCCGGCAGCACATGGCCACGTTCACAGACCGCCTGGCGCAGTTTCCAGTACGGATCGCACAGCTGTCGCGGTTCCAGACCGACGCACAGGCACGTGCGGTGATCGAGAGCCTGGCGCAAGGCCAGACCGACATCGTGATCGGCACGCATCGGCTGCTACAGGGCAGCGTCACCTTCAAAGACCTCGGCCTGGTGATCGTCGACGAAGAGCAACGGTTCGGTGTGGAGCACAAGGAACAACTCAAGCAGCTGCGCGCCAGCGTAGACGTGCTCACCCTTTCGGCCACTCCCATCCCGCGGACCCTGGAAATGTCGCTCACCGGCATTCGAGAGATGTCCACCATCGCGACCCCCCCGGAGGAAAGGCACCCGGTGCTGACCTACGTCGGTGGCTACGACGACCAGCAGATCGCCGCTGCGATTAAGCGAGAGTTACTGCGCGACGGCCAGATCTTCTACGTGCACAACCGCGTCGAGTCGATCGACCGGGCCGCTACCAGGATTAAATCGCTGGTACCGCAGGCGCGAGTGGCGGTGGGGCACGGCCAGATGGGCGAAGAGGCCCTGGAGAAGGTGATGCTGGGTTTTTGGGAGAAGGAGTACGACATTCTGGTCTGCACCACCATCGTGGAGTCAGGCCTGGACATCCCCAATGCCAACACGCTGATCGTGGAGCGTGCCGACATGTTCGGACTTTCCCAGCTACACCAGATCCGCGGCCGGGTAGGACGCGGTCGGGAACGCGCCTACGCCTACTTCTTGTACCCGCCGGAACGGCCTCTTACCGAGACCGCTCACGAGCGCCTGGCCACCATCGCCCAGCACTCCGAGCTTGGTGCGGGGATGTTCGTGGCGATGAAAGACCTGGAGATCCGGGGAGCCGGCAATCTATTGGGTGGTGAGCAGTCCGGGCACATCGCCGCGGTCGGCTTCGACCTGTACGTACGTATGGTCAGTGAGGCCGTGCGGGAGTACAAGCGGCAGCAGACCGGCGAGGTTGTCCCGGAGCAGCCCGCGGAGAGCAAGATCGATCTGCCGGTCGATGCCAACATCCCGCACGACTACCTCACCGGGGAGCGGCTACGGCTGGAGATGTACCGCAAGCTTGCGGCCGCACACGACAACGTCGCGATCGAGGCGGTACGTGACGAGCTGGCAGACCGCTACGGTTCTCCACCGCCGCCTGTCGAAAGACTGCTGGCGGTCGCCGCGCTGCGGGTGCACGCGGCCGCGCTGGGCGTCGGTGAGATCACTTCTCAGGGGCGTCAGATTCGCCTCGCGCCAGTGGATCTTCCGGAAAGTCGCGTGATGCGGTTAGGCCGGCTGTATCCGGGATCGGTGTACAAACAGGCCTCCCGCGTGGTGAACGTCCCCGCCCCGAGTACGTCTCGCATCGGCGGAACTCCGCTGCGAGACGCCGAGCTGCTGCAATGGTGCAGCGAGTTACTGGACGTCCTCGCCGGCTAAATTAGTCAATACACATATACATATTTATGGTTTTGCCAGTATGGTTTTATGTATGAAGACCACAGTGGAGATTTCAGACGGATTGCTTCGTGAGGTAAAGCACATTGCCGCAGCCGAGCGAACTTCGGTGCGTGCTCTTATCGAAACGGGGTTGCGTCGCGTCGTCTCAGAGCACAAAACCTCTCCTTCTCAGGCGCTTCGCGACGCGAGTTACGGCTCAGGCGGCATGGATCCCGAGTTCGAGGCGGGTGGCTGGAGCACCGTCCGGGATGCTATCTATGAACGCCGGTGACTCGTGATTGCGCTCGATACCAATATCTTGGTGTATGCGCACCGTCGCGATTCGCCATGGTTTGATGCCGCACAGGCTGTGATTGCGGAATTGGTCACTAAACGGCTGGATTGGGCAATCCCATGGCCTTGTGTCCATGAATTTCTCAGCGTCGTGACGCACCCGAAAATCTATAAGGAGCCCACCCCCACGGCCCGCGCGATTGATCAAGTAACGGCATGGCTCGAAACCGGCACGGTGATTCTGCTATCGGAAAACGATGATGTATGGCCAATACTGAGCCGGTTAGTGACAGCAGCGAAAATCGTTGGGCCCCGGGTTCACGACGCGAAGATCGCCGCGGTATGTCAGGCGCACGGTATCGCCGAGTTATGGACAGCCGATCGCGATTTCGAGAGCTTCCCGCAACTTCGTACGCGCAATCCGCTAGTTAGGCCTTAGTACCTGACCAGCGCCGATCAGGTACTAAGGCCTAACTGTCGCGATTACTAGCGGTACTTGACCAATAGCGCGCTGGTGCATCCGCGATCTGATCTAAGGCTGCCGTGCTAGGCGCTGGCAGATCGCGTCGGCAAAACGCGCTACTCCGCGGTCTGAGTGGGCGAGGAAGAGAACGGGGGCGATCAGCTCCAGTTCCATAATTGTGGGGTTGCCGTTGACATCGGCAACCATGTCGACGCGCCCAGAGAGCAGTTCACCCCGCGAACTCATGACCGCAAGCGCCGCGCGAGCAACTGATTGCTCAGCCTTTGTTGGTTCGTAGGGGTGTGGTCCAGGGTGGAGTTTATGAACCACTTCGAAGCTTTCATCGGGTTGGAGAATGGCCTGCTTAACGATGGAGTGGTGATAGACGTCGTTGAAGAACATCAAGGCCCGCTCGCCTTGGATATCGATGGACGACATGTATGGCTGCACCATCGCGGCTAAGCCTTGCTCGTGCAGATACTCGACATGTGTCGTCGCGGCTGTCACGTCGTCTGCTCGGTACTGGGCTGCGTGCGACGCCCCACCGGAAACCACAGGTTTCACCACGAATCCGATGTCAGGAAACCTGGGCCGCTGACCTACTTCGATGAAGTCAGTCGGTATCACCGGCACTCCCGCTGCCGCGAGATCTCTTAAGTAGTGCTTGTCCAATACGCGACGGACAATCGAGGGCGCGTTGAGCACGACGGTTTGTCCTTCTACGCGTTCAAGCCAGGCCAAGAACTCGTCAAGGTGTCCTAAGAACATGTCCCACGGAGACCGCAAGACAGTCAGGGCGTAGGACGCCCAATCCACATTCTCGTGCCACGGCACCAGCTGCGCATGAACCCCGCGCTCTGAAAGCGCAGCCTGCACCAGCGGGGTGTCGGTATCGCGCCATCCTCGTTCGTTCAGGCGCAGCGAGGTGACGAGGGCAACGGTACAAGGATCGGAGGACATCGTCGAAAGCTTATATGCCGCTCATCGCTACTCCCGGCGGCTACGAAGCTCACCCGGCTCGGCTTTTTCCGCAGACTCGGGAACAGGCGTGAGCGGCTCGGTAAGAATGCGCTCGCCAGAGTCGATGTAGCCGCCTTCCGATATTGGCTCCCAGAGCTCGAACCGGTTGCCTTCCGGGTCGGTCGCCCAGCCGAACCTTCCGACACTGTGCTCGGTCTGAGTTTCATCGTCTACATCGACGGCGGCAGCGCGTAGCTGCGCCAGCATCGCGTCGAGGTCCCGGACTCGGAAGTTGAGCATGGCTTGCTGCGTGGGCTCTTTGGTCGAGCTGAAGTAATCGGTGTCGGACTCGAAGGGTGCGAAAACCGTAGGTCCGGCCTGTTGCTGCCAGACGACCTCACCTTCGAGACCGTTCTCGATGCCCAGGTGTTCGGAATACCAGTGTGCCAATGCCGTCGGATCCTTCGCCCGGAAGAATACGCCGCCGATTCCTGTAACGCGCTCCGTGTCAGGCTCCGCTCGGTGGACGAGACGTCTAATCCGCCGTCCCGACGTCTCGCTAAGGACTCGCAGGTAAATAACGTCTGCTTTGAGCTTCATGATCTCTAGTGTTGTGCTATGGCAGAGATCGTGGGGTTCGCGGGGGCGTTTGCTGGGGCGTTGGCCGAGGTGGCTCCGGTGTTGGACGAGCGGGCGCGGCGGCTGCTGTTGGGGGCCGGTGCACGCCAGTTGGGCCGCGGTGGGATCAAGCTGATCGCGGCCGCGACGGGTGCGGCGGCGGACACGGTCAGGAAGGGTGCCGCGGAGCTGGAGGCGGG
>JBGTNI010000093.1:0-11740 GCA_041743105.1 Mycobacteriales bacterium | reverse complement strand
CGGCGGGCTGTCCGAGCACGGGGTCATTTCCCTAGCGAGCAGGCCGCGTTAAAGTGCCTCTACCTCGTCACCCGTTCCCTTGATCCCACAGGGACCGGGCAGACGAAGTGGACCATGCGGTGGAAGCCAGCATTAAACGCTTTCGCCGTCACCTTCAGCGACCGCTGGCCGGCCGCCGAAACCTACTAAAAGAAACCGCCAGAAACACCCTTTAAGAAACAGGCCCGGCAACTCCTCCACGAAATCACTGAAGTGTGCTGGGTTTGGTTCCTAGGTGTTTGCGAGGGCCGGGGTTGGCTGGCTCGCGGGTGAGGCCAGTTGGTGGCTGGTCTCGTATTCGGCTGGCGGTACGTAGCCGAGGTTTTCGTGGAGGCGCTTGTTGTTGAACCACCACACCCAGTTCAGGGTAGCTAGCTCGACGTGCGCCGCGGTCTTCCACGGCCCGCCTGGTGTGATCAACTCGGTTTTGTATGCCGCGTTCACCGCCTCGGCTAGGGCGTTGTCGTAGGAATCGCCGCGGGACCCGACGGAGGGTGTGATCCCGAGCTCGGTGAGGCGGTCGGTGTAGGCAATCGACACGTATTGGCTGCCTCGATCGCTGTGATGGACCAGGCCAGACAGGTCAGCGCCTGCTTGCCACACTGCTTGCTCAAACGCCTCGAGTGGGTTGCTGGTGTGCAGGCTGGAGGTGACGTTCCAGCCCACGATCCGTCGTGAGAACACGTCGGTGACGAACGCAGTGTAGGCGAACCCTGACCACGTGCGGACATACGTCATGTCGACGACCCACAGCTGGTTCGGGCCCTGGGCCCGAAACTTCCGCTCGACCAGATCAGACGGCCGTGCTGCCGCCGGATCCGGTGTCGTGGTGAACACCCGCCGGCCGCGTTGGATCCCATGCACGCCAGCGGCTTTCATCAACCGGGCAACCTGATCACGGCCAATGATGCGGCCAGCCCGCCGCATAGCGGCATGCATTTTGCGGACACCGTAGACCGAAAAATTCTCGGTGTGGATGCGGGTGATCTGCGCGGCCAGTATCTCGTCAGAAACAGCCCGTGCAGACCTGGGCCGGGCTCTGGCAGCCCAGTAGCCTCGAGAAGTCAGGAATCCAACGTCTGTCGCTGCCAGGGTGCGGCAGATCAACTCGACCCGAAATCATCCTTATACCTATCGATATAGGTGATCATTTCAGCGATGGGCGGTCGAGCTGCGAGGCGAAAAAAGCCGAGGCTGTCTTCAAGATCTCATTGGCCCGTTTCAGCTCGGCGTTCTCCCGTTTAAGTCGCCGGATCTCAGCATGTTCCTCACTGGTCACACCCGGCCGTTGCCCGGCATCGATCTCCCGGCGGCGACGCCATTTACGGACCGCTTCAGTGCTACAACCCAGCTGAGACGCGACATGGGTGATGACCTCGAACTCCGTGCGATCTGAACCATCCAGCGACTCATCAACCAGCCGCAACGCGCGCTCACGAAAATCTGGTGGGTATTGACGGGGCATAACGTCCATCCTCCTATAGAGAACGGAACCAAACCCAGCACACTTCACACCCTCAACCCCACCCGCGACTACCAACCCCGAAAAACACAACAGCCGAACCCATCAAAACAGGTTCGGCTGTCGCCAATGACTTGACACACCACACTGTCGGGGTGACAGGATTTGAACCTGCGGCCCCTCGCTCCCACGCCCAGGCGGTTGGTCCTGGAAACCTCCACATATGGCCACGACCTATAGCTTCATTCCACTCGCCTACAAGACGGTCCGGCTACGGACTCCCACGTTGCCGTCAGACTCAACTAGCAGAGGCGGCCGTGACAGTCACCGAACAGGAGCATGCCGCTCCCCCACTCGGCCAGTAACAACCCGCCACTATGACGGCTCGCGAACTCGTTCCGCTTCTAAGCCCCCGACTCATCGGCTATCAACCATGGCGGCCTGAGGTTTTCTTTCCCGGAAAAGAGCGGGTAGCCGCGCCGCTTGATACACCGCTGCCGCTCCGACCAGTCCATAGACCACTCGGCTGGGCCCGTTGGTATCGCCGAAGTCCATGCCCCCAAAAACCCACGCCACCAGATCAAACTCGAACAAGGCCACCAGACCCCAGTTCAAGCCTCCTACGATCGTTAAAAGCCCGGCTGCGCCATCAATGATTTTCATAATGCCCGTTCCTCTCAAATATGTAGAGATCACCAATTCGATGAGCTAAGCCCGAAATGTTCCAGCGGTGGCGAACGTCAGGACGCGGCGTGTACTGATCTTTTCTTCATGAGCAAGAAATCCTTCCGTGGTTTACTAGCTCGATCACATGTAGTTCGGAGCCACCTACCCGGCGGATTGCCTCAAGCCGTTTTTTCTACTCCGGAACTATTCCAACACTGCCCCAGCGAGACCAGGGCCTTCACCCGACGGCGATTTCAACCCCCAACTAGGTATCTCCGCCGAGCCCACTAAACGGCCTAGCTGAGTCGCCGTTTATCCCGCCGCTGCCACGAGACGCCCGCTGGGCCCTCCCCGAGCTCGTGGGTGAAGTCCGATACGGCGAACGGACTGGCGGCCACGTCCTCCGCCATTCCATATGGCGCGGGCTCCGCCCAGATAAGCGTCCAAGGGACGTCGTCGTTGAGTAGTTCGCGACTCGTTCCGTGACGTGAAGGGACTCGTACGCATCAACGACAATTTGGTTGGGTTTGAACGGGCTTGCCTATGAACCATGAGCGAAGGTTAATCCGAACGGCGGATTTTCAGAATCACGGTCAGTCTGGTTGGCTCTGGCGATTACAGTGCATCACATCAAGCTGCGAGACGGCTCGATCCGTCACAACGACGTGGCCGTCACGTTGCCGTCAAAACGCGCGAAAAGGAGGGACCATCCGAAACCGGATAACCCCTCTGAACTGCAAAAACGTTGTCGAGATGACAGGATTTGAACCAGAGTAACGCAGTGAACGGCCAGCAGGTATTGAAGCTCCGAGGCGAGACCAGGCCGGGTGGTGCACCTTAATAGGGTACACACGTGAGACTGAGAAAAGGTGTGCCTTGGTGGAAGCCCGAAACCCAGCCCAGGTGATCTGCGGGTTGCTGTAATGCACGGCCGGGCATGATCCGGCGGCGGTCGGGCAGATCAGCCCACAGCACCTCGTCGACGGTGACGTAGCGCACCGCGCCAGCACCGGCCAGGAACAGGTCGCGCATCGCCAGTCTGGCGAGTTGGGTTAGGGGCCAGATCTCACCGGTCACGACGCTCATCATCCTCACGGGACAACACACCCTCCACCAAACCCCGGAGCAATTTAGTCCACGAAAGGCGCGGGAGGCGCAGGAGGCCCGGGAGGCCCGGTTTGCCCGCGAGGGCCAGCAGGCCCGGTGTCCCCGGGAGGACCAGCCGGCCCGGTGTCCCCGGGAGGACCAGCAGGCCCGGTGTCCCCGGGAGGACCAGCAGCTCCGGGGGGGCCACCAGGTCCGACGGCACCAGCCGGTCCTGGTGGCCCCTCGTTGACAGCTGGCCTCTCGTTGACAAATGACCCCTCGTTGACAGCTGGGGCAAAGTACTCGTGAATGCCGTATCCGATCCCGCCCCCGACCACTCCACCAGCGACAGCGAAGACGGCGGCAGCACCAATAGTAGGAGTCGCCGCCTTCAAACGACGCGGTAGTACCTTCAGGGAATCGGGTATCTTCGGGGGATCGGGTAGGGGCGTTGCGGTGGACGGAGGAAGGCTTTCGTCCTGCGGAGAAGCCACCGGATAGTAGGTTGCGTCAACCTGCGCTTCGCCGACCCGACCGAGAATATCGATGACCTTAAGCCTGACGGTCGCGAGCTTCTGCGGTGCTGTCGCTGCAGTAGCCAGCGTAGCCATTAAGGGCGGAATCTTTTTCACGGTCACGATCGGATTATGACGTCGTTCCAGGCGGGAACTGTGATCGATACGCCACGCGTAGTCGTACGGTGGTTCGGTCAAGTCGGCCACCGTAGCGTAGAGCTGGACGATGACGGGCATGCCCGGTGCCGTTTGACGCGGGATTCCTGGCTGAGCGATGGCGGGTTTTGGCCTTCCCTTTTCGATGGTGAGCTTGAGACGATGCTCCTCCAGTGGCACGGCATATAGTGCAATGAGGTACCCGTGTCGTATCGCCAGATCCACGGCTGATGCTTCGACGGAGATATCAGTGCCGGGGATCAAGAAACGTTGGATCAGGTTCTCGGTGGAACCGGGTTCTGTCTGCGTCGGGCTTGTCAGTTGGGGCGGGCGTGTGGCCGCGTAGAAGAAGATGCGACGGATCAAGGTCGCCGAGGCCTCGATGATGAGGTCTGCTTCCGGTGGTTGTGGCCCAGGAGCGCTCAACCGCACTGATAGCTGCGCCTGCGAGGCAAGTGAACACTGCACGGCGGCGTCGACCATGACGGTTGACTCGTCACACCACAGTTGACCGGTGAGGTGGATGTTCTCGTCATTGGTGAAGGTCACCGTGGCGTGCGTCCAGCGCCAGGAGACAGGGCCGTCAACTAGCTGGGCGGTTCCGGTGACGAGACCCCGGGCGCAGAGCCAGCCGAACATTCTGTTGAGACCTGTCTCGCTCAACGCCACTGCCACATTTGCTGCCGACTCCACTAGCAAATTCGTCGACCACGCGGGCGCGGAAGTCTTCGCCTCACAGCGCATGGCGAGCGTGAGCGATCCGACTTGCGGATCGAGCGAGACGGCTGAATCCGCGAGCACTAGCCCGTCAGTAGCCACATCGTTGTGCGTAGCTTCGCGGCACAGCGGGAGCGAGTCCGGCAGGTAGCTGAGGGGCATGCTAGCCAACCGCTCCATCAACGGCATGAAGGCACTGGGACGAAGAAATGTCTTTTCAATCATGGTGTCGAACCAGGAAAGTGGTTGGTCATCCCCCTTGTAGCTGAGCTTCAGACCGGTCAGATCGAGATCCGACAAGGGCGGCGCCGTGAGAGTCACCACAGGTTGGTTATCCTCGGCCGCGACTACCCCAGGTCGACAGTCGGCGTGGATGTTTCCTTCCATTGTCAGGTTAATGCCCTTTATTACGTGTCGTGAACCACCCCGGACAACCGCAGACAGCCTCAGCAGGTCATCAGCGAGGTCGAGTTTCGGATCGTCCCAGTGCGCCTTCATCTGAAATCGGGGGATCTTCTGCGCGATGACTCGCGAAACCGGACTGGTCAAAGCGAGATTTCTCAACGGCGACGCGTTAATGGCGCGAGTCTGCACGTCTCGCACGACGTTATGGCGAAGCTGAACTACGAAGTCGTAGTCGTGTCTCATCGATGCTCCTACGGTTGTCAAGCGGCGAACGACGCAGCGGTACTGCGAGGGGATGGCAGTGCCGCTGCGAACTCCTGGTCGCCAACGGCGCCGACAATGAACCGATGCCGGTAACCGGACTCGCCGCGAACTTCTCACCGATACCACGAACCGCCCCACCACCCTTAGGCAGAGAGATCGGCGGCGCCGCCGAAGACTCACCCCCCACCAGCCCAGACGCGGTACTCACACGCGACCCAGACGAGGAATCCGTGGCATCCGACATACGGTCCATCCCCCTTAAGCCCCGCAAGTAGTGACAGTCACGAGCCGTGACACCAACGGATGTGAGCTACGTCTCAATCGAAGTTACTACCTATAACGCAATAAGAGAACCCACAAAGACAAACCCGACACCCAAAAAACCCTTGCCTCACAAAGAAACCAACGCCCAAGACAGCAGAGGCCACCCTGAAGCGGGTGAAACCGGGGGAATGTCGGGATCACAGGACTTAAACCTGCAACACCTTGACCCTCCGGGCCACGCAGTTGGTCCTAGAACGTCCATATACGGCCGCGACCTGCAGGTTCATTCCACCCGAGTACAGCGCGGTCCATCGGCATACGCTCACGTAGCCGTCACCGTTGCCGTCAGAGTTCGACTAGCAATAGCAGCCGTGACGGCAGACCAGGAGTACCCCGCTCCCCCATCCGGCACAGCGGGTCGTCTGCTTTTTCAGATAGACAACTACTCGTCCAGGGGCGCGTATGGGCGTAGGTTTCCGCAGGAAAGTTTCCGCGTAGGGCTGCGGGCAATCACGGCCGGGCTGCCGTCACAACGTTGTGGTCGTAGGAACAAGGCCGCGTCTCTCGCCGCGCGACAAGTCCACTGACCACGCGTGCCGTCGGGCTGCCGAGCCCATAACACAAATGCCAGGACCAGCCTAAGAGAATTGAAGACTCGGAAATGTACACCTCTCCGAAGAAATCCGATCCGCCCGGTTTGCTCAACTGAGGCTTGCGCGTTCCATAGATCTCGGGAAGGGTGGTAAAACACAAGCGACCACCTGTATTCGTCTCGCGCCGGGAAGGATCTTTCATGGCAAAGCCGGTTGTGCACTTCGAGATAATCGGCAAGGATCCGGATCGACTTCGCCGTTATTACGGTGACTTGTTCGATTGGAGTTTCGAGACGCCATCACCAGTGGCACGCGAAGTCTCCGAACCGAACAGCTACGGATTTCTCGACCTCGTTACATCCGAAGATGGCACTGGAATCCGTGGCGGTATTGGCGGCGGTGAGGGATACGAGAGCCATACTGTTTTCTATGTTGCCGTTCCAGACGTCGAAGCCGCACTTCAAAGGGCTGAAATGCTCGGTGGTAAACGTGTGATGGGCCCGGCCGTATCACCGAAGGGCCTCGTCGTCGGCCATTTCACCGACCCCGAGGGCACCCTGATCGGCGCCGTCGGAGTGGAGTCACGAAATAAAGCGACCCACCAGACTCTCTGATCCGTAGA
This sequence comes from Mycobacteriales bacterium, assembly GCA_041743105.1. GTDB lineage: Bacteria > Actinomycetota > Actinomycetes > Mycobacteriales > QHCE01 > QHCE01. The sequence continues at coordinate 4,951 of JBGTNI010000093.1, read as the reverse complement.
TTGACAAACACGGTCGGTAGACGTGTACCGGTGTGTTTCCGCAGGAAAGCCTTGACACGTGATTTGTGGGCGTGCGTCTCTGTTTGTGGAGATTGCCGTCAGTACTGAACCGGCTGCTACGTTCTTTAGGAGATTAATCGCGGGTCAGTGTGGTGGTAGAAATCGACGACTTGACGGTTGATGAGTTTTACCTGTTCGGGATTGTGTTTGTAGAAATGGTTAATGCTCGGCAGGAGCAGCCAGCGACTGGTTGCTGGGGCGGCGTCGTACACTTGGCGGCTTTCGGTGGGCACCAGACTGTGGAAGGCGCTGGATCTTTGACGAATACCGGAGTCAACAGATTCAGCGCCTTCCACTTCCATTGCTACTAGCGAATCGCAAGGATTCTGTCTAGCCAAACGGCTACAGATGAATTTTTAATAGTTGCGGTAGTGGTTGTAGAAGTACCTTTCGTTTTCACCCTTTCTGTGGCCATCTATGTAAGCTTCCTTACAGGCATTTATAACTCGTCTTTCATATTTGCTGTGCGACTTGTATCTCAAGTAATCCAAGTGCTCCAAGAATATGTTTTTGTCAATGTGATTTCGGTCATCGTAGTAGCCGCGCTGGAAGCATTTCCTCTTCACGGTTCCGAGGTCATTATGGGAATTCCTCCACTCGGGGTGGCTGCTGTAGCCGGCATGCTTCGCTGATGCCGGGGTGGCGGCCGTCGCCGTGCTTGCAAAACCGAGGATCCCGCCGAGCGTGAGAGCTGTTACTACCGCGCTGCCTGCTAAACGCAAGCCGATTTTGTGACCCTTCATTTATATTCCTCTAGTTATGTCGGTTATGTCGGGATTTACTATCGATATTTAATGATTACTCAAATGCATACTGTGACCATGACTACCCATCGGTAAAAAACCACCCACAGTCAATCACGGCAAGAACAATAGTTTTCTCTTGTTTTCTTCGCAACAATAGGGATGTAATGCACGTCACACCAACGTTCTCCTATTGAGCTCACTTCTGAATACGCAAGTAATACGACAAGGCTCCACAGACACCTACCATCGCAGTTTTAGACAGGTTTCGGACAAACAGCCTAATCAGTCTGCAGCGCTTCCAGTCTTGTTGATGACGCCCATGGAGAACAATTGGGCGGAAACTTATGGGATCGTCGCACCTCGGACTTTGTGGCCGAGAAGCATTTGTTGATCGAGCTGCTGGACGCGAGACAGGAAAAGGAGTTCCTAGCCTCGATTATTCCCATCCTCGTTCCCGATAGGGACATATCCAATAATGGATCAAGCAAAGTTCTTTTCCTAGTGCGGACCTACTCGCCGTTGATTGGCGACTCCTCAGGATTCAGCTTCACCAGTGTTGAGGTCTTGTGAGGTTGAGATCCACCCGAGCAGACGAGATACTTGGCAGTTGTGACCACAATCAAGTTTCGTGTACAGATCGAGGAACTCGGCAGCGGCGACCTCGTCACCGTCACGCCCTATATCGACGAGGTGTCCCTGGTCGAGCTGGCCCGCCGCGTAGAGGCCGGTCCCGCAGCTGAGCACGGCGAGACGGAGCTAGCCGGCAGCTACGCGGGCCTGGTGGTCGGTGACAATAGCCACGACTGGACTGGCTGGTACCGCAATGACCACCCACAGACATGGTTCAACGACGGTGACAGTTGCCTACTGGGCTGCCGCTGCGGCGACACCGGGTGCTGGCCACTGACTGCACGAATCAGCCTCGACGATCGCCAGGTGACATGGTCACACTTCCGCACCGGGCACAGATCCTGGGACCTCAGCGCCCTAGGACCCTTCAAATTCGGCCGCCGGTACTACGACCACGCACTGCAACATCCCACGCTGGTCTAACCGGCATCTCGGGCCTGAAACCCGTTTGCGGCCGATGACACGTTCGAGGGCTTAGGCCAGGCGAGTTCGTCGCGATTGGTGGCTATGGCGATGCATCGCGGTTGTAGGTCCGTTAATTGGGAAGCAGGGTGCGCCAATATGTCCAGAATGCTTCGCCGATAAGTGAGGTGAGAATGAGTAGCCAGAGGGTGAGTGCGAGGGTGTGGTAGCGGGCTAGGACCGCGACTGCGGGGCGTAAGGGCGGCGGTGCAGGGAGATGGCCTCGGTCGAGGTTGTATAGGGTTACGTACCAGAAGAGCGTTATCGTGACGACCCACACCACTATGCAATACGGGCATAGGGCACCGATGCGATACAGGCTCTGGACGAACAGCCAGTGGACGAACCCCACGCCGAAAACAGTGCCGGTTTGCAGCCCGAGCCAAAACCATCGTGGCAGGCTAACGCCTGTGAGTACGACGAGGCCGATGACTGTCACCGCGGTGAATCCGATTAAGCCGATGAGGGAGTTGGGGAAGCCGAAGACTTCGGCTTGCGCGGTTTTCATCACCGATCCACATGAGAGCACTGGGTTTATGCTGCACGTGGGCACATAGTCGGGGTCGGTAAGAAGCTCGATCTTTTCCACTGTCAAAACAAAAGCAGCGGCTGTTCCGAGGAAGCCACCGATGGTGAGTATGTAGCCAATCGCGCGAGCAAGCATCGGAACGCCGAACACACCGGTATTCGTGATCTCGACCGGTGAGCGATGTGGTGCGAACGCCGACATATCGCCGCTACTTTTCTAGTGCGTCGACGACAGCTTTTTTCAGATTTTCGTAGCTCGGCGCGATATCCAGCAGGCGCCCGTTAAGAAAGAACGTGGGCGTGCCCTGCACTCCGGCTTTCTCGCCGTCAGCTTGGTCTTGGGCAACCCGCTTCGCGGTGCGGTCGTCGTTCATGTCCGCTCGGAATTTCTCGACGTCTAGTCCCAGATCGCGCGCGAACCCGATGAATGCCTGTTCTTGAGACTTGTCGCTTTCAGCCCAGGTTGTCTGCTTGTCGTACATGGTGGTGTACATGGCCTCGAATTTGCCCTGGCTAGCCGCCGCCTCGACGGCTTGGGCGGCGAGTTGGGCGTTGCGGTGGCTCGGGATAGGGAAGTAGCGAACCACGTAGGTGATTTTGCCGTCGTACTCCTTGCGCAGGCGCTCCACTCCCGGATAGGCCGCACCACACGCTTCGCACTCGAGGTCCAGAAACTCCACCAGCGTGACCTTGCCGTCGGCTGCGCTGGAGAGTCGGTGGCTGTTGGCGCGTACCAGCAGATCAGGGTCCGCCTTGGTTGGGGTGGATCGGTTCATGAGCGCCACACCGATCAGCAGGGCTATCACGACGACGGCCACCAGCGCTAGGGTGAGTTTGAGGTTTGTACTCATCCCGGTATTACGCAGCGCTGCGGCTGCTTTCACGGCTTTTCTGCTTTTTTTGTTGGTTTTGGCGGACACGCTGAACCTTCCTGACACCTGCCGTACTCGTCAATTACAGCGGAACGCATGCCTGGTGAAGACAGCGGGGTGCCCCCGCACCTACCGGGAACTTTTCACGATCCAGCAGCGACTACCGTTGGTAGAAGTCTGAAGTGTCCTGGGTTTGGTGCCGCTCTCATACGGGTTGCGGCTCTTGGGTGGGGGCCGCGTAGTGGGCTTGCTCGAATTCCACGGGAGTTGTCATGCCAAGGGTGCCGTGGAGGCGTCGCTGGTTGTACCAGTCGACTCAACCGGCCGTTGCGTACTCGACGTCGGCGATAGTGCGGAAGGGTTCGTCGTGGAAGACCTTCGTGGAAGACCGTGGTGCGGATGCACTCGGTCTTGTAGAGCCGGTTGGCGGTCTCCATCGGTGCGTTGTCGTAGGCGTCGCCGACGGACCCGATCGAGGGATGGATGCCCTCGAGTTCCAAGTGCTCGGTGAACCGAATGCTCGTATATTGCAAGCCCGCATCCGAGTGGCAGATTAGCTCGCCTCGAACGGTGGGGTGCCCATCGCGGTCGCGCTGCCAGATCGCCATCGGCAATGGGATCATCACCAGGTCGGTGTCCTTGCTCGTGGTCACATGCCAGGCCACGAGCGGCTGGGCGAACACGTCGATGATGAAGGCGACGTAGACCAACCCAGACCACGTCCTGACATAGGTGAAGTCGGTGGCCCACACCTTGTTGGGTGCCGGCGCGGTGAAGTCGCGGTCGAGTAGGTCACCGGCCCGTTTGCCATCCTTGGCCGGGATCGTGGTTGGGATCCCCTTGTCGCGACGCACGCCGCTTAGGCCGAGCAGCCGCATAGCTCGATCCACCGACCCGAACGACGCCTCGGGCAGCCGACGGCGTCGGACCAAGGCGGTCATCTTCCGGCGGCTATACAGGCCCTCGGAGGTGAGCTTGCGTCTGCCGTGCTCGTCGACGATCCAGGCCAGACCGCGGACCGCGTCGACGACCTGAGCGTCGATGACCGTGCGGACCGCCACCCGGCGATGGGCTCGCTTCCATGCTCGGTAGGTCCGTGCGGCGACCTAACAGCCCTGCTCACGCAGCACCCGACAGATCGACTCGACCGCATGACCCTGGGTTCGCTGGCCGTCGATGAACGCCATCATCAGCGGTTGCAGGGGTCGAGTTCCCCCGCGAAGAAAGACGTCGCTGCGCGCAGGATCGCCACGTCTTCCCTCAGCCGTCGATTCTCGGCCTTGAGGGCCTTGATCACAACCAGCTCATCAGTTGAGGCGCCCTGCCGGGTGCCGCCATCGATCTGGGCCTGGATCACCCAGCGACGCACGGACTCCTTCCCGACGCCGACCTGCCTGGCCACGGCCACAGCGGCGGCCGTCAGCGACGGGTAACTCCGACTGGTACTCGGTCACCAACCGCACAGCGCGGGCCTTGACCTCACCACCAACCTTCCTAGGCACAGTGCACATCCGGGTCTGCTGTCGGTTTGGTTGACTCGGTTTAGGCCGCCAGGGTGACGGTGTTGGTTGTGATTGTCTCGTATTGGATGGGTGTGTGTTTGCCGAGGGTACGTTGTCGGCGTCGGCGGTGGTAGGTTTTCTCGATCCAGGT
>JBGTNI010000092.1:0-5563 GCA_041743105.1 Mycobacteriales bacterium | reverse complement strand
GCGGCGCGCGCCCGCCGGACCGTTGTGATCCACGGCGCGCGGGCCGTAGCGGCACAAGCGGTCACCGGAGCGCGGTTCGCCCCCTTCGTGCGACCGGCGTTGATCAACGGAACCGCGGGAGTCGTTGTCGCTGCGGGCGGGCGAGTGCTGTCGGTCATGGGCTTCACCGTCACGCACGGAAGGATCGTCGCTATCGACGTGCTCTACGACCCCGCACGCCTGGCCGACCTCGACCTGGCAGTCCTTGATGACTCACCGTAAGTACGGCGCTGCCGTCGCCTAGAACAGATCTGTGACCGTTGCGTCCACTGGCCGACCGCGTTTGGCGAGTTCCTCGGCGTGCGCGCTCAGCCGTGCTGACACCGATTGCATATCCGCGCCAGCTAAGGCGGTGCGACGGGCCGCATCGGCGGTGGATCGAAAGTAGGTGCGGGTGAGCAGACCCTCGGTGATGGCGGTCGCGATCCGGGCTTCGGCCAAAATGAGCAGTGCGCTATCGGCATCGAAACGTTCGGAGTGCCACTGGGCGCGGTGAAAATACGATGCGGCGCGACACCATGCCTGGCGCGCCAGTGCAGTAAACTCACTGCCGGCGGCTTCGGCCAGACGCGCCAGATGCGTGTCCCGCAGCCGACGATGCCAACCCACCTCGTCATACAGCGGGGCGGTGCACAGGTAATGATCGGCCAGCAGCGGCCACCGGACAGTAATCTCGCTCGCCTGATCAAGATACGTTTGGGAATCCACGACGGTCAGCTCGACCAGGGTTTCGCCGAGCCGCCGCGACATCGATTCCGGCCCGGTCTTCGGTCGATAGGTGACGACGAGGAGGCTGAGGTCGGTTCCTTCGCGCTCGTCCTTGTGGGCCAGCGAGCCGGATGCACCCACAGCCATCACCTCGGCCGGATAGCGGCGGCATATCTCGTCGCTGATGTGAAGTGCTAGCTGCGCGCGGGAATGTTCGGTCGTCTGGGTCACGTGCCTATCCTGCCCCTTGGGGATCGCGTGTGTAGGTCGCAGTGGCAGAGGTGCCGAAGTTAGGTGGCCGAGATACTCGGTCGCTACAGTAGCGGTTATGGCTTCGACCTCGTCTAGCAACGCGGGTGCAGATCCGGATTTCGCGGACGCGCAATGGCACGCACCGTCCGGTGAGATCGACGGTCGCCGTGTCGAGCTGGCTAGAGTCGGTGAGACGATCGCACTGCGCGACTCCGCGTGCCCCGATGGCCCTTACCTGGTCTTCGATTCTAGTGAATGGCAGGCCTTTTTGGCCGGTGTGGAACTCGGGGAGTTCGACACCACCGGGCTTGTCGACGGTCCGAGGCCAGAAGGTCCCCGTGGCTCACAAGCTCGGGAACGGAACAGCCGCCGGTCGGGCGCCGGCTAGTAGCCGCCACCTGGTGGCTGTTGTCGCGCAGTCGGTGAGTGACGCGAGTGCTGCGGATCGGTCGCGACGTTCCGCGGCGGCAAGTACCGCTCGCCAGTGCCCTGTGCAGCTCTCTTCTAGCGTGATCGCTAACTCGCGTGCCTGCTCGGATGTGTCAATCCTGCGCGGCAGCTTGTAGCTCACCGCCGACTGGGCGGCCCTAGAGCCGTAGGCATTGATCGCGATGCTGAGCGCATCTCGCCGCGCCGTATGTCGTTCCAGCGCGGCAAGTGCCTGGTTACGCTGTTCGGCGGGCAAGTGGCCGCCGAGCGCACCGTAGCCGTAGATCACCGCATGCTCATTCGCCAGGACGGCTTGCAGCGCTGTGACCGAGCGTTGGGAACCGGTGGGCGGTTGCCATTCCTGTTCGGGGGCTGATGTGTTAAGCAGCACCAGGTGAGTGGCCTGGCAAGCGGCGATGCTTCCCAGTAGCGAAATCTGGTCGGTGTGCCGTGGTGGGTCAAGGCCGTCACGAAGTTCCGGCAGTGCGACAACACGCTGCCGCGCGGTCTCCCAGAGTGCGCGCTCGGTGTCGACAAGCTGCTGTTCTCCGCCCGGCGCACCGGGGGTGGGGTCGCCCTCGGAAAACGCGGCTCCCCCAATACGTCGCCGCAGCGCCTTCAGATGGTCACGGTGGTTGTTTCGCAGCGTGGCCAGGTGTTCGCCGTCGTGTACCGCGGCGAGTACCAACTGGGCTTGCGCGATCGCGGACCCCAACAGCCGCAGCGGTGCTGTGCTGAGTTCTATGGCCTTGCGAGGAAACAGCCCGCACCCTGTGCTTAGTAAGGGGCTGCCCACGACGGCTGCGGTTCCAGCCAGAACTGCGCGGCGCGATGGTGGAGCTGAGGGCGGGGTGCACATGGATGCCAAGTTTGCCAGCGGATGACTTGAGCGAACTCATAGGCCTTTCTGCCCAATCTGCTAATTTAGGAGTAATTAGCAGTTCATTAGCAGTTGGGAAGCTAGCATGCGGATTCCTGTGCCACCGCCCTTCCGCTCCCTCGTCGAGAACCTCGATATGCATGGAGGCCGGTTGGAACAGGTGCTTGCGACTGGAGTGAGTGCGACCCCTGGAGGTCGGTACCGTCATTGGGCTACGCTTCGGCACCTCACACCTCCACAAGGGCTGACACGGGAAGAATGGTGGCTGGGCATCAAGTTCGCCAGGATATCGGCGGCTCGCCCACTACCACTCGAGGATGCGGAGGGTAGCCCTTTCACTTACTCGACTCCTGACGTCGCGTTACAGATGCTCCATGAGATCGATCAGAGGGCAGCAGGGAACATAGGGATACCTGAGGTTGTGGCTACGCCAGGCACTCGTGACCGCTACTTGATTAATTCTCTGATGGATGAGGCTATTACCTCAAGCCAGCTTGAGGGGGCCAATACGTCATACCCGGTTGCGAAGCAAATGTTGCGTAGTGGACGAGATCCACGCGACCTGGGTGAGCGCATGATCGTGAATAACTATCGAGCAATGCAACTTATCCGAGAGCGTCGAGACGATGAACTTACCCCAGAGCTTGTTTACGAAATTCACCGTTTGGTGACTGGTGGCACCCTCGACGATCCGTCTCAAGCCGGTAGGCCTCAGCAACCCGGCGAGGATCGGGTCCGAGTTTACGATCAGTTCGGGCAAATTCTGCATGAACCACCAGCAGCCGAACAATTGCCTAAGCGGATGATGGAGCTATGTCGCTTCGCTAACGGTGAGAACTCCGGAGGTTTCATCCATCCTGTTGTCCGCGCTATTTTAATTCATTTCTGGCTGTCTTATGATCATCCGTTCACCGACGGAAATGGTCGTACCGCGAGGATCCTTTTTTACTGGGCAATGCTTCATCAGGGCTACTGGCTGTGTGAATTCTTAAGTGTCTCTAGTATTATCAACAAAGCGCCGGCTCGCTATGGCCGAGCCTTCCTGTATTCCGAAACAGATGATCTTGACTCCTCGTACTTTGTGTTGTTTAACCTGAAGGTGATATGTCGCTCAATCAAACTGCTATTTGAATATTTAGGCCGTAAAAGTCACGAAATTGCACAGGCCGAGCGATTGTTTGAGCGATCAGCGTTCAATTATCGTCAGATTGCGCTCGTGAGCCATGCTCTGCGCCACCCGGACGCCTCATACACGTTTAAATCCCACGGATCCGCTCACCGTGTGGTTCATCAAACCGCTCGGACCGACCTGCTGGCACTGGAAAAGAATGGTTTCCTCCGTCGTGCCCGCAGAGGTAGGGCACTTGTTTTCTATCCCATTGAGAATCTGGGAGAGCGGGCACTCACGGACAACGGAAGAGACGGAGCCACTGCCGCTCAGGTGGGCTAGCCGGCCGCGCCGGCAGGCATCGACTTGATCAGACCTATAACGTGCCCCTCGGGGTCAGCGAACTGACCGATCTCGAGTCCTTCCATCACTGTGTCCGGACCCATCAGTCGCGACCCGCCGAGACGTTCGGCTTTCGCGAGTGCGGCCTCTATGTCGGGAACCTCGACATAGAAGGTGATGTGGCCGGTGTAGCCTTCGGGACCCCCAGCGACACCCGCCACCGCTTCCAATGCCGTCGGCGTTAGTGTTCCCCTCGCGTTGGATGGTTCCGTAGTTCATTGGGTTGTTTGGAGTCGATCTCCCAACCGAATAGGTCGGAGTAGTAGTTCTGGAGCTTCGTCCCGTCTTGGCCGATGATCTCGAAGTGGACTACCGCTTGTCCCATGCTGTTCCCTTCCGTGTCGGGAGAGCGACGCTTGGTGGCTGGCACCTGCTGGTAAGCCATCTTGGGAGTGGTCGTCGCGTAGGCACGCTAACGCATGAGTCTTAGCGAGTCGAGGAACTGGCAGATGTAGATCTCGCGACCACGGCAACGCCGTTCGGTAATGATATGACGGTTATAGATGGAATTGACCGTTGTATCTAGATTTGACGTCGGGGAGGAGCGCCCAGGGCGCGGTCAGCACGTACAAACTGCTGGGGCCGGCCCTACCACGACTGGTTCATCAACATCGAGCCATCATCACCATAGCAATCGATCAACCATGCCGTGTGAGGGACTTGACCAGGTAAGTTCCAATAACTAAAGCACTCTTATGAGTAATTTTCAGCAACCCGGGGTAAGAAAAAATGACATGGATACTATTAGCTGGACTTGGAGGGCTTTTCTCCAATGTTTATAGCTTCTGTAACCGTTACGTATGAAAAGATGACGCAAATTCAATGGCATACGGCTGGTTTCTAGAGTTTGTGCGCTTGGCCGTATTTGTTCTCGTTGCTCTTGTGACCGAATCATTCTATCTTCCTGTAGATTGCCTCCTTCTGTTAACGATGCTCGGATTAGTAGAACTGGTTTCTATTATTTCTATTGTAAAGATGCACTCCTATGCGCATCTCTCTATTTCCACGATTATTTCTCGGACCAGAATTCTGTGGATTCCAGTCATTGCGTTCGTGTTCCTAAGCGAGAATCTATCTGTTTCTTCCTACCTCGGCATAGTTGTGCTGTTCGTTGGCCTTGGAATCGCCGTTGCACCGAGCAAGATATTTATGGATAAAGGTGTAGCCTTTTCTTATCTTTCGGCGTTCGTTTCTGCCATAATAGCTGTGCTGCAGAAGTCTTTGGCGGACATACCTATTCCGGTGATCATGATATTCATGTCGCTGCCGTCAGCGATCATCTTACCGTTCTTTATGAAGGACCCGAGGAAGCAAATTTTTAAGGTTATCGAGCATAAAGCATGGATAAAAACTTTAGCTGTCTTGGCCAATGCTATGGCGATGTACTTCTATATTTTTGCCCTAAACTTTGGGGAGGTAAGTAAGGTGTCCGCTATATACCAGGGAACTTTTATCTTCTCAGTGCTCGCTGGCATTTTCCTATTAGGTGAGCGAGAGGATATGACGAAGAAGATCCTAGGCTCTTTCATAACGCTCTTTGGCGTTCTGCTTATTACTTTATTGTGATGAAACTAGGTAGGCTCGGATATCTTCGATGGATCGGCGGGCGGTCTCAGGGGGTCAGTGCATCACGTGAGATGTGTGGTCATGTGATGAATGGAGTGGGGTTTGCGAGGCATTGTGTTAACGGTCGCGGATCGAGATGAGATCCTTCGAGGTGTTTGTGAGGAGGTGTCGAGTTGCTT
>JBGTNI010000091.1:0-4782 GCA_041743105.1 Mycobacteriales bacterium | reverse complement strand
CTCGAGCAGCGCGCCCGCGAGCAGGGCCGAGCCGTGGCGGACGTGCTCCGCGAGGCGGTCGAGCAGTACCTCGGCTAGCTGATCCGTAGGTGGGATCAACGGCTCGCCAAGGAACTCTCCGGTCTGCGTACTGCCGTGTGCGGTGATCGAGCTCTGCCGTAGGCGCATCGCTCGCGACTCCCTCACGCACTCTTCGCCGAGCGGTCGTCGAGCAGTTGGTGCACTCGTTGATGCGAGATCCCGAGCAGCGTACCGATGTCTCGCAGGGGAAGGCCGTCACGGGCGAGCTGCGCGGCGACCTCGCGGCGTCGCCGCCGGGCCTCGCTCTCCGACTCGCGAGCGGCCTGAGTCAGGCTCTCGGCCTTGTCCAGCTCGGCGCGGAGATCAGACGGAAGCTGCGGCTGGATGTCGACCTCGACGTCGTCGATCGGAACCCGGGCCACGAACGCGATCGCTTCACGATGCACCTCGGCGGCCTGGTCGAGGCGCCTGACCTGAGACAGCGCACCAGGATGCTGATCGCACTGCACCATCCACCACTCGTCGACGCGGCTGGCTCGTGCTGTGTACCGGGTCATGCTGTCCACCACCTTTCGCCCAGAGCGGGAGCGAGCTGTTTGTAGATCGTCAAGGCCATCAGCTCGGGAATCTCGGTGTGCCGCCCAATCGTGGGTCGCGACCTCTCCGCACCGGATGCCGGTGTGGTTGGTCAGCATGAGAGTAGTCAATGATGGCTTGCCTATTCAAGGCAAGCCGCTATAGACAGCCGACGTGTCCTCTGGGTCGGCTCGTTCTCGAGATATACTCCGCGTGGCCCGATATCAACAGGAGGCGATATGGGCAGGACGCTGCTTGATCTGGACGACGACGCGTTGGCCCGCGCCGCTGCAGTCCTCGGCATCACGAGCAAGGTCGAGACGGTGAACACCGCGCTGCGCCTCGTCGCGGGCGGAGCCCAGGACGGCGATCGGCGGCGGCGCTTCGATGATCTCGTGAACCTGCTGGGTGATCGGCTCGCCGAGACCGACGTCCGGGCCGAGGCGTGGCGGTAGGGCCGCTCTACCTCGCCGACAAGTCGACGTGGGAACAAGCCCGGTACGACCAGCGGGACCGGGATCGCCTGCGCGAGCTCCGCGAGACCGCCTGGCTGGCGGTCTGCCTCGTATCCCTGGCCGAGTTGCTGTACTCGGCACCGCCACGGGCCAGGACCTGCACCGACCCGTACAACCTGATCGGGGAAGGGCCACGGATCGACAACGGGAGAAGCGTGCAAGTCTCGTGCAAGATCACCGCACCGAGCGCGCCCAGCGTTGGTCTCTACTGGTATCGGATCGTCAACCCACCGTGGGACAATCAGTACTACTCCCCGGCGAACGCGTTCCTCAACGGCGACCCGGCAGAAGGTCCGTACAAGCACGTGGTCGATGAAGCGGTCCCAGATTGCCCACGTTGAGCACATGAATCCGGCGAGTTGATCGGTTCGCAGGTGTTTTGTGCTTGCCAATGCCTCCGCCGGGGTCTCTACACTGGTACACCCCTGTCGCTGATGTCGAGAAGGATGGGACCGGCCTGATGACGCGTGACCCGGCATCGCAAGTCTCCGCACAGGAGTTCCTGCGATTGCGACAACGCATCGCGCACGATGACGCGGCGCTCGCCCAGTTCGATGACCAGCTACGGCAGATGTGCACGACGCAGCCCGACGATGCCGCGCGCGTACTCGACACACTCACCCACAGCCACCAGTACCGCGACAGAGAAGCCGCAGGTATCTACCTCGGACATCTGTTGGGCACCCGACGTGAGCCCGCCACGCATCTACTTCGCGAGCTGCTCCACGACCCCGCCGACCAGATCAAAGACACGGCCACCGACACCGTGACCGCTGCCATCCACGCAGGCACTCTCGACGCTATCGGCGCCGCCCGGCTATACGACCATTAAGCCGCGCTGCACGGCTTGGTGGACGCGCACGTCGTTCACAAGCGGAGCCGCCGCGCAATCCGGCCGGGCCTGCCCCTTGCGAGGAACAGTGAACGTCGCGCTCGCCGAGCTGTCACACCCCGTGGTGCTGCGCGTTCGGCGATTTCAACGCCTTCGTGGAGATGACCAAGCGCGAGCGACAACGCGTTGGATGCCAGCGGTAGCGGCGAGGCGACGAAGGTCGGTTCTCCGCCCTCGATAAGCGGATCACCTGTCTTTTCAAATGGACCGCGCTTGAGGTACATCCACAACGGCTCAAGGCCCGCGCCTGATGGACGGTGTGGATCAAGTTGTTGGTAGATGCTTCGGAGTTCACTGCCCATCGCACCCGGTGACTGCGGCGCCTGGATCGTTCCCACCACCAGGCCGGTATCGGCGGCACCGCCACAACAAGATACAACCGCACTCTCCGAAGGTTTCCGACGCCAGCTGTCGCCAACGGCTCGAATGAACACCACCAGGCTTTCCTGAGCGTCCCTCAGGTGCGGTACCACCTCACGTAAGGCGCCGCGTCTGTTCGACCGCGCCTGCGCACACCTAAGGAGGCGTTGGCGTGGTTGTGCAGTACGCCGAGTCGATCGGCAAGCGCGACCACCCGCAGCAGAGCGGCCGATTCAGCAGCCGAAGGCCAATACAGCCCGTCAGGCTGGCCCTGGGTTGTACTCAAGGCCGAACCGATGCGGCATCGACGGGAGCGTTTGATACCGACAGTGCAGGAGTCATCGACTCGCTTTTTGAGGTTCGGGCTCGGTGAGGGCGGTGTGCACGGAGTCCGGGGTTTGTCGCAGGAAGAAACTCAACGCCACATGCACCGAGCACACCGAGCGCCTTCGCCACGGCCACCAACGGCGCGGCAGCCGACACGAAAAGCACCGGCCGTGCGCATCAATGGGATGCTGCCCATGCAGACGCACCAGCGCGCCGACGGTGCGGATGAGGCGTTCAGCGGTAGCCCGATCAGCGACGACCTCACCGGCCAACACCGTATCCAGCAGCTCCGACAGCTCCCCGTCGAAAACCTTGTACAACGTCGCATGCACAGAACGACTCACCGGCCACACCCCCTACCGCACAGCGACCCTGGCCGCTCCGGGTCCGTCCTGACACCGGGGGTAACAACCAAGGGTCCGCCGAACCGCGAGAAGTGGGGCGTTGACGGGATCACCACGGCGTGGATGTGGGGGCGGCGCAGCGCGTCCACCAAAGCGCTAAACGCCGCCCCCTCGCGGGAGGACACGCCCGGTTCCTCGGTGTAAACATCGGCCAACGCCAAGCCCGACCGGTGTGCGAGCGCGCGCAGACCAGCCGCAAGCGGGTCGACAAGCCCCTGAGGGTCGGTGAGCTGTAGCCGCAGGTGACCAACGGCCAGGGGGCGCGCCCGCGACCCCCGCACACGGCAGAAGCGCTGGTCCGGCGACGGCTCCGGGGCGCAGCATCGACGGCCAGCCCACCTCGCACGGGATCTCATGGAGCGACGGTACGAAGTCGAGTGCGCGTGGCTCAATGTTGTTGTAGAAAGTTGCAGACGAAGATGTAACACGACCCTTGACGCGGCGTGTCAGGCTGGCAGACTATAGATGCTGCAACAAGCCGCAACGACTTTGACAAGGGAGTAGCGATGCGTCTTACATTCCTGGGCAAGGAATCGGTGCCCGATCAGTCACCGACCTTGTACGCCACTGACCGTGACTCGTACGTCGTACAGGGATGGATCGTCACTGACCCACAAATCCTGGCCGTGATCACGGTGTCGGATGACGAGACAATCGTGGAGGTGCCGACGAAGCTCATGGCGCACCTCGCGAAGGATGGGCTTGCGGGCGAAGTGGTGAATCTGATCCCGCCGATCGTCCATGTCGCCCAGAACGGCAACTACATTGTCCTGGGAAAGCGGGTTACCGACCATGAGGCACTGGGTCACATGAATATTCCCGATCATGAGACCTGCGTGGAGGTTTCCCGGTCCGCCGTCGCCGCACTTGTTGGGAGTTAACTTGGACAGCATCTCCTACGATGAGCTCAAAAGCCTACTTTCGTCGTTCCAGCGAGAAGCCCTCCATCTGGAAATGCGGGACTCCTACGGAACAGCCGCCGAGATACCGCATCTTGCCAAATGGGAAGCTGGCGAGCCGGATGACACCGACTGGCTCCAACCATGGTTCGGCACTGTGCGCGCCGGCGTCCAAGCTGGTAAGGCTTTCCGGCGGGCGCGCATCGTTTCAGAACCCATCTCCGACTACCAGAAGTGGGTGCTCAAGGACTCCCATCTGTTTGTTGGAGCAGGCGAGGACATTCGCTGGGTACCGCGAAATCGTGTGTCCACCGTGGCTCTACCTGGTAACGACTTTTGGCTATTCGATGATCGGGTTGTGGTCTTTTTGATCTTTGCTGCCAGCGGCCTGGTCGTTGATCGCCAGAAAACCACTGACAGAATTGCTATCGAATTGTGCCGAACGGCATTCGATGCGGTGTGGAAACTGTCGATTCCCGACAGTGAATACCAGACCGCCTAGCCCAGCACAGCAGGCCCGGGAGGCGCTTGGGGTTCGTCTTCGGGAGGTTCGCAAAGAAGCAGGTCTCACGGGGCGAGCTTTGGCGGTCAGCGTTGGCTGTCACTTCACGAAGATCAGCCGGATAGAAAACGGCGGCCAAGCACCCTCTGACCCGAATCCGCGAGTAGCGAGTGAGTGGATCTTGACTTCAATTTGTTGATCTTCTCGGGGGGATTTTCGTGGTGCGGACAACGCAAAGGCCCGAGTGTCGCCTCGGGTGGGCGGGGTTCCGATGTGTCTCAGGGCC
>JBGTNI010000090.1:0-12472 GCA_041743105.1 Mycobacteriales bacterium | reverse complement strand
GTGGTGACGCTTGCTAGCGTCACCACCCCCTGGAGCTCGATGAATTCGAGTGTGCCGCTAGGACGCTGCGGGCAGCACACCTAGCCGAGTGAGGAGTTCGCGTCCTATGGGCACACGCTGCTTGGCATCGGCCTCGCCCTTCATATCCAGGTTCAGCGCGAAGGCAAACAGACGTTCGCCGCGCTGGACCCAGCCGACCCACCAACCCAGCTGTGGTTCGGCATCGAAGCGCCATCCGGTCTTGCCGTAGAGAGTGTGATCGGGCGTGCGCTCTAGCTCGAGAATCTCGGCGACCGTCTGCTGCGTCCCTTCCGAAACGGGAAGCTTGTACTGGGCGAGCTTCGCCAGGAATCGGGTTTGCTCCAGCGGTGAGATCTTCAGCGGCCCGCTGAGCCAGAACCGGTCGACGTTCTGCGCCGGCCCGATCTCCCGGTTCCCGTAGTCAAGCCGGTCAAGCCAAGTCTGCATCCGCTCCGGCCCGATACGGCGCGCGATCTGCTGAAAGACCGCGGCGTTAGATGCCGGCACCGCCTCGCGGATACTCATATCTTTTTCCCAGCTCTTCACCGGCTGTGGCCAGCCGCCGTAGGGCACAACCTCGTTTTCATCCCGAACCACGCCGGTTTCCAGCGCGATCAAACTGTGCGCGATTTTGAAGCTCGAAGCCGGCACATCCGGGCGCTCCACCCGCGCCCGATCCACGACAGTGACCCGGCCGCTGGTGACGTCGAGCAGCGCAAACGTTCCCCGCATACCGGCATCGCGGAAGACCGACTGAAGATCGTCCCGCACCCTGACTGAGGGTGGCTGCCCGGCATCGTTGGACGTTTCATCAGCACCGCAGGCCGCCGCCATGAGGGTGAGCAACATCACCATCGTCGCTGCAGCCAACCGTTGCGGACCCCACACAGCTTCTCCCGTTCGTCGGCAGGTTGCTACACCGATCAGAGGAGCGAAGCGACCGGGAGCTGCTTGATGCTACGCCACGATGAAACGTGTCCCCTGACGCTGGAAAAGCGTCCTGTCCACGTCGGCCTCGCTGGGCCATCCCGCCGTGGCCTTCCCTATGGTGTGGATAGCCGCACGGACGATGGGAAGGGCACGCTTAATCGCCGCCGCCTCATCCTCGGATCGGACAGTCAGCGTCGCCGTCAAGACGTTCGCTGCGGTATCGGTCGCAGTGCCGCAATCGAGCATGTCATCGTTGAGGTTTTCCAGCTCCAGCAGAGCGTCCATCAGACGCTCCCCGTCTTCATGAGTGAGAGCGTGACCGATGGCCTTGTATTCGATCTCTATGAACGTGTCCATTGCGGCTCCTCCCAAAGCGGGCACTGCCGTGCCAATCGTAATACAACGTTACCGTGGTGTCGGCTAGATGGCGTGAGATGTACCTGTATCGAGCATGAGCCACAAGGGCAGCGCACCGTGTAATACTTAGGAGGGTCAATGATCCGCCAACCGTGTTCGTGCAAAATCCGCAGAACGTCTTGAAGCTCCTTTTTCGGGTGTTTCTTCCAATATCCCATGCAGCTCCCCTCACACTCTTGGCGAGACGCCACAACGGCGGGCACGGTCGCACTTTATAGAACGCTTGTATGAAGTATCGTCCGTGACTGTGACAAACCGAACCAGATCAGATCCGCACAACACCGATTAACATCGGAAACACGCCCGAGCCGACACTCGAAGTAGGCCGCACGCTCAGGCTTGACATAAGATCGCGGCTCCGCCAGCAGCCACCGTTCACCGGCTCAGCAGCGCCACGCACTCCACGTGATGAGTCATCGGGAACGCGTCGAAGGCACGCAGATCTGTGAGCCGATAGCCGCGTTCAGCAAAGGTCGCTAGGTCGCGAGCTAGGGCCGCCGGATCGCACGCCACATACACCACTCTTTCGGGGGAACGCCCGGCAATAGCTTCCACGACGGCTCGTCCGGCTCCCTTGCGGGGCGGATCCAGTACCACCACACTCGGCTGTTCGGTGAGCTCGCGCAGCGCGTGCTCCACCCGGCCTATGCACCAACGCACCTGCGATAGATCGGCAAGGTTGGCCTCAGCGTCGGTCACCGCACGGCGATCGGACTCCACCGCGAACACTGTGCCGTCCGGACCCACGGCCGTGGCCAGCACGGACGCAAACAGTCCGACGCCCGCATAGAAATCCCAGGCAACGCTGCCAACGGGTGGCTTCGCCCATTCGCGAACGGTCGCGGCGAGTGCCTCGGCAGCTGCCGGGTGTCCCTGCCAGAATCCGTGCGCCGCAAGCCGCCAATCCCGGCCTGCGGCACGCTGCATCGCAACGCCGCCTTTGAGCTGCCTGGCCTGTTGCTTCCCCCGCACCACGTTCAGCTCGCGGACATGCTCGCGAGCTTCGTCATCGGTGGTCACTTCGATCTCACTGCCGGGTCGCCACCGGCGCGCAAGTACATCGTCTAAGGCGCTCGGCAGCGAGATGGGACACGCCGAAAGCGGGATCACCCGATGACTGCGATGCGCACGAAGGCCGGCACGGCCGTCGCCATCCGCGACCAGTCGCACGCGGCTACGCCAACCCAGCGCACCACCGGGTAGTTCCTCCACGACGACAGCACGCTCGATCCCGCCCAACCGGGAGAGCTGCTCCTGCACGACGGTGGCCTTGAGGTCGCGCTGAAGCCGCGGTGCGGCATGCTGCCAGTCACAACCACCGCAACCACCCGGCGCTGCCACCGGGCACGGTGGCTCTACCCGCTCAGGTGCGGCACGCAGCACCGCGGTGGTATCTGCCCGGCAGAACGAACCACCCTTGTCCTCGGTGACCCCGGCGACGACGAGTTCACCCGGGAGCGCGTGCCGAACGAAGACGACGCGACCCTCAGCGCGGGCAACACAGTGTCCGCCGTGTGCCACCGCTCCCACCTCTAGCTCCAAGGTGCGGCCTACCCAGCTTTCCTCGCTCACCGTCTTACCTTCTTCCCAGGGTCCCCGGAGCCGTAGAGCTCCGCGACGTCCGCCTATCGCCGATATCCGAAGGTGTGACAGGTTTTTTGAAAGCCAAGACCACTGTAGAGCGCAAGGGCCGGCTGGTTATCGGCGGCGTGAGTTACCGTCGCGGTCTGCATGCCGTGTACCTGGAGCTCGCGTAACGCATGGAGCATCAACGCCCGGGCGAGGCCGCGGCGTTGAAAATCGCGATGTGTCCCCACCGGTTCGAAGTGACCGATCTGGTTCACACCGTCGAGCCAGAGGATGGTGAATGCCGCTACCTTTCCTTGCGGGGACACCACCACAAGCTCTCGCTCGGTTCGGTAACCAGGCTTTCGCATCACCTGGTCGCGATATTGCTGACCAGACCAGCTCTCGTCGAAAGCACTGTTGCGAGCGAGCGCGAGCTGTGCAGAGTCGGATTCGGCGACGACCCGGATGTTGAATCCGGAAGGAAGCTCTGGCTCAGGAATCGACGCGGCGAGACTGCGCTTGCGTGTCTGATCCCAGAGCCGGAACCGCTTAAACCCGAGGCGGATCAACAACTGGGCCCTCACGGTGTCGCAGGCGAACACGTCGGTACCGACTGAGCCACGCTCGTGCTCTGAGGTTCCTATGTAGCGCTGCGTTGTCTCGAGGGCCGCTTCGATCATCGCGGTTTCGGCGACTGTTCCGCGATATGTCGGACTAGTGACTACGTCGAAGGTTGAGCCGAACCGCAAGCCTATTCCCAGACCGACGATGGCCGCGTCGTCCTCCCAGACTTGCACAAGCTCTCCGATGGGCCGACGACCTCGTAGGTTCTCGTAAATCCGATGCGGTATCTCCCCGATGTGGGGATATCCGCAATCGCCGGCCTGTTGGATCCAGCCTGCCAGCGCGGCCTGGACTGTAGGACAGTCGCGGTCGCCATAGGGTCTAGTACTGAGGATCATCGGTTCCTTGGGGGGTGAGGGGCCGAGATCACCTACGGTTCCGAATCTTGACCGAAGCCCGGCTTCCGGCGGTCATAGGCCTTGTCAAGCTATACTACTGTCTAGACAGATTAGGAGCTAAAGGGAGTGTCGACATGCATTGGCAACTTCAAGAGGCTAAGCAACGGTTTAGTGAACTACTACGCTCCGTAGAGTCCGATGGGGTGCAGGTCGTGACCCGCCACGGGCAGGAAGTCGCAGCGGTTATCGACATCGCTACCTACCGCCGGTTGACTGGAGAAGCCGAAGACTTCAAGGGAGCTTTGTTGTCGATGCCTAAAGTGGACATTGAGTTTGAACGTTCCACTGATTTCGGCAGGGACATCGACTTCGGAGGAGATCGGTGAGCTTCCTCGTCGATACCAACGTCCTGTCTGAACTCCGTAAACCCAAGCCCAACCGAGGCGTCCTCGACTGGTTCGAGACAGTTGATGGGCACGAGCTGTTTTTGAGCGTATTGACCATCGGTGAGATCCGCCGGGGCATCACCGGGTTGGAACAACGGGGTGACCGGGCGCAAGCGAACGCGCTCGAATCCTGGCTGGCGCACATTCTGGACCACTACGACAATCACATAGCGGTAGTGGACGGCGCGGTGGCCCAGGAATGGGGGCGGATCAAACCGGCGCAGCCGGTACCGGTGATCGATGGCCTACTGGCGGCCACAGCCATAGTGCATGGTTGGGTTCTAGCGACTCGTAACACGGCGGATATTGCGCGCACTCGGGCTCGCCTGCATAACCCTTTCACTGCCACATGACTGCGTCACACCGCCGTACCGTCACTCACATCCGACGCCGTCACCGTCACGATCGAGGTGCCTGCCGTACCCAGGCGCACCGCGACGCACCGGTGCAGCACCGGCAGCTCGCGCCGCGGTGCAGTTCTTGTAGTACGTACCAGCGCCGTTGTCAGGAGCGGGCGCAGGCCGTGGTTGGGGACGCGGCGCTGGCCTGGGTGAAGGTTGAGGTGCAGGTTGCGGAGCGGGGCTAACCGACGGGGGGACTGCGGGCGCAGTACCCCCCTTGCACGGCTCCCCCCACGTTCCCGATTTATCGCTTTCGGCCTTACGCTGCGCGGCGAGCAGCTGCTCGGCAAACGGTGTCCTGTGAATGCCGACATCCGTTCGCGCCGCGCCTGCCTCCAGTGCGGCGATACCGTAATGCTTCTTATCCGATAGCACAATGTAGGCGTCAATCGGTGCGTTTCCCTCTGGCTTTTCATATCCCTTATCCGTGAAAAGTTTCACGACTTTGCCGGATAGTGTTTGCTCGGCGAAAGCCTTAGATTCCGCTGCCCAGCAGTGCTTCTCGGAGATGCTGGGAGCGCTGATACCAACGACCCGAATTCCCCGGGTTACCCCGTCGAATCGGACCTGTACGGAATCACCACTTACGACCCCCACGACTTCGGCTTCTCCGAGTAAGTCACCGGGTTCTTCCAGCCGCAGCTGAGCTGGGGCGGGAGAGCTTGGGACGGCAGGGTCGGTTTTGTCCTCAGAGTCCTCGGACGGAGACATCAATCCGGCACCCAGCAAGCCGCAACAAGCGCACAGCGTCAAGGCGATCAGCCCACCCACAATACCCGTCGCGCGCTGCTTCGAGGTGAGGCGCTGCAACCACGTTTTCGGAAGAGTTGTACCAGGATCGGTCGACTGCGGGTTTACCCAGCCCGATGGTCCAGGCAGAGGATTGGTCGGATATGTCACGGCTGCACCTTTCAGCATCGCTGACCCACAGCCGCCTCAGCGGACACGGCCAGAACACTTAGTGATACCTCCGCGGAGCCCAAATGTTACGAATAAACATATTTCGTATGAAATACCGCCCATAATGTCCTACGTGGCTGAAGGCATCTCGGTGAAGTGAAATCAGCTGCCTACATCACCGCAGTACTTCAGCGCGTCAGCGGACTGTGGAACACAATCAGCCGTTAGCGTTGATCCGTGCGTAGCGTGAACTACGGTCATGACGTCCTGGCCGATCCTTCAAAAGATCCACGGCACACATCGCGGTCGAAAGCCGTACCCGTGGTCGCCGCGGAGCTTTCAATGGTGGTCGAGGAGGCCGATTCAGGCTTCTGCGGGGCCATCGTCGAACTCTCAAAACAGACAGTGACCTTGGAAGACAGACAAAACCGTCACCGGGTATTCCCACTAGTGAACGCAGGCTTCCGGCTAGACGGAACCTTAGTCACGCTGGCATATGTGCCACCCAAAGCTGCCCACGGACCGCGACGCACCGCATCGGGGTCGATCGCCGTGGCACACGCTCCCGCCCAAGTAGCCAAGGCCAGCCGCATCTACGTGGAAGGGATCCACGACGCGGCGCTGATCGAACGTGTCTGGGGCGAGGACCTTCGGATCGAGGGTGTGGTCGTCGAGCCGCTACACGGCATCGACGAGCTACCCAGCATTGTGACTGAGTTCCGGCCCGGCCCAACCCGCCGACTCGGCGTCCTCGTGGATCATCTGGTGGCCGGCAGCAAGGAGCGCCGCCTCGCCGATGCCAGCGCGTCGGTCCAGGTACTGATCACCGGGCACCCCTACGTCGACATCTGGCAAGCCGTGAAGCCCGCGGCCGTCGGTATCCGCGCATGGCCGCGGGTGCCGAGAGGAACCGATTGGAAGCAGGGGATCTGCGACGCTCTCAATGTCAGCGACCCGGCCACGATGTGGCGCCGCATTTTGGGCTCAGTGAGCTCCTATGCCGATCTGGAGACCCCGCTACTGAACGCGATGGAGCGGTTGATCGACTTCGTCACCGACTATCGCTGACGCCCTGAAGGAGGCGGCACCATGTCTACCACACTCGCACCTGTAGTTCATCGCACGATCGAGATCGACGGTATCCAGATCTTCTACCGCGAAGCCGGACCCGCGGACGCCCCTGTGGTGCTGTTGCCGCACGGCTACCCGTCATCGTCGTTCCAATACCGCAACCTCATGCCCGCACTGGGCGACCGCTGGCGCCTGATCGCCCCGGATTACCCGGGTTTCGGCTATAGCGACACACCCGACAAGGCGCACTTTTCCTACTCTTTCGCGGGCTACGCCGACCTCCTCGATCGGTTCACAACGGCACTGGGCCTGACCCGTTTCGCGCTCTATCTATTCGACTACGGCTCCCAGATCGGGTTCCAGTTGGCTGTAAAGCACCCAGAACGGGTAGCGGCGCTGATTATCCAGAACGGCGACGCGTACGCCGAAACTCTCGGACCGAAATACCAGGCATTGCAGCAGTACTGGGCCGATCCGACACCGCAGGGACGAGAGACGCTCGCCGAAGCGGTAAGCGAACGCGGTCTTCGTGAGGAAATCCTCGGCGAGGTCCCGCAACACATAGCTGAGAGAATCAGCCCGGACCTGTGGCAGATGGCGTGGCCGCTGATGCGACGGCCAAGGAACCGCGAGATCATGGTCGACCTCTTCGCCGACATCAAGTCCAGCGTCGAGAAGTTCCCGGCTTACCAGGCCTATCTGCGAGAGCACCAGCCGCCGACGCTTATCGTCTGGGGCCCTAACGATGGCTATATGCCGGAGGCATCCGCCAGGGCTTACCTCGCGGACCTTCCGAACGCCGAGCTTCACGTCCTGGGCGACGGCGGACACTGGGCCTTAGAGACGCACCTAGGCGAGATCGTAGCCCTGTCGCGGGATTTTCTCGGACGCGTGCATACGTAAGCGATACTGCGAGTCGTGTCCGGTGAGGCCAAGCCCATTCACTAGCGCGATGGCACCAGGTATCCATCAGTGTTAACCCGCAGCGGGACTACGTCGCCGCACACCACCCGCTGGCCCGCAACAGTCTCCTCGTCCTCGAGACCGTCACGATCCTCCCCTTCCGTTCGTAGGGCCGCACCCCATGATTACGCAACGCTCGCTTCCGTGAGCGATCCATGACAATAGGGTTAGTCGTCATGTCGGGATTTCTCCAGCGGTCATGGGCGATGCGAGGGGATCGTATAGCGTTCGCGGCCGAGCTCGCCGCACTCGCCGTCAAAGGACCAACCACCCCAACGTCGGAGTCTCGGCCGGCCTCTCCACTCAACGTCATACAAGCCAATTCCCAGGCCGGAAGGCGTCAGGCGCAAAATTACACACGAGACTACGCGACAAACCACGCCAAAGCAACCGAGGTATTTAAATGACGAGTTCTAAGAATACGATCAAAGGTCGTTCGCGTGGCGCAACAATTTTTAGCATCGCCTCGTGCCTGATTTCCAGCGTTATGCTCTTTTTCGGATACGCCGCGCTCACCTTGTCTTTCACGACTCATCCCGGCGACCATCCGTCAGACCAGTGGTTCGGAAACGTCCTATTCGCCAGCGTCGGATTCATGTTCGGAATCATCGCTCTCCTGTGTGCCGCCGTACCATTCAGCAAACGCTGGTGGCATCACCGATGGCTATACCTGTATCTCGCACTCCTCGCACTCTGTTTTCTTCGAACTGCGATCTCCGCATATGCGTATTGATCGCGCGCCGGGAATGTTCTGCGCCGCTGAGTGGCGGTGCGGGTCGTCGCCAAAGCACCTCAGGTGAAGTTGACTTCCTAAGACGCGATTCAAACCCTGACGCACTGGAACAGCTGCGCGGGAATTGCCGCACCGTCCCGCACCAGTGTGACCAGGACCGCTGCCGCAATCCGAGCGGGACATCATTCGCCAATGGCGACCAGTACCAACTTGTTGGACGACGGATCGAGGTAGGCGCTAGCTCCCCAGCGCTCTTGATTAAATGCGGCGGACATCACCTCGCTGGTCCTGAACGGTCCTGGAGGCAGGTACTCCTTCATGCCCTCTACAACCGACGGAGTCTGGCCGCTCGACACCGGGGAATAGGCTGTTGTCAGCTTGTCGATGTTGCCGTCGTCAAGGGTTATCACCGCGTCGATCCAGTATGTCGACGGTCCCGGTACTGGGATCCTGGCGTCGCCATACGTACCGGACATCCATCGGACCTCAAGCGGAGCTTCCAACGCTGAGAAACGATTCGTCAGCGGTTCCTTATCGGTGCGAAGCACGCCCGAGCCTGACTTCTGCGCCTCGGCGCTTCGGCCTTCTTCATTTTCGGTCGGTGAGCTGCAGGCCGCAGCGATACTCACACACAAGGTAGCTATAACGCTCACGGTTACCCTCGAAAGGGTCGGGCGCCAACGCGGCGGTGCGTTTCTCATCTATTGCGCTCTCGGATCGTCCATTATCGGGCCGGCGTTTTGATCGCGTCTCCCACGGCTTCATAGCTGAGACCGCTGCTCGCTTCAACCAGCTCTCTGTCCGTGGATAGTACTCGTCGGGCACACCTGGCTCAGGTTCAATGCCTAACGCAAGAGGTGAGTTCTCTCCGGATCATTCCGGTGACCACCTGCATCCCGGTGGCATCGTACTTTTCCGGTAGCTTCAATGAGTGCTATCGCCAAGCCGAACAGGACACGTAGCGATATAAGGCCGAGGCAGGAAGGCCGGGGACGGGCGGCAGGCAGGCAGGCAACACCCTCCACTGTGCTCTCGAGCCAGCCCGGCCTAGGTGCCGTCGGTCTTGACGACCTGCTCGTAGACGCCTTCAAGTTCAGTCGACTCTACGATTTCAGCCAGCCGTTGGAGCGCGTCCGGACGCGTCAACGAACCGGCAACGGAAGCGAACTTCTCAGGCGCGACGTCCACCTCGAGGATCGTGATGACCTGCCGGTCGTTGGTCACGCTGCGACCCACACTCACTACCGCCGGATAGGCGTCGTCGTCGTTCTCCGGTGCCCATGCGTCCCTGAACTGCTCATAGCTGACACCGTCCACGCACAGCCCGTTCGTCGATCCTTCGTGTGGCACCGTAGGCCGAGGACGCAATGCCTGGCGAATAAGCCCTGCCTGATTGACCTCCTGAGACGCAATTCGAACCGCTCTGACCTGCTAGAACAGCTCCTGCTCACCACCTGGACGTTGGCGCGGTCATCGCTCGAAGGTGCCGACTATCACACCGCGGGCAATCTCCTTGCCGACGACGGCGCGGCGCAAGTCGTTGACGGGAGCGCCGGCCGAAAACCCCGACGGCTCCTTCAAAGCGTACAGATTGAAGAAGTAGCGGTGGACGCCGTCGCCTGGCGGCGGCTCCGGGCCGCCATACCCGTCCTCGCCGAAGTCGTTCCGCCCCTCGACGGCACCCTCAGGAGTCTTACCGCCCTCGATGCTGCGGGTCGACGGGCCGATGCCCGCGATCGCCCAATGATCCCACGTCCCGACCGGAGTGTCCGGGTCCTCTATGAGGATAGCGAGTTCGACGGTGCCCTCAGGAACGTCAGACCACTGCAGCGTCGGGATCTGGTTGTCCTTGTGGTGAGCCCCGCGCTCGGGGATTGGTGCACCGTCTTCGAAATCAGGGCTAGACAGTCGAAGCAGAGCCGGCATGTGCTTCTCCTTTGCTCGCGGCGTTCGTCGGCGGATTAATCTTCGAGAGGGATGGCTATATAGCCAGATTCGGAGAAGGGAGCGTTACCGTTCCACGTCGATACCGGTCAGGTCCTGAAACACCGTAGCTGTCGGCTCCGGTTCGGTGTTCATCTCAGTTCAGAATCCACTCTCGAACCTGACATTGGAGACGTCGACGCCCGGCTCAACAAGCATGTCACAAACCTGCTGCTAATACTCCTCACGAGGTTCGTAGTGGCCGCTCTTAAGTGGCACAACCAAGGTTCCCGCGTCGGAGGGCACCGCCGTCTCCTATAACCGGTCTGACCTGCAGCTTTACTGAGTCGGGGTGACAGGATTTGAACCTGCGGCCCCTCGCTCCCAAAGCGAGTGCGCTACCAAACTGCGCTACACCCCGTGTCCCAACATTTCGCTGCTCCGCGACGAACATAGCGTACCCAGCAGCGCTAGTCCTCAGACGGCACGGCACATGACACCCAAGGCCGGGTCTCGATGAGTCCGGAAGATTTGCCCGACGCATTGCAGCTGGGAAGTGGCACCCACGTGGCGGATCTCTTCTTGAGGGAGTTCGGCCGCAACCGGAGCGGTGATTCAGCTAGGCGCCACCGGCACGTGCGGTAAGGTCGTGCTGTCGCATAACACTATGCGGGTGTAGCTCAATGGTAGAGCCCTAGCCTTCCAAGCTAGCCATGCCGGTTCGATCCCGGTCACCCGCTCCACCAGCACAAAAGCCAGGTCAGACGCCGTCCTTGGCTCACTAACTGCCATATTTCATTCGCGTCGGCCTAGTCCTATGCCATCTACATGCCAGGTGCACAAGACCGCAGAATTCATGCCGGTACTGGTGACGGGTCTGTCCGTGCCGCAAAGCGGAAAGAAGCATCGCCTCGACATATGTGGCCTGCGACTGGCCTAGGGAAGTTGCTTGTAGGTTCTATCGTCTCGGCGCAAGATTTGCAGTACTAAAACCACAAGGACATCGTCCTTGATGGTGTAGACGATGCGATAGTCGCCTACCCGAACCCGCCACAGGTTGTCGCTGTTAGTCAACTTCTTCGAACCCTGCAAACGCGGTTCCTCACCAAGCTGCAACAGAACAGGGGCCATCCGCTGTTGGGTGGTCTTATCGAGTTTCTTGAGGGCTTTCTCGGCTCGCCGGTGCAGTCGTATTTGGTAGGTCACGAGCTGCGGTAGCCGATCTCGTCGAGCACCTGCTCCAACGGCACAGTCTCTCCGCCCTCGGCTAGCGCTTCACGGGCCGCGGTTATGAGCGCGGCGTCCTCAATAGCGGTAACCGCCGCGAGACCCGCGGCGGCAACTTCAGCGGGCACAATTGCCGCTACCCGCCGGTGATGTTCAGTCAGATACACGACGTTGCCGTCTTCTACCGCGTCCACAGCAGGACGAAGCGACGGCGTGACCTCGATCTCCGAGCCATCACCGGGAAGCTGTACGGGCTGGGCGTTCACGCCTTCAGCGTAACGGTTAAAACTTTCTATACAAGGTCAAGGCGGTGCCTTCGGCACCGCAGCGGCACGGCTCAAGCGCTCTCAACAGCCTCCGGCGCTCCGCGCCTACGCCGGCCGCCAAACACAAAAGCCTCCGAACCTCGAGCAGAGAAGTTCCTACCGAAACCCGAAGGCTGTTGATCTATTCAGTTATCCACCTGTTGGCCTTCCCCTCTGCGGTCCAGTCTCCACACACCACATAGTGCGTAGCTACATCAGATACCTACGAGAGGCGGGCCCGAGGGATGGTTAGGCTACCTATGCAACGAACTTCCCGATAGCGGCGATCCTTTCCTCTAGACCTTCCACTACCCATTTACCCGTGCGTCTGACGGTGAGCCGAGTCCAGGATTCGGCGGTCTCAATTGGTGAGTGCATCTCCAGTGTTGAGTACTTGATCGAGTACTTCTGCGGGGGTTTTGAAGTTCAACGTTTGCCGTGGTCGCCTGTTCAATTTCGCAGTGATGCTGTCGAGCTCGATCTGAGTATGCCCCGATAGGTCCGTCCCCTTCGGGAAGTATTGTCGCAACAGGCCGTTGGTGTTTTCGTTGCTGCCTCGCTGCCACGGCGAGTGTGGATCGCAGAAGAATACCGGAACATGCGT
>JBGTNI010000089.1:0-5307 GCA_041743105.1 Mycobacteriales bacterium | reverse complement strand
CGGCGAGCACGTCGAGTGCGGACAGCGCTGCCGACGGCTGGCTGCCAGGGCACCGCACGTCGGGCTCCAGCGCGTGGCCGAACCCGCCGTCGGTGTTGTGGTACGCCTTGAGCGCTGTCAGGACGGGCTCGACGGGCCCGTCGTCGAGAAGGAAGACAAACTGGTGCCGTTCCAGGACGCGGGCGGTGGATTCGATGAACTGTCGGGCTGCTTTCAGGTCAATGCTCATGCACCGGAGGCTAGGCGGCCGTGAGCGTGGCGTCTTCCAAAAATCGGACAGGCGTGAGGCCGGTGAGGCGCCGCACCTCGTCTGTCATGTGCGCCTGGCTGGTGTAGCCCGCCGCATACGAACGATCCGCCAGCGCGCCCCTGCGGACAGCGATCAGTCGGCGCAGCCGTGCCACGCGAGCCAGGAACTTGGGGCCGTAACCCACGGCTGCGGTGACCCGCCGGTTGAGGTGGCGCTCGCTGACTCCGAGGTCATGCGCCACGTTCGAGACCCGAGCTTCGGGGACGACCAATCGGCGCACAGCGGCGCCGATGAGCGGGTCCGGTTCGGCTTTCCGGTGTAGTACGGCCTCGGTCAACAGCCGAAGCCGTGCCGACGAGTCTGCGGCCTCGGGACGGTCGGTCAAGTCCTCTACTGCTGGCCAGAGGAGGGATAGCGGGACTTGTTGATCGCGCACTTCGTCGGCGGGTATGCCCAGAACACCGCCTGCCATCCCCGGCCGTAGCCGAATCCCGCTGGCTAGCGCACCGACCACCTCCCACACCATCGGCTTGGTGTCCGCACCTACAACGAGGAGTCGGTCACCGAGCCAGACCAGATCGACGCACCCGTCCGGGACGACGCGCTGCGTGCCGTTAACGAGAGCGTCGCCTTCCCATACGCACGCCACCACCGGCTCCAGCCCGGCCGGAGGTCGGTACTCACGGTAAGCGCCCACGTCGCATGATAACCGGCATCGCCGACACTCAGTGGAATCCGCTTGGGACCGGACGCGGGTTGAGGCGAAGGCGGCGAAGGCGTCGGGGAGCCACGGTTCCGCACGCCTTCGCCCGGCCACCTCACGCCGGTCCTGATCGGTGAGCTCCACTCCGACGACCCGCGGCCTGGGGGTTACCAGCACCAGCCGGTTGATGTGCTCCGGATACCGGGCGGCGTACAGGACACCGATCACCACTCCCGCCGAGTGCGGGAGGAGGTCGATCTCGGTCAGATTCAGGTGCCGACGCAGGGCTTCGACATCGTCGACGAGGTGGTCGCCGGTTCCCTGAGGTCCAAGAGTATGAGGGAGCGGTGTTCGGTCAGGTCGCCAGGATCATTCTGTTAGGAGTTCTTAGCCGTAGCAGACCTCTGAAAGTCGCCTGGCGACGCAAAGGCCTACGCAGTCGTTTCGCATCGGGGGCGGCAGATAGGTCGCAGGTGGGTGCACCGACTTGGCTGGTGCAGAGCTAAATGGTGGACGCTGGTGGTCCACGATTGCGCCATGGATTGGGCTTTGGTAATTGTAGTTGCAGAATGCGCAGTTGTGACGTTGATTTCTGTACCTGCAAGAGCACGTAGATGCTCGTAAATGGCGACGGCAAGAGCAACTTGGTAAGCAAAATTCGTTTGTTTCGGCGGCTAAGGAGAGGGCTCTTCGCCAACGCGGCCTCAGGTATAAGCGTGAGGTTGATGAAGCGCTGGATCTCATCGACGGTGTCGAAGAGATCGCATATCGTGTCGTTACAAAACAGGAGCTGTTTTGGCAGGTGCCAGTGAGACTGCCTGCACTTGTTGGAAGCGGAAACGTTGGTGCGCGTCTTCCGGATGGCACGAAACAGCTTCTGGAAGGGTGCGAGCAGGGAACGGGCTAGGCAAGGTCACTGAAAGGGAAAACTGCGATGGTTGACCTAGCAGCATCGCCCTACTCCACGGGAGGTGGCGGCGTCACCCTGGAACATACGTATGCGGCATGTCTATTAGCCAAGCTGCTTGCCGGAGAACCGATTTCCGAGCTCGGAGACAACCTCACTGTCTCGAGCATTCGACTCCAGGCAGGTGACACGAGCCCCGTTGACGACGTCGTGGTTGACGGCTACGACCCTGCGGGCGATCTACATCGCGCGTCTATCGGAGTTCGTCGTGACCCGGAGCTCACCACGAGCGACACGTTATCGGTGCCGCTGATCCGCGACTACCTCCGAATCGTGACCGATCACTGGGCCGCTGTGTGGGAGGGAACGTGGTCATTGACCCTTGCCGTTGCGACGACAAGGCCTGCGTATACGGAGCTGGGCATACTTGCCGAATTGGCACGCTCGGAGGATGCTGCGGCATTTTACGCAGCGGTCTTTCGTCCACGCGCCACTAACGCAAAAACACGAGACCGACTTAAACATGTAACAAATCTTGTCAGCCAGGCGGCTGCTGATCTGCAGAAAGCTTCAACGATCAGTGTTCAGGAACTTACCTGGCGAATGTTGTCTCGCCTTAAGGTCCGCACTCTGCGCCTCGAAGGTACCGACCGCAGCGACCGCACAGCGGCAGTCTCAGCTATCCGAAAGGTAATTGCCGACGAGTCCGCATCAACCGCAGACAACGTATTTCTGAAGATTGCCGAGCTCACACGTGCCTGGGCTTCCCATGGGGCCGTCGTGACTGAGGGCATGCTGCGCCGAGAACTGAGGGCGTATGCCCTGAAGCGATCGCCTTCCCACAGGTGGGCATGGGAGCGGTTCGACCGGCTCGCTGTTCGTTTACGAGGGTCGATTCGCCCAGGGCTTGGTGCAGGGGCGGAATCACTCGAACTCGAACGTCCGGAGGAGAAGGCATCCCTTGCAGGACTGATGAGGACCGCGGGAGAGTCCGGTGGCGCACTTGTCGTAACCGGCGATCCCGATGTAGGGAAGTCTGCTCTCGCGTTGCGAGTTCTCGAAGGGCTCCGTGACGAGGGTGCGGTCGTGGCGAGCCTCAGTCTTCGCGACCTTCCGAGCAGTGTTACCGATTTCGAGAATCAGCTCGGCGGATCCTCTCTCGACGCTGTCCTATCGACGGCGGAGGTTCAGCCAACACGACTACTTCTCATCGATGGCAGCGAATCTGTCCTGGAGGGCAAGAGTCAGGTCTTCTGGGCTCTTGCTTCGGCCGCTATTAAGGCCTGCGTAGGGGTTGTTGCCGTCACGCGAACGGACGGAGCGCGCCAGGTTCGAGAAGACATGATCCGCGCAGGCGAGATCGCGGGCAGCAGCCTAGATCCTCTCGAACATGTCGTAGATCCCCTTGCCGGCGCTGAGCGTCAGGCCCTGCCCCTGAGGTTCAATGCCCTTGGTCGTTTGAGCGGTGACCCGCGAGCTGATTGGCTCCTTGGCCGACCAGGACTCGTTGACGCGCTCCTGCGGACTGACGAAATCGTTGAGCCAGCGAGTGTGCTCTGCGAGGCAGACGTTTTCTCAATCGTGTGGCGAGGTCTCGTTCGCCGACACGAGCGGCGCGAGGCGGGGGCTGCCTCACCCGACGAGCGAGACCACGCCGCGCTAGAAATAGCAAGACGAACCCTCGGTGTTCCCTCGAACCCAATACACGGAACGGCGGCGGCCGAACTTAGGTCGGACGGTGTACTCCGCATCCCACAAGATCCTGCATTCTCGTCAGGTGATGCGTTCGCGACGGATCTTTACCGCGACTTCGCACTTTGCCGCCTTTTCATCACAAGTGGGTGGGATCCCCTTGTCAGTGCCGAGGCCCCACGCTGGTCCATCCGCGCTGCCCGTCTCGCATGTCAAGTTTCCCTGAGGGGCGCAAATCGCAAAAACGGCTGGGTAAACCTGACAACCCGCTTTGACCAGATTGCGAGCCAAGAAGGCGACAGATGGTCCGAGCTCCCCTATGAAGCACTCCTAGCGCTTGGTGATGCCGAGGCCGCGATCCGGGAGCTCTGGGAACCGCTCGTGGCGAATGACTACCGGGTCTCAAGACGCTGATCCGGCTTGCGCATCTGCGCTATGTCAATGACAGCGGCGGTGATCCGTTTGCGCTCGCGCCGGTAGTGAAGGTTGCTTTTTGCGGCGGACAGGCGCTCACCGAACAGGAGCGAACGGGTCGGAGGGGCCTGGCCGAATCCATTCAGGAAATCGTGCTGTCGTGGCTTAGCGGAATGGCTATCGCGAACCGCGACGAAGATCAACTCCGTAAGACCGTACGGGACACCATCTTGGAAAGTGATCCGCAACTCCGCGATGACTTTGCGGTTGAAGCGCTCGCCACCCCCGGATCAGACCTTGACGCAAAAGCCGAGTCCTGGCTACGTGGCGTCGCAGAAAATCGTCCGAACAGGCTCAACCCCGCCATCGAGTCGTTCGTAGTGGCGATGAGCATGTCGCAGAGTCATCCTCAATTGTTACTGGACCTTGCCGAGGCCTACTACATCGAGCGGCCAAACCTCGAACGGAGATGGGGCGGAATAAGCTCCCTCGACGATGGCATCCGAGACTTTCAGCATGGCCTTAACTATGGGTTGGGGTACCGCAGGCAGCGTGGTACTACGGTCCCTTCTTTCGACTACTGAACACCGTTCCAACTGATGCGATCTCGTTCATCAATCGAATGCTCGACCATGCGGCCAAATTTCGTGTTGAGAAGCTCTCCCGATACGGCGGGGAGGTTCCCACGGCCGATGAACCCGAGGGGTTTGACCTTGACCTTCCTGGGGTGGGGGCTCGTCGATACGTCGGCGACCGTCATGTCTGGGCGTGGTACAGAGGGACAAGCGTCGGTCCCTACGCCTGCATGAGCGCACTTCTTGCGCTGGAGCAGTTCATCGATCACCTCCACGACAAACTCAACTTCCCGGCGCGGAAAATTGTCGACTTGTTGATGCAGGACTGCCACAACCTCGCGGTACCCGGCCTGTTAGTAGGCTTCTTGACCCGACACCCGGACTCGACCGGAGACCTGTTAGACCCGTTCCTCGCCTTGCCGAACATCTGGCATCTTGAAACGGCGCGAGTACCTAGTGAATTCGTCGGCATTCGGGTGCGGGATCCGGATGCCGACAAGCTCACTGGAGCAGAAACCAGGCGGCATACCCCGCACGAGACAGTCAGCGCCATGGTGATCAACGCTCGGCTCCGCGGGGATGAAGAGCGTCTCGCCGAACTTGAACGGGTGGGGAAACAACTCGTCGAAAGCGTTTAATGCTGGCTTCCACCGCATGGTCCATTTAGCTTGTCCGGTTCCCTTCGGATCGAGGGAGCGGGTGACTAGGTAGAGGCACTTTAACGCGGCTTGCTCGGTGGGGAAATGGCCCCTAGCTTTGACTGCTC
>JBGTNI010000088.1:0-6903 GCA_041743105.1 Mycobacteriales bacterium | reverse complement strand
GCGCTGCCGCCGGCGAGGCCAGCCGCCAGCGGAATCTGCTTATCGATGGTGAGCGCCACAGCCGGATCTATGTGCGCGGCTCGTGCCAACGCGATGGCGGCTCGCGCGGCGAGGTTGGATTCGTCGGCGGCCAAGCCTGTGGCGTGGCTGCCCGTAAGGCGCACCGTGAGCGCCGGCGCTGATGCGGCACGCACCTCGTCACGTAGCGACAGGCTGGTGAACACGGTGCTCAGCTCGTGATAGCCATCGGCTCGTAACGGCCCCACTCCCAGGTACAGGTTCAGCTTCGCTGACCCCAGCGCCGTCACCATGAGGTTCAGTCGCATGGGGGTTCCGCGGCGCTGACGGCGCCAGCAATACGCAGGTAATCGCCGAGTTCTAGGGTCTCGCCGCGCGCCGTTGGATCGATCCCTGCTGCGCACAGCACGGCCTGCGCACGGCTGGGGCTTCCCAGCAGGGGGGTTAGAGCCGCACGCAACATCTTGCGCCGCTGCGCAAAGGCCGCATCGATCACCGCGAACACCTCCTTGCGGGACGGAGTACGCCCCGTTAGCTGCGGTGGTTCCTGCCGGATCATTCGCACTAGCTCGGAGTCCACGTTCGGCACTGGCCAGAACACCGATCTAGGCACCGAACCAGCCCGGCTGACCACCGCATACCAGGCGAGTTTCACACTCGGTGCACCGTAGATGCGGCTGCCGGGACTGGCGGCAATGCGCTGTGCAACTTCGGCTTGCACCATCACCAAGCCACTACGGAGGCTTGGCAGCGTCTCCCACAGGGTCAGCAGCACCGGAACCGCCACGTTATACGGCAGGTTAGCCACCACCGATACCGGCTTGCACACCTGCGGCGGTAGCGCTAACGGCTGCATGGCATCGGCGGGGATCACCGTGAGTCGATCGGTGTAGCCCGGAGCGTATCGACTAACAGTCGCGGGAAGCTCTGCGGCCAGCGCGTCATCTATCTCCACCGCAGCCACAGCGGCGCCGGCCTCGAGTAGGCCAAGCGTCAGCGAGCCGAGTCCGGGGCCGATCTCTAACACAACGTCTCCGGCGCCAATCGCGGCAGCACCGACGATGCGTCGAATCGTGTTGGGGTCGTGCACGAAGTTCTGCCCCAACGTTTTCGTGGGGCGCTTGCCAAGCTTAGTCAGCAGCGCCCGAATATCCGAGCTCCCCAATAAACCAACTCGTGACGCCGCCACAACGTCCGCGTTGTCGGTATCGGCTGGGTTCACGTGATGATTGTTTCACGGCAGGTAGCGCATAGAACCGATCGCGGTGCTCAGCACGTCGCGCTAAGATCGCCTGTGGTCTGGCGCCACACACCACCGAGCTCCTGCTCCGCCTCCATCATCGATCCAACCACTATCCGACCTCCGAAGCACTCGACAGTGACATCGAAGAGGTGCTAGCGAGCCTGCGTTGCGTGTATTGCGCTAGCTTTGACAGAGTGTAATTCAACGCTATATAGATTGAAGCAACGACTACATAGACCTGTAACGGATTATCGAGAACGCCGATAATTTGCTTACTGACATTGAGCAGCTCAGTATATGAAATGAGCGCTCCCAGCGAAGTGTCCTTAAGAATAACCACCAGCTGGCTTATCAGCGCGGGAAGCATGATCCTGAGTGACTGGGGGAGCAGAATCAGTCGAGTGATCTGAAACGAGCTGAGGCCAAGCGCTGCGGCCGCTTCCCGTTGTCCGCTGGGGAGTCCTTCCATGCCGGAACGCAAGATCTCGGCGATTACCACCATGTTATAAATAGTAAGACCAACTATGACGTACCACATTGGATTATCGACGCTAAAGCCAATTTCGGGTGAAAGTCGACTAACGAAAAAAATAGTGATGACCACAGGCAGACCGCGAAAAATCTCCACACAGAAACGGGTAACCCCGTTTAGAAGCCAGCTGAACCCGCGCAGCGCATACCTAGCGGGGGTAGCCAGGTCCACAAAACGGCAAGCCAACAAGGCTTTTAGCTGGATGCGCAGTACAGCAAGAAGTACACCGCATACGAAAGAAGAGACGATGGCAAGTCCCGCCGCGTAGAGCGTACTAACTAAACCGTCACCGAGTCGGTTCCATACTTGGTCGAAATACTCATTATTGGGATCAAGTAGAGGTCCCCATTTCTCAGCACCAAATTGGTCAGCATTCTCGAGCGGACTGTAGATAAAAAAATAGACCGCGGCAAGCACCATTATCCCCACAACGATGCTGCTTATTAGGCTAACGCGTCGAGCGCGGGGACCGGGAGCGTCGTAGAGCACGCTTGCTTGTAACGGCTTCATCGGACCGTGGCCTGACGTTTTTCAATTCGATCCAACAGTAGGCCTAGTGGTACGGTCATAATCAGGTAACCGATCGAGATGCCAATAAAGACGGGAATAAGCGGCTCACCGTTGGCAGATGTGAGCTGATTCGCGGTCTGCGAAAGGTCACCGACGACGCCAAAGAAGCCCGCCAGCGCAGAGTTCTTAATCATCGCGATGATGACGGAGCCGAGCGGCACGATGGCCGCCTTCCATGCCTGCGGGAGTACCACGTAGCGAAGATTCTGGGTGAATGTCAGCCCGAGTGAACGAGCAGCCTCCGCCTGACCTGGTGGAATGGCGTTGATTCCCGACCGGATCGCCTCGCAGACGAATGCCGCGGTGTAGACACTGAGTGCGATGATGGCAAAGCGAAAGTACGGCAGGTCGGTACCCAGTCGAGAAAAGATGCTGTCGAGTAAAGGAATGCGAAGGAACTCGGCGTTGGAGCCTAAGGTGGGCAGCGCGAAGGCAGCGAAGAACATGATCACGGTAAGCGGCGTATTTCGAAACACAGTCACATATGCGGTGCCAATCGCCCGGAGTGGGAACTGCGGAGAGATACGCGCTACCGCGACGAGGGCACCGATAAGCAGCGCCCCCGTCGCGGAGAGCAGACAAATCTGTAGAGTGACCCAGAATCCTGACACGAAAACATGCCAGTTTTCGATGAGGGTACTCACTCGACTGTATTCCTCAAGCCCTTACGAAACCGTTTAACTGGCGGTTAGTATCGATTCACAGCTGGCATAGTGGGCGTGTTCTTGTCGAATTTGCCAGCTGTTTTCTCCCAAGCCTTCTGGTAGCGGCCATCCCTGGAGATTTCCTCCAGTGTGTCGTTGATAAAGGCTCGGAAAGCATCGTCACCTTTCTTTACCCCAATTCCGTAGGGCTCCTTGGTGAAGGTCGGACCCGCCAGTTTAAAAAGGTCTTGATCTTCATAGATGTACCCCAGCAAAATCACATTGTCTGTGGTAACAGCATCGACTTGCTTGTTTTTCAAAGCGTCCCGGCATTTGTCATAGGTGTCGAAAAGGACTAGCTGGCTGGCCTGATCTTTGATGTACTGCTTGATAGTTTCGGCAGGAGTGGATCCTGTCACCGAGCAAACCTTCTTGTCGCCGCTTTTGAAAGCATCTGGGCCTTTGATCGACCCATCGTCTTTACGGACCATGATGGCTTGACCCGCTTCGTAGTACGGCCCAGCGAAGTCAACGCGTTTCTTCCGCTTGTCGTTGATCGTATATGTCGCTATCGCCAAGTCGACTCTGAGCTGTTCGATGTACTCTTCGCGGACCGCAGACTGTGCCTCTACCCAATCAATTTTGTCGGGAGAGATGCCCATTTTGCCGGCGATGATCTTCGACAGCTCGACGTCGAAACCCTGGGGCTTGCCGTCAAGGTCGTTCATGCCGAAACCTGGCTGGTCTTTCTTGATTCCGATTTTGATCGTGCCAGCCTTAGCTATCCGATCCATAGTGGTACCAGCTTCGAACTTCGGGTCCTTCGTGACTTCGACGCTGGAGTCATCGCTGTCGCTATCCCCGCACGCCGCAGCGGCGAGACCTAGCGCGGCGACCATCGCGATCGCTACCAGACTCTTGATGCGCATATCTCCTCCTATTAGAACTAATGCAGAATCTTGGATAGAAAGTTCCGGGCACGCTCACTGCGCGGATTCGCGAAAAACTCGTTCGGCGGCGCTTCTTCGACGATTTGCCCATCAGCCATAAAGACCACCCGATTCGCGGCGCGGCGGGCAAAGCCCATCTCGTGAGTTACGACCACCATGGTCATCCCATCACGAACCAAAGAGGTCATAACCGCGATAACTTCATGGACCATCTCGGGGTCGAGGGAGCTGGTCGGCTCATCGAATAACATAACCTTGGGTCGCATCGCCAGTGCTCTCGCGATCGCTGCCCGTTGTTGCTGACCGCCAGATAGTTGCGCCGGATGTTTGTCGACCTGATCGGCGATACCGACTCGGTCGAGGAGAGCCAGCGCCCGCTCTCGAGCCTTCGCCGGCTTGTCTTTAAGGACCTTAACCGGCCCCAGCATGACGTTTTCAAGAATGCTCTTGTGCGCGAAAAGATTAAACGACTGAAAGACCATGCCAACTTCGCTTCGAAATTTCGCCAGCGCCCGACCGCCAGTTGGTAAAATCCGGCCGTCAAACCGTATCTCGCCAGTGCTAATTGGTTCGAGTCGATTGATAACCCGGCAAAGCGTGGACTTACCCGACCCAGAAGGGCCGATTACCACTACGACTTCACCCGTGGCCACCTGTAAATCGACATTGCGAAGCACGTGCAACGACCCAAACCACTTGTTAACGCTAGCTAGTACCACCATGGGTGCCGCCGAGGTCAGAGTAGCGGCGTGGGACATGGCTCTCCATCGGGCTTATTCGGCGTGGTCACTGTAGCCGAGGAACTGAGGGTAGCCGACCTCGGCGGGCTGGACACTCCCTACGGCAGAACAAGGGTCTATGCCGGGGGTTCGCCGCCCTGCTGGTATTCAGACAGCTTCCTTGCTCTGGACTGGTGGCGACGTGCGGTGACATGCGGGCGCTGTCCTTCGTCGCTCACAGCGAGAAGTCTTCCATGGTCACCACGGCATTAGCGGTGAGACGCAACTAGAACTACCGCAGTCTCATAGGGTTTTTCACAACCTTAACGGCGCCGGCGTCGCAACGACGCGCCCACCTGGGCCGCCCACCTGTAGATTCCGGATCCGGACTGATCGGATGCCCGAGGGTTAGGGGTAAGTTTTGCATCGGCAGTCCAGCCGATTCCTTGAAACCCTTCGAACGCCTCCGCGGATTGACGTTTGGCTTGACGCTCTATCGCCGCGGTCGAACCGGTGATAGCTTCGGCTCGCCGCAGAAGGCTCTCATCTCCAGACGATTTTTCAGTGACGGAGTAGGAATTTTCATACCCCATTGTTTGCCCAGGAACTCCGCGGCCCGGCGCAGAGGATCCACCGCGGCGGCGACCGCAATACCGCCACCGGCCAAGGCTGCTGCCACTGGTTCGGTTTCTGGCAGTACTTGCGAAAGCTCTACCCATTTTTCAGCTTCACGCACAGGTACCGCGACGATTCCACTTGCTGCGTCTGCCAGCCCTCCTCCTACGACAGCGACAAAGATCTTCTGCTGTCGGGGATCGCCGAGTTCGGATATGGGCGGTACCGGTGATGGTATGGAGTCGCCAAAAGCCATCATGGGCCTACGCTTATCGCGTTCGGGGTGGTACTGTTCGAACGGGTGTGGCCGAGTCCAACCCGCCAGGGTACTCGACCATCGCACGTTAGAAGTTAGAGTTCTGAGCTCTTCCCTGATATTCGGCTGGTGCTTCTGCAATTCGGTCACCAGCACTCCCTAGTGCGAGGCGTTGGACACGAGGAAGGTCAGACCACTCCGCTAAATCCCGAGCAAGCTCCGCAAGAACCCCGAGGTCGTCGGCTCTGTCACCGGCTCTCTTGACACGGGCATCAAATTCCCTACGTACCTCCCAAGGTTCCTCGTCCAGATTCCTCATCAAGACCTGACCGCCTTAAGAATCTCCGGCACCGTAGCCTCTAAGCCAGACTACGGCAACTGATCAGATGACGTCTCATAAAATGGCTCGAACGCGGCTGCGCGCGGAACCGGCCCCGAGCGTTAGGGCACAGTTCCGCGGGGCACTACCCACTGAGTGGCCGGTCCGTTGACACTTGCGATCAGGTCGAAGTCTTCGTCGTAGTGCAACACGGTGACATCATGTATCTGAGCGCACGCCGCGATGATCAGATCGGGTATCGAGACACCCCTATGTTGGCTTTTGGCCGCCAAAGCACTCTGTAGTTCTAAAGCCCGTATACAGACCCGATCTGTGATCTGAAGGTTGTGATAGCTCCGATTGCGACGCTGCTGGACAGCGCTGTACTCCGCCGGGCTTCGAGCGGAAAACAAGACTTCCAGATCGACAATCGCACAGGTTGCGACCTCTCCCGCAAGCAGCAAAGGTTCCATGACCGCTCGAACAGGATCAGTATGCAGCCGCGCCAACGCACCCTTGTCCGCCAGAAACCGTGGCTTTATCGCCACGCCCGCTCCATAACCTCGGAGTCGCGAAGGTCCGGCAGCGGATCCGTGCGCCACCACGCTACCTCATCCTCGCGGATCTTTTGATTCGCTACCTCTCGCAGTGCGCCATTGATCGTGTCTTTCTTGGTGCGCGTTTCCAGCACATCGGCAGCCTGCCGCAGCAGATGATCGTCGATCTCTACCAAAGTCTTCGCCATAGGTCAGATTATATATGAAGACGGGATTCCTGGACATATCTTCTACGCGGCTCAGATATAGACGGAGGAATCAGGAGCGGCTAGCGGTGTACCAGGTCTGCGGTGCACTTACCGGCGTAGCCGTAGCCAAAACACGCTCGGCATCTGCCATTCCAGCCGGCGGAGAGCTGTACGGGTGAGACTGTCCAGCAGACCAGCTTGCCGCCCATGTGACCGACGGCGCACTAACTGGTGCCGGAGCCACCGGCGGCTCCGCACGCACCACTACACGTGCGACCGCGCGGACCCGTGC
>JBGTNI010000087.1:0-38648 GCA_041743105.1 Mycobacteriales bacterium | reverse complement strand
CCCCAACCACCAGCCCTACCTGACCACGATCGCCGAAGAACTCAACGAACGCCCACGCCACACACTCGGATACCTCACCCCACGAGAAGTATTCATGAAACAACTAACCGACAACGTTGCTACCACGACTTGACACCAAGGTGATCGCCGGTGGCAAGCCGATCTTCGCTAGTCGGCAACGTCAAGAGCACGGGCGTAGTACACGGTGTCGATTCCCACGCCACGATCGTCTTTCAATCGCTTCACTTCGTGAAAATCCAGTCTTTCGAGCAGTCCAATATGGACAACATTCGCGCTCCAGGTGCGAGTCGTTATAAAGGGTGAAGCGAATTCGGCAGGTAACGCAAAGGCGGCGCGGTAAAGCGTTCTTGCCACGCCCTGACGCCGAAATCGACGGTGCGTTGCTACCGTGACGACATAGGTCGATAGATTATTGCAATCGAGATTCGGCTCATCATGTTGCGGAAGGAAACTCATGAAGCCCGCAAATTCGTTTTCCTGAAATGCAACGAGGCACGGTCGAGCGAGTGCTTGACGCACATACCAGTCAGGCCTGACACCGTCGATGACAACAGCAGAATCTCTTACGGTTGCGCTGTCTCGCCAAGAAAGCGGCGGGACGAATTCATTATCGACTTCAACGAGTAGATCTTCGATCTGCGCGGCGATCCCACGGTTGGTTCTCGGGTTCTCAACCAACCCGATTGACGCGGTGACGAGCGGAGGCAGCATGTCCGTCAAGGTACGGATTGGCTTCCAATATTCAAAGAAAATCAAGAAACGGTTCAAATTTCCCTGATTCTGTTATAAAGTTAACGCATGCGCACCATCAAAGACCGAATCGAGGAGCGAATCGGTTATTCGCCGTATCTTCGGGATGCGTTGGCCAGAGGCCTCGTGAACATGTCGGCTCTCGCTAGAGAACTACAGCCCGGTATCGCGAAAGACTTAAAGAAGGAGGTTAGTGAACCCGCGGTTCTGATGGCTTTGAAACGTTACAGCGACAGTCTCGGCACCGTCGGGAATCTTTATGCTCATCAACACCTGGGAAACCTGTCACTACGTGCCGATCTCTTCCAGCTGACGGTAGCGAATTCAGAACGTCTTCTGCCTATTCTCTCTGAGATCTTGTCGCGCTCTCGCAATGAACAGTCGTCTTTCCTCGTCTTCACACGCGGTGCTTACGAGACGTCGATCGTCATGAATGTCGGCTTTAGAGACGTCGTAGAATCCTGGATGGCCAACGAACGAGTTACCCGAACGGCTGATCGTCTCATAGCGATCAGCCTCGAACGACTTAATCAATCGGAAACGAGCGAAGCAAACATGCTTCATCTACCACTACAAATCCTTGCCTGGGAAGGTGTCAACGCGGTCGACGTCATTTCCACGGCACGGGAGGTCACAATGATCGTCCACGACGCAGATGCCGACCGTGCCATCGCCACCCTCCGTTCCGCCCTGCAGCGACCATGAGCAGCTCCATGAACGACGAGGTTCACTTCGTCATGACCGGCGGCACGATTGACTCTTCCTACAACGGAGATTTCGACACGGTCGAACCTTGGGAAAAGTCCGTGATTCCGCAATACATCGCGCGCGTAAAGCTCGACCGTCGCGTGCAGTTCACCCAAGTCTGTATGAAAGGCAGCCGACGATTAACGGAGCAAGATCGTCAAGAAATCGTGGAGGTAATCAAGAACAGTGATGCCCGAAAGTTCATCGTTACCCACGGCACGTATACCCTTCCCGACAGCGCTCGATACCTCGAAACCCAGCTTGGTTCGACAGAAAAGATCGTGATCTTGACCAGCTCCACAATTCCACTCGAAGGCGTAACGATGTCAAATGGCGGATTCAACCTCGGTTTTGCCTATGCACAGCTCGAGGTGCTTCCTCCTGGCGTGCATGTGTGTGTGAATGGACGAGTATTCGCACCGGTCAAACTCGGGAAGCTCTTTGACGAGGGCCGCTTGACCACCATTTTCAGTGGGCTGCCGGTCAACCCCGATTGACAACCAATAGGGTCAAACCTCAAGCGACGACAATATACTTTGTTGTCTCATTTGATCCCAAAAAGCTATATTGGTAAGTATTGGAGACGAGGGGAACCGACCCCCGACCCTCAAAAATACACCCTTCTCATAGAGAGCGTCTGGGATAGTTCCCTCACGGACTTGCTGCGTACTGCCTTTGCGGGTCAGAGTTCTAGTAAGACTGCCGTAGTGGAGCTGAGGGGATTCGAACCCCTGACCCCCTCGATGCGAACGAGGTGCGCTACCAGACTGCGCCACAGCCCCAACCGAGGCGAAGCCTAGCAGGTGCGGTGACACCATCATCGCGCCTGCGCGGCTGCCGCGCTCTTACGCCGCCCGCCGCCGCTGGATGGAGTTCGGCGGAGCGGCGGCGTCGCGTACGGGCGGCTGCGGAGCCGCTGCTAGTCGGGGCCGCTGCCGGGTGACGCCCCGTACCAACCATGCATCGCCGGAGCGATAGGGCTCCTTATCCGCGGCCGCCAGTACCCCAGTCACCCACGCCGATGGAGTGCTCCGCCGCTTGGCCGGGGTGGCCAGCCACGCCACGACCTCACGCTGTACTACCGCGTCCAGCGTGGTGTTGCGTGCCAACTTCTCCACGAATTCCAGGGCGCGCCGCTGCTGTGTGACATCGGTTCTGGCGGTGCCAGGTTCGGCGGCGGACTCCACCGCATCATCGGCTGAGGTGGGGTCGGACGCAACCGAGGCTTTCTTACCACGATCTAGCACCCGCATCGGAGATTCGGCCAGCTCTTGCTCTGCGCGAGCTTTCGACTCCGCCCCAGACCCCGAGATCAGGGCAGGAAGTAACACCAGCAGCGCCGCACCGATCAAAATCGCGAATAGGATGGCCGACGGCACACCGGACGGCATGGCGGCTCCCTCCCGACGCGCCACTCGATCGCGTGTGGCACGACCTGACCCTACGGTCGCATCCGGCGGCGGTGCGGCTGCCACGCCGAGACCCCATGGTGGTCCGGCTCACGCCCGCCGGTGATCCCGCCACCGTGCCAGCAAGCCCTCCGGCGCAACGTCTTCGGCGGTGAGCGCAAACCCCACGTGATCGCGCCAATCGCCGTCGATGTGGAGAAAACGGGGATGGAAGCCTTCGTACCGGAACTCCAGCTTCTCCACCACACGGCGACTCGCTGCGTTCTCGGGCCGAATGTTGACCTCAATACGGTGCAAACCGGCGGCGAAAAAACAAAAATCACAGGCCATGGCCAGGGCGGTCGGCATAATGTCCCGGCCGGCCAGCCGCCCATCGATCCAGTAACCAATGCTTGCGGAGTGGAACGCGCCCCGCACAATGTTGCCGACCGTCAACTGACCAGCGAACGCGTTTCGGTAGCAAATAGCGAACGACATCGCCTGACCAAGCCGGAGCGCGGCGCGCTGCGACCGCAGCATGTCGCGAAAGTCCTGGCGCTCGTGTCGCTGCTCCCACGGTGTCGCGGCTGTAGCTTCCCAAGGGGACAACCAGCGTCGATTCGCCAGCCGAACTTCCCGCCAGGCGGCAAAGTCGCTG
This sequence comes from Mycobacteriales bacterium, assembly GCA_041743105.1. Taxonomy (GTDB): domain Bacteria; phylum Actinomycetota; class Actinomycetes; order Mycobacteriales; family QHCE01; genus QHCE01. Next base: position 35,084 of record JBGTNI010000087.1, on the reverse strand, counting down.
CGCCGATGCGGCCGTAACGTAACGTCACCCTCAGTCAGCGTGGCGGGCCAACCTGACAGTGCTCGCACGGCTCACCTGCCCAGCTGCAATACGTCCACCACAGTGCCTGCCGGTGCCACCGTCGTGCTGTCACCCAGCACCATCAAACCATTAGATACGGCAAGCCCCCGGAGCAGCTGCTTACCACCTTGGCGGGGCGTCACGGTGTAACCGCCACCGCGGCGTGCTCGCAGCACGGCGGGACGGAACTCACGAACGCCATGCTCTGAGGTGACAGGCTCGGTGAGAGTGGCCCGCACCGACGTCCGAAACACCGGGTCGAGTGCCGACAACCGCCGCAGGATCGGCCTGGCTAGAAGCTCAAAACCTACATACGCCGCCCCGGCGTCTCCGGGCAAGCAGACCACCGGAGTCTGCTCGCCGCCGACGCGTCCGAAACCGACCACGCCGCCTGGTGAAACCGGGAGGTTACGGAACTCCACTTCGGGAAAGACCGGTGCGATCGTGTCGGCAAGTTGAAGGCCTGTCAGCAGCAACAGATCTGCCCGCATCGCATTGTCATCGAGCGCGCTCTTCAATCGCTGCGGATCCTCGCCAATGGTGTCGAGGCGGAAAGCCTGCGCGAAGCTCTGCCGGGCTGCCGCAGTAAGCACATACGAAGAGGCATCGACAACCCGACCGGGTGTACTGGACACGCCCGCATCGGCCAATTCGTCACCGATGCCCAGCGTGATGACTCGGGGTCTGGGTCGGGCCGGAACCGTGGCGAACCCGGCGAGTGCGAGCTGGCCGATCAGCGCTGGGGTGACCGGATTTCCTTTTTCGGCAAGCAGGTCGCCCGCTGTGCATTCGGTACCGGCTCGAACCACGTTGCACTCCGGTGCGCTCGGCTGGTGCACCTTGAGCGTCACAATGCCTCGGTCTGTCCAACCTGCGGGGATCACCGAATCGGCACCGGCGGGCAACGGTGCCCCAGCGGTGATGACAAAACAGCCCCGCATCGGGAGTCGCACCGGATGCCACGAATCGATCCCGATCTCACCTATCACCGATAGCAGCGCCGGCCGATGCGCGGTAGCGCTAGCGATCTCTTCGGACGACACCGCATAGCCGGAGATAGTCGCCGAGTCATACACCGGAAGAGGTGTCGGCGCGGTCAGATCAGCGGCTAGCACACTGTCAACGGCATCCAGTAAAGGCAGCTGAAATGGGCGAAGCGGAGCCACGCCACCGAGCACTCCAGACAGATATTCTGCGAGGCTGGATTGCGTGCTTACCGCCATGCTCGCGACTCCAAGATTTTAAAGGTCGGCCGGTCCCTATTGTGCGCGCACAAACTCCTTTAGCCATGCAAGAAACTCCGGACCCAGGTCGGCGCGTTCTACGGCGAGCTGCACCACGGCCTTGAGGTAGTCACCCCGGTCGCCGGTGTCGTACCGGCGGCCGGTGAACACCACACCGTGCACCGGCATGCCACCGCGCAGCAACCCAGCGATGGCATCGGTGAGTTGAATCTCATCGTTCGCTCCGGGCGCGGTGGCGCGGATCGCCGCAAAGATCTCCGGTGGGAGCACGTAGCGACCGATGATTGCCAAGTTGCTCGGCGCCTGCTCCGGGGAAGGTTTTTCTACCAAGTCGCTGATGGCGACCGCGATGTATCCGTCGAAGGCGTCGCCAGTGGGTCGGGCTGCTACACAGCCGTACCTGTTGATCTGCTCGTTCGGCACTTCGACCAGGCCCAGCACAACCCCGCCATGGCGATGCTGCACGTCCAGCATGGCCGGCAACAGCGGGTCGCGCGGGTCGATCATGTCGTCGCCGAGCTGCACCGCGAACGATTCGTTGCCGACGTGGCGCTCCGCGCACAGCACAGCGTGCCCGAGACCGCGCGGCTCGTCTTGCCGGGCGGCGTGCATAGTGGCGAGATCGGCGGAGTGGCGCACCGCGTCCAACCGCGCCTTGTCCCCCTTGGCTTCCAGCGCACTCTCCAGCTCCGGTCGCCGGTCGAAGTGGTCGAGCACCGAGTCCTGTCCCCGGCCAATCACCAACAGCACGTCGTCCAGACCGGCACGTGAGGCCTCTTCGACGATGTACTCCAAGGCGGGCCGGTCGACGACTGGCAGCAGCACCTTGGGGATGGTCTTGGTGGCGGGCAGGAAGCGCGTGCCCAGCCCCGCAACCGGGATGACGACCTTGGTGATGGAGGTGGAACGAGGAGTTTCTGCCATGCCCGGAGGTTAGCTGGTCGGCGGCTTCGACCCCGCGACTACCCAGTGTTCTGGCCCACCGACGAGACCACAATCCGACATATTGCGAAGATGCGTGGTATGCCGATCAGGACGGAGACGAGCCGGTGAGCACCGATAGCGCCACGCGTAAGCGTGCGCTTCGCCGTGAACTCCTAGCTGCCCGCTGGGCGATGACGGAGTCGAATCGTAACCGGGCGCATCACGGGCTCCGGCAGCACATCCGCGACATTGTGGCGCAGTTGCGCCCGGCGATCATCGCTGCCTACGTACCGGTGGGAACCGAGCCGCTTGCCCACCACAGTGGTGAGCAAGCGTCGGGCCCCGGTCTGTTGATTCTGCCTGAGCTGTTACGCGGTGCCGCGGTACAAGCAGGTCAGGTCGAGCCGAGAATCCTGCTCCCGATCTGGCGCGATGACAATGAGCTTGATTGGGCCGACTATCACAGCGTTGACGCACTTGCAGCGTCGCAACGAGGACTGTGGGAACCCAGCGGTCCAAGGCTTGGGCTCGACCAGATCGGCCGCGCAGACCTGGTGTTGGTGCCCTCGCTGGCGGCGGACCGCCTCGGACGTCGGCTAGGCCGCGGCGCAGGCTGCTATGACCGGTCGCTTACGCGAAGCCACGCCACTACGGTTGCAGTCATCTATGACCACGAACTCCTCGACGAGATACCCCACCATGCGCACGATGTGCCAATGAGCACGGTCATCACGCCGTCGAGCCTGCATCGCATGCAGTAAACTGGCACTGTCTGGTCACGAGTGCTAACGGTATTGCATTGAGCAGACCGTTACTACGTGAGCAACCCACGGCTGCGCTAAGCCGCCGTCTCGTTTTCAGCAATGACACGTGGAGGGGCTGTGCCCACATATCAGTACGTCTGCACGCGTTGTGCCCATCAGCTTGAGGCGGTGCAGTCTTTTAACGAGGCCTCGCTTCGTGACTGCACCGAGTGCTCCGGCTCGCTACGTAAGGTATTCAGCTCCGTAGGAGTGGTGTTTAAGGGTTCGGGTTTCTACCGCAACGACTCCCGGGACACCGCAGGGAAAAGCTCCCATGACGCAAACGGTAGCCAGCAGCCTAAGAGTGGCGATAAAGACACCACAACCAAAGGGGCCGACGCGAAGGACACCACTGCCAAAGAGACAAAGACCCCGACAGACAAGAGCGCTACTCCTACGACCGCGAAAGCCCCTGCCGCCAGCGGAAGTTCTTAGCGTGTCCGACAGGAACTGCATGGAACACCGCAGCATTGCCGTCTCTATCGCCAGGTGCCCTTAGTACGAAGTAGTCACCAATGGGGCGGGCGCTCCTCCAGGAGCCGCGGTTCATTCTCGGATTCACGCCGCCGCGCCCGCTCAGTTAACTCATCGCGAGGGTCAGTGACCACAGTTACATCATCGACACCGGCTACGGCGACCTTGCGGTCGTGGTCTGGCGCAGACGCTGGCACAGCTATACGGTACACCGCTCGATCGCCGACCCAACCTAACTCCTACCTCACAACGCCCGGGCCAAAGGTTGACCCCGCTGCCACTTCCGGTAAAACATGAGCGAATCATGAAACATCCGTCACGACTCCAGAGGTCGTGCGGTGGTTCGTTCGAACGCTGCAGTACACAGCACATACCCCGCACGACCTCTAAAACGGAAAGGAAGATTTGATGGGCTTGCTAGACAAAGCCAAGGATCTACTGGCTAAGAACAAGGACAAAGCAGCGCAAGGCGTGGAAAAAGTCTCCGAAATCGCGAAAAGCAAGACCGGTGGCAAGCACGAGGACAAGATTGATCAGGCCAAGCAGAAAGCACAAGAAGGCCTAGACAAGCTGTAAGCCGCTGCTGTGTGGGGGCACATGTTCGGGCCTCCACACAGCACCGCGCCACTGAGTGGAGGTGTTGAGGTGACCGCCCAAAGCTGGATACCAGACGAGGTGAACGCCGAGCGCCCCAATCCGGCGCGGATGTATGACTACTACCTTGGTGGGGCGCATAACTTCGCGGTCGACCGCGAACTGGCCGAGCGGGCGCTGGCAGCGCAGCCGGCGCTGGCTCGCTCGGCACAGTGCAACCGGCGGTTCCTCAGCCGAGTGGTGCGCTACAGCATCGAGGCTGGCATCGATCAGTTTCTGGATCTAGGCTCGGGAATTCCCACCGCAGGAAACGTGCACCAGGTCGCCCAGCAACACAACGCTTCGGTGCGCGTTGCCTACGTAGACAACGAATCGGTTGCCGTGGCACATAGCGCGGAGCTGCTGGCCGACGATCCCAACACCAGCATCACCCAAGCCGATGTGCGAGACGTAGACGTTGTGCTGAACGCGCCGGGTGTGGCCGGGCTGCTGGACTTCGGCCGACCCGTCGCGTTGCTCACAGTGGCGGTCCTGCACTTTTTGCCCGACAGCGAGGCGCCCTGGAACGTGCTCGACCGCTACTGTCGAGCTCTAGCACCCAGCAGCACGGTGGCGCTATCGCACTGCACTCTCGAGGGGATGCCGGGCGCGTGGGACACGGTGACCGAGTTGTATAAATCCAGCACCACACCGGTGTATCCACGAACCAAAGCAGAACTGGAACGGTTCTTCGCCGGAATGACCGTCGTGGAGCCCGGCATTGTGGACGCTGTGGCATGGCGGCCCGACGACGGTGAGCAGGAGACCGAACGCAGCGGCTTCTATGCGGCGGCGGCGCAGCTGTAGATCAGCGAGCCCTCTAGGCTGCAACCTGGCGGAGGGACCTGTCGCGCAACCACTTACTACCGCCCTCGTAGCTCAGGGGAAGAGCATCGGTTTCCTAAACCGTGTGTCGCAGGTTCGAATCCTGCCGGGGGCACTGTTGTGATGTCTCAGGACATCGGCAAGGGTCTGCTGTCGGTTTGGTTGACTCGTGGGGTTTAGGCCGTCAGGGTGACGGTCTGTGTTGTGATCATTTCGTATTCGATGGGCGTGAGTTTGTTCAGGGCTCGTTGTCTGCGTCGGCGGTGGTAGGTGCGTTCGATCCAGGTCACGATCTCCAGCCGGAGTTCTTGCCGGGTCCTGAAACGCTGCTTTTCCAGGACGTTCTTTTGCAGGAGAGCGAAGAATGATTCCATAGCGGCGTTGTCACCACATGCTCCAACCCGGCCCATCGACCCGGTGATGCCTGCGTGTTGCAGGAACTCGACGAACTTGCGGGAACGAAATTGGCTTGAGAACCGCGGTCGGAGTGGATCACGGTGCCAACTGGGTTTCGTAGTGCGACCGCGTTCCTGACAGCTGCGACTGCCAATTGCGCGGTCATTCGCCCGTCGATGGAGTAGCCGACGATCCGGTTGGAGAACACGTCCTTGATCGCGCACAGATACAGTTCCTCATCAGTCCAATGCTCGGTGATATCGGTCAGCCAGAGCCGATTTGGACGAGTCGCGGTGAAGTCACGGCTGACGAGATCATCATGAACGGGCGGGCCAGCCTTGGCCCAGGCCGCGTTTCTTGGAGAAAACACTCCAAATCTTGTGCTGCGAACACAACCGCCACACTCGCCGCTCCGAGGCGGTGAAACCCTGATCAATCAGTTCGTCGGCGATGAACCGACACCCAAACGCGGGATCATCGGCATGAATATCGATTGCGGCGTTGATCAGATGGGCGTGCTCCCAGTCCCGATCACAGATCGGATTCTTCTCCCACCGATAGAACACCTGCTTGGAGAACCCTAGTACCCGGCAGGTCACCGCGACCGGCACCCGGATCGGGGCATCGGCCGCGGCTAGTGCGCGGACCAGCGGGAACATCATTTTGGGTTCACATCACGCGCGAGATACGCCGCAGCCCGCCGCAGGACCTCGTTCTCCTGCTCCAGTAGACGATTCCGTTTCTTCAACTCCCGGATTTCGCCTGCTCGGCGGCAGTCACGCCCGGCCGGACACCGTCCTCGACATCGGCTTTTTGAAGCCAGTTCGCCAGACACGACTCGCTAATCCCGAAATCCTTCGCGATCTGCGATAACGATGCCTCACGCTTGCGGGCAACCGCGACAACATCACGACGGAACTCAACCGGATAAGGCTTAGGCATAGCAAACATCCTTCCAGCAGCAACCGAAGTCACCACAGATCAGGAGTCAACCAAACCGACAGCAATCCCGTCAGGTCGTCGATGGCTTGGTGGGGTCGCTGATTGTTGTACCAGTCGACCCAGTTGAGGGTTTCGATTTCTAACTGGTCGCAGTCGCGGCAGGGACCGTCGGGTCGGATCGGTTCCGTTTGTACGGCTATCGATCCTCGATCAGCACTGAAAGGAACCCGACAGAGCGTCGTATTCGGATATTGGATGAACAGTTACTATCTCTGATAATTCTGACTAATGGGGGGATAATGCAAATAAAGCGATCTATTATTACACTGCTGACTGCCGCCGTGGTGGTCTTGGCTGGAAGCTGGATTACCCCAGCAGCGGCCGCCGGCGCCCAAGAACAGGTGCGCGGGCATCGGCAGGCCTTCGCCGGACGTGCTTGCGTCTTCAACGCGCCCGCAGCCGCCGATGGTTTTGGGCATGCGGGCTGGGCGGTGACAGATGCCGCCGGCCATTGGTACTCGGGCGCGACCGAAGTCAAAGACAACGAGCACAAGCCGGATGTGAGTTGGAGGCGTGGCCCGGAGGACGTGATGGCGATGTTGCAGCATTTCCGCACGAAGCGACCGGCAACGCCCTACACCCGTTTCCGCTGCCGGGACGTAGCGAACCCGGACCCGGGCAATGCGGTGAACAAGTTCTCTGAGTTGGCGAAGCAGGACTACAACCTCGTCACGAACAATTGCCTCACGCGGTCGATGACCACGATCAAGGCTTACAGCGACGACGCGGTGACCGGCCTGCCAGGCCCCGGCGTCGGTGATGGCCCCAATGGCTACTTCGAGGCTCGCCTGTGGCAGGCCGGTTGGGAAAACATCGTTCCGTTGTGACGGATAGCCATTGTTCGCGAATCCACAGAACGGGCTGCGGCCGTGCGGTCCGCACGGCCGCAGATTCCAATCATGTGTACTCCCTCAGCGGCGTGGACACCCGCGGGATCTGTGACCCGACGGGTCTGTAACGAAGGCAGCCGCCGAAGCGTGGTGTCTTCAATGGAGATACTGATCCATCAACTGATTGACAGTCCCCAACGCTGCTCGCCGAATTTGCCGAACACATCATCGACATCATCGCGAGCGGAAAGCAGGCTCAACGCAAAGCATTGAACGAGAACCTTGTCGCGAACGTCGCCATCACAGGGCCAAGCACCCCCGTGCCGACCTTCCGCATCCCACAGCCAGGGACTGTTTCATTAGGGGTTTTCGGTCTGAGGCGCTGATTGGAAAGTCAGCGGGGAAGGTGGCGTTATGACGACACTTGATGTTGTGAATCCTAGGAAGAAGTCCAAACCGTCAGCGGAGGAGGCAGCTGCCAAAGAGCTGGTCCGGATGGGCTGCTCAAGCAGTTGGCTAAGGGTGTGCTTGAGACCGCGTTAAATGAGGAGATGACCGAGCATCTTGGGCATGAGAAACATCGCGCCCCAGATGATCGGGACTCGACCAATGTCGGCAACCGAACCCGACCGAAGACGGTTCTGACCGAAGCCACCGGGCAAATCGAGATCGAGGTGCCCCGTGATCGGGACGGCTCTTTCGAGCCGCAGATCGTGAAGAAACACCAACGCCGGTTGACCGGAGTCGATGAGATCGTCCTGTCGCTGTATGCGAAAGGATTGACCACCGGGGAAATCGCCGCGCACTTAGACCAGATCTACGGTGCCTCGGTCAGCAAGGAGACGGTGTTCCGGATCACCGACAAGGTCATGGAAGAGATGGCGGACTGGTCCAACCGGCCTCTGGGCGGTGTCTATGCAGTGGTCTTCATTGACGCCATCGTGGTGAAGGTGCGTGATGGGCAGGTCGCGAACAGGCCCATTTACGCAGCCATCGGAGTCAGCCTGCCGGTGAGGAGGACATCCTTGGTCTATGGGCGGGCACTGGTGGTGAGGGTGCGAAGTTTTGGATGAGCGTGCTCACCGACATCGGCAACCGTGGCGTCACCGATGTGTTCTTCCTGGTCTGCGACGGCCTCAAAGGGCTGCCAGAGGTCGTGGGCAACGTGTGGCCGTTGACCGCTGTCCAAAATTGCATCATCCACTTGATCCGCAACACGTTCTGGCTCGCGTCCAAACGCGACTGGGACGCGCTCACACGAGACGTGAAGCCGATCTACACAGCACCCAACGCCGATGCGGCCCGAGCCACTTTGGATGAGCTGACCCAAAGGTGGGGCGCTAGATACGGCGCGATCGTGCGGTTGTGGGAGAACGCGTGGGAGGAGTTCATTCCATTCCTAGACTACGACGTGGAGATCCGTACCGTGATCTGCTCGACGAATGCCATTGAATCGCTCAACGCCCGCTACCGACGAGCAGTCAAAGTCCGCGGTCACTTCCCGACCGAGCAAGCAGCGATGAAGTGCTTGTATCTTGTCACCAGGTCCGTGGACCCAACCGGTAAAGGCCAAGCTCGATGGACAATGCGATGGAAACCCGCATTAAACGCGTTCGCCATCACCTTCGCCGACCGCTGGCCCGCAACAGAAACCTACTAATGAAGACCACCCGGAAACACCATTGCTGTTACAGACCCCAGCCCAGATTTCAGCACCGCTGACCGTGTCACCGGAATCGTCACGAGCACCCTCGCGAAGGGTTAAAGACGATACCGAGATTTTCGAGATCGGTGTCAGAGGTCGTCGCGGAAGGAGCGGTGACCAAAGGCAGGAGTACGCGCGTCACATGGGATCCAACTGCCGTAACGACGCTGCCGGGGTCGGGGATGTTCTACGCTGTCGTCATGCCAGTGCCAACGAGCTACACGCACCACATATCCGCCAAAGATGTCACCGAACCTCGACCGGTGAGGCGCGTCAGTGTGAGCCTCACCAGCACCGATGGTGACTGGGCCATCCTCAAACTCACGCCTAGGTAGCGCCGCACGTACTCAAGCTCGCCCTCGGCGCAGCCCTTCGCGGTCGGTAACGCTTCCTCTAGGGTCAGCGACAACAGATTGAAGCGTCGAAAGGGGCGGCATGACCGCGGAGCCGGGTACGACCGAGACGATTCGCAATCATGCCGCGTTCATCTGGTCGGTCGCCGATCTGCTGCGCGGGGACTACAAACAGTCGGAGTACGGCAAGGTCATCTTGCCGATGGTCGTGCTGCGCCGCCTCGACTGCGTGCTGGAGCCGACGAAGGCAGCGGTGCTGGAGCGAGCCGACAAACTACTCGGCAAGGTCGCCAACGTTGCCCCCGTACTGGAGCAGGCCGCCCAGCAGCGCTTCTACAACACCTCGAAGCTGACACTCACGCGGTTGCTGGACGACCCACCGCATCTGGCCGACAACCTGAACAACTACCTGGGTGACTTCTCTCCCGCCGCCCGTGACGTGCTGGAAAAGTTCGACCTGCGCGCCCAGGTCGGACGGCTCGATCGGGCCGACCTGCTGTACCTCGTGGTGTCGCGATTCTGCGAGATCGACCTGCATCCGCAAGCCGTGTCGAACCTGGAGATGGGCTACCTGTACGAGGAGCTGATCCGCCGCTTCTCGGAGTTGTCGAACGAGACTGCCGGCGAGCACTTCACCCCGCGCGAAGTGATCCGACTGATGGTCAACCTGTTGTTCATCGAAGACGACCAACTGCTCACCAAGCCCGGTCTGATCAAGACCCTCTTCGACCCCGCGTGCGGCACCGGTGGGATGCTCAGCGTCGCCGAGGATCACCTACGTTCGCTGAACCCGCAGGCCAACCTGGAGGTGTACGGCCAGGAACTCAACGCCGAAACCTACGCGATCTGCCGCTCGGACATGATGATTAAGGGCCAGGACGCCTCACACATCGCGCTGGGAAACTCGTTCTCCGACGACGGCCACCCCGGTCAGCGGTTCGACTACCTGCTTGCCAACCCACCGTTCGGGGTGGAGTGGAAGAAGATCGAACGGGCCGTCCGCGATGAGCACGAGTCCAAGGGGTTCGCGGGAAGGTTCGGCGCCGGGCTGCCCCGCATCAACGACGGTAGCTTTCTGTTCCTGCAGCACATGATCAGCAAGATGAAGCCAGCCGAGCAGGGCGGCTCGCGGTTGGCGATCGTGTTCAACGGTTCCCCACTGTTCACCGGCGCGGCTGGCTCGGGCGAGTCGGAGATTCGCCGCTGGATCATTGAGAACGACTGGCTGGAAGCCGTGATCGCGCTGCCCGACCAGCTCTTCTACAACACCGGAATCTCCACCTATTTCTGGGTGGTCACCAACCGCAAGAGCCCGGAGCGGCGCGGCAAGGTGCAACTCGTCGACGCCCGCGAGCTGTGGCAGAAGATGCGCAAAAGCCTCGGGGAGAAACGCAAGGAACTGTCCGCGGCGCACATCGCGGAGATCACGAAACTGTACGGCGCGTTCGAGGAGAGTGGACGCGTCAAGATTCTGCCCAACGAGGCGTTCGGGTTTATGCGCATCACTGTGGAACGGCCGTTGAGGCTGCGGTGGGAGATCACCTCCGACACCTTGGAGCTGGTACGTACCTCGCCCAAGTTGGCCAAGCTCCCCACCGACGCCATCGACGGTCTCGTCGCATCGCTTACGGCGCACGTCGAGCTCTCCGACACCGACCGTTCGACGGTGGCGAAAGTCGTCGACCCACTGCTCAAGGACGCCGGCCTGAACGCTCCCCAACAAAAGGCGGTGTGGGACGTCATCGCCGTCCGGGACCCCGAAGCACCGATCGTCACCAATCGCCAGGGCGAGCCGGAGCCCGACCCGGAACTGCGCGACGCGGAGAACGTCGCCCTGCCCGAGGTCCGGGTCGGATACGAGGAGGACCCGGCGGCGCGGCTGGCCACCGTCGAGTACCGCACCGCCGTAACCGATCACCTCGAACGCGAGGTGCGTCCGTACGTTGCGGACGCCTGGGTAGACCACACCAAGACCAAAATCGGGTACGAAATTCCGCTCACCCGACACTTCTACAAGTACGTCCCGCCCAGGCCATTGGCGGAGATCGACGCCGAGATAAAACAGCTCGAAGCCGAGATCCAGGAGCTGTTGCGGGAGGTGACGGAGTGAAGGGGTGGCGTGACGTTCCGGTGCGTCGACTCTTTCGGGTGGTCAATGGAGGAACGCCGACCTCAGACGTCGACAACTGGAATGGAAACATACCTTGGGCAACACCCGTCGACCTCGGCCGATGCAACGGTGGCCTGATCACCTCAACGGCTCGAACCCTTACGAAAGAAGGTCTAAGGACCGGCAGCGCTTCAGTACCGGCAGGGTCACTAGTGATGTCGACGCGAGCGCCGATTGGATACGTCGCGCAGTCGGTGAGCAAGCTGGCCTTCAACCAGGGTTGCCGTGGGCTAGTACCTAGTAGCCCGGTTGACATTCGCTACTACCGGTACACCTTTACGAGCATGAGCGCGGGCTTACAGAGCCGAGGTCAAGGATCAACCTTCTCGGAACTCTCGAGCGAGGCACTGGCTGCGATGCCACTGCCGCTCCCGTCGCCACGTGTTCAGCGAGCGATTGCCGACTTTCTCGACGCCGAGACCGCCCGCATCGACGCCCTCATCACCAAGAAGCGCGAGCTTGCCGATCTGCTCGAGGTGCGCTGGCAGGTGATGGTCCGGGCTGTAGCTCTCAGTTCGGGAGGCCCGCTCGTACCGCTCCGTCGACTCTGGACCGTGACTGACTGCAAGCATCGGACGCCGACGTATGTGGAAGACGGGTTTCCGGTGGTGAGTCCTGGAGACGTGACGGCTGGGCGGCTGGATCTTCGGCAGTGCCACCGCTTTGTTAGTGCGGTTGACTTCGCGGATCTCACAGAAGGCGGGAGAAGGCCACACCGGGGAGACATCGTGTACAGCCGGAATGCTTCGATCGGTATCGCTGCCTACGTTGAGACCGATGAACCGTTCACGATGGGCCAGGACGTCTGCCTGATCCGGTCACAGATGGAGGATCAGCTCTGGATGACGTACATGTTGAACAGCGTGGGTGTCGACCAACTAGCCGAGATGAAGATCGGATCGACTTTCGATCGCGTCAACATCTCTCAGCTACTGGACTTGCAGCTCCCAGCCCCGCCGCCTGACGTTCAGCGCTTCGAGGCCCAACGGCTCGATGAGGAACGCCAGCGAGTAGACCGCTTGCACTCTTCCCTCCAAGCTCAGATCACCCTCCTCCGTGAGCGTCGCCAGGCGCTCATCACCGCAGCGGTGACCGGCGAGCTCGAGCTCCCAGGAGTCGCCGCATGAGCAACCCCAACGAGGAGCTGTTCGAGACCGCGATCTGCGAATCGCTTGTCACACACGGCGGTTACCTGGCCGTCAAGAACGACAGGCAGCAGGGCCAGCTCCGGGACTTCGATCCGACGCTGGGGCTGGATACAGCAGAGCTGTTCACGTTCATCGGCGCTACGCAGGCCGAGGCGTGGCACGAGCTGCTGAAGCGCTACGGCTGCGACCCGAACGCGGCCCAGGCGAAGTTCGCCGACCGCGTGGCCGCCGAGCTGGGCAAGCGCGGGGTCGTGGACGTGTTGCGCCACGGCGTCGTGGACCAGGGCGTCACGATCCGACTGGCCTACTTCCGTCCGGCGCACGGGCTCACGCCGGAACTGGTCACCCGCTACGAGGCGAACCGGCTCACCGCCACCCGTCAATTCCGGTACGAGCTAGGCTCCACCAAGGCCCTCGACCTGGCGCTGTTCGTCAACGGTGTGCCGGTGGCCACCGCGGAGCTGAAGAACCCGCTCACCGGGCAAGGCGTGGAGCAGGCCATCGCCCAGTACCGCACCGACCGCGACCCGAAGAACCGAGCCCTCGCTCAGGCAGTAGTGCACTTCGCCGTAGACCCGCAGCACGTGGCGATGAGCACCCGTCTCGCGGGAGCAGACACCCGATTTCTGCCATTCAACCAGGGCCACAATCGCGGAGCCGGTAACCCGCCGAACCCGGACGGACACGCCACCGCCTACCTGTGGCAGCGGGTGTGGGAGCGAGGCGCGTGGCTGGATCTGCTCGGTCGATTCGTGCATGTGGACAAGCCGGCGAAAGGCTCGAAGAAACCGGGCAGCGTGATCTTCCCGCGCTACCACCAGTGGGACGCCGTGCTACGCCTCGAGGCCGCCGCCCGAGTTGAAGGCGCCGGCCAGTCGTACCTCGTGCAACACTCGGCTGGGTCGGGCAAGTCGAACACCATCGCCTGGCTCGCCCACCGCCTGTCAACGCTGCACGCCGGAGATCAGAAGATCTTCGACAAGGTCGTGGTCATCACCGACCGCGTCGTACTCGACCGGCAACTGCAAAACACCATCTACCAGTTCGAACACGCCCACGGGGTGGTCGAACGCATCGACAAGTCCTCACAGCAGCTCGCGTCCGCGCTCACCGGCGAGCAGGCCCGCGTCATCATCACCACGCTGCAAAAGTTCCCGTTCGTGCTCGACAAGGTCAAGACGCTGCCGGGCCGGCGCTACGCCGTCATCGTCGACGAAGCGCACTCGTCACAGACCGGAGAAGCCGCCAAGGAGCTACGCCGGGTACTCGGAACCCCGGCAACAGCGACGGGCGCCGAGGGCGACCTGCCGCCCGATGGTGTCGAGCAAGCACTCGCGGCGGCGGTGGCGGCCCGGGGCCGTCAACAGAACATGAGCTTCTTCGCCTTCACCGCCACACCGAAGGGCAAGACGCTCGAACTGTTCGGCCGGCTGAACCCGGACACTGGCCGCCACGATCCGTTCCACCTGTACTCAATGCGCCAGGCCATCGAGGAACGCTTCATTCATGACGTGTTGGCCAACTACACCACCTACCAGACGTACTTCCGCCTCGAGAAAGCCGTCATCGACGACCCCGCCTACGAGACAACCAAGGCTCGCCGAGCTATCGCCCGCTTCCTGACCCTGCACGAACACAACCTGGCGCAGAAAGCCGAGATCGTCGTCGAGCACTTTCGCACCCATGTAGCGCACAAGGTGGCCGGACAGGCGAAGGCGATGGTGGTGTGCTCGTCCCGGCAGCACGCGGTGCGGTGCTGGCAGGCGCTGCGAAGCTACATCGCCGAGCACGGCTACGACCTCGGTGTGCTGGTGGCGTTCTCCGACGCGGTCACCGTCAACGGCGGCGGTCCGGTGACCGAAACCTCGTGCAACGGTTTCCCCGAATCGCAGACCGCCGATCGGTTCAACGGTGCGGACTACCAGATCATGGTGGTGGCTGAGAAGTTTCAAACCGGATTCGACCAGCCCAAGCTGTACGCAATGTACGTCGATAAGGTCCTCACCGGCCTGGCCGCGGTGCAGACCCTCTCGCGGCTTAACCGCACCCACCCCGACAAGGACGGCACCTTCGTCCTCGACTTCGCCAATGACGCCGACGAGATCGCTAAAGCATTCGAGCCGTACTACGGCGAGACCGTAGCGCCACCGAGCGACCCCAACCTGCTCTACGACACCCGCCACGCCCTCGCCGAGTATGGCGTCCTCAACACCGATGAGGCACGGACTTTGGCGGGGTTGCTGCTGGCCGAGAAGACCGACCACGCTCGCGTACACGCCGCACTAGGGCCAGCTCTGGATCGGTTCGCCGGGCTCGATGACGACGAGCAGGAACGGTTCCGGGACGCGCTCGGCAGATTCATGCGCATTTACGCGTTCCTGTCGCAGATCGTGTCGTTTGCCGACACCGCTCTGGAACGCGACTACCTTTTCGCTCGAGCGTTACAGCCGTTCATCAAGTCCGATGTCGGTGGTGCGATCGACTTGGGCGCCGCTCTGGAACTCACTCACCTTCGCCAGCAGCAGCGCTTCAGCGGATCGTTCTCACTCGACGACGACGGTGGTGAGGTCAGCACCATCTACTCGGGTACCGGACCCAGCCAGGAGCCGTTCCCCGAGCCGCTGTCGGCGATCATCGAACGATTCAACGTGCAGCACGGCACCGACTTCAGCGAGGCCGACCAGCTGGTGTTCGATGCCGCGGCGAACGACCTCGTCGCCGACAAGCAAGTGCAGGTCACCGCTACCAACAACACACCTGAGAACTTCTCGGTGGTGTTCCCGAAGATGTTCCAGGACGCCCTGGTCGGCCGGCTGGGCCGCGACGAGAAAACCGTCTTCAAGTACCTGGACGACGAGCGGCTCGCCGCCGACCTCAGTAAGGTCTACGCCACCCTCGTGCAGGCGAAAGCCAAGATCGCCTATCAGGAGCACTGCCCCATCGGCGAACTGCTCGGTCCCGACCGCGAGTCCCAACACCTGGAGTACAAGGCGACGCTGCGCACCCACGCGACGACTGGGGAACTGTACAAACCACTCGAGACCGCCGTGCTCAAGACCATCGCCGCTTTCGCTAACAGCCGAGAGGGCGGAACCTTACTGGTAGGTGTAGCCGACGACAGCACCGTCAGCGGGCTTGCCACCGACTACGCCACGCTGGCCAAGGCGGGCAAGAACAGCCGGGACCTCTTCATGCTGCATGTGACCAACATCGTGGTGGCCTCGATAGGTGTCGCCGCGGCCGCGAACATGACAGTGCGGATCCACACCGTGAACGGCCACGACGTGTGCCGGATACATGTCCAGCCCAGCGTCTTCCCCGTGGACGCAACCGTGACGATCGAGAAGAAGGGCAAGTTCCAGCAGAAGACCACGTTCTACGTGCGGCTCGGGAACGGAACGCGAGAGATTTCCGATCCGCAGGAGCGACAGAAGTACATAGCCGGGCGCTGGGGTAGCGGTCAAACCGAAACCGGGCCCAGCCGGTAATAGTGTTATATCTTTAAGCCATGTGCCGCAGCATTAAGACCCTCAGACCACCTGTCACATCCGAGACCAGCGACGCCGACATAAAGGCAGCAGCCTTGCAGTACGTTCGCAAGATCTCCGGTTTCCGTGCCCCCGCCGCGCACAATCGCCACGTGTTCGACCACGCGGTCGACGCCGTAACAGAAGCGACCACACAGCTGCTCGCCGGGCTAGTTGTGCGCGGATCTCAACAACAGCAGCACCGCACACATACTCATTCATCAGCAACGTCGGCAGCCAATGAGCACAGCCCTTAAGCAGCGCATCTAGCTATTTTCGCCTGTCGGAAGCGGTGGGGCGAGATCCGGGCGGATCGCGGCGCGTCGCGGCCGGTTGTGACCTGGAAACGACCCCATGTCGTCGCCTCCGCCAGCCAGGGTTGTGCTCATCGTAGTCGTTCTTCGCGTCCGCGTAAGTCTGCCAGGTAGCCGTATCTCCCGACCTTACGCAGTGACACCTCTTATCGAACTCTTGGCGGAGCGCGGGATGATCACCAAGTTCGGGAATGACTGCTGTTACCAGCTTGATCTCGCGGAGCTGTCGGAATAAATCCCAATGTGGGTCAGAAGTTGCATCCACACCGTACGTTGTGACAGCTTGCTGGTGTCGCTCTGGCTTATCGAAGCGAATTGCGCTCACCGCAATTGTTGCAAGGTCGATCTGGAGTGGCCCCACGTCTGTCGAATCGAAATCGCACAGTATCGGCTTGCCTTCGCGAAATAAAATATTTGCGACTTGCGCATCCCCATGCACTAACACAAATTCGCTTTCCAGCTCTGGGCGCACTACCTCGATCATCTGGTCGAGTCTGATTATCCATTCGCTGAAAAACTCGTACTCATTCTCTGCGATAAAGCCTTTGTTGTGACCCTGCCTCACGCGATCCTTAGTGTCTGACAGTGGATCTTTCCAGCGAGGAAACGCTGCCAGCGCCGGAGAATCGATGTCCATCGCATGAAATTTCTTGAGCGAGGCAGCTAGGTCATGGCCGGAAACCTCTTCGGGAGGTCTGCGCTCTTCCCGCATCCAGATCGTGGACCACAACTCACCCACCTGGATGGGCTCAGGAAATCCCTGCACCAACCGGACCGTATCGGCATCCACGAGCCTGAAATGTCTTCCCAGTTCTGCGACCTTTCGGGTTCGCTTCGCAGCGAGCGGTCCCGGCCGGGCATTACGCATCACCATTCCGCCCGGTAGGGAAAAGATCGCGTTATGGCCGTAGTGAAGCAGCCTGGCTTCTTTGCTCAATGTCGACGGAAGCCCTGCCGCCTCCAACAGCTTCGGGAGATCCCTTCTCGCGTCTTCATGGGTGTAGGAGCCGGGTATCTTTGCCACATAACGATAATAGTGGTGCATCCAGAGCGTTGCCCGCCATCTGTTCGGGCCGCTATGCGCGGATCTGCGGCCTGTCTCTAACGCTCCGCGAACCCAGGATGCAAGGATGAAAAAATACGCCTAGGACGAATAGGGGTACAAAACATGATAAAATACTAAATAGGTGCTATTAAGCTCGATATACGCTGCAGATAAATCACACGGCGAGCTCTGTCCTGCGAGCACATCGATGACTATGATTGGTCTCAGTTCCCGGAACGCTCGCCATAACCCGAGGCTGCCGCGCCGATCAGCTCGTCGCGGCAGTTACTAGTTACGTGGCGAGTCCCATCAGTGAGCGGTAATCTCCTTGCGCACATTTCGGGCACCGAGATGTGAGGAGCGACAAACGTGACGTTAAACGCACCAATCAAAACACGTGTCGAAATGTCACGCCCGCCGCGCCATCAATTTGATTCGTGGAGCGGGCTAAAATCTGAGCGAGTCAGCGGGGCGTGGTACGAGGGCGATCCGATCGGTAGACGGAACTGGTACTCAATCGAAGCCCCGCTGGAACTCGAAGCCTGCGGCCAACTCCCGCAAGCACAACTTGCGTACGAAACCTGGGGAAATCTATCCCCAGACGCCTCCAATGCAGTGCTGGTGCTTCACTCATTAACCGACGATAGCCACGTGGCCGGAAGCGTAGAACCAGGCCACGCCACGCCCGGTTGGTGGGACGCGTTGGTGGGGCCTGATAGGCCACTGGATCCCGCTCATTGGTTTATAGTGGCCCCTAATGCTCTCGGTGGCTGCCAAGGCAGCACCGGCCCGTCATCGATCGCCCCGGATGGTCACCATTGGGGCAGCCGTTTTCCCTTTCTCACCATTCGGGATCAAGTCAATGCCGAAGCCGTACTAACTGATGCGCTAGGGATCGACTCATGGGCAGCCGTCATCGGTCCATCCATGGGCGGAATGCGTGCGCTGGAATGGGCAATCACCTATCCCGACCGGGTCCGAGCACTGTGCATAGTGGCCGCCCCGGCCGCCACAGCCGCGGATCAAATCGCCTGGACCTATCCACAGCTCGCCGCCATCTATAACGATCCGGGATGGAGAGGTGGCGACTACTACACGTCTCCGCCTGGAAGCGGTCCAGATCGGGGACTGGCTATCGCTCGAAGTATCGCCCATGTGGTGTATAGGGCCGAAGACTTGTGCAGCCGTTTCGGCCGTGATCCTCAAGGCATCGAGCAGCCTCCCTGGCGCGGCGGAAGGTACGCTATTGAGTCCTATTTAGACTATAACGGCCAGAAGCTGACCAACCGCTACGATGCTGGAAGTTACGTAGTCCTCAACCGCGCTATGAACTGTCATGATGTGGGGCGAAATCGTGGGGGAACTCGCGCAGCACTTGCGCGCATTACCGCTGCTACTAAAGTACTTGGGATCGACACCGATCGGCTCTACCCGCTATGGCAACAACAAGAGCTTGTCACAAGCATCAGCGGATGTAGTGGCCTCGACGTGATCCGTTCCCCGTATGGACACGATGGCTTCTTGATCGAAGCGAGGCAGATAAGCGTCCACCTTCGCGAGTTGCTGCCGGTGCCCAACTAAGCGTTGTCGTACCCAGCGCCGTGCCGCGAGCCCTCGCTGCTATCTGACTTCTCATCCTCGGAACCTTCGACGAACAAGTCCAACGAACCACCAGCGATGCGGCGCACCGCTTCGCGCATCTGCCTGATCTCGGTCTTGATGCGCTGGTGTGTCTCTTTCGACTCTGCCATCTCCTTGACAAGCGCCTCACGTTGGCGTTCGGCATCGGCCCGCGACTTCGCAAGCAGCGCATCGGCTTCGTCGCGGGCTCGACGGCGAAGGTCCTTGGATTCCCGATCAGCTTTCTCTCGGAGCTCGCTGGCGTACTGTTCGGCATCGCTGCGGGTGCGCTCGGCGCGCGACTCGAGCTCTTTGCGGCGCCGGTCGGCCTGTGATTCGGCGTCACGTCGCAGCTTTTCAGCCTGCTCACGAGCATCTTTTACCAGCTGATGCGCGGCCTTGGTCTGCGCGGCAAGATCCTTTTCCAGCGAGGCCCGACGCTCGGCTTCGGCCTTCTCAATCTGAACCCGGTGCTCGGCCTGCTCTCGATCGGTGCGCTTGCGTACGTCGGCCACTTCATCGTCCAGCAGCGACAGGATCTGCTCAACCCGCTTGCCGAGGTGACGATATGACGGATTCTCCGTCACCGTCGGCTTGTGGTCGGACTCTTTATCTAGCCTTCGAAGCTTGGAGCTCAGCGACTCGTTCTGGCTGAACAGCTCGTCGCGGTGCTTGGCCAGAGCCGTGAGCTCGGCTTCGATGACGGCAACGAACCGGTCGACCTGCTTGCGGTCGTACCCGCGCATGACCTGGTCGAACGTCGGCTGCGACGCTTGATTCTTAAACGACAAAAAATGATCTCCGCCACCTATGGACATGGTTCATATCCTGCATCGTTCGACGGTGGACTGCACTAGGTATGGCGGATTAGGACGAAAAATACCGGTATGTAGCGCACCCCGGCCTAGCGGGTCATCGCCTGGAACATCCAATGCTGCTGCTCCAGCTCTTGCGTGGCGGCAATCAGCAAGTCCTGGGTCACCGGGTCCGGTGTGTCGGTTTGGCGCACGTACTCACGAAATCGCTGCACTACCGCCAATAGCAGCTGCGTGATCTCCCCGGCAACCACCTCGTCATGCAGGTATCCAGGATCCAACTGAGGCGTCTGCAACGAATGCGCGAGGGTCTTGACCCGTCCATCGGGACTGATACCTAATGCTGCGGCACGCTCTGCTACCACATCGGCGTGGGTGCGGGCAATTGTCACCAACTCATCCAGCTGTAGATGCAGCGACCGGAACGAACGACCGATCACATTCCAGTGCGCCTGTTTGGCTTGCAACGACAGGTCCACCAAGTCCACCAGCGCGGCTTGTAGCACTCGCGCAACCACGTCGCGGTCGTCTCCGATAATCGCGCTGTCGATTATCGGCATGACATTCCTATCGTCGTTGGATTCAAGACTCGGCTCTGCATGCAGTACCCACCTAACAGTCCAAATAAACAATGTCGACAACGGATCGGTACGGCTATCATCAGCACTCCATCACGGGACGGCCGCTGAGGAGATCTAGTGAACGCGCCCACCCAACCCTGGTATCGGCAACCCTACGCTCCGCCGCTGATCGTGCTCGCCGCAATCGGGCTGATCCTGGTGGTGCTGAGCGTTGCGCAGCGCGATGAGGCCGGTAACGAACCAGCCCCTAGTCCGAGCAAAAGAACCATTAGCTCGTCGATAGCACCGGCCACTGAGAGTTCCGGCCCGCCCTAACCTTGATGCAGTTGCCGCCACGCTCGTTGCCAATCGGCATAGTCCACACACGCCCTTCCCCCGCCTACGACACAGCTTCGCTGCGGGGTGGTCGCCATCCAGACGTTGCGGTAGTACGCCTCATCGGTGGCGTGGAAGGTGTCGCAGAAGCCCCTGTCGGTGGTTACCCCACATGCCCTGGCTACCGACGGCGCCTGGCCGTAATACTCTGAGACCTGCGCGTTGACGTTGAGATCCAACACGTGGTCCATCCAGCGGTACATGCACGAAGGGTGCTTCGCTCCCCGCAGCAGCATCCATGTGTCAGAGCTGCCCAACGTCCCGCCAGCGGGCAGCGTGGCCCGGACCTTCGTGCCCCGGGCCTCTACCAGCGACACCACTGACTGACTCGCCAGCCCGATCACGGAACTGCCCTCTTCCAGCGCCCGCACCTGCTCGGTGTAGTCGGTCCAGTACAAGTTCACCACCGACTGCGCAATGCGCGCCTGTTCTACCACTGCGGTGAATTGCTCACGGTTGAGCGCGTAAGGGTTCTCGATTCCCAGTTCCGGCTTGGCCGACCGCAGCGCCACCGCCACCGCGGCCAATGACAGTGCTTCGTCTTTAACCATTACTTTCCCGCGTTGCGGCGAAGCGGGATCAAATAGCGGCGACAGCGACGTGGGCGCGGGACTCACAGTGTCCGGGCGCCATGTCAGTAGTGCGGCGCTGCGTCCCTGCGGAACACCGTAGGCCTGACCGGACAGCGAGTTCCACGGCTTATTCCTCAAGCCCGGAACCACGTCGCGAAAATTTTTGATCAGTCCGGTGTTGATCGGCTCGACGGCATCGTCGGTCATCAGCTGCCGCGATAGCACGCCTGGCGCGGAAATCCCATCGTAGGCCTTGGTGTCGATGAGCCGACGCATCTCCTCAACGCTGTTCGCGGTCTTGACCGTGACGGCGCAACCAGTGCGCTTAGAGAACCGGCTCACCCAGTCCACCTTGGGGTCGGTCGAACCGTTCTCCACCAGCCCGGGCCAGGCGATGAGCGCCAGCTCACCCTCAGCCTTACCGAGCTCCCCGCGGACACCCGATCCGGTGCCACCCGGCCCACAGCCCGCCAGAGTCACCAGAAGTGTCAGAAGCAGGACAGCCACTCGCCGGGGCCTAGAGATCGCTATACGAGGTCTCACACTTTCCAGAGACTATCGCTACGGTAAGCCCAGGAGGTCATTGCCGTGCCACATTTCCAGACACCAGAAGCCCTCACAATCGCACAGCGGTTTCGTGGCCCCAACCGTTCCGGCAACGGCGGCTACACCGCCGGAGTGCTCGCCGAGCGACTTCTCGGGCGTAACGGTACTGGCGCTGTCGAGCGAGCCGTGTGCGTTAGGTTGCGGCTGCCACCACCGTTAGACACCCTCCTGGACGTGAGCGCGATGGGCGATGACGGCATCCAAGCCACCACCGCAACGGGTGCTGTCATCGCTGAGGCACAGTTGACCTCGCCGCTTCCGGTCGCGCCGCCGCCGGTAAGCGCGCAGACTGCCGCCGAGGCAAGCAAGGCGTACCGAGGACGCGTCGACCATCCGTTTCCGTTCTGCTTCACCTGCGGCACCGATCGAGCGGTCGGCGACGCACTGCGCCTGTTTACCGGCACGGTGCCCGGACAAGTGAGTATCGTCGCTGCGCCGTGGCAGCCGGAGGCGAGCTTTAGTCGTGCGGTCCTGGAGGCTGACTCGGGACCGGACGCGGAGCTGGTCGCTACCCCAGTGGTGTGGGCGGCACTGGACTGCCCCGGAGCGTGGGCCGCCGATTTCGACTACGGACGCCCCATCGTGCTGGGGCGGATGACCGCTGTGGTTCACCACAAGCTGCCCGTCGGCGAGCGCTATGTCGTGGTCGGTCAGTGCCGACAACAACAGGGCCGTAAGTCGTTCACGGCCACCGCTGTGTATGACCAAGACAGCCGTCTAATGGCCGCGGCGGAAGCAATCTGGCTCTCGGTCGACCCGACGACATTCGCGGGCGTGCGGTGACTACTCGGGCTATTCGACGCGGGCATGCCCGAAGTGCAGCGGCACGCGCCTAGATAATACCGACATGGTACCATTATGGTATGACGATTCAAATAGCGGTTAGATTACCCGATGAGCTGGTCACGTATGTAGACCAGCAGGTTCAAAGTGGGCTTGTGCCCTCTCGTGCGGCGGCTGTCTCCCGCGCGCTTGAACGCGAGCGGCGGCGAGAAATCGCCGAGCGTGACGCGGCGATTTACCTCGCTCGCGGCGAAGTGGAAGAGTTCAAACCTATGGTCACTCATCTGTCAGGGTCACATTTGGATCTTGACTGATGCGTCCTATCCACGTGGTAAAGCTCGACAAGACGCGGCCGGCGTTGATCCTCACCCGAGAGATCGTTATTCCTTGCCGCAGCTGGGTGACAGTTGCGCCCATCACCAGCACCGTTCGCGGTCTTGCCACCGAAATCGCCCTCGGAGCAGCTAACGGCCTTGACCATGAGTGCGTTATCAGCTGCGACAACGTCCATACGATCGAAGCCGACAAAATCGGCCGCCTGGTGGGGTATTTGCGGCCGGACCAAGAATCAGCACTGACCGAGGCGATCAAAGCCGCATTCGACCTGTACTAGGGATCAACCTCACGCCGGCCGGAGCACAAACCTCGTTGAGTTGCCGTAGCCATACTTACCTAAACGTAGGGTCGGATCCCCCACGTGCCGTTCCAGTTCTCGCCGGGTTCCAGCAGAATCAGGCTTTCTCGGCTATTAAACGCATTGGGAGGGCATGTCATCGGCGCGATGGCCAACGCCCGACCAGCATGCGCGCCGCCGGAGTAGATGCGTAGCCAGCCAAAGGATGAGTCTTGCCACACCTCTACTCCACGCGAGCCATCCGGCGTAGCTAACCGCGATCGCGCCGTACCATCGGCACCGTGCCGGACACCGGCGAATGTGGCATCCAGCCCAAGCTCACCGATCGGGGCAGGCGAGCGGAAGTCGTACTCATTTCCCGCGATCTGTGTCCGGCTACGAGGACGCCGCCGTTCATCGCTCAAGAGCCGCCACGTCACCGGAAGCTGTAAGAGCAGGCTCCGCAACCCCACTCCTGAAACCTGGACGTAGGGCTGCGCTCCCAGTCCGAACGGGCACGGATGAGAGCCCAGATTGGTAACCGAATGCGCCGCGCGCAGGCCATCCGCCGAGACCTTCCACGTGACAGCCAGTCGCAGCGGCCACGGATAGCCCGGTCGTGGCGCGAGCAGGCAGGTCAAAGTAACCGAATCGTCGTGCCGCTGCGTGCACTCCCACGGCAGCCAGCGGACCAGGCCATGCACGGCGTTGTCGAGCTCCGGTTCGTCCAACGGTAGCTGATAGGCCGTAGAACGAAATGTGTACCGACCGTCGGCCAGGCGATCGGGCCATGGTGCGAGCAACTGTCCCGAACCTTCGGGCGCAAGCTCGGAATCGGGGTACCCTGCGACCAGAGGCTCGCCGTCGCATTCATAATGACGCAGACCACCACCCAGCTGTGCCACAGTCGCTCGATGTCCTGCCGAACTGATCGTCCATTGCTCACCCGAGGGATAGGGCCAATCACCCGTGACGCTGGTGCGTCGCTGCGCCGACCAACGCACCGCCATGGGCCGCTCCTCCATTCACCAGGCTGCCGTCGCTGTCGTCAACTTCCATCCGTACAACCGGCGCAGATGCTACGGGGCTAGACGCTCAACGCGCCATACCTGATCCTCGGGCACTCCGGCTCCTCCCTCAACCTTCCGGTAGCGCAACCGGTCGTGCAATCGGTCGGAGCGGCCCTGCCAGAACTCCACCGCCCGGGGCGTGATCCGGAAACCACCCCAGGTAGGCGGCCGGGGAACCGCGACACCTTCGGGGTATTGCCGACGAAGCCGCGCCGCAGTGTCGTCCAACTCTTGTCGAGACATCAACACCGACGACTGAGGACTGGCGAGTGCACCGATCTGGGAGCCATATGGCCGGCTCGCGAAGTAGTTGTCGGATTCCGCCGTGCTGACTGGAGCTGCATCGCCGTCCACAATAATTTGGCGCTTCAATGTCTGCCAGCTGAATACGGCGCTCACGGCAGGATTGACGGCAAGTTGCTCTCCCTTGCGCGAAGTGTAGTGGGTGAAAAACACCAAACCCGACTCGTCGAGGTGCTTGAGTAGCACCGTTCGAGCGCTAGGTCGCGCGTCGGCGGAGACCGTGGCGAGCACCATCGCGTTCGGTTCCAGCTGCGCCGAATGCCCCAGCGCGTCGTCGAACCAACGCTCGAACTGCGTCCACCAGTTGGGCGCCAGATCGCCGGCGTCGAGCCGCAAGCCAGTGTAATCGCGGCGCAGCTCCGCCATGTCGTCGTTCACTAATCTCCCTTCACGGTAGCGTCCCCTGCGCGAACCCATCATGAATGACCGTGACGCCGGTTTGGTGAGCCTAGGCACGATCCCACTGAACAACTTGTTCACCCAGACAACGGAGTAAGTAGCTCATTTCTGAGTGTCAGCACAGTAGGCATATGCGCAGTTCCAGGTTAGAAGGCTGTGCTTGTCTAGCCCCTGTCGTCTGATTGGTAAGTTACTCGCCAGTTGTAGTTAACAGCGACGGCCGATATCGGCAACGTTATGCAACAGAGGAGATCGTCATGTCCACCACTGCCGGCAATCCCGCTGAAGAGCTTCGGCCAGGGCTGGAGGGCGTGATCGGTTTCGAGACCGAGATCGCCGAACCCGATAGGGCCGGTGGCTCACTCCGGTATCGGGGCGTCGATATCGAAGACCTGGTGGGCCACGTCTCGTTCGGACACGTGTGGAGCCTGCTGGTCGACGGCGTGTTCGGCCAAGGTTTGCCACCGGCCGAGCCGTTCCCCATTCCGGTGCATTCGGGGGACATCCGCGTCGACGTGCAAAGTGCCGTGGCGATGCTCACGCCGTACTGGGGCCTAGGACAACTCATAGACATCAGCGAGGAGCAGGCACGCAGCGATCTAGCGCGCATCTCGGTGAACACACTGTCCTTTGTCGCACAATCCGCGCGCGGTATCGGACAACCTGCGGTTCCGCAATCGCACATCGACCGATCCGGCACCATCGTCGAACGTTTCATGACACGCTGGCGCGGCGAGCCCGACCCCAAACATATCGCCGCTGTAGACGCGTATCTGATTTCCGCGGCCGAACACGGCCTCAACGCCTCGACCTTTACCGCCCGCGTCGCGGCGAGCACCGGCGCTGATCCCGCCGCATGTATCTCCTCAGCTATGGGTGCGATGTCAGGTCCCTTGCATGGCGGCGCTCCATCGCGCGTACTGGCTATGCTCGACGAAGTGGCCCAGCTCGACGATGCCCGCGCTTGGGTGCGTGAACACCTGGACAGCGGTAAACGCCTCATGGGCTTCGGCCATCGCGTCTATCGGGCCGAGGATCCGCGCGCGCGGGTACTGCGCAAGGCCGCGAAAGATCTGGGTTCTACTAGATATGACGCGGCGGTCGCGCTCGAAGAGGCCGCCATCGCAGAGCTCAAGGAACGAAAGCCCGACCGGGTCATCGCCACGAACGTGGAGTTCTGGTCCGCCGTGGTGCTCGACTTCGCCGAGGTGCCCGCCCACATGTTCACCTCGCTGTTCACGTGCGCGCGTACCGCGGGTTGGAGCGCCCACATTTTGGAACAGAAGCGCACCGGTCGGCTGATCCGCCCTGGTGCCCGATACGTCGGCCCGGGTCCACGCAAGCCCTCTGACGTGACGGGATGGGCCGCCATTCCGCACAGCTAGGCGGTAACGCTGGCAGGTCTGCGCAGCAAAGATGCGACGAATGCTGTGGCATTGCACACGACTTTCGCCCAAGCATCGATGCCGTCAGCTGAGTATGCGAATATCTACAGCCATGACTGTTGCGCGTGACGCTATCCCTACCGATCTGCTCCCCCGAGACGGAAGGTTCGGCTCAGGCCCTTCCAAGGTTCGCCCCGAAGCCGTGAGCGCGCTCGGCGGGGTCGCCAGCAGCTACCTTGGCACCTCACATCGCAAGTCGACCGTCAAGGATCAGGTGGCGCGCCTGCGCACTGGTCTCGCCGAGCTGTTCAATCTGCCCGAGGGGTACGAGGTTCTGCTGGGCAACGGGGGCACCACCGCATTCTGGGACACAGCGGTGTTCTCGTTGATCGAACAGCGAGCCCAGTTCCTGTCGTTCGGTGAATTCGGTGGCAAGTTCGCCAAGACCGCCAAGACACCGTTCCTGTCGGCGCCTTCGGTGATCGCCGCCGAACCAGGCTACGCGTCCAGCTTTGCGCCCGAGCCCGGTGTCGATGTCTATGCGACCCCTCACAACGAGACCTCGACCGGCGTCGCGGTAGCGGTACAGCGTCCGCTAGGCCTCGACGCCGGTGCCTTGGTGCTGCACGATGCCACGTCGGCTGCGGGCGGTATTGCGGTGGACATTGCCGAGTCCGACGTGTATTACTTTGCGCCGCAGAAATGCTTCGGCTCCGACGGCGGGCTGTGGCTTGCGCTGGCTTCCCCTGCCGCCATCGAACGCGCGGAGCGCATCAAGGCCTCTGGCCGCCATATCCCGGCTTTCCTCGACCTAGTGACCGCGATCGAGAATTCCCGGCTGAACCAGACGTACAACACCCCCGCGTTGGCCACGATCTTTTTAATGGCCGAGCAGGTGGACTGGTTCAACGCCCACGGCGGTTTGCCCTGGTGCGCGCAGCGCACCGCGGCTTCCTCATCGACGCTGTATGGCTGGGCCGAAGCCAGCAGCTATGCAACGCCGTTCGTGAAAGATCCGGAGCTGCGCTCTCCCGTGGTGGGAACCATCGACTTCGACCCTAGTGTGGACGCCGCCACGGTGGCGAAAGTACTGCGCGCTCACGGCGTGGTGGACACCGAGCCTTACCGCAAGCTGGGCCGGAATCAACTTCGGATCGCAATGTTCCCCGGCATTGACCCTAGCGACATCGAAGCGCTCACCGGTTGCATCGACTACGTCGTGGAGCGCCTGGGGGCGGGCACGGCGTAGGGAGCCGGAAAGCTCAGAGCGCGTCCTCCTCCGGCGAGGCATCGGGCTCGACGCCGGGAGCGCGCGGTGTGACCGGAGCAGGCGACGTATTCTCCCTCATGTCTGCGTGACCTGACTCGAGCCAGCTGAATCCGGCCGCGGCCTCGATGTACTCGCGATGCTCGGCGGTGTGCTTCACCTTGGCCTCCTCATGATTGTGATAAGCACAACACAGATTCGAGCTTTTTTATAGATATAGGACCTTTCGGATGATTCAACCTGCCATCGAAGTTTGACAACGTAATCCAATTCCGAGGTCAGGATGCCCAAGTCGGGCAGTTACAGGCAGGGGCGTGCAATGAACGCAGCGTGGCGCTACCCCGACGCAAGCGGCAACTGTATGGTGAGCTGAAACGCTCTGGCTCGTTGGACCGCCGTTGGAGGTGCGTAGTGCGCCCAGTGCGGTTCGTTGCGCTCTCAGAAGATGGTCAGTCGCTCATCCTTACAGACGAAGTCGGTCGGATGTTGTTTTTGACTCTCGACGATTCGGTGCTCTCGGCGGTACGACACGAGCACGGCATGTCCGGAAAGCTCGCTTTCGAAGTCGAAGCGTCGCTGACTCCCCGCGACATTCAGGCCCGGATCCGCGCCGGGGATCCGGTGGCAGAGGTAGCACGGCTGGCAAACGTGCCAGTGGAGAAGGTGCTGCGGTTCGCTGGGCCGGTGCTGCAAGAACGGGCGGCGATCGTAGCGTTTGCGCATAGGAACTGCTCCACCAGCACTCCTGGTGAGAACTTTGGTGATCTTACGACTGTGCGGCTCACCGAGCATGGTGTGGAACCGCAGTCGGTGGTCTGGGACGCCTACCGCCGGGACAATGGAGCCTGGCGCATCTCGGCGGAGTGGCAGTCGGGTAGGGCCACCGCTCACGCACTGTGGGATCTGGACAAGGCGCGTATGCGGGTCAAGCCGATAGACGACATGGCGCATTTCTTATGCGATCCACCGTTGACCTCCGATGACGATAGTGTGGCGCACGCCGGCGCGACTTCGCGTGAAGTGCAGGACGGGCACGTTCGAGGGCGGCCGCATGTGGCTGCCAGTCGCGCATTCAGCGACGACCGCGAAGCCGACTCATACGACGGACCGGTGGTTCCCGCGCTGTCGATGCTGCGCCGTACCAGGGACGGTGGTGGTGGAGACGACGCAGATGACGCGCGAGTGGGAGCGCGGACCGCGTCCGTCGAGCCCACCGGCCGCGGCGAACCCCCACGTGCCCGGTCGGATGTCGCCGCCGAACCTGGACGGGAGCGCGTTAGCGCCCAGCGGACTGTGGTAAGTGGCACGCGAGGTGCCGCAGCGGCGCTAGGCCTTGAACCCACCAGACCACAGAAGGCGCGCGACACGAAGCTGCCCAGCTGGGACGACATTCTCTTCGGCCGCAGCCGCGAGTAACCGCACTCCCGCGCCCTGCTACAAGCGTAGCGGGAATGCTCGAGCCAAGCAGCCCGAGTTTACGGCCGCCGTATGTCCTGTACCGCTCTACCCCACCGGCGAAAGTTTAAGAACATCTGCACTGTATTCACTGCCCTGCCAAGCGGTCCGCTATCTTGGAAGTTCTCCCAGTTGCTCCATGCTCCGCGGGTATGTTTGCCTAGGTCGTTGGCAGGCTTACGAGCATATGGCGGAAGTGAATGGCCAATGTCAGCGAAGAGATTTTTGGAGAGATTGTTCACCGCGTGCTCGGCAACAAGCGTCGCGGCCACACCCGCTATAACGGCTTCGGCGCGGTGAGCGTTCACCCAGCGCAGCATTCCTGAAGTAAATATGCTGCGACCCCGCAGAGCGCTTACCCCGACCATGGTCATGAACATGCCAGCGCCGACCATTGCCACGTTCCCCGCGGTGCTTGTTTGTCTTCTGCTCCCTGCGCCAGATTGTGCCATGAGTCGTCGTCTCCACGTAGCATCGTTGTGCTGCCAGCTTACCTTGGATGGCAGATGTCGACGCTGACTCTGCGAATATGCACTGAGTAACGACAGCTGTAGATTAGGTGACTATTCTCGCGCTGTCTTTAGGTCAGGGGTTGCGACGAGGCACCCGCACCAGCTGGTGTGACTGGGCAATGACGTTGCCGGCCGTGTCGCGCAGGGTGCATTCTTGATCGAACCAGCCGCTGCCTAACACGCGACCCCGTAGCTCTCCACGCAACCAGCCCGGTACGGGTCTGCATCGCAGATAGGTAGTGAGCTGAACCGCGGGGGCAGAGCCGTGCCGGCCGAGCGTGAACGTGACAGGCGGGAACGCGTCGGCAAGTGCGAGGCAGCCCAGCGCATCAGATTCGCTGTCATCGAGCAGCCGCGCCCAGCCCCGAAGCGCGAAGCTGCCGTCGCCCTGACCGCGCAGCAGCGGAATACATTCGGGCGCCAGCCGGATCTCGACCCGGTCCATCAACGGCAGCGTTCGACCGCGCAGCGTGTCGCTTTCGATACGGGTACAGCGGTCGGGCGGGGGGACGTCGGCGCTCACCGACATGTCCATGTCGGCGGGCTTGCCTTCTAGAGTTCCCACCACCACCGAGGAGACCAGCACGGTCTGCCCACCTTGGTGCATGGTGACCCGCACCACATCGATGCTGCTGCCCAGCCGCAGCGGCTCGGCGGTTAATTCAGCTGGACCGCCTCGTGCGGTGATCAGAAAGTCGGTCGTGACGGCAATGGGATCACAGTGCGGTACGACCTGGGTGGCCACGTCGGCAGCGATGCGCTGGAGGTAGCCGCTGTTGACACGCTCGCCGAAAGACCAGTCGCCATCGATCTCCGCCGCGAACCAATCGTTGCCAATTTGGACTATCTTCGGGGGAATATTGGACACTCCGCCAGCCTGCCACGGATCGACAGGCCAGACTATGCCGTTAACAAAATTGGCAGGTGTTTAGATCAGGAAAACCTGCATGTGGGCTATAGCTGAAGAGTTTCGCGCCACCCAGAGCACACCGAGGCTAAAGAGAACCGCCGGAACGGCGGCGAAGCCGGGCTTTGATATCGCCAACCACCGCCGATCCCCCCCGGCTCAGCGCGGAGCTCCGGACAGCGGAGACAGCCGAACGGGCACCCGAGCGAGATGGCGGCTCCGCGAGCTCTCCCTGCATAGTCGTGGTGATCTCCAACCGGGGATTGTAGCCACGTATTCGCGCGATCGCCCCATCAACAGTGGGCTGGAATGTCCGGCCTCCCAGCAGCACGGCGATCGCTTCCTCACCGGCGTGTACCGCGTTACCACGTTGGTCGAGTTCGGCACGTACCGTCTCGCTGGTAGGTACGTCAGGATCGTTTGCCACGATTAAGCGAAGCCTGTCGGCAACAGCCAGGTCGCCGACTGTGCCGAGTAAGCATGGGGTTTGTCTACTCGACGGCGAATGACGTGGCAGCTGGTCATCGGCGAACCACAGCGGGCGCAAACCGTCTGATGTCGAACCATGCTGCGCGAGCTCGCCAACCAGGGTCGCGAATTCTGCGGATGTGTCGTACAGGTGCCGACTGCCGGGTGCTGAAAGCCTGCCGGCAAAGCCGCGCAGTGCGCCTCGCACCTTCTCGATATCTCTTCGCTCGCGGCGTCCTAACGTCGCCATCCCGGCAAGCTGTCCATATGCCACTGGATCCTGACTCCAGTTCCACAGCAGACTGTTCGGGGAGACGTTCCGGGTGGGTATCGAGGTCAGGCTACGGGCTGACGCCGCGTCATACGCTCTGCATAGCACCATATCGGGCTGGCGGCCAGGGTGATCGTTCAGCGCGGCGGCGAGTCGATCCATAGCGGCGGAAGGGCAGTCGACGACAAGTACCGCTTCATTCGGGATAACTTCAAGGGTCTGGTCCCAAGCGTCGGAGAAGCTTTCACGCAACGACTCACCATCTCCGTTTCCGACCAGCCCCACAATACGTGGCGAACGATCACCGAGAGCGCGCCGCGCGTCGCCGATAACGCCTTGGCCGATACGAACCTGTTCGAGAAGAGAGTTCATCGGAGGCCCGACGCGAACGACACACAGCTCTGGAGCTTCCTCGGCCCTACGAGCCGCTCCGAAGGAGAGCACGACTCTGCGCGGGACACCGTCGCCGGAAAGCTCCGCGCTCACGGCTTCTGGGGCAAAACCTTTACTAGGGGCCAACTCAGCACTGGCAAGGACTACATCCAGCAAACTCCGACAGCGCGAACGGTCAGCTTGCAACTCGTCGATAGCTGCTTGATCGGGCACATCGGCGTTTCGTAGCTTAGCAAGCTTCGCTTGCAACGCATTGCCTATCTCCGTCGAATCCCTAGACGAAATATCGTGGCGTCGGAGTAGGGCCTCCAAGGCATCGTACGCGGAGCCATGAATGTGAACGAGGTCATCATCGGGCGTCACCTCAGGAGGTGTGCTGTGCTGGCGCAGCCATGCCGAAGGGCTAAAATTAGCCATTCCTACCGTCCAAGTACCGTATGAAGCTTAGATGCCACAGCCTATGGCCCCGTATGACCGGTTCCACCGCCGTTAGGCCGCCGGTCAGGGGGCGGTACTGCCCGAACGCCCGACGACCGTCCTGGTCCAGGTGGCTCGCTCGCTTGCGGGCGCGGCCGAGCCCGCCGGGGATCGCCAACCGCAGCAAGGACTCCCCTGGCAACGTCGGTCCGGAAAGCAGCTGGATCCACACCTGATGGTGGAATGAGGAGCTGCGATCCGCTAGGTGTCTGGGGTGGCTCGAAGTCTGCTGCGTCGTAGAGCGCAGCCACCGCCTTTCTGCCCCTATTGCGTGTCATAGAGCCGCGGGGGATTCTGATTGCTCCACGCGCGGCGTAGTAGAGGCTCAACGCGTAGGCCGTTACATCAAGCCCTCCTGCAGGATCTCCACCCGGGAACAGATCCTCCGGAGAGGTTCCCGTTATCCCCCAGGCCGTGACACCCGCGACTGCCGCGATCGAAAGGTTCCGTCCACCTCGCCGTACTTCGGCGGTGCCCTCCCGAATTGGTCTGACAGCGCGATGTACAGCTTCCTCGACGGCTAGAGCGTGCCGTCGCGCTTCCCCTTGCTCTTGAGTTTCACGGGAGAAGAAACCCTGGGCGCCACTGTCAAGTCTTCGTGCTCTTGCTTGGAGCCATGCCCATCCGTCACTGCGTTTACTCATCACGGTCTCCGGTCTATGAAGACGCAGCTGGTGGAGATCAGTACTGGTAGCGCCGCCAGTAGGGCTTTGAGGAGCACGTCAGGGTCGGAGACGAGCTCGACCTTGTCTTCGGCATCCGACGCGGCGTCTTCGGAGTTGGCCTCTTCCGCCTCTTTCGCGATGGTGGAGATGGCGTCCCACAGCGTGGGTTGGCGGTGGCAGAACAGCCACATGTGGTAGACGTCGTAGCCGACCGAGACGCGGGGTGCGTTGGGCAGACCGATCTGGAACTCGGCGGGCTTCTGCGCGCTGTTGCCAAGGCCCAGTGCCAACGGCACCATCTGATGCTGCTCGGCAAAACTGCGACCAGAGTTGCCAGTGGGCATCACCGAGACCAGCAGTCCGTCTTCGACGAGGGAGTCGAAGATCGGCGCGGGGTCGTCGACGCCGGCGGCCTTGGCCGCGGTCTCCACGACAGGGCGTGACTGCGGCTGCTTGGAAACCTTCTCTGGGTCACCGTGCGATACCGCCCACACCGCGTATTCCTCCGCCGACAGCGAAAACACACCGTCACGGAACCGCACCTCGAAGGACTCAGGAACTTCAGTCTCGGTGGACGTGTACATGGGTCCGGCAAAATGTCCGACTGGAACGACTAGGGCAACCACGTTGCCGACCTCCTACTAACGCACCGACATAGCATCGGTAAGCCTACTCAAATGATAGACGCTGTGGGTAAGAACTCGCAGCGTTTTGTCCTAATGCTAGCGTCCAACGTCCCAATGAGACGGTCAAGCCGCAGCCCGCGTCGGCCGCCCAGGCTGCCGGATTCCCCATCCCGCGGCACGCGACTGCGGCCGCGCCCCCGTGACTCGCGTCGGAGGGCCCCGTCGAGGCGTGGCGGTCGGCGCCGGGGGTGGCGTCGGGCTTTCGGCCGCTTCACCAGCGCGAGCGTTCACCGTGGTGCCGGTTGCCCGTGCCCCGGCTTCTCGCTGCACGTCACGTCCACTCTTCATGGCGAAGGCGCCGATACCGGCCGTAATCAAGCCGGGCAGTTTACTGGCAACACCCGGGGCGCTTCTCGCCGCCATAACGGCACCCAGACCCATCGCCACTACACCTAGCGTGCGGCGGACAGGAGCTTTCCTACCAACCTGCTGCGCCTGATCCTCCGACATACCGGCCGGTTGCAGGCCGCGATTCCGGGCATCCTTACCTACGCTACGAGCGTATAGACCACCGGCCAACGTTGCGAAACCTGCTACCCCTAGGAAGGGACTGGCTACGATCAACGCGGTACCGACCGTACGGGCTACGGCCCCTTTACGCAGACCTTTCTTGATCTGATCCCGAGTCTGAGCGGGATTGCGCCCGGCCTGGCTCTCCGGAGTCTGCTGCCCGCTCACCGTGTGGTCCTGGGCCTGCGCCTGCCGCATCGGCGAGGATTGCGCAAAGTCAGCATTACCAGTATGTGCCGCGACCGAGTCGCGCTGCCGTGCCCTACCGCGCTTCCACCTCCAGGCGCCGATTGCGGCGGCGGCGGCGGGAATAATAAAACCAGCGGAAGCAACGCTGGCACCGGCCAACAGGGCGATACCGGCGCCACCCGCGCCCAACGCGGCAAGCCCCCCTCCAACCGTGCGATTAACACCGCCGCGCGACGCACTGACCTTAGCTTCCTTGGTTGTCATTTCCGGAGCAACGTTCTGCACGGCTTTCGCACGCGCCGCGATACTGTTACGGCGCCACATGTAGCCGGCCACCGCAAGCGGAATACCCCAGCCCGTTGCGGCGCTCAAAACACCGACTGCCATCATCGCGCCGCCCACAAATCGACCGAGCTTGCGCGTACCTAACGCCCGTCCGAGGTCTTCGGGGCGCGACTGAGACTGTGCGGCACCGGGATCTGTCGCAGCTGAACTTGAGGACGACGCGTCAGGTTCAGAGGCCGCAGGCGCATGACCATTGGACGCGGCCGCTGTAGAAGTCGAATCGGGTCCTAAGAACTCACGCAACTGTTCCGCGCGCTGGTCTACCCACTGAAGTTCCTGCTGAGCCGCTAAGCGGGCACGCAACTCCGCCGCGCGGGCCTCAATCCGCGTCAGCTCATCCTGCTCGGTGGATGTAGGTGCAGTC
>JBGTNI010000086.1:0-2295 GCA_041743105.1 Mycobacteriales bacterium | reverse complement strand
CAGGCCATGCCGCGTGCGCGGCGAGGTTCGTCGGCCGGTAGCGCAGCGAGATCCCGCCCGAGGAGTCCCCGCTCACCCGGTTCTCCGCTCGCGGGAGGTCCTCGGTGGTGAGCCAGAAGTCCATCGCGTGCCGGGCGATCTCGATGGGGTCGTCGGCCCCGGCGCCTCGAAGCCGATCAGCACGGCCTCGGACTTGCCCAGCATCTGCATCGCGCCCAGCGGGTAGCCGAAGTCGCCGACCGGGTCGCCGAAGTAGTAGTCGTTGACGCCGCCCGCCTGGACACGCCGAGCTTGCGGAAGATGCCGGCGGAGTGGGTCTTGACCGTGTTCAGCGACAGGTGGAGCTCGGTCGCGATCTCCCGCTGGGACGACGGGCGGGGCAGCAACCGCAACACCGCCAGGCCCCTCGGACACCTGCGTGCGAGTCGTTGTCGCCATGCTTCAATAGTGGATCTCCATCATCGTCTTATCGGATGGCACGTTGCGGGGCATCGAGGGACGCGACGGGGCAATCTGCAACGTGCACGCGGCCGTAGCCGTAGACTCTGCTGTCGGAGGAGGGAAGGGACTCAGGTGGCCGAACCGAACGGTCGACTTCGTACGAGGCGCGAGGCGATGCCGTCACGCAGGGTGCCAGGCGAATGCCTCGGTCGGAGCGAGCTGGCCGAGACTGTCAACGAATACTTGTGGGAAACTACCAAGAAGCGCTACGAGCTGGATGGACACAGTATCGCTCGCTACGAGCGGGGGGAAGTCTTGTGGCCGAGCGCGCCGTATCGATCGGCTCTCCGAGCAGTACTGGGCGCTTCTGCGGATATCGACCTGGGCTTCCGACCGACACGACGCGGAAACACTGGTGTCGCTGCGACGCACCGCGTTGTGCAGGCGTCATGCATTCCTGTGTCGAACACCGGCGAGGGAGACGAGGGAGATGACAGCGTGAAGCGCCGCAACTTCTTGGTCACTGCCGGTCCAACTCTGTCGAGCGGGTTGATGGGGGCGCAGTTATCGGAGGGCAACATCGTCAGCAGTCACGAGGCCACGGAATGGTTCGCCTGGCATCTGTGGCAGCTGCGGGCCCGCGAGCTTCACCGATCACAGATTCCAGTGCCGGTTGCTCGATGTCTCGACGCCCATCCGCATGTGATCCGACAGCCCGACGGCTTGTACCGCTTCACCGATCCGGCCTTGATCGACGTTCTTGTGGCACGACGGGTGTTCGGCGACATCGTGGCCGGCAGTGGTCACTTGCTCGCCACCGCCCAGACCAGTCATGCCACGGATCTCACCATCGGTTCGCTCACAGCACACAACGGTGCCGCACGATGGGGGTTGGGGGTATGGGCGCGCCGAGGAGCGACGGCCGTCATCCGGGTCAATGCGGCCGGGATCCTGGCCAAGGTTGGGGACCCCGACCTCGGCGATGCGGCGATCTCGGCGATTCGCGCCGACCAGGACGCAAGACACCTGTACCTGACCGCCGTGGCCAGTCGAGTACTTGCTCTGCCATGGGAGCAGGCCGGCCACCTTGCGGCGACGGTGGGGACACAGGACACCGGTATCACGCATACGCCGAACGGCCCGGAAATGTACGCAGCGGAAAGCCTTGTAGCCGAACTGGTCAATCCGCGCGATGCCGCTGCGCGATGGTGCAGCACAGTACTCCTCCATCGCCTTGCGAACCCGGTACCGGAAATGGTTCGCGCCGCCCTTGCCCGTGCGGTGCAGCATGAGCCGTGTCGGGAGAACCTACGCGCCCACGCGGCGGCACTCGCTGGCGCAAGCCCTGTCAACAGCTAGGACGGAGCCACCACGATGATTTTGCTTGCAGTCAAGCCGGGTGAAGAAGTGATCGAGGCCATCACTCGACGGGCCGCTGCAGAAGGGGTCCTCAACGCTGCGATCGTGTCCCTCATTGGTGCCGTGGACGCGTGCGGCATCAGCAACATGCCTGCCCACGATGCGCGGTCGGACATCATCAACGAGTACCGACAGCCGTTCGAGTTGACCGGAACCGGAGAGATCATCGATGGAAAGGTGCATATTCATGTGGTGCTTGGCCGTGAAGGCGACGTAGCACTTGCCGGTCACCTTCATTGGGCGACGGTCGAAACGTTCTTTGTGCACGCCTACGCACAGCGTCTGACCATCTCGGCATAGCCCGACTCGTTCAGACGATCGCCAGCGGTGCGACCCAGGCACCGGTGGCGCCGCGCAGCTTGGCGTGCGCGACAACGAGCAGGAACTCCGCGATCCGGTCGCGCGAGCTCGGTCAGCCGCAGGTTCTCCACCACG
>JBGTNI010000085.1:0-5327 GCA_041743105.1 Mycobacteriales bacterium | reverse complement strand
GGCCGCACTCCGGTCGCCTGCTGGTGAGCTTCGCGGAGGCCGCCGACCGTGACTCGGCGGAGACTCTGCGCGGCACCGAGCTGTGGGTCGACGCCGCCGATCTGCTACCCGCCGACGACCCCGATACCTTCTACGCCCACGAGCTCGAGGGCCTGGTCGCGGTGTTGGACGACGGTACCGCGGTCGGCACTGTGCGGGAGGTGTCGCGCGGCGCGGGGCACGATCTGCTGGTGATCGCCAGGGACGGGCGCACCGATGCGCTGGTCCCGTTCGTCCGGAAGATCGTGCCCGAGGTCGACACCGCGGCCGGCCGGATCGTGCTGACCCCGCCAGCAGGCCTGCTCGACTGACCACCTTCACGGGGTGGCTTTGCTTCAGCCCAGTCAAGCTCGACGTTAGGACACTTTGCGGCGGTAGGCAGCGCACAGAACAGGCGCGGGTTCGCATCTCCGGGGAGGCTCCACCTGCATCTGCGACCCGCGCCCAACGCCGTGAGCTGCTGGTTTGTGAGTGCGTGCCGATCGCCATGCGTCGCCGGTGGCGGCAAGGACGGATCGAGATGCGCTAGTGGACCAAAGTCGGTGCGGGCCAGGTTTGGGATTGCTGGGATGTGGTCCAGCCAGAAATGTTGGGCGCCATCACGGCGAGCGGTGCTCTCGACCGTGTCCCACGCGATAGGAGGTGGTCCAGCGACGACCCAGTACACTTGACGCTCCGATGATCTGCCACGTCCGGTGGCAGCTCGGCCGGCCGCATGGTCAACGCCTCTACCAGTCAGGGCCGGTCTGGGGCGTCGGCCAACAGTTGACGTGCAGGTTCGTCGACCCAGTACCGGTGAGTGCCGTCTGCGGTCACGGTGACGCCGTAGCGGCCTCTGCCTGGTTCGCCCATTCGGCGCCAGTGGTCGACGGCGCGCTCTACGGAGTCCCACACTCGGCGGGGGCCTCCCTGGGTGACGACGTGTCCGCCGTCGCGTGTCGGTGTGGAGTCGCTCCACGATCCGTCGTCGGAGTACAGGAAGTAGTCGTGTTCGGCTGTGCCGCTCTCAGTGGTCAGCCAGAGTGGTATCCGCAATGTTGGTTCAAGAATGCTAAGTGTCATTCGCAGGCCAGGATTGCCCAGAAGTTTCGGGTCAACGCTAGTCGTCGCAGTGTGGTTCGACTGGTGATCGCGGTCGATGATTAGTTCCGGAGCCGTCGGGTTAAGCATCGGGCTATTAGGGTCGGGCCGTAGCCACATGAAGTATCCGGGGTAGTCGAGAAGATGACCTTCCACGCGGTCCGGGGCAGTCTTGTCGAGCACGGCAATACTGCTCGACATTTCGCTACGAAGGTCGGTGACGATTCTTCCGCCTACAGTGAGCTGCTGAACCCATGCAGGCGGAATGCTGTTGGCTGCGCACGTCGCAAGAATCCGCCCATACGGCGCGTTGGCGACGTACCCTTCGATGCCGTTTCCGGCCACCACGGTCGGATAAATCGCGAGTGCGGACAGCCGTTCACGCGCCAGAGCGGCGAGGTCGGGGTGTAGCTCCAGTGTGGTCACGCGGTGGTCGCCGAGTGCGCGGCACAGCAGCGCGGCATTGTATCCGGTGGCGGTGCCAACTTCCAAGATCGAGCTATCATTGTCGATCTCAAGCAGGTTCAGCATTCGGGCCATCAAGCTGGGCAGAGTTGACGAACTCGTGGGGAGTTCACTGTCATAGCGAGGCGCAGGAGCGGTTTGTACAATAAGGCTAGTGTCCGCGTATATCGAGTTGCGCCACTCATCTACGGTGAGGGGGTCGGCGCAACTGATGACGGCCGAGCCGCGGATGAACTGCGGCACAAAGACGTGCCGTGGGACACTCTCAAAGGCCGCGCGCCACCGCGCATCGTTCAATAATCCGGACTCGGCCAGGCCGCTGACCATTTCATCGTTCAGCGTTTTCCAATCATTCAGTTCACAATCGATACCGACGGCCGGAGCCTTGTTGGTCTTGTCGTTCACGGGGTCACCGTTTCCGCGAGAGCGCCTGTTAGCAGATCGGCAAGTGCCGCTGGTATCGGCAGATTCGCCATGTGATGTAGCCACAGCCATTGACCATTCGGGTTACATTCCAGCATTACCCATTCTCCGTCCGGGGTGATAACAAAGTCGAACGCGCCGAAGGGTACACGGAACGCAGCTAGATAAGCGTGCAGCTTGACGACAACCTCGACTGGAACGTCGATCGGTTCATAGCGGAGATTGTCGTAATCGGCGCGCCAGTCTATCCTTGCCCGCTCTGATTCGGCTACAATAGCTGTAGCGAGCACCTTCTCTCCGACAACTGTGACGCGCGCCTCACGCGCTTTCGGTACCCACTCTTGCAAGAGATGTGCCGTCGCCTGGAACGTCTCTTCCTCTATCGAGTCCCGATCAACCACTGTTGTGTAGGTGATCTTATAGGTACCGTTCTCGGTGAACGCGGTTGACGACATCGACTTACACACTACAGGCCCCGTCGCGGCATGGATGAAGTCGAGGGCGGCGCTGTATGTGTTGCTAATCAGCGTTCGCGGTACGGTAAGTCCGACCGCACTAGCCGTCTGAAGTTGAAGGGGTTTCCATTCCGCGCGCGCCACGTCGTGCGGATGCGACACCCACCGGCAGTTCAGCGCAGCGAATACTCCACCGACGCCGATACGGGCTTCCTCCTCCGAAAAGACGCGATCTGCCTGCGACATCTGAGTCGAGAACGTGAATCGAGACGGACGACGGTAATAGACCGAGGTCACCTGGGCAAGATCGATTATCGTACCGTCTTCGTCACGGAAAGTGCCGCACCACTGCTGTCCGTCGTGGACGGCGGCGAGTTGGCTACGAATCGGGAAGTCGCCCAGGTCGAATCGACGTACCGCCGCGCCGCGTCGGTGCAACTCGGCGACCACGGCATCGGTAGTCGGATCGTCCGCACCGGTCAAAACTAGGACTGACAAGCGGCGGTCCATCACGAGTCGTACTGAGGAATAGTCACGCTGTCTGGTTCCGGAGGACTGTCTTTACCATCACTCGGTTTCTCAGTAGCCTGGACTTTGTCCCACTTCGTTGCAGTGGTTTCATGCTTACCGCATTCGACCGGTTCCACGGCTAATGTCGCCGAATACGGCCGGATGCGGCCAGGCTGATGCGGCTGAAGAATAGTTCCGCCGCTGCGGGTGCCGCATTGAGGCAGTAGCGCCGCCGACGGCAGGAGAGGATCATCCCTGCATCCCCTTCTCCATTCTTTCGGTGGCTCGTTCTCCGATAGCTTGCAAGTCTGACACAGGCCGAAAGGACGCAGGCCCGATGCCGACGGGCGCCCGCCTTCGCCGGGGTCGGCCAACCCCGGCCAAGCCAACGGGAACCGCTCGCTGCCACTGGCCAATGGGTCATTCACGACACGAGCGTCGCCCGTCGTCTGTGATGGTTGGGCTTGATTGTTGTCAATTGGGCGAGTGGCAGCGCGTGTCATCGTCGAACGCTCCTCGTTGAGATCAGGCCGACGAGGCCGTGAGCAGGTCACGGTGCTTTGAGTCGAACTCGCGGACAGCGGCAGAGCTAGCGAAGGGAGCGGCGGCACGCCGGAAGTCGGCGAGCAACCGCCGGTCGCGGGCGGAGTCCAGCCGCCGGATGACCGAAGCGGCTTCGCGGGCGGATATACACGCTTCATCGACTGCTCCGGTGCTAACTCGGGCCGTCGCGAGGTCGCACAACCACGCGGCCCGGTCGCGGGATAGCGTCGGGTCAAGCATGGCAACCGTTCGGCGAAGGTGTGGCTCGGCTTCCTTGGGTCGTCCAAGGGCCAGGAGTGACCAGCCGGCGATGCCCTGTACGTCCGCTGCGGTGAACCAATAGATCCACGGCGGTTCTTCGGCTGGGATTGATCGAGAGAACAGATCAACAGCGCGTGTTTGGGCGCGCGCGGATGCTGCCCCGTCTCCGGCGTATGCATGACCGACCGCGAGGCAGCCGTACAACGACGCCGCCACCGCCGGGGTCAACTCCCGTTCGGCGCTCAGCGCGGACTCCGCCAGGATGACGCCGTCGCGCGGGCTTGTTGACTTCGCCGCAGGCACGCTCATGAAGCCCAGGATGTTGGCACCGATGGCGCGGTCGCCGCTGACGTGCGCGGCGCGGAGCGCTGCCAGGAAGTAGCGCTGGGCCATTGCGGGCTGGTTGGAGTCGTAGGCCAGCCAGCCGGCGAGGCGGCCGAACTCGGCCGCGACGGCGTGTAGACGGTTGCCGACTTCTTCGGTGTAGGCGGCGTTGTCCAGCAGGGCTACGACGAGCCGCAGGTCTTCGCGGACGGCGGGCAGCAGGGTGCCGCCGCCGATGGCGTCGTCCATGCGTCGGCGGGCTTCGGCGACTCGTTCCAGGTCGTCCACCAGTGCTTGATCGACCCGCTTACCCATGAGAGAGGCGGCAACCCGTTCGGGCTCAAACAGCCATTGGTGCGCGACCGCGGTCAAGGTGAGCCCGGTCAGGGCTAGGAAGTGGCGGCGCTCCATAGAGTCAGCATCCACGACCGCGGTCAGGGCGGCCACTGCTTCATCGGTGTTCCACGGTGTGTCGAGTCCGTGGTCGGCTGGTAGGTAGCAGGGTGGGCCGGCGGCGGCCCACCCGAGGGCGTCGGGGGTGACCTGCTGTCCGGTGCGTTCGTGCAGTAGGTGGCACACCAGTGAGGGCCAGGGCTGGCGGGGCACACGGGGAGCGGGCCAGCTCGGCAACGCGTATACCCACCGGCGCACCGACTTACGATGGATGTTGTCTCGCGGCCCGATCGTGGCGGCAAGCCGGTTGAGCCGATCGCCCAGTTGTTCGGGTGTCCAGCCCGCCAGCGCCAGCAGCCGTTCCAGCTCGGCATTGGACCGTCCCGGCTCGCTTGCGGCGGTCATCGTCCCCCCTTGACGCTTGTGCAGCTCTCGACATGGACGGTAACGCCTCACACGCTCCCAGCGGGTGAAACGGCGGAAAGTGCGGACAAGTGCGGACTCGGTTCTGACCTGCCGGCGGTGTCCCGCGGCGAAGGTCGACACCGTGAACCGAGCTGGGATGTTGTTCGCGGCTGGCGCTGCGGGGTGGCGGCGTGGCTGAAGATCAGGTGTGCCGGTGTCATCTGCCGGTGGGGCCGCCGGTGGGGTTGGCGTGTTGGTGGCCGCAGCGTGACCCGGAGCCGGGCGCCGGTGTTCTTGCGGTGGCGATGTTCGGCGATGATCCGCGGTTCTTGCGGTTGGCGCGGTTGCGTGGCCAGTGGTACCGGCGGGGTGCTGGTGCCGCGCACCCCGACGCGTCCCGGCCGGTGCGGTGGGCGATGCGGGTCGGTG
>JBGTNI010000084.1:0-15017 GCA_041743105.1 Mycobacteriales bacterium | reverse complement strand
TAGAACCCGATAACCGGACACACCAGTACAGGTAGGGAACCGCTCATGCGTCGCCTCATGAGTTTTGCCGGATTGACCTTTGTGGTGCTGGCGTTCGTCGAGATCACCGGCATCGTCCTTGTCGCCTCGTGGCTGGGAAATACCACGACAGTAATCCTGTTGCTGCTGTCGGCGATTGTCGGCTGCTGGGTGCTGCGCCTGCAGGGCCGGCGTGCATGGCGAGTCCTGCACGAGCGTGATAGCTCCGCCCACGCTCCGACCGCCGTGGCCGGGTCTTTGCTGGGCGCTGTTTCCGGGGCGCTGCTGATTTTTCCTGGTTTTCTCAGCTCGATCGTCGGCTGCGCGTTGCTTTTGCCACCGGTGCGGCGGATGATGGCGCGCCGATCGCTGCTGCGGCTGAGTCGATGGATGCCGACATCGATGAGCGACCGGCTAAAGGGTTCGATGCGTGTGAAATCTCACCGGGCACCTGCTCAGGAGACCGAAAAGTCCAGGCACACTACGGTCGCGCCGGAAGGCGAAGGGGGAGTGGTCGAAGCCGAACATATGATCGTCATAGCTCCCGAGCCGCCGACCCAAACGTCAGATATTGACCCGCCGCCGAAGACCCATCGTGAGGATTCTAGCTAGCGGGGACCCGCTGGTTTGGTTGAACCACGTCCCTGGAGATTCTCGACGGAGCGGGACCGGCAAGGTGAGCAGGCGTTTGCGAGAAGCCATGCATGACTCACGAGCGATGGTCGGTCTACTGGTGGGCCCTGTGCCGCAGTGGTTCCTCGATCGGGAAGAAGATCGCGCTCACCAGGTGTGGGCGCCTGCTCGGCACGGGCTTGTTGTCCGCCCTTGACGCGAAGACGTCACGCAGCGCGCCGATCATCTCGGCGAGCTCGTCGGGGCTGAGCCAGAGGGTGCCCTGCCGGTAGCCCACGGAGTCGGTGGTCGGGTCAGCTCCGTCCCGGTCGAGGTAGGCGTTGAACTCGGTGAGCAGGGCGACCATGGCTGCGGCGAACCCGTGGCGGTGGTCGTCCAGGGACATCGACGCGGCCGCTTCGGCGTCGATCACTGCCCGATCTCGGCGCAGCCGGTAGTGGCGCTCCACGGCGCCACGCGCCCGCTGCTCGTCGGCGACTTCCAGCACTCCCCCCTCAACCAGGAGACCGACGTGCCGGTACACGGTGGTCTTGGGGACGTCCGGCAGGCGAGCGCACAAGTCGGACGTAGTGCGGGTGCGGCCGCCGGTCATTGCGTGCACGATCCGCAGTCGGACCGGGTGCAAGAGCAGGTCAAGCATGTCCATCCCCTTACGATCCCACATCTGGTACTTTTTCCAAAGTTGGGAAGGTACAAAAGGGGGCTTGGCATGACCTCGAACGCGTCGACGGCGTCGGCCCGGCTGCGTGAGGAGGCGGTGATCCGCTGCGCACGCTGGATCCGACCGAGCCACTGGGCGACCTCGAATGGCTGTTCGGTTGAGGCGGGGTGTGTCTGTCGGGGGTGTTTCGGCGGTTTCATTACTAGGTTTTGCCGGCCGCATACCAGTCGCCGAAAACAGATAAACCAAACACCACATTAACCAGACACACCCTGGATCAGAAT
This sequence comes from Mycobacteriales bacterium, assembly GCA_041743105.1. Classification (GTDB taxonomy): domain Bacteria; phylum Actinomycetota; class Actinomycetes; order Mycobacteriales; family QHCE01; genus QHCE01. The sequence continues at coordinate 13,421 of JBGTNI010000084.1, read as the reverse complement.
ATTAGGCTACACAGTAGCCTGATCAAGTCCTGGCGGTAGTGGTTGGAGTAGGAGGAGGCGAGCACCGTGCGCTGGGTGCGAGCCTTGTAGTTCGTTGTACTAGATCGCGCATGGCTTACTGCTCGCTGCGGTTGAATCATTAAGTGTTATTCAAATGAGGTGATTGCATAGGAAAATTCCCCGATGTGATGTGTGTTCCTAAGTTCATATCGTTAATCGGAGGTCGCAGTTTGAGAAACTATTACGGATTTTTAGCTGTTGGTCAAATATGAGAGTTATTCTAGTCCCTTTGTAGGAAATATCGCAGTTGGTACTGTGAAAATCCAATCTCAGTGAAAGAGTGGATAGCATTGTGCATACGTGCCTAGGAAAAAGATTGCGCAGCTGGGGTATTGCTGGTGGTGTGGCAGTGTCTGCCGCCCTACTGTCTGCGGTTTTTACCGGTCCGCCGGCCTTTGCGGCCCCTATCCAGGGTCCAATCCCGCCAGGATGCTCTGCTGATCCTGATGCCGATAACCCAACATCTAGCCCATCAACTGATCCCGATAACTCATCAACGATCCGCGGAGCCTGTCGCGACTCCGGGCGTACCCTTGTCGTGAAATGCCCCGGTGTTGCTAATGAGAAAGAACAACCGATAGATGATAAGCAGACGAAGGTAGTAGACGACACGCCTGGTTATTTTGAAGAGCGGAGTTTCTACACTGGAAGCATCATCTGCCATGGCGGTCCGCCTGAAAATTTTCACATAAAGTAACCGTGCTGTAAGCAGGGTTCTGTCATGGTGGCAAGACCGGCCCGAGCTCGCGGAAGCCGGGAGAACACGTCGGTGACGAACGCGGCGTAGACCCACCCGACGAAGGTATGAACGTAGGTGATGTCGGCGACCCAGAGGCAGTTCGGCCGGGCATGTCACCCCGGCCGAACCCGACCACGCCGGCCTCGCCCATGCGCCCCACGACGTACAGGAGGTGTTCTCGTGGGTGTAGAGCGGGTACCGTTTGAGCGCGTGCAGCGACTCGCCCTTGTGGAGCTGGCGAGAGACCTTGTGCCATTCCCATGCGCTACAGCTTGTGACCCCGAAAGGGATGTTCTTGTAGCGCCCACCGACCCCTAAGCCGTTGCTGCGCGGCCTCGGCGGTCGCGCAGTAGCTCGAGACGCTCGGCGAGTACCTCTTCCAACTCACTCAAGCTACGTCGCTCCAACAGCATGTCCCAGTGGGTTCGGGCCGGCCGCAGCTTCTTGTCTTCCGGGGTCTGCCCGTCGGCGAGATAGGCCACCGTGCCATCGACTCGGCACTCCCATGTAGCCGGGATCTCCGCGCCGGCAGCAAAGGGCACTGTGAATCGGTGTCTTTTGCTGCACTGGTACTCACCTTCACTGCGTGGCGCCAGCTCGGCATGACGATCGGTTTCGTAGCTGATTGCGCCCAATCGGCTACCCCGAAGTGTTCGATCCGCCACGCTGCCCACCTCCGGTGAGTTTTTCCAGGTTCGGCGTTGCCACCGCGTCGATGGTCGCCGATATTGGTAATACCTCGTTACTGAGGTTCTACTCAGTAACCAAGGATCTAGTACCGGAGGATATTCCCATTGCTACTAAGCAGTTGGTGGCGATGCGGGCTCGCGCACGGCGGTTTGACTAACGTAGCTCGCGACGCGGTGGGTGGGCAAGCGTACGGCCATGGCGTAGATGTACACGACAGCACTGAACGCGGCTACGGCGATAGCGCCAGTGGCGAGGGTCAACGGACCGTCGGCGCCATCGAGGATCAAGCCGGGGTCCGTAGCCACGCCGGGGTCGATGTCGCCGAAATAGCTACACAGCGCCAAGCCACCGATCCAGATGGGGAACCATGATCCGGCCTTGAAGTCCAGCGGCGGAAGCGCGGCACGGTCGCCGACGGCGCCGAACTTTGTTATATAGACGTGGTAGATCGCGTAAACCACGAATCCGGCGAACAAGGCGATGTACATCTTTTCGTTGATAGCCCATCCCGACCAGAACACCAGCAAACTGGACGCGAGGAACGCTAGATACGGCAGAAGGTCTCCTCCTGGCAGTTTGAAGGGGCGCGTCTGGTCGGGGAGCTGCCGCCGCAATGCGCCGACGGCCAGCGGACCCGCACCGAAGGAGATCGCGAACGCCGCGGTGATGAAAGCGATGAACTGTTGCCAACCTGGGAATGGAAGGAAGAAGAAGCAGCCAACGATGGCGGTAAGCAACACCGAAATCCATGGAATCCCGTTGCGGTTGAGTCTGGTTAGTGTCTGTGGCGCGTTGCCGTTGCGGGCGTTGGCATATGCCAGGCGAGTAGCCACTCCGGCGTAGATCAGGCCGGTATCGGCGGGGGAGACTACGGCGTCAAGGCGTAGTAGCACCGCAAGCCAGGTGGCACCTAGCACTAACGACAACCCGGCGAGGGGACCGGCGCTCTCTTCAGCGAACGACAACGCCGACCAGCCTTCGCCGAGCAGATCGGCCGGAAGCGCTGTTAAGAAGGTCAGCTGTAGCAGCACATAGATAGCCCCGGTCGCCACGATCGAGCCGATCACTGCGAAAGGCACGTTTCGCTGTGGGTTATCGGTCTCACCGGCGAACCCCACAGCGTTGGTGAATCCGATGTAGGAAAATGCGATTCCGGCGGCGGGTATTGCGGTGAAAATGGCGCCGTAGCCTTGTGCGGCAAAGCCACCGAAGTCTGTGAGATTACCTGGATGGAACGCCAAGAGGGCGAAAGCGACGATCGCTAACGCAATCACGGCAAGTTTCCACCACACCAGCACGTTGTTGAGCCGGGCGAATAGCCGCACACCCAGAACGTTCACCAGGCTGTAGAACAGCATCAACGCGACCGACACCGCCAGTCCTGCAGTGGTGAGCACGAAAACGCCGTCGTTGGTCTCCATGAGCCAGGGAATATAAGGGTCGGCATACTGTGTGGTGGCGAGTACTTCAATCGGGGTGATTGCCGCCGCGGCAAGCCAATTGGTCCAGCCACTACCGAAGCTGGCGAACGATCCGAATGCATAGTGCGGAAACCGGATGATGCCGCCCGACACCGGGAACATCACGCCGAGTTCGGCGTAGGTGAGACCGATGACCATCACCATGGCGCCGCCGACGACCCACGACACGATGGCGGCCGGCCCGGCGTTCTGTGCCGCCAGCAGCGCGCCGAACAGCCAGCCGGAGCCGATGATGGCCCCAATGCCGGTGAACAGCAAGCTGAGCTTTCCGACGTCTTTTCGGAGCCCGGTATCGAGCGCTACGGGGACTTGGCGGGGCACCGACATGGACATACAGCTACTCCCATCATCTGTAGCGACGGGCGCAGGCCGGGCTACTGGTGGACGCTCTCTGCGACGTGTGCACCAGTTTTAGTCCATTGTGGCGGTATGAGGCTACCCGGCAGGCTGCGTCAGGGGTCGACAACCGGACAGTTCTGCGCCTGAGGTTTCAGTCGCCGGGGGCAACGTGGATATGGGCGAGTAGAGCGTCGGCCACACGGTGCAGTGGCATGCTGGCGTCGATCGGGCTGGCACCGAGTGCGAGCATGCGGTGCTGGAAGTCGGCTCGCCAGAGCTTGAGCTGCTCGCGGGTGTCGCCGACCGCGCCGAAATCGTTGGCCCGGTGTGGGTCTGCCAGGCGCCGCAGCATGGTACTTTCGTCGATCTGCAGCAGAAACACACCCGCGTAGTGATCTAAAAAGTCGGTGTCGTTGTCAGCGTGGCCACACAGAAAGAACGGTTCGTCGCGGTGGCGCTCCAGCAGCTCGACCAGCCGAGCGGGGCTCCACACCCAGCGATGAGTGGCCAGCCACGCAAAGTCGGGCGCGAGTGGTCGCTCAACCACAGCACCGTCGACGTCTACGAAGTAAGCCAGCTCCGCGTCGGCATCGGTGTCGATCGCCGCAATGCCCTGACGTTCCAACTCGTGGGCGAGGGTGGACTTGCCCGCCCCGGACACGCCAGTCACCAGGTACGTGCTCATCGCTAGCGATACACCGTCACCACAGGGGTACGTAGCACGCTGCCGTCGCGGTCCAGGTAACCCATAACCTCGATGCCGGAGATGATGTCACGACTACCACTATCGGGAGCGGACTCGAATCCGCCGGCCTCGTGCCGCGTAGGATCGAAGCGTTGTCCCACCGGGGCGTCTTCGGTGACGCCGACTTCGCGCAGTGCCTGATCGATGTGCTCACCGGTAGCACCGCTGGTGGTTCGGTCGCGCAGGTGGATCAGTGCATGAATGAGAGCGGCACGGTCGTGGTCGGAGCTATCCCGATCAGATCTATCCCCGCTGATAGCGCCTATCGCTGGCATGATACGTGTGCCGCCGGGTCCGACGGCCGGATCTGGTGTTGCTCGGTACCTTGGCTGTTGCCCCCGAACGTGACCGCCTGACCGGGCCGCGCTAGCTACTGCCACCACCGCGAGGCCGGTCAGGAATGCGCCCAGGAAGCCGACAAGCGCGCTGCGTTCGGAGAACCTGTCGTGACTGGGCTCCGCCGCTGTGTCGGTGGTCTCCGGCGCAGTCGGTTCGGGCGGTGCAGTGGGTTCGGTGACCAGATGGGCTACTCCGGCGCCGCCCGGTGGCAATGCCGGTCGGGCGCGCCCGGAACCACCACCGTCGGGCAGTTGCGATGGTCGTTCGGTAGTTGGCGGGCTAGTCGGTACGGGTCCTTCGTCGCTAGGCGCCGGCGGAATGTCTGGCCTAGCCTCGCTGCGCGGACGTTGTGAGGGGGGCGATAGGGACGTGGTGCCAGTCTGCGACCGAGTGGTAGACGGAGTGGCGCTCACCGATGGTGGCGTTGAGATCTCGTTGGGGGTTGGATCGGTGTTTGAAACCTTCTCAGGTGCCACGAACCCGGTGATCACGCCGACAATCACCGCAAGCACGAAGCTCACTCCTATGCCTGCTAGACGCGCTTGCGAGGAGTCCATAACGACCTTCTCTCTAGAGAGCCCGCCGGCGGGCTAGCACGGATGCTACTGACGTACGCCCCCTGGATCGACAGCAGTCTGCGATTCAAACCGCTAACACCACTTACACCCTGAGCCGAAAACTGGCATGGTGATGTGTTCAACCATTCGATGCGTGGCGAGGTGGTCGCATGACGGTATGCATCATCAATGGCGGCATCCGATGACAGTGCCGCTTCTAGTGACGATTTCAACCGATGCAACGGCAACGGCAATTCGACGGTTGACCCGCGAGGGCTGGTGCGTGCAGCGCGGGCTGACGCTCCCGCGCGAGCCATGGGATGTAACCTCACGCAAGCTCGTGGTCAGCGGTACCGTCAGCGACCAGCAAGGCCTCGCCGTTACAGTGTCGTCCGCGGCCAGGGGAGCTGGCGTGATCGCCCACTGCACTGATTCTGGTCTAGCAACCGCCATGGAGGCTGCTTTATGCAAGGTCGGGCCAGTCCGCCGTGAACTCGACATTACGGCCGAGTACGGCGGATTGACGCGTGAGCAGAGCGCGCTACTTGCGCGACTGGCGGCGGGGGAGTCCGTGGCGGCCGCGGCCGAGGCGGAATTCCTCTCACTGCGCACCGCGAACCGCCGGCTAGCCCAAGCGCGCGATCTACTGGGTGTAACGACCACTGGCGAAGCGATACAGGCCTACATTGCGTTGACGATGGGCTCAGCACTACAAGGTGGTCTCTAACTCACGCGCCCATGGCGAATTTGCGCCCGATCTCTCGCATGAAAGCGTTGCTACGCTCGATCCGTATGTGACGGCCTGCTCGACTGTTTGCATATCCAGGTGATTGAGGCGGCCGCCTAGATTTCCTGTTCGGTGGAGCCAGTGCAACATCCCGGCATTGAACGTGTCTCCAGCACCTATGGTGTCTACAATCTTGGCCGAGTTCACGGAAATCTCCAGCCGGGAGCCCTGAAAGGACACGATTGTGCTGGCGGCGCCGCGGGTGATGACGATAAGACTCACCCCAGCGTCGTGCCATTCATCGCACACGTGCTCCATCGAGCGGCCGCCTGAAAGATCGACAAGCTCATTGAAATCCTCGTGGCTGAGACGGATGATGTCAGCGAGTTGTACCCAATGCGCGATCTTTGAGCGATAGATGGCTGTCTTGACGATTCCACTCCGAACATTGGGGTCGATCGAGACGGTAGCGTGTGCGCGTACCTCGCTTAGTAGCCGCTCTATCGCGGTCCCGCCCGGCTCTATCGCAAGCGCGAGCGATCCCGCGTGAACGCATGCGGCCTCGTAGAGAGGCGCTCGGTCCAGCTCGTCCTTTCGCCACTGCCAATCAGCTGTCTCCGATACGTAGAAGCTGTAACCAGCGGTTCCGTCGTTCTCGACGGAAGTGATCGCCAACGTAGCGGGCTCCTGGGCGGCAACGCTCAGCGCCAGGTCTACTCCCGCATGCTCCAACCGCTCAATGAAAAGCGATCCCAACACACCCTCCGGTAGTCTGCTGAGGAACCGAGTGGGGGTGCCAAGCCGGCCTAGCGCCACAGCGGTGTTAGCTGGACCGCCGCCTGCGTAAACGTGGAGAAGTGCTTCGCCCTCGGCCAGCCTGGATTTAACTACGGCGTCGGCAATGTTTTCGCCTACGACAGCCACAAAGTTCCGCACGTTACCTTTCCCATCTACTGCCTAAGGTCAAACGACGGTACCCGCGAGCTGCCGATAATTACGTCGCGGAGCGGCGTGCTATCGGCCGGCGCTACTGAGCAGATCGTTACTAAGTCAGTATGAAAGGAACTAAATTTGCAGGTCAAAAGACTGTACTTGACTAGTTACTTTCATACTGATTAGTAAAGCGGTGGGTGGGCCCGTGAGATTGCGCGCAATGTTCGCCACCGTCGAGTTCAGCCGCGTGGTCTACCTGCAGCACGATATGCCCGATGCCGTAGGTGTCGATAAGCCAGCGCTGGATTTGCTGACGCAGCGCATGGCAATCGGCCCCATCGTCGACGACCACATGCGCCGATAGCGCGGCCTGCTGTGAGGAGATCGACCACACGTGCAGGTCATGCACCTCCGCGACCATCGGGGTAGCAGCCAGCTGCGCACCAAGCCGCGCCGGATCGACATTCGGGGGAGCCGCTTCCAGAAAGATGCGACCGGAGTCGCGAACCAGTCTGAGACCGGCTCTAACCATGAGTGCCACCACGATCAGCGTGGCGATCGTATCTGCCTGAGCGAATCCCGTCAGCAGAATCACCACGCCGGCAACCGCGGTGGCGACGAAGGCCAAGAGGTCGCTGAGAATGTGCGCGAGGGCACCCTGCACGTTGAGGCTGGCACGGTCAGCCTTACCGATGAACCACGTCGCGAGTAGGTTGACTGCGATCCCCACGCATGCGGTCACGAGCACCGGCGCGCCAGGCACCTCGGACGGACTGAAAAGACGCTGTATCGCCACAAACCCTAGCCATCCCGCAAGCACCAGCAAGCTGATGCCGTTGATGTGTGCGGAGAGGATCTCGGCGCGGGTGAGCCCGTAGGTGTATCCGCCACGCGGCGGTCGGGCGGCCAGACGCATCGCGACCAAAGCAAGCACTAGCGACGCGGCATCGGTGAGCATGTGTGCCGCGTCTGACAGTAGCGCAAGCGAACCAATCAGCACACCGACCACGACTTCGGCCGCCATGAAAACTACGATCAGTAGCAGCGCCATCGACAGCCAGCGTCGGTCGCTCTGCGAGGTGTGCTGGTGAGTATGGCCGGCATGAGTCATGACGTTCCTTTATTTTGCAGCGGCCCTTCGATCTGTGGGCCTTCTCCCAAGCCTACGGCTGCGCTTTCGGTACCAGCCGTGCGCAAAAGGTTGAACAGCCTGGGTTTGTCTCGATCCCGTGCCGCAGCTTATCGTCGTCTGCATGGTTGATCAGATATTCGAGCATCCGCGGCTGGTCGCGATCTATGACGAAGCAATGGACCCGGATCGTAGCGATCTTGATGTGTATGTCGTTATCGCTGACGAGCTCGGCGCGCGCAGCGTGCTGGATATTGGTTGTGGGACAGGTACGTTCGCGTTACTTCTGGCCGATCGTGGCCTGGAGGTAACCGGTGTTGATCCGGCCGGCGGTTCGCTCCATGTCGCGCGAGCCAAGCCAGACGCCGAGCGTGTTTATTGGATTCATGGTGACGCGACGGCCCTGCCCTCGATGCAGGTTGACCTTGCCACCATGACCGGGAACGTCGCCCAAGCGATCGTTGACCCACAGGATTGGGAGGCAACGCTGCGCGGCGTCTATGACGCGTTGCGGCCTGGCGGGCATCTCGTGTTTGAGACCCGCGATCGGGCACAACGCGCCTGGCAGGAGTGGAACCGTACAGCAACGCACAAGATCACCACAATTGCGGGTGTGGGCGCGGTTGAGAGCTGGTTTGAAGTGACCGACGTCAGTGGGCCGCTAGTAACATTCCGGTGTACGTGGGTGTTCGCTTCGGACGGGCAGATGTTGACGTCGGACTCGACGCTGCGCTTCCGCGACCGCGACGAAATCGCGGAAGCGCTAGTCGCGCACGGGTACTCCTTGGAAGAAGTCCGCGACGCACCCGACCGGCCCGGCCGAGAGTTCGTGTTCTTCGCGCTCCGGCCAAGTGAAAAGGCCACGTTGTGTTAGTCGACCGGCTGCGCCCTCGCCGTACTCATACGAACAAGGCTTAGTAGCAGGCCTAGTCATCCTCATTGCCGACGAGGCTAGCCGAGGGCTGGTTTCCGTAGCGTTTGATCTCCGCCGTCAGGTCGAGGGGGAGCGATCGCGACCCGGCAGCCTTCTGCTCGGCTGTGACCAGCGCTGACGGCAAGACCCAACAAATTTCGAACTCGATTCCGTCCGGGTCTTTGGCATACAGCGCCTTGGTGGTGTGGTGGTCCGCCGAGGCCACGAGTGCGCCCCGAGCCGATAGCGCGTCCCGTATCCTGCCGAGTTCGGCGAGCGTATCTACCTCCCACGCCAAGTGATACAGCCCGACACTGCTACGACCGGCCGTGGTGTCTGCCGCCTGCGCACCGATCTGAAATAGCCCCAGGTCGTGGTCATTGTGTGACTCCGCGGCTTGCAAGAACACCGCGTTGCCGGGGATCTCTGTTACGGAGCGGAAGCCCAGCACGTCGCGGTAGAACTCGACACTGCGCTCAAGGTCCCGGATGTAGAGCACGGCATGGTTGAGACGATGAATCGGCATGTCTACCCTCCACTTATACTTGAGGTATAGCGACCTCACGGTGTACTTGAGGTTTATAAGGCACGCACTGGTGGGGGCATTCCGCAACATTGTGTGGTGCGGTCACTACACCGGGAGTCCGAGCACCGCTGCGGCGGCGAGCCTGCGCTCTGGCCAGGTGAGCACCTCCACACTGTCGATGACTTGGTCGATCGCGCCCGGTAGGCGGCACACGCCATCGATGCGGGCGCCCAGCGCATCGATGAGTCGGCGCAACTCGAAGTCCCGAATCGAGGCCGCCAGATTGTTCGCCAACTCATCGCCGGCTACGACGTCGATGTCGCGGTCATAGAATCGGCGCGTTGCCGGGTCGATCGCCGCGGCCAGCCCTAGTCGATTGGTCGCGACGATTAGGGCGCTTGCCGCCTGGCAGAGTGCCGTCTCCCGGTCACGCCATAAGGGGGCATGCAGCGCGCGACGCAGTGGCTCCGCCAGCTCGGCTGCCAACGATAGGTCGGTGAAGGCGTGTCCCAGCCACTTGCTGTACGGCGCCCAGCGTCGTTCCAACAGAAAGGCCAACCTCATCAGGTCTCGGGTGATCCGCCCCGTCACTAGTAGGCTGCCCACATCATCACCAGTGGCGCCGGTGCGCCCAACAAATGGTGCCTCCTGCGATACCCGTAACCAGCCCGCGGCCAGCACGTACCGCCAGACATCGTCGGGATACCATCGCAACACTGATCGACGGTGTTCCAGTTCGCCGCCTCGATCGGCGAATACCACGCCATCGGTAAGTGTCGCCAGAATCTGAGTAGGCGTCACTAACCAGCGGGTGAGAGTCATCCCATCGGCCGGGTCATACCCCAGCTGGCGGGTGAAAAAGGCTGCTGGGGTGGTTACCTCGACGTGATGGGTGAGCGCTCCGATGTGCGAATCCCGGTCTCTGTATGCCGTGGGAAACCCTTCGAAGCGCTCAGGAAGACCCTCAAGGGCAGAAAATATCGATCTCGGGTCCATATCCGTAGGAATGAATAACAGAACGCGTGGACCGAAATCGTGATCGGTCGAGATAGCATCGTCGAACCCAAGCACCTCCGAGCCATCCCCAAGGAGCGCTGCCGAGTAGGGGATCCGACCGAGCACTCCAGCAATCAGGGGGAGTACAGCATCTTCGTAGAAGCGTTGTGAAAGTCGCTGACCTAGTGAAAGCGGCCGAGCTGCCATTATGCTAAGCGGCCGATCAACATGAATATCATCATGGCACCCACCCACCGACAATGTTCTGCGGTAGCGCCAGTTCATACTGGTACCCTCGCGGCGGATTAGACCGGAGTCAAGCTACATGCCCAACGCTCTCATACTGCACGGAACGGGCGACAAGCCCACTGACTTCTGGTTTCCCGGAATTAAAACTCTGCTGGAATCGGGCGGGTACGAGGTTTCAGTGCCCCATCTACCGCATCCAGATCGGCCGGTTCTCGCTGATTCGCTCAGCATGGTCTTCGAGAACGTGACATTTCATGATTCTTCCATCATCATCGCCCATTCATCGGGATGTCCCCTGGTACTAAGCATCCTAGAACGAATCGAAGCGCCCATCGAACAGGCAATTTGCGTATCCGGCTTCTACCAACCCATCGACGCCAATCCCGATGCGCCACTTATGCTTCAAGATCACTATGACTGGCAACGCATTAGACAGCACACGCGCGAGCTGATTCTGATTAACTCCGATAATGACCCCTGGGGTTGTAACGACGCTCAGGCTCGCGCCGTTGCTGCTGAACTAGCGGCGACATTTGTCATTCCAATCGGTCAAGGTCACATGGGATCAGAGACCTTCGGTCAGCCGTATCGGGAGTTTCCGCTACTTGAGCGGCTAATTAGCCGTACGTTCTTCTCCTAGTCTCTTCCCGGTCTCTTCCCGGTCTCTTCCCGAGCTAGCCGTCGAGCCATCGGACGTAGCGCTGTCAAATGCCGATAATATACATTATGTCAAGTAGCAGGTAGTCGCGCGATCATCGGGAACCGTTCCCCAACGCATCGGCGGCTAAGGCGCCGGCGACCTGCTTGCCGCCTTGGAAGACCATTCGCACGTCTCGGCTGTGGCGGATGTCAACGCCGGATGGCGATCAGTGCATCCGCGATGGTTTCCGCAATCGGCGCGCCGGTTTCGCTCTCTATCCAGCCCCATTGCCCTGATGGATTACATTCCAGGAACACCCACTCATCTTCCGGGGTGACTACGAAGTCAAAGGCGCCGTATATCAGATTATAGGATTTCAAATAGCGCACTACCGCAGCTCGAATGCTGTCTGGAGTGTCAATCAGGCGATATTCCAGTGAATCGTAGTCGCTACGCCAGTCTATTTTCGCCGAAGGTGACGACGCGTAGATAGCAGCTGAAAATATCTTCTCCCCCACGACTGTGGTTCGGACTTCATGCCGCTTTGGGATCCACTCCTGGAACAGGTGTGCGGTTTCGTTCACGCCCCGGAGAGTAGATAGGTCTTCATCGGTTATCTTACGGGTGTAGATAAAGCCATTTTCGCCATTCTCGTTAATAACACCGAATCCCAATGATTTACCAATAAGAGGACCATTGACTTCGCCAGAGAATCTCCGAACGTCCTCGGGATCGTTTGTGACGATAGTGCCGGGAACCCGCAGACCTGATTCGGCCCATACCTGAAGCTGCCGAAGCTTGAAGCTTGCCTCGGCGGACCGAGCGGGATGATTGAGCCATACCGCTTCTAGCGAGCCCAGCAATCCCCCGAAAGCCGCTCGTGCCTCCTCGTGGGCAAACCTTCGCTCAGGCCCACTCATACCGGAAGACAACCTGAATGGAGACGGTCTGCGATAGAAAATTCCGGAGATATCGCTGAGCTCGATCGAACGGATCTCGTTGCTAAACCGCCCTACCCATGCGTCCTTGACGAACTGAGCCGACATGGTAAGCGACTGAGGAAACTCAGACGTATCACACCGAAATACCTGTGCGTCTCGTTTTTTCAGGGCCTGCACCACTAAATCCGCGCTGGTATCCACGGTTTCGGTGACAATTAGCACGGACTTTCTTTTTCGCTGCGATGTCATTGTAGATCTCAGCTATATGACGTCAGGGTTGACGTCAGGGTTGACGTCGGGCAACACGTCTGGGACCAGATCATGATCACTACTTCGAGAGTGGGTACGCAGGTGTGATGGATTGCTTGTTGGCTTATGCGTAGAAAGCTCTGTTCTTTCTGGTCCTCGCCGGCATAGTGGAATAGCCACAGCTCCTAGAGCTGTTGTAGCAGGGCTTTCGCTATTAATTTGATTAATTTCGTCGTACGTGAGGTCGATAAGCGTGGATTCTGGAACTACCGGATGAGCCAGAATGAAGGGTCGTGAGTCTGACGGTGGCTCATGGCTTAGAGTGATCAAACTGCCCCCTAAGGGGAATAGTGTTCCAATCGGAACGATCGGATCCTGCGGCATGCGGACGACCTTTCTTCCAGCCAAAGAACTCCGTGGCGGTTCGGTTCCTGACAGGGTGTCGTTCATCTCGGCCTCGTCCAGGTTAGATGGCGATCGAGCTGGGTGGGTGCCTTATTGCTAGAACGATTTACCACTCACAAGGTCGTGGCTGTTGCCCGCCAAGCGGCGATGCGTGGCCCCACATGCGTTGTAACCACCACCGCCAGCACGAAGCAGATAAGAAATGAGTATGCCGCAAACGCGTAGTCCGCGAATCGCCACTGGTTCAGCACCAGCAGAGCGACCAATCCGGAGGCGCTAGCGGCCCAATACGCAGCAGCGTGCTCGGTGTCTGGTCTACGGCAGGCCTTGATCAGAGTGGGCACGGCAGCAAACAGGTCAGCGCCGATGCTGAACAAGATCGCCAGCTCACCGGTACGGGTTGCCAGCCACAACCCGAGACCGCACAACGATAACGCTCCACACACCACATCGAACCAGCTGACCCGCCAGGATCCTTGCGGATTGAAGAACGACGCGACGAAAATTGAGCTTGCACCAGCACCTACAGTGAACGCAAACCAAACCGCCGCTCCCACTCCTTCGGCGAGCTGGGCGGCGAAGGCGATAAACGCCGCCAGAGACCACAAGAAAAAGGTGACCCGATGCGGTTGCGCTGTACCACGCAGCGTGCCGGCAATGTATGCGATGGACCCCGCGACATTTATGGCTATCGCACCAATGACGAAGTATCCCGGCAGCATCCAGCAGTTCTACCAGCTTCCCGAGGCGATGCCGCAGCTCA
>JBGTNI010000083.1:0-41789 GCA_041743105.1 Mycobacteriales bacterium | reverse complement strand
AAAGGAAGAGGCAATCGGAGACTACAACCTCCTCCTCTACCTAGAACGCGAAAACCACTGCTCCCGAGCCCAGGCCATCGAGAAGATTGCCGAGATGATCCGGGAGCGAACCGAACACTTTCTGACCTTAGAGCGCCAGCTACCCCAGTTATGTGACAGCCTCAGCCTCGATGAAACCCAACGATCCATCCTTTACCGATACGACACTGACGCCCTTCGCCCCATCATGCGAGGTGCCTACGACTGGGACCAGCGATCCGGCCGCTACACGGCCTCGTACCTCCCCCTCATCGATGACGCTCACTGAAACGCCCGGACGCACTTAACGCAGCGGATTTATCGAGGTAGCGATGGAAGTGGTGCGTTGGAAGCCCGTCGTGCCTACGGGGTTATCTCGTCCAGCAACGCGTCGAGACCGACAGTGAGCCCCGGCCGGTGCAACACCGCCCGAACCGCTAGCAGCACGCCAGGCATGAAGGCGGCACGATCGTAGGTGTCGTGCCGGATCGTCAAGGTCTCACCCACCCCGCCCAGCAGCACCTCTTGATGCGCCACCAGGCCTCGGAGTCGCACTGCATGCACCCGAACTCCTGCGATATCAGCACCGCGCGCACCGTCGGCACCCGTAGTCGTAGCGTCGGGCGCGGACCGCTGTCCAGCGTCTTTACGCGCCTGAGAGATCAGCTCGGCGGTACGGTTGGCGGTGCCACTGGGAGCGTCCACTTTGTCGGGATGGTGAAGCTCGACCACTTCAGCGGACTCATAGAACCGCGCCGCCTTGGCCGCATACTGCATCATCAGCACCGCACCGATGGCGAAGTTTGGGGCGACGATCACCCCGGCTGCCGGCTTGACCGACAGCCAATCGCGTACCGTCTCTAGCCGCTCGTTGTCGAACCCGGACGTACCCACCACCATGGAAATGTCCTGGTCGAGACACCAACGGATGTTGTCCATCACCACATCTGGCCGCGTGAAGTCCACGACCACCTGCGCGCCGGCATCGGCGAACTCGAAGATCCACTCGCCCGCGTCGGCCATAGCGACCAGCTCGGTGTCATCGGCCGCATCGATGGCCTTACAGACCTGCCTGCCCATTCGACCACGTGCACCGAGCACACCAACCCGGATCGGCTCATAAGCAGTCTGTGGTTGTGTCATCGAGGCTCCCCTACTGAGCTGAATCCGGGCGTGATGATTCCGCCGGCACGACGAGCCCGACGATATAAGGTTCGACCAACAGTTGGGCGGCTACCTGAGCCACGTCGGCGGTGGTCACTGCAGCAATTCGACCGAGATAATCATCCACCGAAGCGTAGTCGGGGTAACACAGTTCACGGTGTCCGATCCGCGACATGCGCGAGCTCGGGTCTTCAGTGTCGAGCACCGTCGCCCCCGAGATCATCCCCTTGCCACGTACCACTTCGTCTTGACTGAGACCGTGCTTGGCCACGCGTTCGAACTCCTCGGCCACCAGCTCGGTGACCTCGTCTAGTTTGGCCGGCGAGCATCCGGCGTACACACCGAAGAAACCAGTGTCGGAGTAGCAGTCGACGAACGTGTTCACCGCGTACGCCAGCCCACGCCGTTCGCGTATCTCCTGGAACAAGCGGCTACTCATGCCGCCACCTAACACCTGACTAAGCACCGCCAATGCGTAGCGCCGCTCGTCATAACGATGCAGCCCTGGAACGCCCAACGTGAGATGGGCTTGCTCAGTGTCTTTCTGTCGAACCACTCGACCGCCCGGAACGACCGGCACAGCGCCACCAGCAGACGCAGTGCCACGAGCGTGACGCCACGGTCGCTTTTTACCCTCGAAACCGGCCGTGCTGTCACGCTCGTGGATAGAAAACCCTTGCGCCACCAGCTTCACGAACGCCTCGTGTTCCAGACTTCCCGCTGCCGCTACAACCAGTCCCGATGGGTGGTAGTGCTCGCGGTAGAACTGATACACCTGCTCGCGGGTGATAGCGGAGATAGATTGCACCGTACCCAAGATCGGGCGCGCCAGCCGATGCTCACCGAGCGCGGCAAAGTCAAACAGCTCGGCCGATAGATCCGACGGCTCGTCTTCCCGCATCGCGATCTCTTCAACGATCACGCCGCGTTCGACATCGAGTTCGGCCTCGTCGATCACCGAGGAGGTGATCATGTCGCAGAGCACATCCACGGCAAGCGGGAGATCCCGATCCAGCACCTGGGTGTGGAAACAGGTGTGCTCTTTAGTCGTGTAGGCGTTGCTGTCGCCACCGACGGCCTCTATCTCAGCCGAGATCTGCCACGCCGAGCGACGCTTGGTCCCCTTGAACAGCAGGTGTTCTAGGAAATGCGATGCCCCCGCAAGTTCCGGGGTCTCATCGCGAGAGCCAACGTTGGCGTACACACCTACGCAGGCACTGCGCGCCGCAGGCACCTCTTCGGTGACTATCCGCAGCCCGCTATCAAGGACAGTACGGCGGACGGTGCCGTACTGTCCTTGATCGAGAATCTCGGTGTGCAGCTTCACCAATGCCACTCAGATTCTGATGAAGTCACGAGGAGACTAGCTACCTTCCCGGACTGGGACCAGGCTGATTTTGCCGCGGGCGTCAATTTCGGTGATCTCCACCTGGATCTTGTCGCCCACATTCGCCACGTCTTCGGTACGCGACACGCGCTGACCGTCACCGAGTTTGGAGATGTGGACCAGCCCGTCCTTACCGGGTAGCAGGGACACGAACGCACCGAATGCGGCCGTCTTCACCACGGTTCCTAGATACCGCTCTCCGACCTTAGGCATCTGCGGGTTGGCGATCGCGTTGATGCGGTCGATCGCCGCGCTCGCCGAGACACCATCGGTGGCGCCCACGTAGATCGTGCCGTCGTCCTCGATGGAGATGTCGGCGCCCGTCTCATCTTGGATCGCGTTGATGGTCTGTCCCTTGGGGCCGATCACCGCACCGATCTTGTCGACGGGAACCGTCACGGTGAGTACCCGTGGTGCCAGCGGCGACATCTCGTCCGGGGCATCGATCGCCTCGTTGAGGACGTCCAGGATGGCAAGACGGGCATCACGCGCCTGAGTGAGCGCGGCCGCGAGGACCTCCGACGGAATCCCGTCGAGCTTGGTGTCCAGCTGTAACGCGGTGACGAAGTTCTTGGTACCGGCAACCTTGAAGTCCATATCGCCGTAGTTGTCTTCGGCGCCCAGAATGTCGGTTAGCGTGACGTACTGAATGCTTGACTTCCCCGCTGAGTCTTCCACCTCGTCGCTGATCAAACCCATGGCAATTCCGGCCACCGGAGCTTTCAGCGGCACACCCGCATTGAGCATGCTCAGCGTGCTGGCGCAGACCGAACCCATCGACGTAGAGCCGTTGGAACCCAGCGCCTCCGAGACCTGACGGATCGCGTACGGAAACTCTTCGCGGCTGGGCAGCACCGGCACCAACGCGCGCTCGGCGAGCGCACCGTGACCAATCTCGCGACGCTTAGGCGATCCCACCCGACCTGTCTCACCAGTGGAGTAGGGCGGGAAGTTGTAGTTATGCATGTAACGCTTACGTGTCTGCGGTGACAACGTGTCCAGCTGCTGCTCCATGCGCAGCATGTTCAGTGTGGTGACACCCATGATCTGGGTCTCGCCGCGCTCGAACAGCGCCGAACCGTGTACCCGCGGCAACACCTCGACCTCGGCCGACAAAGTCCGGATGTCGGTGAGGCCGCGGCCATCGATACGCACCTTGTCGCGCAGCACCCGCTGTCGGACCAGCTTCTTGGTCAACGCCTTGAACGCGGCACCGATCTCGGCGGTGCGGGCTTCGACGTCGGAGCGTCCTTCGAACTCCACGCGTACCCGCTCTTTGGCGAGCTCCTTGATCCGATCGAGTTCACTTTCGCGCTCCTGCTTCGCCGCGATCCGCAGCGCGGCGTCCAGCTCGTCAGAGACAGCGCCGGTGACGGCGGTAAGCACATCGGCGTGGTAGTCGGGAAACAGCGGAAGCTCCGTGGTCTCCTTCGCGGCCTTGGACGCAAGCTGGGCTTGCGCGGCACACAGCGATCGGATAGCCGGCTTCACGGCCTCTAGGCCCTGTGCCACTACCTCTTCGGTCGGGGCCGGGTTACCGTCGGCAACCAGTTTGAGCGTGCCTTCGGTGGCTTCGGCCTCCACCATCATGATCGCGACCGAGTCGTCGTCGAGTACCCGGCCGGCCACCACCATGTCGAAGGTGGCTTTCTCCAGCTCACTGTGCGTGGGGAAGGCAACCCAATCGCCTGCGATGTAAGCAACCCGTGTGGCGCCGATGGGCCCAGAGAACGGCAGACCCGATAGCTGGGTGGACGCCGAAGCTGCGTTGATCGCTACCACGTCGTAGAGGGTGTCGGGGTCCAACGCCAACACAGTGCAGACTACCTGCACCTCATTGCGTAGGCCCTTCACGAAACTGGGGCGCAGCGGCCGGTCGATAAGGCGGCAGGTGAGAATCGCGTCCTCGCTGGGCCGCCCTTCGCGACGGAAAAAGGAACCGGGAATTCGGCCCGCCGCGTACATGCGCTCTTCCACGTCAACGGTGAGCGGGAAGAAATCAAAGTGCTCTTTAGGGTGTTTGCCTACGGTGGTGGCCGATAACACCAGGGTGTCGCCCAGTTGCGCTGTGGCCGAACCCGCGGCCTGGCGGGCGAACCTGCCGGTGGAGAAAGTCACCTCACGGGTGCCGTGCTTACCGTTGTCGATAACGGCAACCACCGACTCGGTGGCAGATTCGATGGCATTGCCGGAATGAGCCGACATAGGGTAGTTCTCCTCTTCAGATAAGGCCGACCTCGGCACGGCGCCCACAGCGGAGAGGGCCGGTCTTCGATCGAAGTGCGCGGAGTGGGCGCAATAACTGCGCCGGAAATACCAGTGCCGCCTCCGAACACCACTACCGAGGACCGGAAGCGCCTCGCCACGGCGCACCGGCCTAGCCAGCGGTTACGCGTATCGCCACAGCCGTGCTACGAGCGACAGCCGCAGGCGATACACATGTCGGGAGCGGCGTTAGCTGCTCCCGACATAGGTTTATCGCCGCAGACCTAGCGCTTCGATCAGCGCTCGGTAGCGGGTGATGTCCACATTTGTGAGGTACTTCAGCAGCCGACGACGTCGGCCCACCAGTAGCAGCAAGCCACGGCGGCTGTGGTGATCGTGGGGGTGAGTCTTGAGGTGCTCGGTGAGGTGATTGATGCGTTCGGTCAGCAACGCGACCTGCACCTCGGGAGAGCCGGTGTCGCCCTCACTGGTGGCGAACTTAGCGACGACGTCGCTCTTGGCCTGCGCCGGCTGTGCGCCGGCTGCCTTGCGGTTGCGCTTGATCGAAGCGCTGGTTACGTCGGTCTTCTTGCCTGCAGCGCGGCCTCGTGCGGGACCCTTATTCTCGGAAGAACCCCTAGTCTCGGCTGCGCTTTTGGTGGCGGTGGCCACTGATTCTCCTTATGCTGAGCAGTTTGTTACTAAGTCGACCCGAAAGTAGCTCATTTACAGGTCATAGGGCTGCACTGGTCGAGCTACTTTCGTTCCGATTAGCAATCTGTCGAATGACGAACCCGGTATTTGTCACGGGACCGCGGTAATGAACAGCTGACATACCTCGGCTTAGGCTATCAGGCACCGGACGCGAGAACGCGTCGGGTGTTCTCAACGTCGGCCGTTATGGCAGTCGTGAGTTCAGCAGCGCTGCTGAACTTCTCCATGGGGCGTAGCCACTCGATGAAATCCAGCGTGACGTGCTCGCCGTAAAGGTCGCCAGAGAAGTCAAGTAGATGTGCTTCGACACGACGTGCTTGGCCGGTGAACGTCGGGTTGCTCCCTATGCTGATCGCCGCGGCGATGGGCTCGGTATCGATAGGTGCGACGTCGCGCGCGCGCCGGAGCCACCCGGCGTAGATTCCATCCGCGGGCAGCGCAGTGAATGCCGGAGGAGCAAGGTTAGCGGTAGGGAATCCTAATGTTGATCCGCGGCGATCGCCCCGGACCACCAGGCCCTCGATGCGATGTGGCCGTCCAAGCGCCGCCGCCGCATTGGTGACGTCGCCGGCGGCGACGCAGGCGCGAATGTAGGTTGACGAATAAATCGGGCGTTCTGCGCCTTCGGTGTCGCGGCGTCGTAGCGGACAACCCTCCACACTGAAACCGAACCGTTCACCAAGTCGGCGTAGCGTCGCCACATCGCCGGCGGCACGGTGGCCAAAACGGAAGTTCTCTCCTACCACCACCACAGCGGCGTGCAGCGCCTGGACAAGCACTTCGTGGGTGAACTCCTCGGGACTGCGTTGGCTGAGCTCCACCGTGAACGGCAGCACGCAGACCGCTTCCACGCCCAGATCACACAGCAGCTCTGTCTTGCGCCCAACCTGGGTGAGCACGGGTGGGTGATTGCCGGGCCGGACCACTTCGACTGGGTGTGGGTCGAAAGTAACCACCAACGAGCGCAGGCCACGCTTGGTAGCGGTGGATACAACCTGCGATATAACGCGCCGGTGTCCCAGATGCACACCGTCGAAGACACCTACCGTGACGATGGCACGACCCCAGCCGGGTGGGGTTCGCTCCGCTCCGCGCCAGATCTGCACGTGTAGTTCTTACCGCACCAGGCGTCGGCTCTGCCTACCGCCGCCAGCAATCACGGGTTTGTAGATGTTTCTGACCGTGCGCAGCACGACCGGCCGCCGATCGCCATCAGCAGAGCAGACGTAGAGTCGTACCATGCCCCACTGCGAAGCCACGGCCTCAACCCCCGGTGGAGCAACGTCGAGCGGATGGTCTCGATCTCGGCGGCTCCTCATCGCCTGCGGTGTTGTAGCTCTGGCGGTGGTTGGGGCAGGTATCTGCACATACCTGATCGCATCGTCGTCATCTCACAAGGCCACGTCTGAGCCGGAACGGCCTACGCAGCGCACCGCCCCGCTAAGAGCCATTCCCGCACCGGCTGATCTGCCCAACATCGACTACGGCCCACCGCCTAAGGGCTTCCCGCAAGACATCAATGCCACCTCGGCTCAACGATTGACCTTGGGCCTGCACCCGCTGAGACGGATCGCGGCATACGACGCCCCAGGAGGCCAACCGCTGGCATTCTTGCCGCCGGATATTCGCGGTGCCGAACTGACCATGCCGATCGTGGGGGCCCATTCCGGCTGGGTCAGCGTCGTGCTCCCGTCGACAAACCGAACGATGGCCTGGGTGCCTCCGGGCTCGTGGGCTTCGGTGCCGCTGCGCGATCAACTCATCGTCGTACGCGACACCCACCAAATGATGTGGCTGCGAGACGGGGCGCTCGTCAAATCTTGGCGAGTCAGCCTTGGCCTACCGAGCTCGCCGACCCCGCTGGGACGCACTTTCGTGCTTGGGCGTTCCTCCCTGGAAGGAAAGGTGTACGCAGGTACCGACGTACTGGCCTTGGGAGCCGTGCCCGACAATCCGAACGCGGTGCCGACCGGCCTGCGCGGCGCCCACACCGGGATTCACACCTGGTATCACGACCGTGAGCTCGGTAAGAACACGACCGATGGTTGCATACGGCTTACGAAGGCCGGCCAGCAACTGCTACTGGCAGAGATTCAACCTGGAACACCCGTAGTCGTCGTCGACAGCGCTACTCAGGTCACGCCGAGCGCGGACCCACCGCTCACATTTCGACCATTCATTTAGAGGCTGGATGCCGCTATCTAAGCGTGTTCACAAACTCCAGAGAATATGGCGCTGTAAGCGTTGCCGACTGCCCGGGTTCGAGTCGGTGCAGCTGTCGATAACTGCCGTCGGCAAGCTCGTACACCACAATGACCCAGCCTGTCGAAGCCCGCTCGATTCGCCAATAGCTCGGGATTCCAGCCTGGGCATGGACGATGAGTTTCGCGTTGCGATCATTCATCCGAGTCGATGGAGACTCGACTTCCGCCACCAACGCCACGTCACGAGCAGGTCCGTACTGTTTGCTGTACTCGGACGCACCCGCGCGCACCACAACGACATCCGGCACAAGTTTGTTGTTTCCGCAGTCGATGCCAAGGTCGGTGAGAACCCGCCAACCTGCCGGAGCGGCTTGATGCAGCGCTACCGCAACCGCGAACTCGACACTTTGATGATCCCAGTTTGCCGGCGGACTAACCAGTAATGCTCCTTCATAGATCTCATACCGGTGACCGTCTTCGGGAAGCGCGGCAACCGCGACCTCATCCCACACCGGAGGCCACGGATCGTGCGTAAGCGCATGCGACATGACGCCATACTCCCATAGATGCCGATTCTCTCTAGTTATGAGTTTTAACTCACGCCTTTGGCGACCACGGCGCCGAGAACCTCGTCCACGTTGCGCCAGTAGGTCACAGCACGCTCCCGTACCGGCGCGGAGACACCGGCGTTGAGGTGACGAACGATATTACTGGCTAGACGTGCCCGAGCGTCGTCATCGAGCACGTCGCGCACCAGGGTTCCAGGTTGGCCGAAATCGTCGTCTTGGACGTGTAGCTCATACGCAGAACGCACCATGTCGCCGTCAGTGCTCCACCCAAGGTCGGCCCCGGCCTGCTCGTCGGCCACCGGACCGCCGTAGGAGTTAGGCGAATACACGGGACTGTCTCCCGAGTGGTGATAGCGCATGGCGCCGTCGAATTCATAGGTGTTCACCGGCGTCTTGGGTTGATTCACAGGCAGCTGGTGGTAGTTGGTGCCGATCCGGTACCGGTGGGTATCGGCGTAGGCGAACATACGACCCAGCAGCATCTTGTCCGGTGAGATCCCGATCCCCGGCACCAGCGTCGAGGGCTCGAACGCGGCTTGCTCAATTTGGGCGAAGAAGTTCTCCGGATTCCGGTTGAGTATGAGGCGCCCCACTCGCTGCGGCGGGTAATCCCCGTGCGGCCAGACCTTGGTCAGATCGAACGGGTTGAAGCGATAGTTCACGGCATCGGCGTACGGCATCACCTGCACATACAACGTCCACGACGGGTACTGTCCGCGCTTGATGTGCTCGAAAAGGTCACGCCGGTGGAAGTCCGGGTCGCCGGCGACGATCGCGGCGGCTTCGCCATCGGGGAGGAATTCGATGCCCTGCTCGGTCTTGAAGTGGTACTTCACCCAGAATTTCTCACCCGCGGCGTTGGCCCACATGTAGGTGTGGGAGCCAAATCCGTCCATGTGTCGCCACGCGGCCGGGATGCCACGATCCCCCATTAATATGGTGACCTGGTGCGCCGATTCCGGATTCTGCGTCCAAAAGTCCCACTGCATGTCGTTGTCGCGCACCCCGCTGTCGGGAAGTCGCTTCTGGGAACGGATGAAGTGCGGGAACTTCATGGGGTCGCGGATGAAGAAAACCGGGGTGTTGTTGCCCACCAGGTCGTAGTTACCAACGCTTGTGTAGAACTTGCAGGCAAATCCGCGTGGGTCGCGCACCGTGTCCGCGGAGCCCTGTTCACCGGCGACGGTGGAGAAGCGCAGCAATGTCTGAGTAATCGCTCCGGGAGCGAAGACGGCGGCCTTGGTGAGATGGCTGACGTCGTCGGTGACCTCGAAGGTTCCAAACGCGCCACCGCCTTTGGCGTGCACGTTTCGCTCGGGGACCCGCTCACGGTTGAAGTGCGCCATCTGAGCGATGAAGTGGTGGTCGTGCAGCAGGATCGGGCCGTTTGCGCCCACGCTCAACGAGAACGCATCGCTCGGCGCGGGAGCGCCAGTCTCCGTGGTCGATACCGGTGCTGAATCCGCCATAACCGCGCTCCTCCTTGGTTGACCTAGTCACCAGCGAGGCTACCCGACGATTCTTGCCGGATAGAAGTCGTGTGTCTCACGCCGGCAGCCGTCGGCTAACGCCGCCTAGAGACGCACGCGCTCCATCGGCTGACGGGTTAGCTGTGCTACCAACTCGAAGTCCTTATGGAGATGGACCACCGTAAGTCCCGCGAGCTCCGCAACGGCGGCAACTATGAGGTCGGGGATCGAGGGCGCGCGGTGCATACCCCGATCAGCGAGTAGCACCTGAACTTCCACAGCACGGTTTTCCATTGCTGGCGTGAGGTACTCGACGGGCATAGCCGACAGTGGCGGTTGGCTTAAGCTGTCACGCAGGTCCGTGCCGGACCGCGCCGAGTAGCCAATCTCCAGGCGAGTCACCGACGTGGTCCGAACCAGGCCACGCTCGATCCGCCGGGCCCACTGGTCAGAGTCGGCGCTGGCACCAAAGCGGACCAGTGCCGACTTGTCCGCCAGCCATGTCGTCACCGCCACGCCTGGGACATCACTGAGGGGTTATCCAGCTCCGAGAAGGTCTCCGCGAACTTCGACAGATCCGCGGCAGTCAAGGGCTGTTCCGGAACCGAAAAACTCTCCGAGAGTCGGCGGCGCAAGTACTCGCTACGCGAAAGCCCCAGCAGTGCGGCGCGCGCATCGATGGCCGTAATGACACCAGCTGGAACGTCACGAATAAGTAGATCGGTCATCGTTGCCCCCTCATCGATATCTACGATATCACACGGAGATCGAGTCGGCTGGCCCCTCACGTGTTGAGTCCGGGCGGCTTTCGCCCGGGGCGCCGGGCCGAGAGCTCGCCGAACGGCGCAACCGTAAATCCTCGGCGGGCCACGTGAGCGTTGCGCACCGCGCCCCGAGCACCGGCCTGCGCAACGAAGGAGATACGCCCCATGTCCACCCCGGCCGCAACCATGCCGCGGGCCAACGTCCGGCTGTCACGATCTGCCCCCAACATCACGATCCGGGCGTCGGGGTTGTGCGGTTGGGCGACAGATTCAGCCAGCAAAGTCGCAAGTTCACCGAGGTCCCCAGCACCCGATAGCGCCGCGGTCGCGCCGGTACGATCGTCACAGCGCGTCCGGGCAGGCACGCCCGCAAGTTCCCGGTCTTTACGATGATCTCGCCGCTGCAGTCGCCTACCGATCGGCTCGATCAGGTGCGCGGCCACCTCGAGTGAACCGGGCGGCGCCAACGGTGGAGCGACGACCACGGTGTCGGCGTTACGGACGACTCCGAAACCGTGCAGCACCGCGTTACCCCAGCGCTCCGGAAGCGTACGCGCACCACCTGCCGAGTACCCACAGAAGTCGACATGGGGGTGCTGCAGAAAGTAGCGCGACAGGTCGGTACCCGCGGCATCGGCGACTCCGTCCAGCGGCCAGACCGACTCCAGTTCCGGCAGCGTTTGGTCGAGGTAATCGCCACCCGGACCAGGGTTAACCAATCCGGCCGGAGCGTCAAGATGATCTCGAAGCCGCGATATCGCGGCGTTGCGTTCGTGCCTATCTGGTCTATGCGGCAGCGACGCAGGTCATGTCACCTCGCTGAGCCAGGCGCAGCATCACGTCTTCCTGGTCCGAGCCCGGCAGCACCAGCGCCAGCGCGCCAGTACCCGAGCCGTACGCACGCATGCCGAAGAGCTCTGCCATGCTGCCAGGATACTGAGCAGATCGTTACTAAGTCAGCCCGAAAGTAGCTAAATTTGCAGTTCAGAAGCCTGTGCTTGTCTAGCTACTTACGTTCTGATTAGTAATCCGCGGCCTATTGCGCAACACGTGGATTTCGCCCGAAGCCACCCGAACATTCCACGGCTAAACCGCGCATGACCAGATCGGGGAGCAGCGCCCGGATCTGGCGAGGCGACAGGTCGCAGGCAACAGCCAACTGCTCCACTCCAAGAACACCCCGAGCCGGCAGTGCTGCTACGACGTGCTTGGCGCTAGGGCCGAGAGCTTCCAGATTGGTGTCTCGTGGCATATCAGACCCGTCCGGGGACAGCACCTCGCATAAATCACCGGCTACGGCGATTACATCCGCGGCGTCGGTGATCAACGTGGCTCCCCAATCCCGCAACAACTCGTGCGGCCCGACCGACATGGCCGATGTCACTGGTCCGGGCAGCGCCATGACATGACGGTCGAGCTCCTGCGCGCGACGAGCGGTTACCCTGCTGCCGCTGCGCCGCGCTGCCTCGGTGACCACTACTCCCCGTGCCAGCGCGGCGATAACTCGATTGCGAATCAGAAACCGATGCTGACGTGGTGCGCTTCCCGGCGGCCACTCACTCACCACCAGACCGGTTTGGGCAATCCGCTCCAGCAGCCGAGCATGACCGGCTGGATATGCCCGGTCGACACCGCATGCCAGCACAGCTACGGTGCGCCCGCCCGCGGACAGCACGCCTCGATGTGCGGCGCCGTCGATGCCGTACGCGGCGCCGGAGATCACCGTCCAGTCGCGCGCAGCCAAGCCGGCGGCCAGCTCGACGGTGCAATGTGTGCCGTAGCTCGTGGCCGATCTCGCCCCTACGATCGCCACCGACCGCTCGCATGCTCGGTGCAGCTCGCCGCGCCCCCGTACCCATAACGCGATGGGCGGGGCGGCACCCGGATCGTCCATTGTGAGTGCCGCCAAGTCGACGAGCTGGTCTGGCCACTCGGCGTCAGCGGTAACGATGAGCCGGGCGCCGCATCTCTGGCCGTCTGCCAGTAGCTGGGCTCCGCGCAGCAGCGGGTCAGAGCCGCGCAGCTTGCGCCGCACGACTCGGACCAGTGTGTCGGGACCCTCGCCACCGCACAATCGTTGTAGTGCTTCGAGGGGGCCGTACTGACTCACCATCGCGTAGAGCTCCAGCTGCCCCGGCTCGAGAAGCTCGCCCAACACCGCGGCGGCTTGCCGTTGCTGTGTGTTTGCGCTGCCCGCCTCAGTCACACTGTCCGCCGTAACCGCAGTGCCATTGCCTCATTGACGTCTCCGGCTCCGGGGGAATCCGCTCCTCGAAGGTCGGCAAGGGTCCATGCCAGCCGCAGCACCCGATCGTAACCGCGGGCCGAGAGCTCCTCGGTGTCCAGCGCGTGTTCTGCAGCTACAGTCGCCGTTCGGGAAAGCTTCCACCGGCCCCGAAGCACGGCTCCCGGTACGACACTATTGGTCTTCCAGCCAGCGGACACCCAACGCTCCGCAGCCGCGGCCCGGGCGGAAGCGACCCGAGTGGCCACCGTTTTGCTGGGCTCCAACCACTTCTGGTCGGCTAGCAGCGCGCTTGGCGTGATCGGGGACAGCTCCAGCTGAATATCCACCCGGTCCAATAGTGGTCCCGATAGCCGCTGTCGGAACCGGCGTACCGCAGCTGGGCCACATTCGCAATTGAGGTTGCGGCCCGCGCCGCAGGCGCACGGATTGCTGGCGAGGACCAGCTGGACTCGTGCCGGGTACGTGGTCACCCCCGCCGATCGCGCTAGCACCACTACACCCCGCTCCAGCGGCTGGCGCAGGGCATCGAGGACACCCCGACGGAATTCTCCGGCCTCGTCGAGGAACAGCACGCCGTGATGGGCCAAGCTCACCGCACCTGGTCGCGCTACGCCCGAACCGCCCCCGACAATCGCGGCCACCGATGAGCTGTGATGTGGCGCCTGATACGGCGGCCACTGGGTCCACGTGACGTCGGAGGCGAACTTTCCGGCCACAGAGTGCACGGTGGTGACCTCCAGCGCTGACTGTTCATCCAGTATCGGCAGCAGGCCCGGTAGGCGTTCGGCAAGCATGGTCTTGCCGGCTCCAGGTGGACCGAACAGCGCCATGTGGTGCCCCCCAGCAGCGGCGACCTCCACCCCGAATCGACCCAGTTCCTGGCCAGCCACGTCTGACAAGTCGAGCGATTCCTGCGCAGGGTTAGCGACGGTTGTAGCGGAACCGTCGGGTCCGGCCGGGGAACGGGCGGCCTTACGGGCAGTTTCGGAAGTACCACTCTCCGGTTGATCCCCGACAGCATCGGTTAACGGGACGCCCCGCAGTAGGGCTACCACCTCCGACAAGGAACGGACGGACCGCACCGTCACGCCGGAGACCAGGCGAGCCTCGGCAGCGTTGGCCTCGGGCACCATCACCGCGGTGGTACCGGTACGCCATGCGGCGAGCACGGCGGGTAGCACTCCTCGCACCGGACGCAGCCCGCCGTCTAGTCCCAGCTCACCGACGAACGTCCAGCCCCCCGCGGCGTCGGGTGGCAGTTGCCCTTGCGCGCCCAGCAACGCCACTGCCACAGCAAGGTCGTATCCGCTGCCGTGTTTAGGTAGCCATGCAGGACCAAGTCCGACGGTGATCCTCTGTTGCGGCCATTCGAAACCCGAATTCAACATGGCGGCCCGCACTCGGTCCCGGGCCTGTGCGACGGCGGCATCAGGCAAGCCCGTCACGAAGACTCCTGGCAGGCCTGAGGCGACGTGCACCTCCACCTGCACCATGTGACCATCTACGCCGAGAAGAGCCACGGCGTTCGCTCGGGCGAAGCCCATCAGAATGCGGCCCTAATATGCTCAAGGTGGGCAGTGCCGTAGGTAGTATCGGCCCGCGGTAGCCAGACACTGATCACATCGAACCGCACGTGTTCGGGCACAAGCCCCGACTGCCGAAGCCAGGCCATACTCAGCGACCTGATGCGGTTAGCCTTGGCCGGAATGACCGCTTCAGCCGGATGGCCAAAGCGTTCCCCGCGCCGGGTCTTCACTTCGCAGAAAACGATGGATTCGCCGTCGCGAGCGACGATGTCCAGCTCGCCGCGAAGCTCGGCCGCGTGATGGCGCCAGTTGCAGTCCAGCAGCGACCACCCCGCACGAATCAGATAGCGTGCCGCCACCCGCTCACCGGCGGCCCCGACTCGTTGATTACCGCCCTCACCCATCGCCCCAGCTTGCAGCAGTTGGGAGCCTAGGCAGCCGTGCGGCGCACCAACAGTGGAGAATCCCAGCCTTGTGGATTAATTCGTGCGGCCCTCCATGGGTACACGAGTCGTAGGTTTTCAAGCGGCTTCAGGTGCTCGCTGGCAAGGCCGCAGGAGCCGCCGCTCGATTCTTCGATCCAACCTGGAGCCGGTTGAGCTGGATGACTGGCAAGGCCGCAGTGAGCGCCGTGTACGACAGCATGCCTCAACTTCGGCGGAGCGAAGCGGAGTGGGTACACAAGCGAGACGCCCGGGTGGCGGGTGTCCCGCACTAACATTGCGCCGCCGGGCGCCAGCTCAACCGGCCGCAGGCAAGGAGATGTCGGGCTTATCGAGCTCCTCGACGTTTACGTCTTTAAAGGTCACGACCCGAACGTGCTTGACGAACCGAGCCGGACGATACATGTCCCAGACCCAGGCATCGGACATCTCCAGCTCGAAGTAGACCTCTCCGGAGGCGTTGCGTACATGCAGGTCTACGGAGTTAGCGAGGTAGAAGCGACGCTCGGTCTCCACCACGTAGGTGAACTGACGGACAATGTCGCGATATTCGCGATAGAGCTGCAGTTCCATGTCAGTCTCGTATTTTTCGAGATCCTCAGCGCTCATAGCGTCACCCCCACCTCTGCCGCCCGCACCTCTGTCGACATTGTGGACCAGGCTTGTCCGGCACCGGCTGGTACCCCCGGCAGTGGCGATGTATCGAGCAGCTCCAATGCCGTCGAAGGTCCAGTGGCGGCGGCGATGTTGGCGAAGCTGCGACGGTGCTCGCTGCAGGGTCCGTGTTCGCGTAGGGCTCGGGCGTGGGCCGGGGTGATGTATCCCTTGTGGCGAGCAAAGCCATACCGTGGAAAGCGTTCATGCAGCTGACACATCAGGCGATCTCGGGTCACCTTGGCTACTATCGATGCCGCCGCGATACATGCGGCTATCCGATCGCCTTTCCACACCCCCAGGTTCGGCATGGTGATTCCCGGAACACTGAAACCGTCGGTGAGTGCGTAGTCGACTTGTGCGCCTAGCTGAGCAACAGCGCGTCGGAGCGCGACGAGATTGGCCCGGTGCACCCCGATAGCGTCGATTTCGCTAGACGGAACCACCACGACCGTGCAGTTGCGTGCCCCTTGCTGGATCTGCCGATACAGCTCCTCACGGCGCCGCGGGCTCAGCAGCTTAGAGTCAGCCAAGCCCGCGAGCTGCGGCGATACTCGCTCAGGTAGGCACACGGCAGCGGTCACCAGCGGGCCAGCGCAGGCACCACGACCAGCTTCGTCCGCACCTGCGATACGACTGAAGCCGGCACGGCGTAACCGTCGCTCCAACGCATACAAGTCGCCGCGAGCTAGAGCCGGACGCGCCATGGACTCAGCGTCCTGGCTCGGGCACCCGGCGTAACGTGTCGGGAACGGGGAGGTTGTCCATGCGGTTCAGGGGCCAGTAGATGGCAAAAGCCCGACCCACAATCGCCGAACGCGCAATGGTGCCACGGTGAGAGTCCAGGTGAGCTCGGGAGTCCCCGGATTGGGCTCGATGGTCGCCCATCATGAAGTAGCGATCACGGGGCACCGTGACGTCGAATCGTAGTTGCGACGGCACATTGCCGGGATACAAGTAGTCCTCGTTGAGTGCGTATCCGTTTACGGTGATGCGACCCTTAGGGTCGCAGCAGATCACACGATCACCGCCGACGCCGATGATGCGCTTGATGAAGTCATCGGAGTTGTTGCGTTGTTTCCACACCGCCGGCGGTGTGAAGACAACGACCTCGCCACGCTCTGGTTCGCGAAATTTGTAGATGACCTTGTTCACCAACAAGCGGTCGCCCACTAGCAGGGTGGGCTCCATGGATTGGCTGGGAATGTAGAAGCTTTGGACAAGGAACGATTTCACCAGCAACGCGACGAGAAGCGCAACGAGAAGCAGGATGGGTAGTTCGACCCAGACGGAGCGGTGCTTGTTGGCTTTGTGCTTTCCTCGTGGAATGGCTGCACCCTTGACCGGCGAGGTACGTGGCGTACGACGTGGAGGCCGGTCAATGTCTGTGGAGGCAGCGTATTTCGAGTCGACATCGTTAGAAGCGGCGTCAGCCGGGGCGCTGTTCTCAGGCATCACCAGCGAAGCCTACGACCTCGATCTCGCCACCGATGCACCGCCACCACGGTAACCGATAGCGGCAGCAACAATACAGTGGCGAACGAGGTGGCGGTTTGCCGATCTGGCGGCTCGCCTATGTCCGCGAAGGTTTCCGACGCAGGCACGGTATCCCAACGCGACACCGGCCATACCGTGACGAACGCACGGCCGATCACGTTCTGTAGCGGTATCGTCCCCGACGAGCCATCGTCGGGGTACGCGCGGGAATCTTTGGAGTGACCCCGATGGTCGCCCATCACGAAAATTCGCCCGTCGGGCACCTTGATCGGACCGAAGGTGCGCTGCTCGAGTGGGTTGTTTTCGAATACGTACGCTTCTTGCAGACCGTGTCCGTTTACGGTGAACTTGCCCGAGGCGTCACAGCAGCCCACCACGTCGCCCGGGAGTCCGATGACCCGCTTGATGAAATCCTTCTCCCCCGGGTCGGTCAGCCCCACCAGGCGCCCTGCGACGCTATTCACGGTCGCCCGCAAGCCGCCGGCGCGCGATACCCGTTGCTCCGGCGCCCAGGATGGGGTCCCCCGAAACACCACGACCTCACCACGACGCGGGTCACGAACGTCGTAGACGATTTTGTTGACCAGCACGCGGTCGCCGATGAGCAGTGTCTGCTCCATCGAAGCGCTGGGAATATAGAACGGCTCTACGAGAAAGGTCCGCACCAACGTCGACAGGCCTAGCGCGATGACAATAACCAGCGGAATCTCTTGCCACAGCGCTAGCCGCGGACGCCGTAGACCACCGGTATGCGATCGGCGATGATGACCGCGATAGCGAGCCGGGCGATTCGGCGGTGGGACTGCCATGCGCCCGACGCGTCGCACCATAGCCGGCGGCAGTGCTGCCGCCAAGTCAGACCGACCCAGCCGGTTAGGAGGCAGCGGCCGCCGTCGCGCGTGGACCGCTGTCGCGCTTCTCCTTGATCTTGGCTGCCTTGCCGCGCAGGTCACGCAAGTAGTACAGCTTCGCTCGACGCACGTCACCGCGGGTGACCACCTCGATCTTGTCGATCACCGGGGTGTGCACAGGAAACGTACGTTCCACACCCACCCCAAAGCTCACCTTTCGCACGGTGAAGCTCTCACGCACTCCGCCACCCTGGCGACGGATGACTGCGCCTTGGAAGATCTGGATACGGGAGCGATTCCCCTCGATCACGCGCACGTGCACCTTCACGGTGTCTCCCGGGCGGAAATCGGGGAGGTCCGAGCGCAGCGAGTCGGCGTCTAGAACGTCGAGCGTGTTCATGTTTGGGACTCTTAACTTTCTTCCAGCGAAGCAACTCATCTACTGTGCCACATCGATCACGAGGGGTCGCACTCGGCTACTGTTCTAGCCGATCCGAGCCCGCGGGTAGCAGGTCTGGGCGACGCGTGGCGGTGCGGTGCAGCGCTTGTTCGTACTTCCACCGTGCGATGGCCGCATGGTCACCCGAGAGCAACACGGGCGGCACCTCGTACCCGCGCCAGGTCTGGGGTTTAGTGTAGACCGGCCCCTCTAGCAGACCAGTCGCGAACGAATCCTCTGCTACCGAGGTTGCATTGCCGACCACGCCAGGAATGAGTCGCGTGATGGCCTCAATCATCACCAGCGCCGCCGCCTCGCCACCGGCCAAGACGTAGTCACCGATGCTTACTTCGTCCACCGGCATGCGCATGGTGGCGTCTTCGATGACCCGGTAGTCGATGCCTTCGTAGCGGCCACATGCGAACACCAGCCGTGGTTGTGTGGCATAGCGGACCGCCATACGGTGACTGAACGGGGTGCCCGAGGGGGTAGGCACTATAAGCCGCAGAGCTCCCGCAGCATCGGAGTTTGCATCGTCTGAGCAGACATCGTCTAGGGCCTCACCCCAGGGTTGTGGCAGCATCACCATGCCACCGCCGCCTCCGCACGGGGTGTCATCCACCGTGCGATGCAGGTCGTGGGTCCAGCGCCGCAGATCATGCACGGAGATGTCGAGTAGACCGACATTTCGAGCCTTGCCCAGCAGCGCCTGCCGCAGCGGAGCAAAGTAATCGGGGAAGATCGAAATTATGTCGATTCGCACACCAACCACTATGACGCACCCCAGGGCCACAACTTGCGCCGGTTAGAGTGTCCGCCAATAGGTCGTTCGTTGCGAGGTGTTTCCTGGTCGAGGATGGCAAGGCGGAGAAGGAGACCATGTGCGGATGCATGGGCGACGACGACAACGCAGCCAGGCGAAGTACCAGGGAGCGCCGCAGTAGAACAGTTACCTATTGGCGGACACTCTAAGCTCCCCGCTGTTGGTGCGCCTCTTTACAGTTCCAGGAGCCCCGATGGGGGGTCGATCACGACACGGCCCGCCGCAAGATCCACGGTAGGCACGATGGCACGCACGAAAGGCACCAACACCTCGCGCCCGTCGTGCGCGATGACGAGGTGATCGTTACCGGGACCGTGCGCAACACCAACGATCTCACCTATTCGCCCGCCACCGTGCAGCTCAACGGATACCCCGACAAGCTGATGGTCGGCGAATTCCTCCGGCCCGACAGGAGCGACGACATCGGCCGAGTCAACCAAGATTCGGGTTCCGCGTAGCTGCTCGGCAGCTTCGCGATCGTCGATGCCACAAAAGCCCAACAGCAACCGACCGCCATACCGTTGGCTGTGAGCGATCGTCAGTGGACCACGGCCTACCGGGTCGGTCAGCAGGGTCGAGCCGACGCGGAACCGAAGCTCGGGTTCGTCGGTGGTCGATTCCGCGGTGACGAGGCCATGTACACCGTGTGGCCGACCGAGCCGACCTACCAACAGCAGCATCGAGGTGATCGGCTCAGTAGGCAGGTTCAGCGGCCGCGACATCGCCGGGCAGCCCGCCAGGAGGATCGTCGTCGAGATCGTCGATGATCTCGACCCGGATGCCTCGCCCGCCCACGCTGCCCATTACCTGCCGCAGCGCCTTGACGGTTCGTCCGTTGCGCCCGATGACCTTGCCGACATCGTCGGGATGGACCTGCACTTCCAGAACCCGATTACGCCCCTGCGAAACGAGCTCAATACTGACCTCGTCCGGGTGATCGACGATCCCCCGGACGAGGTGCTCTAAAGCTTCGGGAAGCACTGAGGCTCTAGAAGGCGCTGCGGCTTCGGAAGGCACTAGGCCTGGCCATCGACTGGCTTGTCCGACGACCCCTGCTCGGCGTCGCCGCTCTGAACCTTCGAAGCCTTAGCATCAAGCTTTGTGCCATCTGGCTGAGCAACGCTGTCTTTGGCAACGCTGTCTTTCTTGGCGCCGTCCTTGGCCGTTTTACTCTTCGACGCGCCCTGGCTCTTGGTGGCATCGTCGTCAGATTTCTTGGCCTTCTTTTTCTCGGCTTTGGCCTTTTCCTGCACGACGGCGAGTTCCTGCACGCGACCGGCGGCAAACTCGGCGCGCGAAGCCCGCGACTGCTTAGGCTCGGCGACCTGGACGCGGTTCTCCCCGGGCAGGCCCTTGAATTGTTGCCAGTCGCCGGTGAGCTTCAAGATGGCGAGCACCGGCTCCGTCGGCTGCGCACCAACGGAGAGCCAGTACTGCGCGCGCTCAGAGTTCACCAGGATGAAAGAGGGGTCCTCTTTTGGCCGGTACTGGCCAATTGACTCGATGTACTTGCCATCGCGCTTCTTGCGGGAGTCGGAGATGACAATTCGGTACTGAGGTGTGCGGATCTTGCCGAGCCGCATCAGTCTGATCTTGGTGGCCACGGTAGTTCGATTACTCCTGGAAAGAATTGCGCGGGTAAGTGACCTACCGTGAGTGGGGCGCATCGGCAGGTGCCACTTGTAGGGACTCGCGACCATCGGTGTGAGAGGCACCGAAAGGTCGCGCAGTGCGTTTCGATAGCTTAACGCAGTGCCGCTGCGGGAGGGAGAGCCAACCCCGCGTGAACCTACCGCAGCCTATTGCGACCGAAATTCTGGTCAACTATAATTCCAGTCATGACTATTCTGCCGCTCAATGACGTAAAGACTCGCTTCTCCGCGCTCGCCGACGAGGTGGAGGCAACGCACGATCGTATTATCGTCACCCGCAACGGTAAGCCACACGTCATGCTCATCGCGGTAGATGACTTCGAGTCACTGCAAATGACAAGAGAAATTCTTTCCGAGCCTGGGGCGGTGGAAGATATACGCCAAGCGGAGCGAGACATCGCTGAGGGCATGCATCACAGTGTCGACGAGCTTCGTCAGGTGCTCGAAGAGCGCCGACGAGTTGAGCACGGTGGCCAGTGAGCGAGAAGTACCATGTCAAGATCTCTCCGAGCGCTTTGCGCACGCTCTCTGTAGGACCACCGCGTGGTGTACCGCTTTCAGCGGCATGGGCGATCTACGAATTTATCGACGGACCGCTTAGGAACGATCCTTGGCGTGTGTCGAAAACACTGCACGACGAGTTGGAAGGGTGGCGCGGTTCCCGTCGCGGTGAGTATCGAGTCGTACTCCGCATCGACGAAACAACTAAGACCATCAACGTGGACCGGGTAGATCACCGCTCGGATATCTACCGGAGCTACTACTAAAATCGCCCGGCTGTTCTGCTACGGCGCTCCCGCCAGCGGGGCATACTAAGATCTTCACCCGGGTACCCGTTTCCCTAGTTCGGAGCCACCAACAGCTCGTATCCGACAGAGCAGTCGAAATCTAGTACGCCCGGGCAAGGTAGGCGACCAGCTCGGGCTCGTCTTCGTTGTCGGGGACACCTCCGTCTTCCCGAACCAAACAGCGCACGGTGACCCCCTGCGCAGCGAGTTCTAGCTCGCCGTCACCACGCACCACAGCCCAGGGGACGCGCGCCCATCCAGTTGCTACCGCGTCGGCCCCATCGGCGAGACTGTCCACGTCGGCGGTGTGCTGCTGGCGGCGCTGCAATGCCTGTTCATACAGCGCGCGCTGACCGTCTTCGAGCGCGTTCGCCACCGCCGCGACCGCGCCCTCAATCGTGATCGGGGTCTTGTCTCCCACGATGCGGCGCACCAGCACCGCATTGCCTTCGGCAAGGTCTCGCGGCCCCACCTCCAACCGCACGGGCACACCCTTGAGCTCGGCGTCTATCGCACGTCGTCCAAATGGGATGTCGACACGTTCGTCCAGCGCTGAGCGTACGCCGGCTCCCTGTAGCGCCTCGTGGAGCTTACGGGCGGCGGCGACCACCTCAGCGCTCTCGTCGTCTTTGACAACCATCACAATGGCTTGAGTCGGCGCCAACCGTGGGGGTAACCGCAGCCCGTTGTCGTCGCCGTGGCACATGATCAGGCCACCGATCATACGAGTCGATACGCCCCACGAGGTCGTCCACGCGAGCTCCTGCGTCCCGGCGGCCGAGAGGTAGTCGATCTGGAAGGCTCGGGCGAAGTTCTGACCCAACTCATGGCTGGTCCCCATCTGAAGAGCTTTGCCGTCGCCCATCATGGATTCCAGCGTGTAGGTGTTGGTGGCGCCGGCGAACCGCTCTTGTTTGGTCTTACAGCCCACCACGACCGGGATGGCCAGCACGTTGGCCACGAAGTCTTCGTATACCTCGTGGAGAATCGTACGGGCATATGCCCGTGCGTCGACTTCGGTGGCGTGAGCGGTGTGGCCTTCCTGCCATAGAAACTCGCTGGTCCGCAGGAAGATGCGCGGCCGGAGCTCCCAGCGCACCACGTTGGACCATTGGTTGAGCAGTAGCGGCAGGTCGCGGTAGCTCTGCGTCCACTTGGCCATGAACTCGCCGATCACCGTCTCGCTGGTGGGGCGGACCACGACCGGCTCTTCCAGCTGCTTTCCCCCGGCGTGGGTGACGACCGCGAGCTCGGGGCTGAATCCCTCGACGTGCTCGGCTTCCCGGTGCAGATAACTTTCGGGGATGAACAGGGGGAAATACGCGTTCTGAGCACCGGTGGCTTTGATCCGGGCGTCTACCTCGGCTTGCATGCGTTCCCAGAGCGCATAGCCGGTTGGGCGGATCACCATGGTGCCCCGCACCGGACCGTTATCGGCCAGCTCGGCTTTGGCGACGACGTCCTGGTACCAGCGGGGGAAATCGTCTGCCCGCGGGGTCAGTACAGCTGCACGAGGTGACATGAGGCCATATGGTATGCGCAGCGCCTCGCTGGCGCGCATCCGCCCGTACGAGCTGGGAGGTCGTCATGGCAACGACGGACCCGCCGGATGACGTGGGAACTGTGGCTGCAACGGAGCAGGACGACATATATGGCGAGCTGACCCGACCAGCGACCCTCGCCCCGTGGATCCGTATGCAGCTCGAGAGTCAGGGCTGGGAGCCGGCCGAGTTGGCGCGCCAGGCTTCCCTAGACCAAAGAAGTCTCGAGCGGTTGCTAAAAAATGGTTTCCCAGAAGTTCCGACTCAGCACGCTTTTAACTATTTACGAAAAATCGCCCGCGCCCTCAACGTCTCCTACGACGAGGTTGCAGAACGCGTCGGATACCCGTGGTCTGGATCTACAGGTCCAGAATCACATGAGGATTTTGGGAGGTATCTGCTGCATCTCATGCTCCTCAAAGAAATGGCTGCTGGTTCTCTAGCGAGTGAAGCCAGAATGACGCCTGATACTATTGGGGGATATCTTAAAGGGAGAATACCCTCGTCAGAAAGATTTGAGAGAATAGCGGACGCTTTAGACATCGATCCCACTGACGCAGAGCATGCTAAAAGTAAATACGGAATCAGCGCCAAGGCAGCTAAGAGTAGTCCCAGCGTTCCGAAATATATTAGCGAAGCTCTGCCTTATCCGAACTTGGACCCAGAAAATCGATCACAGCTGCAGCTAGAGGCCCTGAAACACCGGAAAACCGTGAATGAATGGATCGATAGTCTTCGTGGACGTGATGTCAGAAATGCGAGGCAAGTTGTCTTCGCAGGCCTTGGTGCCGCACTGCTCGAAAGGCAGCCGGGTGAAGGTGAAGATTCCGAAATTTATAAGAAATATGTTAGGGATCGCGTCCGGGAACATATCGCTAAGTACGATGCGGAAAGAGAAGGTGTCGAGGGTGTACGCCGCTATCTGACGCGAAGAGCTAAGGCAATCACCGAGGCGCGGCGCGGGCTCCCAGCATCGTTAAGGCGCGATCCTCGACATAGGGACGTCGGGCGCGCTCTTGGGCTCTCAACGAGATGGGTGATGGACACCGAGCATGCCCACCTAGCACTGCTATCGCCTGGCGCCACCCAAACCGCTAGAAACATGCCCTCACCTCCCCAACGCAGAAAACCGCCTCATCCCCCATCGGCCTCCCCTATGTGAGTACATTCGGAGTATGCCCCGACTCAACCCTGGTCCCGCCGACGTTTCTTAGCCGCCACAAGCGCAACTGTTGCCGGTACGGCCTTCGACCCGCTCCTACTCGGCCCGCATGTTTTTGCCGCACCAACGCCCGCTCAGGAATTAACGTCGTAAGTCAACAGCCGGCTCTACAGCAGCGCTCCGCACCGGCCCAAGAGCGACGCTACGTTGACGACGACGGCCAGTTCTAGCCGCAGCGGCGTCACCGCACTACCCGGCCGCTGAGAACGATTCGGGCTGGGTAGTGCGACACCCGCAGATCGGTCCGTGGGTCCTCTAGTACGGCACTTCCTGACACTGCACTCTACGCGACCTTGGAGCCATTTTTTGTATCTTATGTGCTAAGTTCAGCACATGCGAATGCACATTGAGGTCGACGATCAGCTGGTGGCGACGGTTGACAAAGTCGTCGGCGCTCGCCGAAGAAGTCAATTTGTGCGTACCGCCATTGCCCGCGCCCTCGCTGAAGAGATGCGGTGGACCCGACTTGAGGCGGCTGCCGGAGCGATTCCCGCCGTGGGACATGAATGGGACGAAGACCCTGCCTCCTGGGTTCGTCAGCAACGCCACGGCGACGCCCGGCGCGGCGGCTAGACCATGCTCACTGTGCTCGACTCCACCGTGCTCATCGACTACTTGCGCGGCAGACCGGCGGTGGACCGAGTGAAAGAGCTGCGAGACTACGGCGACGTACCGTGTACCACCGCGATTAACGTCGAAGAAATCACCCGTGGTCTTAGAGGTCGCGAGCACGAAGCGGCCAAGACGCTATTCGATGGACTCGACGTAATACCCATCACCGCTCCGGATGGGTGGCAAGCCGGTACTTGGCGGCGAACGTTTGCGGCTGACGGCACGACCCTATGGCAGGCTGACTGCCTCATCGCCGCGGCAGCCGTCAGGGCGAATGCTCGATTGATTACAGGTAATCCCAAAGATTTTCCCATGCCGGGAGTGGTCGTAGAACATTGGCCAGTTGGGACGTAGCAGCTCGGCCAATGCTCTGCCGACATCGGTGCCGGCGTAGATCGGTACACCCGCCCGGTACGCGGGTGCCATCACGTTGTGGGAGCCCTGAGTTCATGGCCAATTCTCGACTAGCGGCTGTTACGGACCAGCAACACGCCGACATACAATGCCGCAGCGCTACCCGACCGATCTCGACCTGGTGGCTATCCCCCAGCTGAAGATTGAAGAACACCTAGTGGGAATAGAGCCGCTACGATGACAATGT
The DNA here is from genome assembly GCA_041743105.1 of Mycobacteriales bacterium. Taxonomy (GTDB): domain Bacteria; phylum Actinomycetota; class Actinomycetes; order Mycobacteriales; family QHCE01; genus QHCE01. The sequence continues at coordinate 16,398 of JBGTNI010000083.1, read as the reverse complement.
CTAGGACATGACTACTACACATAAACCCAGTATCCGTAGCGCCGCCATGGCCGCGTTACGTCCCGGTCGTTTTGCTAAAGACGGCCTCCACCTGGCGATCAGCGCCACAGTTGCACTCGCGATCGTATGGCTCGCCACGACACCAGCACTGAGCCCTGAGAGCATAACTTATGCATTTGGTGGCTCCCTACCTGAAACCGTAAGATGGTGGTTCCCGGCTATTCTCGCGGGCCTGGGTGTTATTTTCCTACCCGCAATACTCGCCGGGGCACGGCTTTTTGCCGTCATCGAACGCGCTCGCGCGCGGGCGCTGCTCGACGTATCGGTTTCCGAACCGGCACCGACACATCCGAATAAGTCAGGACCCATTAGCTGGATCCGCCACCAGCTCACCGACGCTACGGCATGGCGCGCCCTACTCTACGTAGCGCTACTCCTGCCGCTAGCGGCCATCACGATCAGCTATGCCAAGGTGCTTGGTGAGAATTTTTGGACAATGATCACCACTACGTGGTATGCGGGTGGTAACCCAATCGCGCTATTCAGCGGATGGCCGGTGGGAGATAACGGCGGGATTTGGATCATCCAGTTACTCACCATTCCATTCGCCGTCGCGCTGCTGGCGAAGGTGCATCGGGTGCTGGTAACGCGGCTACTGAGCCCCAGTGCCGGCGAGCGAGCTCGGATGCTCGAACGCGGTCGCGACTACGCTGTGGACACCGCGATCGACGATCTACGTCGGATAGAGCGGGACCTACACGACGGTGTGCAAGCTCGACTGGTGTCGCTGACCATGGAGCTGGGACGGGGACGCAAGCAGCTCGAGAGCGATCCACAAGCTGCTGGGGCGCTGCTGGAGCGAGCTCATGCCGACGCCAAGCTCGCGTTGGCCGAGCTCCGCGACCTGGCACGCGGCATCTATCCGGCCGTGCTCACCGATCGTGGCCTCGACCCGGCGTTGTCGGCACTCGCGGCCAGGATGCCGATACCGATCGCAGTAAATGTCACGCTGCCAGGGCGACCACCCACACCAGTGGAGACCGCGGGGTACTTCGTGATAACCGAGCTGCTCACCAACGTAGCTAAACACAGCGAGGCCACGAGCGCTACCGTCACGGTGCGCGGCGAGACCGACCGAGTAGCGATCGAAGTAACCGACGACGGTCACGGAAATGCCGATCCGACGAAAGGCAGCGGCCTGGTCGGGCTGAGCGAACGAGTAGCAGCACTAGAAGGCAGACTGAGTATCTACAGTCCAACGGGTGGCCCCACCCGCGTCACCGTGGAGATACCGTGCCGGCAGTACCACTCCGTCTCGTCATAGCAGAAGACTCGGTGTTGCTGCGGGAAGGTCTGCGCCAGCTCATCGTCGAAGAAGGCCACACCGTGGTCTCGACGGTGAGCAACGGCGCAGACCTTCTCGCGGCGGTAGCGCAGCTCCGCCCGGACGCCGCGATCCTGGACGTCCGGATGCCACCGAGCTTCACCGACGAAGGCATCAAAGCGGCTATCGAGATCCGTCACTCCTACCCCGACGTGGGAATCCTGGTGTTATCCCAATATGTAGAAGAGCGTTACGCCGCCGAGCTGCTGGCCGAGAACACTTCCGGCGTGGGTTACCTACTCAAAGACAGGGTAGGTGACGTCAGCGATTTCATGTCAGCTGTGGAACGCGTGGCCACGGGTGGCACAGCGCTAGATCCCGAAGTGGTATCGCAAATACTGGCACGAAGTCGCCACCGCGATCGCTTGGCTGAGCTCACCAGTCGAGAGTGGGATGTACTCAGCGCGATGGCACAGGGGCATTCCAACACGGCGATCGCAAGGCAGTTCGTGGTGTCAGAAGGAACAATCGAAAAACACATCAACGCCATTTTCAGCAAGCTCGGATTGGCCCCTAACGGACACAATCACCGACGAGTACTCGCCGTTCTTACCTACCTCGCCGAACAGGCGCACTAACTAGTACTGCGTCACCTGAAACTAGGCAGCGGACTCGGGACTTGCGGCAATGCCTGCGCCACGTCGTAGATGGCCTTGATGCTGGCGTCGAAGCGAGGCCCGAGCGTTACTCCAGGCTGGAGGTCGTATTCGAAGCTGTTCACTGAAATCACGGTCCCGCGTTTATTGGCGTCGAGATTAGCCAGCCATGGACCGCCGGAAGATCCCCCGTTCATGTCGCAATCGAGACTGAGATCGGTGCTTCCTGGCTCAATCTCCGGGATTACTGGGTTCGGGACTCTCAGCCCGAACGTATCCGGCCGGGTGAGACCTTGACAAAAGTACAACAACTCGCCGTCGAAGGGCGACTGCGCCGGATAACCGAACGAGTGAACCTCTCCGCCGATAGGGGTGCTGAAGCCGATAGCGTTGCTCCCCACAACGTCTTCGAGGTATTTGCCACCCCGGGGGCGCATCACCGCGAAGCCCACATCCTCGTTGAGGTTCCCGCCAGGCACATCCGCCCAACCGGGAGCCACGATCAAACGTTCTGCCGACCACTTGCCATACGGAGTGGCACCGGCGTTGTAACCCGGCACGAAAATCCAGTTCCTGGCCACCGCGCGCCCATTAGGACTCAGGCAGTGCGCAGCCGTGACCACGGTAGCGCGGTTGGCTGAGCGCACCACCGATGCGCTGCACGAGGCATCTGAAAAACCGAAGCTGAAGAAAACTCTCCCTACGGTTTGGGTCACGGCGCCACCCTGCACCCAGCGACGCGCGGTGGCACGAGCCGGCGGCTCCATAAGCCGGCGTTTCGCGCCTGGTCGGGTCACCGGAGGAGCCGCCTCACCGTTACCGGTCCGCGCGGCGACAGGCGCAGGCTTGGCGGCCTCCATACGGGCCGGCGTCCAATAATCGGGCGCGGGAGGTGCCACGGCGAAGGTTCGAGCAAGAAGACTTACCGACGGCGGCTCATCGGCCACGGCGCTATCGAGCTCGGCCAACGATGTCGTCGTCAATACCACGACCAGCATCGACAGAAGCCCTCGGCAGTACGTCACGTACACATTTAAGCAGTAATGAGCCGATACTTCACGTAATTTCGTTGTTTATCTAGAGAAGCGACATTCTAGATATCGATAACGCAGTTAATGCTGTTTGGGGTTTTCATCCAGTTTGGAGAAGTCAATGTTGGGGAGCGGAAATTTGCCGGGTATGTCGCCTGGCAGCACGTTGCCGGAACCAAGCTGCGACAGATCCCCGAACGCGGAGCCAGCCGGATCGGCCGGCCCAAGCCTGTGCGGCGCTCCACCCAGATGGGCCTTCTTGCCTCCCCCCTTTCCTTTTCTGCCGGCCTTACCCGAAGCCTTCTTACTACGTCGCCCCACGCCAGGCATGCCGAACTGGCCACCCATATTCTTCATCATCTTGCGCGCTTCGAAGAAGCGATCCACCAGCTGATTGACGTCGGTCACGCTAACTCCGGAGCCACCAGCGATGCGTTGTCGCCGTGAGCCATTGATGATCTTGGGGTCTTCGCGCTCGGCCGGTGTCATACCGCGAATCGTCGCGGTGACCCGGTCGATGTGGGCGTCGTCGAGCTGCGCGAGCTGGTCCTTCATACCGCCCATGCCCGGCATCATCTTCAGCAGGTTGCCGATGGGACCCATCTTGCGGATCGCCTGCATCTGTTCGAGGAAGTCCTCCAGGGTGAAGTCACCGGCACCCAGCAACTTCTCGGTCATGCGCTGCTGCTGGTCGGCGTCGAATACCTGTTGCGCCTGCTCGATCAGCGTGAGCATGTCGCCCATATCGAGAATGCGCGACGCCATCCGGTCGGGGTGGAAGACGTCGAAATCGGTGAGCTGCTCACCGGTGGACGCGAACATGATCGGCTGACCCGTGACGTAGCGGACCGATAGCGCGGCGCCGCCACGAGCATCGCCGTCGAGCTTGGACAACACAACGCCGGTGAAGCCCACACCCTGAGCGAAAGCGTTCGCGGTAGCGACGGCATCCTGCCCGATCATGGCGTCTATAACGAACAGGGTCTCGTCGGGTGCCACGGCATCACGAATCGCCGCCGCCTGCGCCATCAACTCGGCGTCAATACCCAACCGACCGGCGGTGTCGACCACCACCACGTCGTACAGCTTGTCGCGAGCGTGCGCCACGGCCGCCTTCGCCACAGCGACCGGATCGCCCACACCGTTGCCTGGCTCGGGTGCGAATACCTCCACCTGCGCCTGTTCCCCAACGATTTGGAGCTGCTGCACGGCGTTCGGACGCTGTAGGTCCGCGGCTACCAGCAGCGGAGCGTGGCCCCCCGCGCGAAGCCAACGACCCAGCTTGCCCGCAAGTGTGGTTTTTCCAGAGCCTTGAAGACCGGCGAGCATAATCACCGTCGGGGGCCGCTTGGCAAACCGCAGCCGCCTCGTCTGGCCGCCGAGTACCTCGACCAACTCTTCGTTGACGATCTTCACGACCTGCTGCGCCGGATTGAGCGCCTTGTTGACTTCCGCGCCGTGTGCACGCTGGCGAACCGCGCCCGTGAAGGCTTTCACCACCGGCAGCGCTACGTCGGCCTCGAGCAGGGCAACGCGGATCTCCCGCACCGTGGCGTCGATATCGGAGTCGGAGAGCCGGCCCTTAGAGCGCAGCCCGCCGAACACCGCGGACAGGCGAGAAGACAACGAGTCGAACACGAGACGATTCTAGAGGCTGCCATCACAAGGGAGGGCGCGGGTGAGGCGTGAGGAGAATGTCTCTTGAAGATGCTGGTCGGTCAGCGGCCTTTCTTGTAGACCTGACCGCGGCTACCGACTCTCGGCGACCTTGCTGAACTCAACACGATAAGGCTGAGCACTCATGCCTTAGCTGCTTGCTCGTCGGCTTCTAGCTCAGCAATAATCTGCTCTAGCGGTACACCGGGGATGCCGGCCGCACGTTCCGCGCGAGCTTCCTTGATCGCGGCCAGATCTTCGGCATCTTCAAGAGCCTCTAATGCCGCTTCGGCAAGATCGGCCGGAAGTAGCGCGAATTTCCGTTCGCGATGCTCAGCCAGCCACGCGACCTTGCCGTGGCGGGCAGTATCGATTGCGCGCTCCCATGGAGCGGTCAGCTCGAGATCGCCGTCTTCATGGTCATACGCAGGTTGGGACATGTCACCAGCGTAACCGAATTACTAATCAGAACGTAAGTAGCCAGACAAGTGCAGCCTTCTGACCTGCAAACTTAGCTACTTGCGGGCTGACTTAATAACGATCGGCTCAGTACCAGGAGCGGGCTTACCGCCCGACATCCTGGGTAAGAAAGACTGACACGCTGTCGCTTATCCGAGGGTGGTGAATGATCGAGAGTGGAAAATCCGGACAGAATGAGTCGTAGGTCAGTAGCTGCTTGACCAGATCCCGCTTCTTAGTGCCACTAGCGATGACGACTACATGCTTCGCGCTCAACACCTGCCGCGGACCTAGCGACATGCCGAACTCCCGGAATAAGGCTCCCGCGTATGACTGGCTACTCGGGTGCGTATGCACATGTCGGAACTCAGGTGTCAGCGCAGCCACATGCCAGCCAGTGTGCTCAGGGATGCCCGGCATGACATTGGCGTAATTGCCGCTTACTCCCAGTGCCAACACCAGTAGATGAATGTCCACAGCGAACTCGTCCATCGAGTCGAGTTGTGGTTTGGTCACCTCGACAGGCGTAGCGATCGTCGATTCCAGCGTGTCGAGGAAATGTCGTCGCGCAAAGCCCTCATAGCTCGCCGAATCATCAGCCGGGATGTACCGAAACGGTGGGGTCGTACCCTCGAGTTGTTCGTCCATCAGAACGAATAGCACCTCTTCCCAGCGGTGAAAGGTGTGGGCATTGTCAACGATCCACCGGTAGATCGGGAGCGTCGTGCTCGACAGCGGACTGGCTACTCCGAACCTGCCCCCGGCGGTGTACTTCAGCTGCAGTTCACGCCAGAGATAGCCCACCGGTTCGGCGAGCGAGGGGACAATCTGAATCTGCATCTCTACCACGTTGTCATCGGGGCGAAATCAGGTTGAGTCCTGCTTGGACGGCTGCCCGACCCAAGGTTTTGTCATAGGTTATGAAGGAAGTTATCGCAGGGCCAAGCTCTTGTGCAGCAACCAAGTGGATGGCGTCGAGCGAGCCCAAACAAGGATCGATATCGCAAGCCCCAGCGGCTACGAAGATCGACTCATCAACAGCTATCTTCCCAATCCTACTGAGTAGATCATCTGCTGCTGCCATCTCCCTGTCCAAAGTAGCTTGGGGAGTAAGCAAACGCCGTTGACTGTCATGGTTTACTCTTCGAATCACCCTCGTTACCTCGGTAAGAGACAGGTCGCACGTCACCAACTCTTCACCCTGACCGTCTAGGTATTTCTCCAATGCCACGGTCTCAGCCTCTATGTGGATCAGCTTCACAAGAGCACAAGAATCTAGGTAGATCAACGGCCCTCCCGCTGACGCATGTCAATCACAGCGTCGGAAAGAGAGAGCCCGTCTTCTCTTGCCGGCAACGGCTGCCAGCCCTTCAGTCCTTCCGGGCGGCCAGGGCGCAATCGCCCTGTAGCGACAAGTTCGGCACGATGACGTTGCGCCTCAGTCATGGGAACAAGCCAAGCAACTGGGAAACCATTGTTAGTAATTGGGATTGGCTGACCGAGGTGCAACACATCATCAGCAGTAAGCTTGCCGAGCTGTCGCATGGTAAGCGTGCTGGTCCCACTTTTGTCTACACCAAGTCTGCTAGCTGCAGGTTTACGCCCCCGGCGGGGCTGGCGGACCTTTTCACCCTCCATGACAAGAACCTCCGGTTTCTGCTGCACCCAGCAGAATACACCACTGCCCGACGATCATCAGATCTAACTGACAACTTTAAATACTGTAGGACGCTCTCAAGCAAGGGATGTAGCTGGAATACCCCGCAGCTCTCCCCATGTGGCGTTAGCATCGGTGCTCATGCAACGACGTGACGGCAAATTCGCTTCGACCGAACTCGTATCCAGTGCCGCCGCGGATGCCCAACCCCACCCCACTTTCGTCATCTGCGGTTCCGGAAGCTTGGCATTACGACTAGTCAAAGATCTAATGCGATTGGGCGAACCCGTCGCCGTCATTCTGGGAAATACCGAGAATCCCTTCGCACAGCGCATCGCGCGCACCGGCGCACGCATCGTCTACGGCTCCAAGCGTGACGTCGAGGTCTTGCGAGACGCAGGCGTTCCCCATGCGCAATCGCTCGCGCTGGCCGACTCCGATGACGTGGGCAACGTTCATGCCGCGCTAGCGGCGCAAGAGCTCAACCCACAGCTGAGGCTAGTGATCCGCATGTACCGGCGGCGGTTGGCGGCGCGACTCGAAAGCCTTTTCGACGAGTGCACGTTACTGTCGCCGGCCGACATCGCGGCCCCATCTTTCGTCGACGCCGTCCTCGGCGACGGCTCCCACCTGGTGCGCGTAGCCGGCAAGGTGCTGCAGGCCGGGCCGCCAGAATCGGTAACGTCGGTCTTGGTGCAGTTGGCCCACACCAACGTCGACGGCAGCACCGAGCTGCTGCCACCACGGCGACAGGACGAAACAGCTCGCCACACCATCGATTTTGTGCTCGGGGAGCCCGCACGCGGTGTGGAGGAGCTAGCGAAGATTCCGCCGTTGGAGACGCTTATCGCAGCACCTCGGCCCGCCAGCTGGGTAGCGGCATACCATCCGCCCCGGTGGCGCACTCTGCTGTCATATATGTCGGCGCTCACCAACGCCCGCCTGCGACTCCTAGCACTCGCCCTGACACTGTTGGTTGGAATCACCGTACTGGGATTCCAACTAATCTGGCGTATCGGCTGGATGGATGCGTTACTCAATGCCGTTGCGGTAGTCACCGCCACCGGCTACGACGGGCTGATTGGCGCCAGCTTTCCCGGCAGCATGAAGTTGTTCGGCACCGCGACGATGCTACTCGGGTTATTTCTGATGGCGACCTTGATCGCCAGCGTGGTCGACGACTTCATCAGCGAACGGCGCGGTCAACGCTTCAGCGTTCCGATGGGAAAACCGACCGGGCACGTGGTTACCTGTGGGCTCGGACGTGTCGGCATCCGCGTGGCCGAACACCTGCTGAGCACCGGGCTTCGCGTGGTGGCCATCGAGAAAGGGGCGGACAACCCGCGGCTTGTCATGGCTCGCAAACTGGGCCTACCAGTCATCAATGGTGACTGTACGGCCGAGGAGGTGTTGCGGGAGGCGCGAGTAGAGCACGCCCGTTGCGTACTCGCCGTCACCAGCGACGACATCACCAACCTGGAGACTGGCCTCGCGGCCCGGGTCCTCATGCCAGACATGCCGGTCGTGCTGCGGCTGTTCGACGGGGACTTGGCACATCGGGTCGATCGACGGTTGGGTTTGGCGGTCTCTCGTAGCGTGTCGTTCGCGGCGGCCCCGGTCTTCGCCGCGGCGATGCTCGACCGCGCCGTGCTAGCGGTAATCCCGTATGGAGCCCGAGTGCTTCTGGTTGCCGAACTGCCGATCAACCGGGGTAGCGAGTTGTACCATAAACCGATCACTGCGCTCGATCGCGACGGCGAAGTGCGCGTGCTGGCGTACCAATGCGGCACCACCATAGATTGGAAACCAGGCGAGCAAACGGTGCTCGGAGCCGGTGATCGGCTTTTCGTGGTGGCAACCCGCGACGGACTGTCATGGGCACTTCGCGGCACCACCGACATGGACACGCTGTAGCACGGCAATACGTCCAACACGCCACCACCACCCCTAGCGCAGCGCCTGCTCCAGCGTCTCGCGCTCATGATCGATCAGACGCAGGTCTCGCATCGGGCGCTTGAGGTGGCCCTTACGCACGATGCGCACGAACGCCGGCTCACCGGCGGCGGCCATACGCCGAATACCTTCGATGTGGTCGACGATGCGATTGCGAATCACCTGCACCAGCCGCGCCCGGTCGTGTGGGAGCAGCCCATAGGCGTCGGCGAACAGCCGCAGACGTCGCGCTCGGTCAGGGTACCGCCAGCCTAGCGTCTGCGAGTCATGATCGGAGAACAGCGGCGTCCAGGTCCAGGCCGAGTATGCGACGTCGTAGATACGAGCACCGGGGCTGGCGAGATCGAAGTCGATCATGCATAGTGTTCCATCGGGTCGCCACACGACGTTGTGCGGCGCCGCGTCGTGGTGACAGATGACTTCAGTGTCTGGAGGTGGCGGTCCCAGCGACCGCCACTGCATGTCCGACGGGGTGACGAACCCCAGCTGCGCGTCGTGGAACATCCGCAGCATCGTGGCGACCGTTACGAGGGCCTCGTCGGTGGTCCAGTGCCGCGCTAACGGATACTCACCGCACTCGCCTTCTACGAATTCCAGCACCTCTCGGCCCTGATCATCGAATCCATAGGTGCGCGGCGCGCCAGTAAACCCGACCGATTCAAGGTGCTGCAACAGCGCGTGCACCGCCGGTGTCCAGGGGCCGGAATTACGCCGCACCGTGGAACCGACGCGCACCACAGTGCTGACGTTTCCACCGGTGAGCGGAATCTCCTCGGCCACCTCGGCGACGCCCTCACTGCCCCAATCGCTCGTCACATAAACCGCCGACTACATCACAGATCCGACGAGAGCGTCCGCGAACTGTCGCGCGTCGAAGGGAGCAAGATCGTCTACTCCCTCACCCAGTCCGATGAGCTTTACCGGAATCCCGAGTTCGGACTGTACGGCGAGAATGATGCCGCCTTTGGCGGTGCCGTCGAGTTTGGTGAGCACCACGCCCGTCACGTCCACCACCTCAGTGAATACCTTCGCTTGTGCCAAACCATTCTGGCCTGTGGTTGCATCTAACACCAGCAGGGTCTCATTGACCTCGCCGTGTCGCTGTGCCACGCGTTTGATCTTGCCCAGCTGATCCATGAGGTCGACCTTGTTGTGAAGTCGACCGGCGGTGTCTATCAGTACTACATCCACACCTTGACTCACCCCCGCGGACACCGCATCGAACGCCACCGCCGCCGGATCGCCCCCTGGCGTCCCCCGGACCATGCCGGCGCCCACCCGCGAGGCCCAGGTTTGTAGCTGATCGGCAGCCGCGGCTCGGAAGGTGTCCGCCGCGCCCAACAGCACTGTGGATCCATCGGCGACCAGAATCCGAGCGAGCTTTCCGCAGGTGGTGGTCTTTCCCACGCCATTGACGCCCACCACCAGCAGGACGGCCGGGCGATCGCCGTGGCGTTCGACATGGAGCGAGCGATCAACTGTGCCCTCCTGGGCAGGAAGGCCCTCACCTAGTGCCGCCGTCAGCTCTTCGATCAGCATACGTCGCAGCTCCGGCGCCGCTCGGATACCCAGTACTTGAGTTCGTGCTTTAAGCCGCGCCACGATCCGCTCAGTAGCAGCCACGCCGACATCGGCATCGAGCAAAGTGTCTTCGACTTCTTCCCACGCTCGCTCATCCAGTCGGTCACGGGATAATAGCTGCAGCAGGCCCTTCCCTAAAGTGTTTTGCGAACGGGACAACCGCGCTCGCAGTCGAACCAACCGACCCGCGGATGGCTCCGGGGTTTCCCGGGTCTGCTTGGCCGTTTCGCCCGGTTGCGCTTGAGTAGCATCCGACGACGCGCTCGCGTCCGCTTCGGGCGCACGAGTATCCCGGCGCGCTCGCCGTAGCGGAAAATACAGCGCCACTGCGAAAACAACGGCAATGAGGGCGATCAGCCCCAATACGAGCGGCTCCATGTCTGAATCCTGACAGATGGGGTTGGGCTGCTCGTCCACCGGCTACGCACTGGGGTAACGCCGCGCCTACATTCCGCCGAAACTATGCGGTAGGAGATTTGTCCAGCTAAGCTCGCACTCGAGTGCGCTGGCAGCAGACTCGATACGGCGGTTAGTGTCCCCGTCTCGGGGAGTCGACTAGGGAGACGGCATGGTGGAAAACGAGAACCCATTTGGCCTTAACCCGACTCACATCGATCTTCTCAGAAACCTGCGTTATCAGCATATAAACGTCTTTCTTGTAGGTTCCCACGCATTAGCGGGTCTAGCGCAGGAGGCAGGCCTAGAGCTCCCGAGGGAACGGAGGGGTCTGTCCGTAACCCAACCACCGGAAGTCATAGTTGGCCGGGGAGCTCTCGAGCACCTGGCTGGATACCTCGATCGGTTGTCGAACCCAGGTGGACATGGGTTGATGCTATTTACCCAGCACTTAAGCTCGCCCGCGAGAGTGAGCCAGACGGACACCTTCAAGAATATGATAGAACAGCACGGCACCGGTACTGTAACCCTCCGATGGACAGACTCAGCTCCCCTTATAGGGGAAAAACCTTCGTCAGCTGGATTATCTTTTAAAATCATCCCACCTAACGACCCGGGTTCCTACGAGGACCTCTTCGATGACACCAAAACAGTAACGGTCGGCGGCTCACCGCCCCTGCCCCTCATGGTCGCAAATCCGAAGGGCGTCCGACGCGCAACAAGGAACCATTTCGTCGAAGCGGCCTGTGACTGGTTGGAGCAGGCCTTACAGCAGGGAACAGCCCAGAGTCCGGAAAGCGGGGGAACCGAACCGCACCTACGATCTCAGCCTCCAGGGTTCCGCCTAGAAGGGCAGCCGCAGGTGAAGGGGTTGACTCATAGACCAGCACGCAGGTTACTGCCGGGGTCCTCTTCTCCAGGGAGATAACAGCCAGAACCGGGAAGCGGCGCCATAGCCCGGGACAGTAACAGCATCGCTCCACGACAAAGTGCGGTAACGGCGGTGATGCTGCTGGTCGGCGAGGAGAATAACGCGTTACTAGGGCTGCGAAACATTACCATTATCGCAGCCGCCCCATTCTTAGTGGTGATGGTGCTGTTACGTGCGTCGTTGATGCGGGATCTGCGGCACGATCCGCTCATCCTGCGTGGCCGACGGAGCGTAGAGCTGGTAGCACAGGCAGTTAGCCACGGAGAGGAATCCTTCAGCGGTGAGGAATACCGCTTGGAAGTCATTTCACGCACTACAAGCCGACCCGAACGTACGCTGCGGGATGCCGCGGTGCTCCGTCGCAAGGTATAGTGCCTGCTGGAATCTCCCGTAACGCAACGCGCCCTTTCCGGCGGCTCAACTCCGCGGACCTTCTTCTGTCGCATCGGCCTCAGTCCGGCCATACCCTCCCTATTTGTGTCGTCGCTACCCGGTCTAGGAATGCCGCCGGACCGGTTGGTGTTGAGAAGTGGTGTCGTGCCCCCGCACGCTTGAGGTATTGAAGGGACGAGTGTGAAATCTATTGTCCGAATATTGGTCTTCGGAAAAAGCCTGTGGCGATACTACGTCGCTATCGCGGTGCTCAGCATCCTCACCGCCGCTTTAGAGCTCGCCCCGCCGCTGTTTATCAAAATCGCCACCGATGAGATCGTTAAGCTTGGGCAGCAAGAACCGTCTCGGCTAGCGATCGTGGTATGGGCGATCATCGGGATACTTGTCGCCGGAATCATCGTTACGGTACTGAGCAACATCGCCGGCTATCTCGGCGATGTCATGGCCTCCAAGTTGCAAAAAATTCTCAGCGCCGGCTACTTTCGCCACCTGCTAACGCTGCCACAAACCTATTTCAACAATGAAATCACCGGCACCATCATCAACAGGCTGAATCGTTCCATCACGAACGTATCAGAATTCATGAAGATGGTCAGCAATATGTTGATGAGCTGGCTACTGACGACGGTTTTCACCATCGTCATCATCGTCTTCGTCAGTTGGCAGCTCGGACTGATAGTTTTCGCGATTTATCCAATTTTCTTTTACATGACGTTAAAGACCAGTAAAAAGTGGATGGTCTACGAGAAAGAGAAGAATTTCCACACCGATGTGGCGAGTGGCAGATTCGCCGAGGCGGTCTCGCAAGTCAAGGTCGTGAAGTCTTTCATGCGCGAGGCCACGGAGCTGAGGTTCTTCAATCGACACCTCACGTCCTACATCGATCAGACATACCCCCAGGCCCGTGTCTGGCACACGCAAGACATCTACCGAAGACTGGTGCTGGAAGTCGCGTTCTTCGCCATGTTCTTCTACACCATCTATCAGACCTATCAGGGCCATTTCAGCATCGGTGAAATGGTGCTGCTACTGCAGTACATCATCGGGATACGACTCCCACTCACCGCTATGTCGTTCATCGTGGATCAAACTCAGCAGGCCGTAGCCGGCAGCAAAGATTTCTTCGAAGCCATGGAACTAGACCCCGAAGAAGACGATACGCATCGCAACGTTCATCTGCGCGTAACCGAAGGAAGGATCGAGTTTCGGAACGTCTCCTTCCGTTACAACGAGGGGAAGGACGTGCTGAAAAATGTTTCGTTCGCCGTCGAACCGAGAACAAAATTCGCTCCGGTCGGGGAAAGCGGCGGTGGAAAAACAACACTCACCAACCTCCTCATGCGGCTATACACTCCACAATCGGGCTCGATTATGATCGACGGGCAAGATATCAATCTCCTATCGCAGAAGTCGGTTCGCGAAAATATCGGTGTCGTGTTTCAAGAGGCCGAGCTGTTCTCCGGAACGATCCGAGAGAACATCGCATACGGGAATCCCGAGGCCGGTGAGGACGAGATAGTCGCCGCCGCGCAAGCGGCGAACGCTCACGACTTCATCGCGCAATTTTCTGACGGCTACGCGACCGAGATCGGAGAACGCGGAATCAAACTCTCCGGAGGGCAGCGACAGCGCATCGCCATCGCCCGTGCCGTGCTGAAAGACGCGCCGATCCTCATCTTGGACGAGGCGACCAACGCTTTGGACTCCCGCTCCGAGGCACTGGTGCAAGAGGCCCTGGAGCGTCTGATGTTCGGGCGCACCACGATTGTCATCGCCCACCGGCTCAGCACGATCGGAGGCGCCGATCAGATCATCACGCTGCGGGATGGAGCTGTCGACGAAGCGGGGGCACCGTCGGAGCTATCGACCACGGGTGGTGTCTACGCTCAGCTTCTCGCGTTGCAAGACGCCGGTCTAGATGGCCGACAATTTGAGCTGGAGAAGTACGGTATCGCGGTAGGGGAACGGTAGTTCCCGTACCCCTACCATGAACGTGACACCAGGCCCAAAAAACTCTTCGAAAACGGCCCCGGTGTCACGTTCATGGCGAGGTTCGAGGAAACATCCGCGCCTGACCACATCGCTAGCTATCAAGCGGAAGCAAAACGAAAGCATCGGCGTCAGATAGCGGCTGAAGAGCCCTAAAGTGACGCTCGTCGAAGGTCAGAATGTTCGTCGTACTGTAACGGCTGGCCAAGACCACATTGGACGCGTCTGCCAGGCCAATATTGAGATCTTTATATTTGTTCACAAGCGTGCGAGCGACCCGCACATCGACGATGTCAAAGGAACACAGTTGATACACTCCGTCTTCGACATCTGCCAGTAGCTGATCTTCGACCTTTACCCCCAACCGAGCTGTGAGCAGGTAGTCCACTTCGGCAAGGACAAACGGGGATACCAGTCTAGCTTCCCGTTCCGCACGGAGCGCGACTACAACAGCTTCATGCCGTGGTTCACTGCGGTCATAGGCGATGTAGAGAGCGTTGGCGTCACACACCATCATGACTGCAAGCCATCGGCACCAAAGCCTTCGCTAAGCAGCGCATCGAAGCGTTCGGCGGTCATCGGTTCGGAATCGCCGCTGTTTCCCGCGCCCCATCGCCCCTCAGGCAGCGCGGGCTGATCGGCCAGGAGCTTACCGATGGCTTCCCGGATGAGGTCTGCCTCACTACGGTGGCTCCGGCTCGCCGCGGCCGCTAGACCGCGTTTGAGCTGTTGCGGAATATAGACCGTTGTTTTCATCATAAATACAGTATGCCATATGCCATATGCCAGCGGTTGAAGTACGCGAGCACGGCCGCTACTCCACCTGTCGTCCGAGGGCTTCAGCTTCAAGGCCTGGTCCAAGCGATCGGCGCTGCCACCAGCCAACTACAAGCCTTGCCGGAAAGCAGACGACGAACACAACGCCAAAACCCAACGCCGGGGCCAACTCGGCAAAGCTCGGGCGATAGGCAGATGTCTGCGAGAACAGCAGTACCGCCGCAATCAGAGACGCACCCGCCAGCAAAGCTAGAGCCATGCCTTGCCGCTGAAGCCGCCGTGGTAGGCCGGCGGGCACATCTGGTTTCAGCTTCCACCAGCAAAACAGCGAGAACACACCACCTAGCGCAATGGCGGAACCACAGGAGATCAGGCCCAGCGAACTGTCGTCGTGTAGCACGGTTACGACCAGACCAACACCAGCGGGGAGATGGATCATCGCGCTGGTGAACCACAACAGCCGTCCCTGCCAGAGCGGCATATTCGGAGGGATTATCACGCTTAGTCCTACCTCCTAGCAGCTAGGACGAGCCACGTCGCCACCTATCCTGCCGTCTCTACCTCGCGGAGCCGCTGCCCGATGGCTTGGGTGATGCCGTCGCCCCGCATGCTCACTCCGTACAACGCGTCGGCGATCTCCATACTGCGTTTCTGATGCGTAATCATGATCAGCTGGCTGGTTTCGCGCAGCTGGGAGATCAACGTGAGCAGACGACCAAGGTTCGTGTCGTCCAACGACGCCTCGACCTCATCGAGCAGATAGAACGGCGACGGGCGTGCCCGGAAAATCGCCACTAACAGAGCGACGGCGGTCAGTGAACGCTCGCCACCCGACAGCAGCGACAGGCGCTTAACCTTCTTGCCCGGCGGGCGCGCCTCCACTTCCACACCGGTGAGCGTCATGTCGTCAGGCTCGGTGAGCACAAGCCGGCCCTCACCGCCCGGAAACAGGGTGCGAAACACTATTTCGAATTCACGTGCAGTGTCTTCGAACGCGGCAGCAAACACGTCATGTATCCGCTCATCGACCTCGGCAACCACTGTGACCAGATCGCGCCGCGTCGCTTTCAGGTCATCGAGTTGTGTCGCGAGGAAAGCATGGCGCTCCTCTAGCGCCGCGAACTCTTCCAGGGCGAGAGGGTTCACCCTGCCCAACAACGCAAGTTCCCGCTCGGCACGCGCGGCGCGCTTCTCCTGAGTAGGGCGGTGATAGGGCAATGGCAGCGGGACCCCCTCGCCCTGTGTCTCCGCCTGCTCCACCTCAACAGCCGTCGGGGGCACCGGCACGCTCGGCCCGTACTCGCCCAGCAACGTCTCGGTGTCGATACCAAAGTCGTCGGCGGCTTTAACCTCCAACTGCTCGACGCGCATCCGCTGTTCCGCCCGCGCCACCTCGTCGCGGTGCACGACGTCAGTGAGCCGCGCCGCTTCCGCTACCAGTTCCCGGATCCGACCCCGCACCTCCAGCAGCGCGGACTCCGCCATCACGCGAGTCTGCGCTAGCTCATCGCGGCGCGCGGCGGCCTGTTGCAGCGACTGACCAATCCGCTCCAGCGCGATCTGCCCAGCCATAGCCACCGCCCGCGCGACGATCG
>JBGTNI010000082.1:0-4486 GCA_041743105.1 Mycobacteriales bacterium | reverse complement strand
GTAGCTGCCGTAGAGGAGATCGCCGTACCGCTCACTGAACCCGTCATCGGCCACCCCGGCAGGTTCCCATCAGCTGCCCCGAAGGGGCCACCCGTTCCGGGCAGCGTCCCGGAACGGGACTGGCGATCCTTGGTCGCTAGGCGCTTACCGCCTTCCGATCGACAAGATGTTGTCGATCGGGTGCCCATGTGCCACCGTGGGAGGTGAGCCCTCCATAGCTGGGGGACGACAGCCGGCTTGCCGGTACAACCCAACATCAGCGGCCGTCGCACATCCAGCCGACCGGGACGCAGAGACCTCGTCTCCAGCGGAGACCATAGGGTGACCCCATCGGATGGGCGACCGCCGGACCGGCTCGGCCCGCGCCGTCTGCCTGCGTAGACGACACAATGCGCAGGTCAGGTGAGGCTGCGCCCTTACCTGGCCAGAACGCCGGGCGGGTGTGGCGCGCTCGTTACCAAGAGCTGCCCCGAAGGGGCCACCCGTTCCGGGCGGAGTCCCGGAACGGGACTGGAGATCCTTGGTCGCTAGGACTTTGGCACTTGAGCAGAGTTTTCGAGACGCCTACCGTGGTGGTTGCCCGCTCCAAACTCTGCAGACATCGGTCTGACCAGCCACTTTGAAGTGGCACGGCCGGTCACCCTGGTGACCGGACTTCGGCGCAGCGGGTGGCGGCGGTCTGCCGATCATGACCGCAGGTCCCTGCGTGAGCCTGACCAAGATCGAGTCGATCACCCGCTACGAACTCAGCCGCCACCTCGGCGGTCCGAGGCGGAGCCTCACTGGGTGGCTGTTGTCAAACGGCCCCGTCGCCCGAAAACCGAACGGATCGGAGTGAGAAACCGCAGGTCAGCGGCTTGTGCTTAGGCAGCTTTCCGGCCGTTTCGGCGAAAAACACCAGCCTCCTAGTACGCAGCCGCACCTCGTGAGCCTCCGGTTGTCGGCGTGATACTCGGAGCGGCCACCAGGTTGATGAGCGCTAGGATTAGAACAGATGATCAGGAACGTCGCGTGACACGCTGCGAATACTGGGTCTCGATGTCGAGCAGGTCGGTGACCAGCGAGAAACAACTGCGGGGAGCCCTCGGCACCGGCGGGCCTTGCTGGGCGTGCACGGCCCATGCACCGTGATCGGCGACCATCCGTCTTGAAGGGCCGGTCGCACCAGGTAGTACGTCGACTAGAACTCGCCGTTGAGCGATGGCAGTGAGAAGTCGTTCAGATCGTCTGTTCTTTGCGGGCTCGTCATGAGAGAGTCCACACGTGAAGCCCCTCGCCGCAGGCGACCCGCCCAAGATCGGAAAGTTTGAGCTACTCGGTCGTCTCGGGTCGGGCGGGATGGGTCGCGTGTACCTGGGGCGGTCACCGGCGCGGCGGCTCGTAGCCATCAAAGTCATTCATGAGCATCTGCTTGAACACGAACAGTATCGAGCCCGGTTCGAGCGTGAGATCATCGCTGCCCAGAAGGTCAATGGCTTCTATACTGCCTCGGTGGTCGATGCGGATGCCAGCGCAGAGCGACCCTGGTTGGCGACAGCGTTCATAGACGCGCCTACTGTGCTCCATGTAGTGCAGACATGTGGGCCCCTTCCGGACTCAGCTGTTCGATGGCTGGCGGCCGGTATCGCAGAGGCCCTGCAGGCCATTCACTCGGCGGGTCTGGTTCACCGCGACTTGACGCCAAACAATGTTCTGCTCGACGCGGGCGGACCGCGCGTGATCGACTTTGGTATTGCGCGCCCCACCGATGGGTCGTCGATTACTCCGTCGGGGCATGTCATTGGCACTCCTGCGTATATGGCACCTGAGCAGACGCGCGCCGATAGGGGCCAGATTGGACCGGCGACGGACGTCTTCTCCCTGGGGTCAATCATTGTGTATGCAGCCACCGGATACCCTTCTTATGAAGGTGACAGCATTGCGGAGGTCCTCTGGAACATTGCCTACGGCCAGCCCGACCTTCGGCGTATTGTGAACAGTCTACGCGATATAGTAAGTCCGTGCTTCGAGCAGCAACCATCGAGTCGGCCCTCACTATCGGAGCTTATCGATCAGCTAACAATCGGTCTTGACAATGAAGCGGGATTCATGCTTCCTGCGCCCGTCCGGAGGCTTCTTCTCGAGCACGATCTTGTTTCAATGACTAGCTATAGAAGGACACTCGAACTGACGATTCCTCCCGTCAGTGAACTAGAGATTCGCCGCGACAGGCCTGCTTACCATGCGATCGCAACGATCGCGATCCAAGATTCCGCCCACTTCGTGACAATTAGTGAAGATGGTCGATACGCCTATGTTACCGGATCACACTTCTTGTCGGTGATCAACACTGCGAAGCGCGAGGTGATCGCCACCATTCCAGCTGGCGGAACCCCGTACGGTGTAGCAGTTTCCCCGGACGGGAGACGAGTGTATGTAGCCATCTATTCTGGGTCAGTCAATGTATTCAATGTCGCCGACAATGCGTTCACTACCACCATTGCGATTGATCCTCTTTTCCCCCACGGCGTGGCTGTTACCCCAGACGGCAGCACTGTCTACGTAACTAGTGCCAACTCTGACAGGGTGTCGGTGATTGATACCGCGAGAGACAGAGTCAGTGCCACGATCAAGGTCGGTAACTATTCGTACGGAGTGGCAATCAGCCCGGACGGACGATACGTGCACGTCGCCGTCTCTGGCGAGGATTCAGTGGCTATGATCGATAGCGGGGGAAGCCGTGTCACTGCGAGAAGGAGGGTCACTGCCAGGACCTCCGTAGAGAGCAAGCCCCATGCTGTTGCAATCAGCCGGGACGGGCGTCGTGTATACTCGGCCAACTTCTATGCGCATTCGGTCTCGGCGATCGATACCGCGACCAGCAGTGTAGTTGCCCACATCCCGGTCGGCAAGAGCCCCTACGGTATTGCGGTTAGTCCGGATGGTCACCTCGTCTACGCGACGAGTAGGAGCTCCAATTCAGTATCAGTAGTGGACACTTCCACCAATACGATGATCATGAGTATCCATGTTGGCCGTAATCCGACCGATCTGGCGATCAGCCCGGATGGCCGATATATATACACGACCAACGCCGACTCCAAAACTGTATCGGTTATTGAAATTGAGAGGTGAGATTGCTGTGACGAGCAACGGCAGAGCCTGGGCGCACTAATCGACTCGCCCACCACATCCGGCGATGGCGGTGGAACCGCGCCGTCAACCACGGGTCTCCCCGTCGGTTCTCGCCGCCGGCTCGATCACGTGTGGCGTCTGTGGCGCTGACTTCACCCCGGACCAGGTCGAGCAAGACAACGGCGAACTATGCCGCGACGCCTATGGCTCCGACGCGGAAGACCAGCCATGACCCCCGCTCCAGTACTGCCCAAGTCGTGATCGACACCGACCAGCTCAACCTCGCCAGCTATCGCGAACGTCGCGTCTCGGTCCATGGCACGTTCGCCAGGCGAACCGCGCTCGGCACGGCGGGCCGCCTTGAGCAAGCTGGCCGATCAGATCGACCGTTCCGGAAGCTCGTCGACGTCCGGGGTCTCGTCCTGCCTGACCGGCGGCGACTACGGACCCTCCCGTGGCCGGCGTTCTCGCAGGTCAGCAGCGACCTCCGGGTCGCCCAGCTCTCCCACAGGCCGAACCATGATGGGCCTGCCCGTCGTCGGGCAGGCGGCCGAGCGGGTCGCGGTCACCGGGTCGCTGTGGCGTGTCCTGCCCGTCTGCCTCGGATTGTCGGCGCTGGCCACTACTATCCTGCCGTGGACGGAGGCCCTCAGTGACTCAGTACGTCTCGGCCTCGACGTTCCTCGAAGCGAGCCTGCCAGTCGCGGAAATCGGTCGCCTCGTCGCCGCCGACCGGCGCGCCCGTGATCCCATCTACCTGGCCCACCGTTGGTTCGCTCGGCGTCCCGCTGCGCTCCTGCGTGCGGTCCTCCTCGCGGCGTCACTTCCTGCCGACACTGGCATCTCCACCTTCTGGACCCTCTACGGCAGCGACAAGACCAACACACTTGAGGGCAAGACGGTTTACGATCCATTCCACGGTGGCGGCACGACTCTGATCGAGGCCGGTAGGCTTGGCGCAAATGTGGCGGGTTGCGACATCGACCCAGTTGCGACGAGGTTGGTTCGTCACGAACTCCGCGCTCTACCGATAACCGACTTCGACTGCGCCGCCGCAAAGCTGCTCGAACACCTGAACGCGAAGTGCAACCATCTGTACCCGTCCGAATCAGATGCAATGCCCTTGCACTACTTCTCGGTTGCTAATGTGCAATGCCTAAGCTGCTCGCAGGACGATCTGCTGTACAAGAATCTCGTTCTGGCCCGCGGGGTTAAGCGCAACGGTAGCGTCGCTCGCGCACCGGAGCTCAACGTCTTCTGTCCGAGTCGGATCGTGCTGGCCTGTGCGGACGGTCGAGCAACACCGAGGTGGCGGCCGCGCTGGGGGTCGCGCGGCCGACGGTGGGCAAGTGGCGCTCGCGGTTCGTGGCCG
>JBGTNI010000081.1:0-15130 GCA_041743105.1 Mycobacteriales bacterium | reverse complement strand
CAGCCGGACGCCGTGCCAAGCCAATCGCTCGGGCCACCGCACCGGCGGGCAAACGACGGAGAACAGCGACCGACGAGCATCCTGCCCGCCGCGCGTCCCGCCAAACCGCATTACGCCGAGCTCCGCTTGCCCCCAGGAGTCGGCGCCAACTATCGCCGCTTCCGCCGCCGCCACGGTTGGGTAATCCGCTGCGCCGGATGCGATTCGGCCTAGCCATTGCGCTGTTGTTGTTTGCGGCACTGGGCGGCAAGTTAATAGTGCTTCAGGTCTCCGACGGACGCGCCTATGCGGCTATGGCGGAGGAGAAGCGCATGGCACACGTGACTCTCAACGCCCCGCGCGGCAGCATTTTCGATCGGTCCGGTGCACCCCTGGCGCGTAGCGTCCCGGCGAGCGCGATTTACGCCGACCCTAAGCACGTCGACGATCCGGTGAAAACGGCGATTGCCCTAACCTCCTTGCTGGAGGTGCCGGAGGCAGAACTAGTGGCAAAACTGAGCCGCGCTACGACTGACAGTGGTAAAGAGCTCCGGTTCGCGTACTTGGCCCGTGAGCTCGATACCGAGGTCGGTGCCGCTGTGCAGAAGCTGGTCGACAGTAACCAGCTAGCCGGCATCGGAGTACTGACCGAGGATCGACGCGATGTGCCTAGTCGAGACATCGCGTCAAACGTGCTGGGTTTCACCGGCCGTGACGGAGACGGGCTGGCGGGCCTGGAGGCAAGTTATAACGATGTGCTGCGGGGCCACGACGGCAAACGATCGTTTGAGGTGGGGCTGCGGGGACAGGAAATTCCAGCTGGATTCAATCGGCAGGAGCCTGCCCGACCCGGCGCCGAGCTCACACTTACCCTCGACCGAGACCTGCAGTATGAAACGCAACGCCTGCTCTCGACGAAACTCGACTCAGTAGGCGCCAGCAGCGGCTCAGCCATTGTTATGGATGCCCGTAGCGGCAAGATACTCGCTATGTCGAGTTACCCCAGCTATGACGCCTCCGATCCCTTATCGTCGAAGCCTAGGGAACGCGGCAATATAGGCTCGTCCATGGTGCTCGAACCCGGCTCGGTGCATAAGGCGATAACGCTCTCGGCAGCATTAGAGGAAGGGGCCATTGAATCCGACGTCGCTGTAACGCTGCCCCCCACGATCCGCAAAGGCGACAAGGTTTTTCGCGACACTCATACGCACACGGCAGGCAAGATTACCCTTGCCGGAATCCTGGCCAAGTCCAGCAACATCGGAACAATTATGATCTCCGACAAGCTGGGCTCGAACAAACTCTACGAGTACCAGAAGAAGTTCGGCTTAGGGAAGAAAACGAATATCGGGTTGGCTGCCGAGAGTGCCGGAATCGTGCAACCGCCGGATCGATGGAGTGGCCCTTCGTACGGTGGTATTCCGATCGGTATCGGTGTGGGTGTGACTCCGCTACAGATGACGGCGGTGTATGCCACCATCGCCAACGACGGTATGTCGGTGACGCCTAAGCTCATCGAGCAGATCCGCGAGGCCGACGGGGAGATAGCCGGGCCGCCGAAGGCCGAGGCGGGCAGTCACCGGGTTATCAGCGCGGAGAACGCGCGGACGATACGTGAGGCGCTGCGGCCGGTGGTCTCCAAGCAAGGCACGGCGCCGAACGCGGCGGTGAGTGGCTATGATGTCGCGGGCAAGACCGGTACCGGTTTGCGTGTGGTGGACAGCAAGTACGCGGTTGGCGATGTGACCTCGTTCATCGGCATGGTGCCTGCAGATCAGCCGAGATACGTGATCAGCGTTTTCGCTCATGTGGGGTCCGGGAGCGGTGGCTCTGTCGCAGCGCCGGTGTTCTCGTCCTTGGCGAGCTTTGTGTTACGTTCTGGCGGTGTTGCCCCCAACGGGACGCTGAGACCCACCGCGTCTCTCATGGTGCCCTAACGTTGCCCAGGGAGGTGTGGCTTGAGTGACTGTTACCCCACGCGCTGCTAGCCCAGTGGATTTCGACGCGTATAAGCCCTACATGCCCAAAGCCTCGGGTGACGAACCGACGGTAAAGCGGCCACTTCCCGCGTTTCGGAATCGCATCACTGAGGATGGCTCCAGTGGAGCTCTCAGTGAGCCGGGTCGCTATCACTTATATACCGCCTATCCTTGTCCTTTCTCGCAGCGATCGATGATTGTTCACGCGCTGAAGGGTCTAGAAAGCGTTGTGTCACTTTCAATTCTAGACCCGATCCGGGATAGCCGAGGATGGGCTTTCCGTAAGGGGGAAGGGCACGGACTCGACGAGATAAATGGGTTTGCCTTCCTGCGAGAAGCATATGAGGCTACCGAGCCAAACTATAATGGCCATGTCTCAGTTCCCGCGTTATGGGACAAAACAACGCATCGTATCGCTAGCAATGACTATAGAGTTCTTGATATTGATCTAGCTACTCAGTTCGATAAGTGGGCCAAAAATGATATCGATATCTACCCCGTAGAGTTACGGGCGGAAATTGATTCGCTCAACGGCTTTTTATTCGAAAGAGTCCACGATGGCCCCTATCGATGTGGCTTCGCCTCCTCCCAGCAAGGCTACGAACGAGAAGTTCAAACTCTATTTGCCGCGCTAGATCAGCTAGAGGATCGGTTAGCGAACCGACGCTATCTCATCGGCGATCGGATTACGGTGTCTGACATACGGCTGTGGGTGACCTTAGCCCGGTTCGACGTGGTGTATGTCACGCACTTTAAGACCAACCTGCGGCGCATTGTGGACTATCCGAACCTGTGGCGTTTCACCAGAGATCTTTACCAACACGAAGCGTTTCGCCAAACCACGAACTTCGACCACATCAAACGGCACTACTACATCACACACTCCTGGCTGAATCCCAGCATGATCGTGTCGCTAGGCCCGGATCTGGATTGGACGACAGCGGGAACTAACACAGTCGATCTCTCGGATCTCCCTCACAGCCCAGGCGACATTAGATCGTGAATCTGCTGTTAGATATCGCGCCACAGTGTGCTTGATGCTTGCGCATCATGATGTGCTAGCATCAATCCATGCGTACCACCGTGGAGATCGATGACGACGTACTCAGCGCCGTCCGGTCATTAGCCCACGCTAAGCAGCAATCAATCGGTGCCACGCTTTCGTCACTGGCGCGGCGTGGCTTGGCTCCTCCCACCTCCGCATCGCAGGGCGTGGGCGGGTTTCCAGTGTTCGATGTCCCACCCGGCGGGCACCTCATCACCTCCGAAGCAGTACGGGCCGCACTCGATGAGGAGCCCTGAGCGTTGGCGACTACTCATCTCCTTGATGTCAACATGCTGGTAGCTCTGGCCTGGAAGGAGCATGTCTTTCACGAGTCTGCACAACGCTGGTTCGCTGGCCTTGAAGATGACGCATGGGCAACAACGACGGTTACCGAGAGCGGCTTCATACGCGTCTCCGTAAATCCTGCCGTCAGCCAGAATGCGGTGTCGTGGCACGCCGCGCTAACGATGTTGGGGACCATTCGGGCCACGCCCGGCCACCAACGGTGGTCCGACGATGTTGAACTTGCAACCAGCCCGCTCGCCCAACGAGCACCCGTGGTATCGCATCGCCAGGTAACTGATGTCCACCTTGCGGCCTTGGCCGCGCTTCACAATGGTCGATTGGCTACCTTGGATCGGGGAATCGCACAGGCGTTACACCCGCAGGACCGTACGATCGTCACAATCGTTGCCGTTAGCTGATCGGATTTTCACGTGGCGGCGGCGCAGCTCAGCCGTCGATGACGCACCGGTAGGGTCGTGTGGCGTGTCAGCTTCGCCCACTCCACGACCCGCTCGGGTTGCCCCGACACCACTGGCGAAGGTGGTCGCACAGTTGCCGGAGCAGGTCTCACTTGCGCCCGGCGCCACTGCCACCCGCGCCGTAGTCACCGGAGTGGCCCAAGCCAGTGACGCCGTTCACCCCGGTGACCTGTACGTCGCCTTGCCGGGGACACGTACCCACGGCGCGGCCTTCGTCGACGACGCGGCCAGGCGTGGCGCGGTAGCGGTACTCACCGATCCGGTCGGGGCGCAGCGCCTCGCGCAGCTCGAGGGCGCGGGAGCCGATCTTCCCGTGCTCATGGTGCCCGATCCACGTCAGGTGGTGGGTCTGGTCGCAGCCGCGATCTTCGGCCAGCCGAGCACCAAGCTGCGCGTAGTAGGTATTACTGGCACCAACGGTAAGACCACCACCGCGCACCTTGCCGACGCTATGCTGCGCCGCCTGGGCTGCGTCACCGCACTGCTGGGCACAGTGCACTCCCGTATCGGCGACCGCCTACTGCCGTCTGCGCGCACCACGCCTGAGGCGGCTGACGTGCAGGCGCTGCTGGCCGTAGCGGTAGAGCGCGGCGCTGACACTGTGGTTATGGAGACCTCAAGCCATGCGTTGGCGCTTGGCCGCGTGGAAGGCGTCCACTTCACCGCGGGTGCGTTCACCAATCTCAGCATCGACCATCTGGATTTTCACGTCGACTTAGCCGACTACTTCGCGGCCAAGGCTCGACTCTTCGACGGCCGCTGCGACCATGAGATCGTCGTAATCGACGACGACGCGGGCCGGCGGCTGGTCAAGCCCACCACTACCACGGTCTCGACCACAGTAAATCCGTCCGCGAGCTGGAGCGCCGGTGAAATCCGGATATGCGGATACGGCCAGCAGTTCACGTTGCGCGCCCCCGACGGTCGCCATCACTGCGCCAAAATCGACCTGCCAGGGATGTTCAATGTCAGTAATGGCCTGCTTGCTATTGCGATCTTGGTGACGATTGGCGCCGACATCAGCGATGCAGTCGCGGCACTTGAACGAGCCCCCGGCGCGCCCGGCCGCATGGAGCGCATCGGGCCGGCAGATCTCCCGATCACCGCCGTGGTCGACTATGCACACACACCCGACGGCGTGATTAAGGCCCTAGAGGCGCTGCGTGGCATCACCCGAGGTCGGCTTATCTGCGTGCTGGGCTGCGGAGGCGATCGCGATACGGGAAAACGGCCTTTGATGGGCGCTGCCGCGGCGAGTGGGGCAGACCTTTTCGTCGCGACCGACGATAATCCTCGATCGGAAGCCCCTGAGAAAATCCGTGCCGCGATGCTGGCAGGCGTATCCGATGGGCCGGGTGCTGGGCAGGTCGTTGAGATCGGTGCCCGCGCCGAGGCCATCGACTATGCGGTGCGTGCGGCTACAGCAGGCGACACGGTCGCGTTACTGGGTAAAGGCCATGAGCAAGGACAGGAGATTGCTGGAGTGAAAAATCCGTTTGACGACCGAGAGGTACTGGCCGGAGTCCTGGCACAGGTGTACGGGTGATTACTCTCTCGCTGGCCGAGATCGCAGAGATCACCAGCGGAGTCCTCACTGACGTCGACTCCGCTGACCTCAAGGCAGGGCCCGACTCGGCACCGAGCGGGGTCAACGGCACCACGCTTGTGACAGGTGCCACGCTTGTGACGGGTGCGGTGGAATTCGATTCTCGCCGAGTCCAGCCCGGTGGTCTCTTCGTTGCCCTGGCCGGCGAGCGGGTAGACGGACACGACTTCGCTTGCGCCGCAGCGCGGGCCGGGGCGGTAGCCACGCTGGCCTCCCGACCTGTGGGCACCCCCGCGATCGTGGTCGACGATGTGTTGGCCGCTTTGGGTGCGCTTGCTCGTGCCGTGATCGATCGCCTACCCGATCTCACAGTCATCGGGATCACCGGATCGTCGGGCAAGACCTCCACCAAGGACTTGCTTGCCCAGCTTGTGGAGCCGCTGGGACCTACGATCGCACCGCCGGGCTCGTTTAACAACGAACTCGGTCACCCGTATACCGTGCTGCGGTGTGACGAACAGACCCGGTTTCTCGTGCTGGAGAAAAGCTCGCGCGGCATCGGCCATATTCGCTGGCTCACACAGGTGGCACCGCCACGCATCGGTGTCGTGCTAAACGTGGGCACCGCGCATGTGGGGGAGTTCGGCTCCGTCGACGTCACGGCCAAGGCCAAAGGCGAGCTGGTGGAGGCGCTTCCTACTGCCGTTAGTGGTACTGCCGTTAGTGGTGCTGCCGTTAGCGGTACCGGTGGGGTCGCCGTGCTCAACGCCGACGATCCGATTGTGGCGGCGATGGCCGATCGCACTAGTGCCCGCGTCGTGCGTTACGGCATGCAGACCGCGGACCCCGACGCTCAGCTCGACGTCCGCGCCACGAATGTGGTGCTCGACGCACAAGGCCGGGCCTCGTTCACGCTGCACACGCCGGGCGGTAGCGCTGACGTTACGCTCGGGCTACACGGCGAACACCAGGTCTCCAACGCGCTGGCGTGCGCGGCCGTAGCGTCCGAATTAGGGGTCGATCCCGCTCGGATCGCCCGTGGGTTGAGCCATGCGCGACCTCGCTCACCGGGTCGGATGCAGGTGAGTAGGCGCGACGACGGTGTCACGGTCATCGACGACAGCTACAACGCTAACCCCGACTCGATGCGTGCCGGCCTCCGTGCATTAGCCGCTATGAACTGTTCTGGCCGGCGATGGGCAGTGCTGGGATATATGGCCGAGCTCGGTGCAGTCGAACACGCCGAGCACGCTGCCTTGGGCCGCACTGTGACACAGCTTGGAATTGACGAACTGCTGGTCATCGGAGGTATCGGAGGGAATGCAGCCGTGGCCATCCATACCGCCGCCATGGGCCAAGCCGGTACCTGGCAGGGTAACTCCCGGCTGGTACCCGACACCGACGCCGCGCTGGAAACGCTGCGCGAGCAGCTTGCGCCTGGCGATGTCGTGTTGGTGAAGGCCTCTCGCGCTGCCGGGCTCGATCGCGTGGTGTTAGGGCTCTTAGCGTTGGACCGACGCTTGGAATCAGACGGCGCACCGCATTTCGATCGTGCGGTTAGCGACCGTCGTGACATCAGTAGCAAGGAGGGCACCGCGTGAGATCGGTGCTCGCCGCCAGCATGGTGGCGTTCTTGGTATCCATCTTCTGCACTCCGCTGGCCATCAAATACCTACAGCGGCGGCGGATCGGCCAGGAGATCCGCACCGAAGGCCCGGCGCATCATCAATCGAAGGCCGGCACTCCCACCATGGGTGGCGTCGTGTTCATCCTGGCGACGCTGGTGGCCTACGGTGTCGCGCAGCTGATGGTGATAAATAAGCCCGGTCGGGGCGTCACGCTCACCGCGCTGGTGGTGCTGGGGCTGTTTGTCGGGATGGGCTTGGTGGGCTTTGTCGACGACTACATCAAGGTGCGGCGACGTCGCAGCCTGGGACTGAACAAGCGCGGCAAATTAGTGGGCCAAATCCTGGTGGCTACCGTCTTCGCGGTGCTGGCGCTGTACTTTCCCAATGAACGCAACCAGCACGTGGGCTCGCTGGAATTGTCGTTCGTTCGCGATATCGATTGGGCGCATATCGGAACCGCGGGCGCGGCAGCGTTGTTCGCGCTTGTCGTGATAGCTACCGCGAATGGGGTGAACCTCACCGACGGCCTCGACGGCCTCGCTACCGGTAGTTCGGTGATGGTGCTGGGGGGGTACTTCCTGATCGGGCTATGGCAGTACCGACACACCTGCGGCCTCGGTCCCCCCGGCTACTGCTACGAGGTGCGCGATCCGCTCGACATCGCGCTGATTGCCGCCTCCGCCGCCGGCGCTTGCTTCGGTTTCTTATGGTGGAACGCATCCCCGGCCCGCATCTTTATGGGCGATACCGGAGCGCTTGCGCTTGGTGGACTCATCGGCGGCCTGGCCATGGCCACCCACACCACGCTGCTGCTACCGATCCTCGGTCTGCTGTTTGTCATCGTGACGCTGTCGGTGATCACCCAGATCGCGTCGTTTCGACTCACTGGTAAACGTGTCTTCCGCATGGCGCCGTTGCAACACCACTTCGAGCTAGCTGGCTGGAGTGAGGTGAACATCGTGATCCGGTTCTGGATCATCTCTGGGATCGGTGTAGCGGCGGCGCTAGGCATCTTCTACTCCGATTACCTAGGAGTGCTGTCGCTGTCGTAACTATCGGCGCGAAGCAGCTAGAGAAGTTCTCCCGGATATCACAGGGTGGTGGGCGGTGCCGGGGTTCCAGGTGGCATGGCAGCCTGATGTGACATCGCCCGCAGCGACACGCCTGGAGATGTCCCTGACTCCACGCCGGCCAGCCGCGATCATGGACTAGTGGCCGGAGCCGAAGTGAACGCAGCCGGCCCTGGCATCGTCACGATCGCACAGGGGCTTCTCCGCCGTCCGCTGGCGTCGTTCTATCTGCTACTCGGCAGCGCGACGCTACTGCTGGCCATCGGCCTGGTCATGGTGCTCTCGGCGTCGAGCATCGATTCCATCGTCCGCAATGGCAGCGCATTCACCGTCTTCCTCGAACAAGCCCTGTCCGCCGGAGTGGGACTGATGGCGTTCTGGGTCGCGCTGATGATGCGTCCGAACTGGTTTCGCTGGTTAGCCTATCCACTGCTATTGATCTCCGCCGCGCTGCTGACGTTGCTGTGGCTGCGGCCCAGTGTCGCAGTGGGACGCGAGGCATTGTGGCTCCAGGTAGGACCGGTGACGGTGCAGCCGTCTGAGGTGGCCAAGCTGGCGCTGGTGCTTTGGGGTGCCGATGTGCTGATACGTAAGCGTCCGTTGCTCGGACAGTGGCGCCAGCTTGCCTTCCCGCTACTGCCGGTGGCCGGCGCGCTACTGCTATTGGTGGGTTATAACGACCTGGGCACCATGGTTTGCCTGCTGATCGTGCTATGTGGGCTGCTCTGGGTCTCCGGTGTGCGATTTAGAGCATTGATGGGTCTGGCCGTAACCGCGTTGGGTGGCGTGATGCTGCTGATCGCAGCCGAGCCCCACCGTCTGGAGCGGATCACCAGCTACCTCAACCCCTTTGCGGATGCGCAGAACACTGGGCACCAAGCAGTCCAAGGTCTCTACGCCTTATCTACCGGCGGCCTCTGGGGGGTGGGGCTCGGACAGTCGCGAAGCAAATGGGAATATGTGCCCGAGGCGCACAACGACTTTATCTTCGCCATCATCGGTGAGGAGCTCGGTCTGATCGGCTGTGTGGTGGTGATTGCGCTCTATGCAGTGCTGACCTACTCGGCTATGCGGATCGCGCGACGGATCAACGACCAGTATTGCCGGCTGGTTGCCGCCACCTGTGCCATATGGCTCGCTGGGCAGGCCTTCATCAACATGGGGGCGGTGGTGGGGATTCT
Source organism: Mycobacteriales bacterium (assembly GCA_041743105.1). Classification (GTDB taxonomy): domain Bacteria; phylum Actinomycetota; class Actinomycetes; order Mycobacteriales; family QHCE01; genus QHCE01. Next base: position 5,938 of record JBGTNI010000081.1, on the reverse strand, counting down.
GCCAATTACAGGCATTCCACTGCCGCTGATATCGGCGGGTGGGAGTTCCCTAGTGATCACCATGTTCACCATCGGAATGCTGGTCACGTTTGCGAGGGCAGAGCCTGAGGCGGCGGTGGCGTTGCGTGCCGGCGGCCGTAGGTGGTGGGGCAAGATGTGGGGCATCCCGCTCCCTCCGGCGCGATTTACTAAACAGAACGAAAGTAGCTTGACCAGTGCAGCCTCTTGACGTGGGGAACGAATTATCTTTGGACGCTCTTAGTAGCGGCCGATTCAGCGCCAATATCCCTTCTGGAGACCCATCGTGAACACCCTCATCCCTGGGAGCCTCACGGGAGGAGGTCACTTGCGGTACTCGAGGTCGGTGGTGCTCGCCGGTGGTGGTACTGGCGGCCATATAGAGCCGGCCTTGGCGCTGGCGCAGTGTTTGCGACGTCACGACCCCGACACTCGGATCACCTGCCTGGGCACGCCGAAGGGGCTTGAGTCCGAGCTCATTCCCCGGCGCGGCTGGGATCTGCGATTGATTCCGGCGTATCCGTTGCCCCGGCGTCCGGGGACTGACCTACTGCGGACTCCAGGCAGAATCGCCGCGAGTGTTCGTGCGGTGCGAGACGTCCTCGACGATGTGGCAGCCGACGTGGTCGTCGGTTTTGGCGGTTATGTAGCTGTTCCGGCGTACCTGGCTGCCTGGCGCAGCCGTATCCCGATGGTGGTGCATGAGGTCAACAACCCGGCCGGAATCGCTAATAGGCTGGGGGCACGACTTACCCGGCACGTCGCGCTCGGCGGGGAGCACGTGACGCTGCGACACGGTGAGGTTGTCGGGGTGCCGCTGCGACCGGAGATCTCGGGTCTGAATCGACAGCAGCGTCGCTGCGATGCCCGCAAGCAGTTCGGACTCGACCCACAGCGGCCGACGTTGCTGGTCTTCGGTGGCTCGCAAGGGGCGCTTTCTATCAATCGTGCTGTCGCGGCTACCGCCGCTGTGTTCGGCGCGGCAGGTGTGCAGGTGTTGCATGTGATCGGTGCCCGCAACAGCTTGGAGCGGCTGTCCACCGGTCGGGGTGCCCCATACGTCACGCTAGGTTACGTCGAGGCTATGGATGCTGCCTACGCTGCCGCCGACCTCGCGCTGTGCCGATCGGGGGCCCTAACGTGCGCGGAGCTAGCCGCGGTGGGTCTTCCCGCGGTGTATGTCCCGCTGCCCTGGGGGAACGGCGAGCAGCGCCGCAACGCGCTTCCGGTCGTACACGCCGGTGGTGGTTTGCTGGTGGAGGACGCAGCGCTGTCCCCGGAATGGCTGACCGAACACGTGATACCGCTGTTAGCCGACCAAGCAGCCTTAGCGAGAATGAGTGACGCTGCGGCTGGCTACGGACGGCGCGATGGAGACGAAGCGTTGTGCGCAATGGTGTATCGGGCCGCGGGTGGTAGCCGTGCCTGTTCGGATGCCTCGACTGCCGGGTAGTCAACGTCTCGCTCCACCCATAAGTCTCGACCCACACGTCTTATTCAAGTCTTGATCCACAAGGAGCGCTCCCCACATGCTCGTTGAGACCACGAACGACCTCACCGGCCTCACCGCCGAAGATCTGGGCCGAGTGCACGTCATCGGTATCGGCGGCGTCGGAATGAACGGCTTGGCGCGGCTGCTGCTGATCCGGGGGATTAAAGTCTCCGGCAGCGATATTCGTGAATGGCCGCCGATCGCTGCGCTGCGTGCACTGGGCGCGCGAGTCACCATCGGCCACGACGAGCAGCTGCTCGAGGGCGTGGATACCGTGGTGTATTCCACCGCGATCGCAGACGACAACATCGAGCTCGTTGCTGCTCGCCGGCGAGGCCTTAGGGTGCTGCATCGAGCCGAAGCGCTGGTGACGGCCATGACCGGGCGGACTGTCGTCGCGGTGGCTGGTACTAACGGCAAGACGACTACCACCTCTATGGTGACCACCATTCTGCAGCACACCAGCCACGACCCTTCCTTCGTCATCGGTGGCGAGTTGGCAGAAGTGGGCGCCAGTGCGCACCATGGCACCGGCGAGCATTTCGTGGTTGAGGCCGACGAGAGCGACAAGACGTTTCTGCTGTATCACCCCGATATCGCCATCGTGACCAATGTGGAGGCCGACCACATGGACACCTACGGTGACTTGGCCGGCGTGGAGGAGGGCTTTGCCCAGTTCACGGATCGCATCACCCATGGTGGACTGCTGATCGCCTGCGCTGATGACCCCGGCGCGAAGCGACTCGCGGAGTACGCGCGCGGCAAAGGCATCTCGGTTGCCACGTACGGCATCAGCGCTGACGCTGATCTCCGACTGGCTGACCTGAACAGTCAGACCACCGGCACTGGCTATACGGCGGTGGCGGACGGACGGGTTGTGGGCTCGGTGCGCATCGAGGTGCCCGGTCGCCACATTGCGCTCAATTCGGGCGCCGCGCTGCTAGCCGCGCTGCGACTGGGACTGCCTCCGGCCGATGCCGTCGCGGCGCTGGGTCAGTACCGGGGCGTGCGGCGCCGTTTCGAACTCAAGGGTGTCGCTAGGGGCTTGCGGGTCTACGACGATTACGCCTACCACCCGTCGTCGATGGCTGCACAGCTTCAGACGGTGCGAGAGGTCGCCGGGACCGGCCGGCTCCTCGTGGTATTTCAGCCTTACCGGCTCTACCGCACCAACGCATTCATGCCGCAGATCGCCGAGGCGCTGCGCTTGGCCGACGACGTGATCGTGATGGAGGTGTATTGCCCCAGCGAGGAACGAGGTCCCGGCGAGGGTGGGGCGGCACTCACTCGTGAGGTGCTAAATCCGATGGCTACGCCGTCTAGAGTGGACCAGGCGCGCAGGGCAGATAGGGGCGTGACCACGGCCATCTTCGAGCCATCGTGGTCGGCGGTGCCACGGCTGGTCGCCGAGCGGGCACGCAGTGGTGATCTCGTGCTCACGATGGGCGCTCCCCCGATCGTCATGATGGGCGAGGAGATCCTGGCGGAGCTCGCGAAGGGTGCTGCCGATGAGTGAGCCTCCCGCCGCCGCGCCACCGCAGCAGACGCCACCGCAGCAGAGGTCGCCACACCGGAAGTACAGGCCGGTGCGATCTACGTTGAAGCGCTCCTGGCGCTTGGTGCGAGGGGAGCGACGCGGTCCGCTGTCGCGGCTGCTGGGCCGTACCGTCACGCTGCGCGTAGGTGCGCGGCGGCGGCGGATCACCATAGGGGCGCTCAGTGCGATTGTGGTGATTCTGGTGCTTGCGGTAGGAAGCGTGGTGGTATTCGCAACCCCGCTGCTGGGAGCGCGTTCGGTACAGGTAGTGGGCGCGAAAGAACTGACCGCCGATGAGATTGCGAACGCCGCCGATATAGACCGCGGCACCCCGTTGGCGCGACTTAACACCGGAGACGTCGAATCCAGAGTTCACGCGATACCGGAGGTGGCAAGGGTCGCTGTGGTACGCGCCTGGCCCGCGACCGTGCGTATAAAGCTAAGCGAACGTCGTCCTGCCGCAGTGGCGCAGCGTGACGGTAAATTCATCGTCATCGACAGGCTGGGTGTGCCATATCGAGTTATGAAAGAGCGTCCGGCGAAACTTCCGCTGATTAAAGTTAGCGACGCGAGTATTCTTGTTGTTCCTGATTTTGCGGTCGATCCGAAACCGAAGCAAAGCAAAGTATTGGTAGCGGCGGTGGGGGTTGCCCAGGCGCTCACCCCCGAACTTTCTGAAAAACTTGTACACGTCAACGTGTCGGATCCGCGCCGGCTCAGTTTGCAGTTGACCGGCGGTCGTAGCGTGTTCTGGGGCGCGGCGGACGATCCGACTGAAAACGTGCGTAAAGCCACCGTTGCTACCGTGCTACTGGGCAGACCTGGGCGGACGATCGATGTTAGTACCCCTGGAGTCGTTGGCGTTCGCTGAACGCCCACTTCCTGCTGGCGCTGTGCTTGTGCGACTATGCCGATTGCACTGCTCAGCACGCTGTCGCGGTGCGCCTGCACCCGGGCAGTCCCCCTCCGCTGCGCTCGGTCGAAGTTAGAAGGTACTCCCCGCATGCGGCGGCTCCTGCGGCCTTGTCAGAATTTATTGGCGAGATTCTTAACGGGATTTGCCATTCCAATGAGATCAGTCGTAGACACGCCGGAGCTCTTACTTGAATTGTTCGGGTGATCGCACATACCGTCGCAATAGTTGAAACTTACATAACTCTAAGCCTCAACTAGAGGGTTAATCTTTACGGTATTAACCTCGTCGACGCTCTCGATCTGAAAGGCGGAACCGGTCATGACACCTCCGCATAATTATCTGGCGGTCATCAAAGTCGTCGGAATTGGTGGCGGGGGCGTAAACGCGGTCAACCGCATGATTGAAGTGGGACTCAAGGGCGTTGAGTTCATTGCGATCAACACCGACGCCCAAGCGCTCTTGATGAGCGACGCAGACGTCAAGCTTGACGTCGGTCGTGAGCTGACACGCGGTCTGGGCGCGGGCGCCAGTCCTGACATCGGAAAAAAAGCCGCCGAAGATCATCGCGACGAGATCGAAGAAGTCATCAAGGGTGCGGACATGGTCTTCATCACCGCGGGTGAAGGCGGTGGCACCGGTACCGGCGGAGCCCCAGTGGTGGCGAACATCGCCCGCAGCCTGGGCGCCCTCACCATTGGCGTCGTCACCCGCCCCTTCGGCTTCGAGGGGCGCAGACGCCAACGGCAGGCCGAGGTGGGCGTCGAAGAGCTGCGTGCCGAATGCGACACCCTGATCGTCATCCCCAATGATCGACTGCTCGCGGTGGGGGACCGGCAAATCTCCATGATGGATGCCTTCCGTATGGCCGACCAAGTGCTGCTCTCAGGTGTGCAGGGCATCACCGACTTGATCACCACGCCGGGTCTGATCAACTTGGACTTCGCGGACGTGAAGAGTGTGATGAGCGGTGCGGGCACCGCCCTGATGGGCATCGGTAGCGCCCGCGGCGAGAGTCGCGCGGTGGAGGCGGCCGAGGCTGCCATCGCAAGTCCGTTACTGGAAGCCAGCATGGAAGGTGCACATGGCGTACTGCTGTCTATCGCCGGTGGCTCCGAGCTAGGCCTGTTCGAGATCAACGAGGCCGCTTCACTGGTCAGCGACGCCGCCCACTCCGATGCCAACATCATTTTTGGCACGGTTATCGACGACTCGCTCGGCGATGAAGTCCGTGTCACCGTAATCGCGGCCGGCTTTGACGGGGGCGAACCCACATTCCGTGCTGCCGAACGCCGCGTGGAACCCCGGCCTGATGACTCGCTCGGTAGCGATGAACCCGCAGAATCCATCCGGCCTCGCCGCGTCGTGCTCGACGATGTGGACGTCCCCGACTTCCTCAAAGGCAGCTAGAGTACCGCGGAGCAGCTGCGCGATTGTGTCACGAGGACGTTTTCACCGAAACTCGCTCGTAAGTCCGGGTTCCTCGGCGTTTTGCCGACAACGCCGAAGGAAAGGATGCGGGGAGCGTATGCGCTGGGGAAATGTAGAGATCCGACCCCTGGGTGGCAGCCTTGGATGCCTGGGAATGATCCTGGTCTCGATCCTTGCTTCGATCCTGCTGACCGTGTTGCTTAACGTCTTACTCAACTGATGGCTGGCCTAGTCGCTCAAGCTTCCGGTTGATCTGCCGCTCATGGGACCTGAGCTTGTGATCCCCTTGAGCTTCGCTCATCGGACCTGTACCTATCTTCCCGACTGAGCTTCACTCATCGGGAAATGCGCAATACCACGCCATATGAGGCCGACCAGAAGTTCGACCGCATCGTCTTTGGAGATAGAGCGGCCGCCCGCGAGCCAGTAACGAGCGGCCAGCTCGGCGGCGCCGGTGACTCCTATTGCCAGCAGCTCGGCGCGTTCCCGCGAAAAGCCTGTGTCGGTGCTGATCAAGTCAGCGATCGCCGACATACAGGTTCGTGCG
>JBGTNI010000080.1:0-3956 GCA_041743105.1 Mycobacteriales bacterium | reverse complement strand
CGCAAGGCCATCGCGTCGATCAGGCCCACGCTGGCCGGCTACCGCAAGCGGGGCGTGCCCGACGCCGCCGACCTCGACCGCCGTGTGTACGAGGCATGCCACTGACGGCACCACAGGAGAGGACCACAGTGTTCAGGCTTTCCACTCGTTGATCGGAACTGCCCATGAATCTGTGGCGGCTGTCGGCCCAGGCTGTAGCCGGCGTGGCGTCCACCGTCCAGGAAGCCTTCGTGACCCACACGCCGCACCACGTCACGCGCGATGTCGGGGGTCCGCGATAGCCTCCCAACCGCGCATAGACCGCATCCGGCCAGGGGGACACGCACGATGGCAATTTCTCAGCAGCACCTCGAGATTTTCGCGGTGGAAGCGCGGCGGCTGCGGTCCCAGACCGAGCCAACGCTCTATCCCGCCTACCGAACTCTCATCAGGGCGTCTTACCCAGCGGCCGGGCCAGTCCACGTCGATTCCAACCGCCACGTGACTGGCACCGGCTTTCCCGACCTCACAGTCCTCAACGGCAGTGTCTGCCTGAATTGGTTCGAGATTAAAAGCCCTGGTGTTGACATTCTTTCTCTACCGGCAACCGATCAGGGACGGTTCGATAACTACAAGCGAACCTTACCGCATGTCGTATTGACCAACGGACACAAGTGGCTTCTATTCGAGAACGGCGTCGAGATAAAGCGTCTGACGCTGCCGGAGCAGTGGATCCTTGGATCCTATACCTTGACTGCGACAGAAGCCCTGCGGCTAACACACTTCCTGGACACAGCTGCGGGTCTTGTGCCCGTTAACGCAACAACCAAAGACGAGGCGGTGGAGCTTCTTGCGACCGCAGCCAATCTTATTCGCCTGACGGTCGAATCCTGCGAGGAGAGTGATTACCCAACCCCTCTCAACGCTGCGCGGGACTCTTTCACGAATCTGCTACGAATGAATCCCAGTGACTCTACAGCGATGAACGCTAGCGACTTCGCCGATTCCCTAGCTCAAACGACAGTCTTCGGATACCTACTTGCTCGAATGGAGGCCGGCCGGCGAGTCAGCCCAGTCACCGCCGCAGATGCCCTCAGCATCGACGTGCACCCCTTCCTGAAAAATAGTCTATACGGCCTCATGGCTCCAGAACCAGCAATGGAGACGTTACTCAAGGGGCCACTTCGTGCGGCATGTGACATGGTCAATAGAGCAGCGCCGCGCCTAATCGGACCAGGCGGCGACTGGTCAAGTGTGACTTACGTGTATGAAGACTTCTTCGCGGCATACCGACCTGCTGACCGATTCAAGCACGGGGTCTTCTACACCCCGATGGAAGTAACGCGATACCAGGTCCGAGAAGTTTCCCGGATCCTTCGTCAAGACTTCGGGCTCGACGGGCTGACTGATCCAGCAGTCCAATTCCTCGATCCCGCTTGTGGAACTGGAACGTATCTCATCGCTCTCGCAGAGCTGGCCGCGGAGGAAGCGATCGACCCGACCCGGAGTCTGCCGGTCGGCTCGACCCTTCACGATCTCTTTGTCGAACGTGTTATCGGATTCGAGGTATCTCCTGGAGCCGCATGTGTAGCCCAGGCCAGACTGGCAGCCTGGCTCAAGTCGCGGAACGTGCAGGTCACCGAAAGACTCGGAATCTATACCGTAAACTCGCTGACGCCCGCCGCTCAGGGCACGTCGTCAGTAACGGGCAACCTATGGGCCGACAATATTAGCGCAGAACAAGCGGCCGGCGATCGGGTGAAATCTGAAACCGCGGTCCTCGTCGTCCTGGGCAATCCACCCTGGGGTCGCCGCGACCGGCAACTCTTCGATATCGGTGGCAATCAAAACCTCCTCGCCTCTTGGTCGGCAGGTGCGGCTGGCGCAGCCCAGAGCGTATTTGACCTATACGTTGCCTTCTGGCGCCTTGCTACTGAGATTCTTCTGGAGCGACCTAGTGTCCAGCCTGCGCAAGGGATCGTCTCCTTTATTACAAATCGGACATGGCTCCGTGGTCGCCCCTTCAGCTCAATGAGGCGATACCTTAGATCGGCGGGCGCCGTTGCGTGGGTGACAGATCTAGGTGGCGATGTTCGGGCAGGAGCCGGAGAGCTTGGTAGTGATGCCGGCGTATTCGCAATTAAGGCGGGGTCTGCTATCGCCTCCGTCGCATTTGGCGGCAATAGCGATCCAGCGGTTCATTACCGACGACTTCTCGGAACAAGAGGCCAGAAGCTGGCCGATCTCTCAAACTCTGAGCCGGTCTGGCGCATTGGACCACGTGGTGATACCGACCCGATGGCCTTGGTCGACTGGGGTCCTTTAGACGCGGCACCCGCAATTCGCTCGTTCTTCGCGCGGACAATGCCAGGCCTCAAGACCCATCGCGACGAACTCATAGTCGACGTGGCGTCGGAGGCACTATTCGAGCGAGTCACCTCCTGGAATGCCGGGACAGATGATCAGATGCGGGCGGAAAGGTTTCACCCAAGCCGGTCTCGTCACGTCCCGAGTCGAGCCTATCTTATAGAACCATCGCTCATTCGAAAGATCCGATACAGACCTCTCGACAATCGGTACATATATGCAGATCGCAATTTTATCCAAGAGCCCGGACGCATCCTTACGGCCTACGAGGAGAAAGCAGATCGACGATGCTTGCAGACTCTCGAGTCGGGTAGCGTCGGCGGCCCGGTTGTCGTCGCCTCGAACCTACTTCCAGACTATCACGGAGTAAGAGGATCATTTGGCTCGCACGTGATGTTCATTGATCCTCCGGACGATGACTTATTCGGCGGGCTTGACAATGTGACACTGTCTGCTTGGGGTAAGAGATGGGCACGCCACATTAACGCAGATCAAGTGGACGTGGCGTCATATTTGCTTGCCCTAGGCAGCGCGCCTGCCTATGTCGCCCTCTTTGGCGATGCGCTGCGGGGTGAGCCGCCGCGATTCATGCCGACTCTTGACCAGGAGCTTTTTGGTGAAGCAGTAGAGATAGGCAGACGCATTTTGGACGCGTGGTGCCTCTCGGCGCCGCCGATCGGTCAGTGGATCCAAGTCGCCAATGTGGGCACACCGCTTGGTGCTCCATCGATTGACATTCATGGCGTTCAGTTCGAAAACGGGGACCGCTTCACTGGGATTAATCCGGATAGTGAAGTATTCGAGATCTCCACCTACCCCGTGCTTGAGCGGTTCCTAGAGGCACGTGCTCATCTGCCCTTGAGCACCGGACTTGCAAGCGAGATTAGAAGCGTGGCGGGTGCAATCGACGTGCTTCTCACGACTCGCGCTGCCTGTGATGTGCTTCTGACGCGGAGCCTCGATGCACCCGCCTGGAACACCGAAGATTGAGTCGAGACGGCTTAGCGCGGATTTCCGCGCAGCTGGTTCGGCGCAAGGATCAGGGCGAGCCAAGGCACACCCCCCCGGCTGGGCACGGGGAAGGCGTCGAGGAAGAACCCGCGCAGCGTGTCGTAGCGCTGGCTGACCTGCTCGGAGCGGTGAGGAGCGTGCTCCTTCGGGTTGTGGCGATCTGACTGCCACGAGGCTGTTGTGCCAGCCAGCCGCCGCCCTTCTGGGGATCTATTGACGTCTGGGGCCAGACGGCTGACGGTATCGTTGCTGGTCAGGGCGGTGACGGTCAGTTTCAACCGGCCGAGGTCGGAGCACATGGCGGAGTTACACATGTGCGATTCAGCAGGCTGACCGTCGCAAGGTCGCGGACGGGGCGCGACCAGCGGCGCGGCGTCTCTGCAGGTCAGCGGTGCTCGGGCCAGCGGTCGGATGCTGCCCGAGGCAGGGAGTTGCGCCGAACGACCTGCGCGGAAATCCGCGTTAGCTTGCTGCGCATATATGCCTGAACGACAACGCGACGCCTCACCGGCGGCCGCGGCGCGCAGGCGCAGCTGCTGGGCTGAGGCGAGGGCGGGTGTCCAGCCCGCCAGCGCGAGCAATTCGGCCGCAGCGCGGTT
>JBGTNI010000079.1:0-7495 GCA_041743105.1 Mycobacteriales bacterium | reverse complement strand
CCCCCGCCGACTACGACTGGGCGTGGATCGGGATCAACCCCGGCACGCCCCGGCACAACGATGACCGTTGGCTGCTGATCCGCCGCCACCAGCGCACCGGCGAGCTGGCCTACTACCTGTGCTGGGCACCCACCCCGGTCGCGCTGCACCGGCTGGTCCGCGTCGCACCCGCACCCCATGACCGGGACGGCCGCGAGCTGCTCGCGCTGACCACCAACGAGATCCGCCACCTGCTCAACGTCCTGATCATCAGACCCGCGCAACGCCTGATCCACTATCTGGGCTGGTCAGACTGGCGACGGGCCTGGCCCACCAAGCCCGAGCCCGCCGACTCCACTACCGGCAGTGGCGCACCGGGTAGATCACAAAGTGCGGCTGCCGTATTAGGCATAGCCTCACGCCTCGGACCCTTCTTCTGACACTTCGAGCAGTATGTCAACGTCATCGCTTTCGGCGAGGATCTCGTTCTTGTTCAGCCACGCAAGTTCGTGAATTTTCCCTACGACAACACGAGATGTTGTTTCTGGTTCGCCAACGTTGACGAATACGACCGACCCATTACTACCACCCGAAATCACGAGACGGACGCTATCTGCAGACCAGCGCACCACCCAACCCCCACGCGTGTCTGGTTACGACGCTGCTGCGGCCACTAACCGCCTTCCAGACGATAGTGCCCACCTGGTGCTCGGGTAGGCTCGCGCAGGCGAGGTGAGAGCTGTCGGCCGACCAGGCAAGGATGAAGGAATCGCAGGTGCCGTGCACCTCAGACCTGTGTTTAGTGACGCAATCCCAGACGGAGACGGGTCCGTCCGGCACGCCGCCACCGGCGAGTCTGGAACTATCCGGTGACCAGGCGAGATGGTTGACTGTATTGCCGCACGGTAAAGTATCAATACGATTGCCCACCGGCTCCCAAAGCCATAGATGATCCTTATCGGTTACGTCGGTAATCGCCAGATAGCGACTATTAGGCGACCATCTCAGCACTGATGAATTGCGTGGCCCGCGAATCACAACTACGGTCCTGCTGGACCGCTCCCAAACCCGCACCAGCTCCGGATGAGGTCCGCTATCGAATCCGCTGACAGCAAGATATTTGCTATCGGGTGACCAGTCCAAGCTGCTGGCGTTACTGGTGTCCGACAGGGACATATTACCGTTGTCGGCACGACTCCATACCAGGACGGCCCGATCGTCGTAGCTCGAAGCGAGTGCCAAGAACAAGCTATCAGGCGACCAAGCTAGCTTTGTCCAAGCAAGGGCATAAGATGAGTAATCATCCACCCAGGACAGCCTATCCATTTTAGGAGCATCAGGCAGTGTGGTGGTCTGTCCTATGGCCTCATTCCATACCAATACGGCCGTACCTTCGACGTTCAAGGCGATAGCAAGATGCGAGCTGTCGGGAGACCATTCGAGTTTCCGGGCACTACCGCTATTCGGAAGACCGATAGTGCGTAAGCTTCCGAGGTTCCACACCTGCACATCGTTCACTCCGGGACCGGCAACGGCTAGTTGTGAGCTGTCGGGAGACCAGGCAAGCAATTCCGCGCCGCGCGTGTCCGGCAGCGACAATGAGCGTTCGTCTACCCGAGACCAGACCCGAACGCCTCCCTCGGAGGATCGGATGGAAGTTGCCAGATAGCTACGATCGGGCGACCAGGCACGCGCCGTTACCACCACGCTATGAAGCGAATCTCTAAAAACGCTGGAATCCCAGGTGAGAATTGCCGACTGGCGGTATCGGGTCGCGGTTGCGATGCGACGACTGTCGGGTGACCAGCACAACATATCCGCCGCGTGGGTGTCGGGCAGGGTCGCTGTATGACCGCTGTCCGGGTGCCACACTCGGACTTCCGCTGGACCATAGCCGGCGGTTGTTACAGCCAGAAAATTTCCGTCAGGGGACCAGGCGAGCTCGTTGGCGCCATAACTCCCAGGTACGGTATTGGTCTGGTGGTTCGCCGGGCTCCATACCCGCACCTCCTTTGCAGCGTACTTCCTTGTGGTCGCTACAAGGAACGTACCGTTCGGGGACCAAGCCACGACATCCGCGCTCCGCGTGCCCGATACTAGCATAGTTCCGCCACTACAGGGCGTCCACACTGTTACCCCTGCTCTACCGCTCATGGCCAGATGCGTGCTATCTGGCGACCAGACGAGTACCCCAGAACCGCGCCCATCGGGAACTGTTGTTATATGCCCGCTAGTTGAATCCCACACCCACACCCATGCGCTGCGAAGTCCGCTCGCGGCAAGCAGACGACTGTCCGGAGACCACGCAAGTTGATATGCCCCTTCTACGCCTAACGAAACGGGGTGTTGGCCGTTCGGGGTCCAGACCGATACTGTTCCGCTTCTGCTACCTGCACATGCGAGGTGCTTACCATTTGGTGACCACAGCAGTTTCCATGTCTCGCCGTGGACGCTGAGCAAGCGGTTTATGCGCCTGCTGGTAATGTTCCATACAAGTACCTCCTCCTTATCGCGTTGGTTGGCGATAGCGAGGTGCTGCCCGTTAGGTGACCAGGCCAACCTGTCCGCTTCGGTCGCTAGGGGCAGAGTAGTGGTCGCTCCGCTGTCTCGATCCCAGACCCACACTCCTGTGGCTCCCCATCCACTGATGGCAAGGTTAGTGCTGTCGGGAGACCACGCCAGAGAAAATGCGTGGTCTGTCTCAGCTAGGCATTCTACGTGTCCGGTCGCCGTGGTCCAGATCTGTGCTGCTCGCTGACTATCACCGATGGCTAAGAAGTTGCTGTCGGGGGACCACTCCGCCACGAAGGCTCCTGCGGTGCCCACTATCGATGTGACATCTCCGCGATCCGGATCCCACACTTGGACTGGGCCGCCCTTAAAGTTGCTAGTAACAGCCAAGCGGGCGCTGTCAGGAGACCATTCGACGGAGAAGGTGCCGTCGGTACGGCCCGGGAGGGACCGGAGCTGTCCTGCTGGCCGCGGTCTGAGGCCCCATTTGACCATGAGAAGCGGAGTCGTGCACAAGCTCCTAACTCGACGGACTTCGATATTGGCCGGCCGCGACGAGTCGGCACTCAGCCATGCGAACAGACTGGGTGCAAGAGCGTGATGGCGCTCCGTTGCATCGGTGGCTGTTCTTGGGATGGTCAGGACGTCGGCGTGGCGCGGCAACCAGCCGCGCCACCAGGCGATGGCTCGTTGCTCGGGTAGAGATTGTGCTGCGTTAGCGAGGTCGTCTTCTGCTGCCAGCAGTCCAGCGCTGGCAATCCGGTGTGCTAGAAAGGCAGGGTCGGTGACAGGCATCGCGAGCTCACGGCGTGCTCCAGCGTTCCGGAGGTGGTGGACGACGTGGTCCCAGATATAGGGCTCGTCTATTGGGAGCTCGCTCCAGGTGCGCGACGCGCCTAGCAAAAGGCGGTACGCATCTAGGAGACGGCCGTGGAGGACTGCTAACGCGGGCGCATGTAATGTGATGAACTCGTGCTGGAGGTCGTGAAACGTGACACTTCTCTTGTCGAAGGATATAAGATTCGCGCTGGACAGGCGATCTAAGACGGAATATGTGCGATCAGGGCTATAGGCTCTACTGTTGTTCCAGTAACGGGCAATAGGCGCGACCGGAATACGCTGATCCCGTGAGAAAATTGTTAGCGACAGCAGGGCGTCGGCGAGCTCCGACCCGAGCATCTCGAAGCCAATTTGCATGGCCTTGAAACCATTCGCATAGGGATGATCACCGAATATGTCCGGAACCGAGTCGAGGTCGTCTGCCACCTGCGCCCAGCTTCGACCGGCCTTCACAGCTGCGGCTAGCAAGGATACAGCCAGCGCGATCCGCCCAACCCGTGAGATCGCTTCATCTGCGGCTCTCGGCAAGGGCGATGTCGCCTCTGACGATTCCTGTCGAGACACAGATCGAACTCGGCCATGGGTATCGTCTAGAACAGCGACAGCGAGAGCCCGGGCACCTTCCGAGCTGAGGGTGTCGACCGCGAACGGCTCTGCAGCGACTGCGCCGAGAACTTGTCGATCCCGCGAGGTGTAGATCAACCGACCAAGCTTGCCAACTATTCGGAACGCTTGCGCCGCGGCATCCGACCACACATCATCGACGATCACCAACGCTCTTTGACCCGCTAACATCATACGAATTTGTTGATCCAGCTCGATGGCTGTGTACGGCAACGGAGCCGTAGGATCGACACGACGAAAAAGGTTCATCTGGGCAGAGACTATATCACTACTCTCTCCCAGAGTCACCCAGTAAACCCCGTCGGGAAATGCGCGTCGAACGGTTTCGTTTCGTGCTGCAGCTGCCGCAAGAACGGTCTTACCTATTCCGCCTTGGCCATGCAAACCGATTGGCGCGAGGGCGGGATCGTCCACCAATCCTGGCCCGGACCGAACAATCAGTTCTAGCAGGTCGGACAGCTCGTCGCGTATGACATAGCCTTGCGGCAATGGCGGCACACCAGACAACGATCCGGCCTTCGCTTGCGCGTACGGGGGATTCGCCGGTTCGTCCTGCTGGTCCAGGAGGCGCCGCAGCGCCGCGGCCGACCGGTGCACCTGCACCGCGAAGTGGGCCTCATCGTCGAACTGAGCGTAGACCCGGTACAGCGGCGACTCCTTGCCCGCCCGCATGACGTCCTCGCGGAACCGCTCCAACTTGCGGGCCTTGTCTGGGTCTCGCTCGTAGGCCGCCGGCTTGACCGCGTGCTCGTCGCTCATCAGCAGGGCCAGGATCGGGCGGCCGAGCCGCCGCGCCTCGCGGTATTCCAGCTCGGTCAGCGACCGGCCGTCCGGATTGAGCTCAGCGGACTCCGGGACCTGCCCGTACCGGCGGCCGACGATCACAAGGTATGCGCTCGATTCACGGACCTTGCGCAGCGACGACGACACCACCGTCCCTGTCGGCAATGCACCGTCCTGCTCCTGGGCAACAGCATGCATGCCGTGGCTCTCGATCGCCTCCATCGCACACGCCCGGTGCGCAGGCAGGTCGGCGAACGTGCTAGAGATCATCACACCGTGGTACCGCCGCCCGCCGAGATGCGGATCATCGGTCATGGGAGGCAGGATCGCACTACACCAACTCCGGCACGAGCCCTCGAATTTGGACTCGCCGACCTCAAGGTGAATTTCCGTGGTTTCCGGCATGTCCGCCCCGACCCCCTCCTGTAGTCAGTCCTAACCCTCAGAGCTTCCTGTCCCCAAAGCAGCGACGCCGCGTCGAGCAACACTACCCGGCAAACCCGACCTGTTACTAGAAGTAACTGACTGTGACGGTCCACTTGAGGGTCAGCGCTGGAGAGCGGGGCATCCTGCGCAGCCCGGCGGAGGGATCGGCGCGCGGTAGTACCACCCGTAGTAGCTACACCGTGGTCAGGAAGTGAACGGCTGGGATGTCGGGCGGCTGCCCGGCCGCGTGCCAGATTCGTGCCAGACCGGACAGGCGCTCGCGGGGAACCATGGGTAACAGCGGCGGTCTGGAGGTCTTGGCCGCCGTCGGCCCTCCGCAGGGGAGCGGGATGGCGTCGCCCTTGACTTCCAAACTGGGGCTCTCCGCTCCCTCGGCCTGATCATCCAGGTCAGGGCGGCCAGCACGAGGGAGCGGCGACGGCTTGGCACTACTGCCAGTCTGACTACGACGCCAGGCGTAAACATTCAGGTCCTCGGCCGCGTGCATGCCAGTGCATGCTCGGGTACCGCCGGTTCAAGATCTCGGCGGGGCTTCTGAGCTGGGCGTGAGGGTCAGGTCGGTGCGGGGATCGGTGGTTGCCAGGGGTTGCCGGTGAGGGCGTCGCGGATGCCGGTCAGGACGTCGACGCCGTGTTTGCGCATGGTGTCGATGTAGCTGCGGATGTCGAGGCGGTCCTGGGTGATGAGCTCGTTGGGGAGCCGTCCGGAGATCTTCTGTTGGGTCTTGGTCGGGCGCAGGCTGCGTTCGCTGATGTTGTTGGTGGGCCAGATCCGGGTGTCGGTGACGAACCGTAGGACGTCGGTCTCGCGGTCGCGGCAGAACTCCAGCAGGACCCACCCGGGGGGTTGTTTGGTGCTGCTGCGTGGGCCGGGGTTGGCGCGGACCTCGGCGAGCCCGACCCGCACGGCGTGGCGGAACGAGCCGATCAGCGGGTCGCGGACCAGCGGGGCGATGTCGGGCTGTGCGGTGTCGCGGGCCTGGTTGAAGGCGTGGATGAGCCCGCGCAGTGCGCGTTGGGCCTGCTCGGGCCACACCGCGCCGGGATGGGCTTCCGCGGCGTCGGTGAAGTCCCGCAACAGGTGCGAATTATGCCGATATCGGCATAATTCGCATTACGCCGACACCGTGGTTATGCCGATATGGCGGTGTCGGTGCTGGCAGGCGGGGGTTCCCGTGCTTGCGGTGTCGGCATAATTACAGGGCTTCGAGGAACGCGAGGAGCTGGTCGGGGGGCTTGTAGCGGCCTGGGACGCTGGCGGGTGGTGTGGTCCGGTCGAGTGCTTGCTGCTTGAGTTCCATGTCGGCTTGCAGGTAGATCTGCGTTGTGGTGACCGACTCGTGGACAGGGTGGGCTGCGCGGCGAGGTCCGGGTTCACGGGTTGTGGATTCCGGCCTTTTCCGCGCAGCCTCCCTCCGAACCCAGCGGGCGCCTTTCAGCGCACTGGGCTCTCCCGCGATTACGCCGCGTGCGTGACAGGGGTTGCGTGGATGACCTCGTGGCAGGGCTGGCAGACCACGAGGGTCTTGCGCCGCTTCCTGGCCATGAGGGCCGCCCACGCGGGCTGGCCTGGTCCTGGTGTTCCGAGCCGGGCGAGTTTGGCGACCTGGTGGACAGCCACCGTGGCGCCTTGCCCGCACAACTCGCACCTGCGTGTGCGGAGCCGGTGGATCAGCTCCTTACGGGGTGTGGGTACCAGAACCGGAACGGGATCAGCGATGAACCCGTTCTCGTTTCGCAGCAGCGGTATCCCGCCGAACCGTGCTACCAGGTCCTTCTTGCCGTTGCGGGGGATCCGGGCTTCAAAGCACGTGCGCAGCCCGTGTGGTGTCTTGATGGTGGCCTTGTAGCGGGCCGCCATCTTGCTCACCGTGGACTTGTGCTTGGCCGCCAGGGTCTTGAGCATCGACGTCTCAGCGTTCCAGCGCAGCGCGTGGAGCCGCCAGGCGTCACCGGCGAGAAGGTAGTAGTTGACTACGCCCCGGTATTCGGCTGCGTGAACCCGGACGATGTCGTAGTCGCTCAGGTTGGTCAGCGCGGGCCGGAGCCAGGGTTTGCCCCGGCGCCGGTAGGGGGCGCACTTGGCCCTGACCACATCGAGCGGCACCCGCAGCGCGATGGTCCCGTTGAGCATACGGCGCCCTCCGGTGATCTTGCTGTCGTCGTGCCGGGCGGTGATCTCATAGCCGAGGAACCGCGCCGCCCTGGTGCGGGCGTGCGTGATCAGTGTCTTTTCAGCAGACAGTTCCAGCGCGAGTTCGTCGCGCAGGAATGCCGCTAGCTGGTCTTTGATTGCCTCGGCTTCGGCCTTC
>JBGTNI010000078.1:0-4745 GCA_041743105.1 Mycobacteriales bacterium | reverse complement strand
GCGGCTGTCGATACCGACAGCCGCCCACTTTGTTGGCCGATCCAATTCGCCTGAACCTGGGTATCGATTTTGGGGCTATGGGTGCAACCACGTGGGCTAGTCGTGCGACATACCATGTACGCGAGAAGGTTTGTTCGCACGAGAGGCATCGACTGTGTTCCTGGAAAAAATCCTCCGCGTTGGTGAAGGCCGCATCATTCGCCGTCTTAGAGGCATCGCGGATGCGGTCAACGCTATAGAGGATGAGTTCGTCGACCTTACCGACGCGGAGCTTCGTGCGTTAACCGACGAGTTCAAGGAGCGTTACGCCGATGGCGAGACCCTTGACGATCTACTTGTAGAGGCATTCGCCGCGGTGCGGGAAGCCTCCAACCGAGTGCTGGGTCAGCGCCATTTCGACGTGCAGATCATGGGTGCCGCCGCGCTGCACTTCGGCAACATCGCCGAGATGAAGACCGGCGAAGGTAAGACTTTGACATGTGTACCCGCCGCCTATCTCAACGCACTGTCCGGAGTCGGCGTGCATGTAGTCACCGTGAACGACTACCTGGCCAAGCGTGATGCCGAGACCATGGGGCGCATCCATCGGTTCATGGGCCTGGAGACCGGCGTCATCCTGGCAAACGAGCAACCGGAGCATCGCCGAAAGCAGTACAGCTGCGACATCACTTATGGCACGAACAACGAGTTCGGCTTCGACTTCCTGCGCGACAAGATGGCCTGGTCCGAGGGTGAAATGGTGCAGCGCGGCCACCCGTTCGCCATTGTGGACGAGGTCGACTCGATTCTGATCGACGAAGCCAGAACCCCGCTGATCATCTCCGGCCCGGTTGAGCAGTCCGGTAAGTGGTATTCGGAGTTCGCACGCATCGTCCCCAAACTCAAGCGTGAGGACGATTACGAGGTCGACGAAGCCAAGCGAACGATAGGTATCACCGAATCCGGCGTGGCCAAAGTGGAGCGCCAGCTGGGTATCGACAACTTGTACGAGGCCGCAAACACCCCGTTGATCAGCTACATGAACAATGCCCTGAAGGCCAAGGAGCTGTTCAAGCGGGACAAGGACTACATCGTCACGGATGGGGAAGTTCTCATCGTCGACGAATTCACTGGACGGGTGCTTGCCGGACGCCGCTTCAACGAGGGGATGCACCAGGCCATTGAGGCCAAAGAGGGTGTGCGGATCAAAGAAGAGAGCCAGACTCTGGCGACTATCACACTGCAGAACTACTACCGCCTCTACGACAAGCTCGCCGGGATGACCGGTACCGCCATGACCGAGGCGGCGGAGTTCCAGAAGACGTACGACATCGGCGTGGTTCCCATTCCTACGCACATGCCTATGATCCGGCTCGATCAGCCCGATGTGATCTACAAGACCGAACCGGCGAAATTCTCGGCTGTGGTGGAAGACATCGTTGAGCGGCACGCCATAGCCCAGCCGGTGCTGGTAGGTACTACGAGTGTGCAGAAGTCTGAGCTGCTGTCGAGCATGCTCACCCGACGCGGCGTACGGCACGAGGTGCTCAACGCCAAGAACCACTCCAAAGAGGCGGAGATCATTGCTCAGGCCGGTCGGCCTGGCGCGGTGACGGTTGCCACCAACATGGCCGGTCGCGGTACCGACATCATGCTCGGCGGCAATCCCGAGTACACCGCCGCGGCGGAGCTGCGGCAGCGTGGCATCGGTCCCGAGATCGACCCGAGGACCTATCAAGCCGAGTGGGATGCCGCACTCGCGCGGGCCAAAAAACTCCGCGCGGCCGGCGAGGACGAGGTGCTCGACGCCGGTGGGCTCTATGTACTGGGTACCGAGCGGCACGACTCACGGCGGATCGATAATCAGCTGCGCGGCCGTTCGGGTCGTCAGGGCGACCCGGGTGAGTCACGGTTTTATCTATCGCTGCAAGACGAGTTGATGCGGCGATTTAATTCGGGCGCGGTGGAAGCCGTGATGAACGGTCTGCGCATGGCCGATGACGTGCCGATCGAATCCAAAATGGTGAGCCGTCAGATCCAGGGTGCCCAGACGCAGCTGGAGCAGCTCAACGCCGAGACGCGCAAGAACGTGCTCAAATACGATGAGATCGATAACAAGCAGCGCATGGTGATCTACGCCGAGCGCGACAAGGTGCTCAAGGGTGCAGACCTGTCCTCTCAGGTGCGCAACATGATCGACGACGTGGTTGCCGATTACGTCACCGACATCACCGGCGAGGGCTACGCCGAAGATTGGGACCTCGATCAGCTGTGGAAGCAGCTGAAGCTGCTGTATCCGATCTCGATCACCGTAGACGAGGTGATCCAGGACGCCGGCGGTCGGGAATCTCTCGATGCGGAGTTCTTGCAGCGGCAGATCCACGACGACATTCACGCCGCCTACGACGAACGCGAATCCGAACTCAGTCCTGAGGCGCTGCGTGAGCTGGAACGCATGGTGGTGCTGAAAGTGCTCGATCAGCGCTGGCGCGCGCACCTGTATGAAATGGACTACCTGCGGGATGGTATCGGGTTGCGGGGCTACGGCCAGCGGGATCCGTTGGTGGAGTATCAGCGTGAGGCGTATGAACTGTTCAGTGCGCTACTGGAAGGCGTTAAGGAAGAAGCTGTCCGATACCTGTTCAATCTGGAAGTGCAGATTGAGGAGATACCTGAGGGCGGATCGCGCTTGGACGAGGTGGACGACCCGACCAGGGTGCTCGACGTCCGAGAAATCGCCGCTGTTGCCGCTAAGCACCGCGAGATTCGAGCCAAGGGTCTTAGCGGGCCGCGAAAGCAGATTCCGCTGCAGTATTCGGCTCCTACTCTCGACGGTGACGCGGGTTCGGGGGGCAGTTCGGTAGGTGCCTTGAGCGGCGCTGGCGTTGTCTCGGGCGGGGCATCGGGAGCCCAGCAGTCAGCCACCGGTCACCGGGTGAGCAGCGAGCCGGGCCGTAACTCTCCCTGCTCGTGCGGTTCGGGGAAGAAGTACAAGAAATGCCACGGCGCTCCCGGCGCGGGTGCTTAGTCGCTGGGATCGCTGCCCCAGCTCGTCGGGTGCATGATTGCGCTTATGTCATGGGATGAGATCAGCGCACTTGGCTCTCTGATCGGCGGCGTTTCCACCGGCTTGGCTTTCGCTGGGACGTTGTGGATTCTACGCAGATGGCCAGCAGATCCGTGAGGCTAGTGAGCGCCGTGAAGCGGAACGTCATGATGACGAGCGACGTCAGGCTCGCTTAGTGGTTGCGAGCCTTGACGACGGCCAGGGTGAGTTAAGCGATGAATCTGTTTCCTCAGTTTATGTCCGTGTCTTCAACCACAGCAGCGAACCTGTTTGGGAGGTGAAGATTCCTGTGCCCGGCCGTGAGCTGAAGCCGTTGCTGTACGAACGTATTGATCCCCATGGATCTGTCCTGAATGGTTGGCGGGATGCGCCAGAAGACTGGTATTTGCGGGAGTGTGGATTTAAGGGTGTTTCTGGCCTGATTCGCTGATCGGATGGTCAGCGGGGAGGGTGCCGTGAATGTCCGCGACACTTGATGATGTGACGAAGAAGAAATCAGAGCCCTCGGCTGAGGCGCAAGCTGCGAAAGAGCTGGTCAGGCTGGCTAAGGAGCAGGGTTTGTCTCTGACCGGGCCGGATGGCTTGTTGAAGCAGTTCACCAAGAATGTGCTGGAGACTGCGCTGAATGAGGAGATGACTGAGCATCTGGGGCATGCCAAACATCGTGTCCCTGAGGAGCGGAGCTCGACTAATGTCCGCAACGGGACCCGGTCGAAAACGGTGCTCACCGAGGCGGCTGGCCAGGTCGATATCGAGGTGCCCCGCGACCGTCATGGGAGCTTCGAACCGCAGATCGTCAAGAAGCGTCAGCGCAGGTTGACGGGTGTGGATGAGATCGTGCTCTCGCTCTATGCCAAAGGCTTAACCACGGGTGAGATCGCAGCGCATTTCGAGCAGATCTATGACGCTTCGGTCAGCAAGGAGACGATCTCCAGGATTACTGACAAGGTGATCGGGGAAATGCAGGAATGGTCCAACCGACCCCTCGAACCAATCTATGCAGCGATCTTCATTGATGCCATCGTGGTCAAAATCCGGGACGGTCAGGTCTCCAACCGCCCCATTTATGCCGCCATCGGCGTCACCCTCGCTGGTGGAAAAGATGTTTTGGGGCTGTGGGCCGGGACCGGCGGCGAGGGCGCCAAATTCTGGATGAGTGTGCTCACCGACATCAAAAACCGGGGAGCCACTGACGTGTCCTTCCTGGTGTGCGACGGCCTCAAAGGCCTTCCCGAGGTCGTCGGGAACGTGTGGCCACTCACCACGGTGCAGACCTGCATCATCCACCTGATCCGTAACACCTTCCGCCTCGCCTCACGCAAGTACTGGGACGAGCTCAAACGCGACGTAAAACCCATCTATACCGCCGTTAACGCAAACGCCGCCCGAGCCGCATTGGACAAGCTCACCGAGAAATGGGGCAGCCGATACCGAGCCATCGTGCGGCTCTGGGAGAACGCGTGGGAAGAGTTCATCCCGTTCCTCGACTACGACATCGAAATCCGAAAGGTGATCTGCTCCACCAACGCGATCGAGAGCTTGAACGCCCGCTACCGGCGAGCAGTCAAAGCTAGGGGCCATTTCCCCACCGAGCAAGCCGCGTTAAAGTGCCTCTACCTAGTCACCCGCTCCCTCGATCCGAAGGGAACCGGACAAGCTAAATGGACCATGCGGTGGAAGCCAGCATTAAACGCTTTCG
>JBGTNI010000077.1:0-6892 GCA_041743105.1 Mycobacteriales bacterium | reverse complement strand
TACGGCCAGGAGGTGACGATCTCGGTAATCTCGCGACGACGACCGGTGTAGAAGGGCACTTCGACCCGCACGTGACGGCGTGCTGTCGATCCCCGCAGCTCCCGCATCAGGTCCACAATGCGGTGTAGCTCGTCTGATTCGAAGGCCAGCATCCATTCGTAATCGCCCAGCCCGAACGAGGCGACGGTGTTGGCGCGCACGTCGGGGTAGTCGCGTGCCATGGCGCCGTGCTCTGCCAGCATGGCCCGGCGTTGCTCGTCCGGAAGTAGATACCACTCATAGGACCGGACGAACGGATACACGCAGACATAGGCGCGGGCGACCTCGTCGGCAAGAAACGCCGGCAGGTGGCTCTTGTTGAACTCCGCCGGCCGGTGCAATGCTGCCTGCGACCAGACCGGGCGCAGCTGCCTGCCGATCTGGGTGTTCCGTAGCCGGAGGTATGCATCTTGCAATAGCTCGATGGATTCGGCATGCCACCACACCATCAAATCAGCATCAGCGCGAAGACCGGTCAGGTCGTAGCAGCCTCGAATGACCACATCGCCGTTGGCAAGGTCGCGCCACAGCTCCGCGACTTCGGCTATCTGCTCGGATCGGGAAGGTTCCTCACGCAGTGCTGCTGGGGCAGCGAACACCGACCACATGGTGTAGCGAATAGTGGCGTTGAGCTCGCGGAGTCGCCGCGCGCGCACATTCCCGTTCGTATTCTCCTGCTCAGTCATCGCTGCTTCCCTAAAAAGATCGGCTCAGCCGGTCTCACGCTATCTGCTCCGACGAGTTGGTCCGCCGCCTGGTGTGCAGAGCTGATACATGCCGCTATACCCACCCCGTCGTAGCCCGCACCGGCCAGAGCTAGACCCCCGAACGCGGCGATCCGTTCGCGGGCACGACGCACCCTGGCGGGATGACCAACCAGATACTGCGGTAACGATCCTCCCCAACGCTGCACGTGAGCCGCCAGCGGCGGCGGTAGCGGACCTAGTATCCGGGCAAGGTCTGCCAACACCGCCTCGATGAGGTCTGCATCTTCGCGCTGCAGCGCAGTCTCATCGCCGTGACGGCCGACCGACGCGCGCAGCAGCCGTGTTTCCGGCGCGCCGCGGCCCCATTTCTGGTCCACGAACGTCACCGCTTTCACCGCTCGACCGGGCAGACTGGGTACCAGTACGCCGCTTCCGACAGGCAGCGAAATACCGTCCGACGCGGTGTCGGGCAACACGATGTTTATCACCGCGACACTGGCGTATTCGATCCCGGCAAGCTCGGCGGCCACGTTCGGCGCCGCTTCTTCCACCAACCGCCGTGCGGCACGGGCCGGCGTCGCCACTAACACGGCATCGGCATGCAGCACCTCGCCGCCGCCGGCCGGGTCCAGCGTGAGCTCCCAGCCCTCACCCATGCGGCGAAGCCGACGTACCGTCGTACCGCATCGCAGATCCACCTGAGGTCGCGCGTTCGACCGCATCGAGCGCAGTGTCTCTTCTAACACGGAGACGAGCCTGCCCATCCCGCCTCGTATGGCGGCGAACGTCGGACCTGTCCCTGCGCGACTGGTGCTCACGGCCTGGGCCGCGCGCACCAGAGATGGATGGTCCCGTAGCCGTGCGGCTAATGCGGGAATTGTGGCCTGTAGCGACAACACGTCCGTATCGCCGGCATACACCCCGCCCAGTAACGGGCTGATCACGTTCTCGGTCACCTCGTTGCCGAGCCGACGACGGGTAAGCGTCCCGACACTTACATCGTCGGTCACCGGCTCGCCGGGTGCGTCCCGTTCGGCCAGCATGCGCGCCGCGCTGGCAGCCGATACCAGTCCGGCGTCAGCCATGGCCTCTGGTGACGCGGGCACGCCCATCACCGTGTCTCGCGGCAAGACCCGCAGCCCTTCGGCCAGCGCGATGTACGCCTGGCCTGTATGCGGATGCATCAGCTCCGGCCCCAGCCCTAGCCGCTCGACTAGCTCTATACCAGCTGAACTGCCTGTCGGGCCGCGCACTAAGAAGGCGTCCGCTCCAAGCTCGACGTGCTGGGCTGTCCCGCTCCATTCCAACCTGGCGCTACGCAGTTTTCCGCCGAGATGTTCCGACTGTTCCACCAGCGTCACGCGGGTAGGGGCGGCGTTGTGGGCAGTACGATCGCAGATGCGAAGTGCCGCCGTAAGTCCGGTGATCCCACCGCCCACCACCGCAACGTGGCGGGGTGGGCGGTGGGATGGGAAGTTAGGCGACATCGGCGTCCTGATGGGAGTTCGCGTCACCGTAGCTCGGATCGTCATAGCTCGGATCGCCGTAGTGGTGCACCAGCTCCACTACCCGGGTCAGCATGCCCGGATCGGTTTGTGGCAGCACACCATGGCCCAGGTTGAAAATGTGTCCCGGAGCGCTACGGCCTTCCGCGATCACGCGCCGCACCTCGCGCTCTACCACCACCTCCGGAGCCAACAACACGGCTGGGTCGAGGTTTCCCTGTACGGCGTAATCAGGGCCGACACGCCTGGATGCCACGTGGAGCGGCACACGCCAATCGACCCCGATCACGTCGGTACCAGCTTGTGCCATCGCGGGTAGTAGCTCACCGGTGCCGACGCCGAAGTGGATTCGTGGCACACCGAACTCGCCGCAGGCACGCAGTACCCGAGCCGAGTGGGGCTGCACGAAGTTGCGGTACTCCGCCTCGCTGAGCACCCCTGCCCATGAATCGAACAACTGCACCACCGATGCTCCGGCGGACACCTGCACCGCTAGGAACTCGGTTGCTATCACCGCAAGGCGCTCGCACAGTGCGTGCCATAGCCTCGGCTCGCCGTGCATCAGGGCCTTCGTGGCCGCGTGGTGTCGTGACGGACCGCCTTCGATCAGGTAGCTGGCCAAGGTGAACGGTGCGCCCGCGAATCCGATGAGCGGAGTATCCCCCAGCTCGGCGACCAGCGTATGCACCGCTTGGCTGATGTAGGTCACATCTTCGGCCACGAGCGGTCGCAGCACAGACAGGTCTGCCTCGCGGCGAATCGGCGAGCCGATCACCGGTCCGACGCCGGGTTTGATCTCCACGTCGACACCGATGGCGCGTAGTGGCACCACGATGTCGGAGAAGAGGATGGCAGCATCGACCTTATGGCGCCGCACCGGTTGTAGCGTGATCTCGGCGACCAGGTCTGGCGTCTGACACGCCTGCAGCATCGGGATATCTGCCCGCAGCCTGTGGTATTCCGGCAACGACCTGCCGGCCTGGCGCATGAACCACACCGGAGTCGGCGACGACCCTCCTCGAGGCGCCTCTCGATGAGCAGCGGCCATCAGTGTGTTCACACCTGCCGATGCTGCCATGCCACCTAAATCGAGCTACGAGTGCCTTGAAGCTTGCGCCAAAGGTCACAACGTGTGCCATGTTGTGGGAGGTCGCGCGGTCTCACATCTGACCGGCGCGTCCATACCGCCTGGGCGCCTTTGCGCGCTTACTGTAGGAACCATGGTCAGGGCCAACGAAGGTGTCACGGAGCTTGTGACCGCGTCTGAGTTACCGGCCCGGTTTGCACGCGCCGTAGCGAGCGCGCGTGCGGTGCGCACCCGACCGGAGATCTCTCTGGAAGAGATCGAAGCACCGCGACGCATCGCGCCGTACTCGTTCGCACTCGGCGCCAGCGTGCTGTCAGGCGAGGAAGAACCCGTCACCGGGCGCCTGATCTTGCTGCACGATCCGCAAGGCCATCCCGCCTGGCAAGGTGAGACGCGCATCGTCAGCTATGTCACCGCCGAGCTCGAGCCAGACATCGGACACGATGCGATGTTCGCTCCCGTCGGATGGGCCTGGCTGACTGAAGCGTTACACGTGCAGCAGGCCGGTTACCGGGCCGTTGCCGGAACCGTGACCCAGATCAGCTCCACCCGATTCGGCGAAATGTCTGGGCCAGAGCAAACCACCGACGTGGAGATGCGCGCCTCGTGGACGCCGGAGACCGACGATGTAGGTCCGCACGTACGCGCCTGGTGTGCACTGTTGGCGTCAACGGCCGGACTCCCCCCGCCAGGAGTCAGCACCCTGGCCAGCAAGCGAGGTTTCTGAAATGGCGACGCTCACCTAACCTTGTAAATTTGCTATTGCGCGGCAGTTTTGCAAGGTGAAAATGGATTATGCTTCCTCGTTCATCCATACCTACCTCGAACGGGACATCCCGGCCCTAGGTCCACGCATTCCGGCGGAAACCCTACGGCGACTATGGACGATGCTCGCTCATGAACAAGGGGCGCAGCTGAACATGGCTCGACTGGCGGCGTCGCTGGGTACCAGCGGAGGTACGGTCAACCGGTACGTCGATCTCATGGCTGACCTGCTACTAGTTCGACGCCTCCAGCCTCTGCTAGGCAACCATGGAAAACGCCTCACACGTTCCCCTAAGGTCTACCTGCGGGACAGCGGAATAGTACATGCGCTGCTCGGGGTAGTCAGCCTCGACGATGTCCTCGGACATCCCGTAGCCGGTGGAAGCCGGGAGGGCTTCGTCCTCGACAATCTCATCGCGGCAGCTCCGGCTGGGGCACAGCCATGGTTCTATCGCACGTCGGCGGGGGCCGAAATTGATCTAGTCCTGGAACTGAGCTCCACCCAACGCTGGGCAGTTGAGATCAAACGATCATCCGCCCCGGCGATGTCTCGCGGATTCCACCAAAGTTGTAAAGACATCGATGCCACTACCGCTATAGCGATCTATCCAGGGCATGAAACCTATAACCTCGGTGCAGGCGTTACCGCGATGAGCATCCAATCAGCGATCCAGCGACTACGGAATCTGGAGCACGCCTAACCGATACCGTCGATGCCGGGCGATGAAGGGCTTGGCCGCAACGAGTTGACCACCCATGCAGCCATCGGAACCAAATCCGGCGCCGGCAGGCGGAAGCTGAACCGGCCACCTTAGCCATCCACCGGCCTAACTAGCCCGTCTGAATGCCCGCCAGTTCAAAGCCCCGGGCGCAGTCCTGCTGGCTTCGCTCGGCCAGCTGCGCACGCTTTGCTGGATCGCTTTCCCCACTAGCGGCCGTGAGCGCTCTGAGGCAGCTCGCCAGGCTTTCCTTATCCTTGTTCAACTGGGTCTTGTCGTTGTTGGAGGCTTCTAAGTCTTTCTTGATCTTCTCCATCTCGGTCTTGAGCTGTTGCAGCTCGGTTTGAGAATTTGTAAGCCGGTCGGTATCGCTGCCAAGTTTCTGCTCGGCCTCGGTGAGCGCGGTGTTGAGGCCTTCGATCTTGGTGTCGCGCTGCCGCACGTCGGCTTGCGCCTCGCTTAGCTCGTCTGCGCTCTTGCTGGCCTTACCTGACTGACCGACATACATGGCTATCAACGTGAGGCAGACAAGGAGCAGCACCACGCAAGCGGCCGCCAGCACAGCTGTCCCCGGCAGCCGTTGCCGCAGCGAATCGTCATCGTCGTCGCGACTGTTCGATCCGTATCCGGCTGCAGGTGTCGGGTACGCATCGCCGTAGGGCTGCTGGTCATAGGGCTGCTGGTCGTATCGCGAGCCGTAGTACGGGTCGAGCCCCTCGGCGCTCTCCGAACCTGGATAGCCGCCGTAACCCGGCGCGGTCGCGTAGGCCTGCTGCCCAGCATCGTAGGGAGGCGACACGTACGGAGCGGGCTCGTAGGAACCGTACCCCTCGAATAGTGGGGCGGAGGCTGGATGGGATACCCCGGACTGGTAGCCAGAACCTGGTCGATACGCCGGCGCAGGTTCGGGCGTATCGGGTTGATGCGGCGATAAGTACGAGCTGGTGTATATCTGTCCGGTGCCACCCGGGCTGATGGGAGGGGGCACGGATCTCTTGCCAGCCGCCGGAGCCGTCTCTGACCGCGTGGCGGATTCAGGCGGCATCCACGCCGCGGGCCCCGACACCGGATTTGTCATAATTTAAGAGTAAGCCCCAGCAATGTACCTGGCCCAGTAAGCCAACCGAAGAGACATCCGGCACGGACCACTCGACCCACTAGCCCCGCCGAGTAGGTGGAGGCGCCCAGTAACCGTGTTATGCCGGGTATGTCACAGTCCAGCAGGACCCGGAGAGCTCGATCGCGATAGGCTTCGGTAATCAAGGACCTCTAAAGTTCGCGCGGGTAGGTCGTTCGTTGCGAGGTGACGAAGTTAGATGGCATTGTCTGGTCGAGGATGGCAAGGCGGAGAAGGAGTCCATGTGCGGATGCATGGGCGACGACGACAACGCAGCCAGCCGAAGCGCCAGGGAACGCCGCAGTAGAACAGCTACCTACCCGCGCGAACTCTAAATATCGATACGGTACAAACGTGACCCAAGCCTCTTCTCTGCCCGTTCGTGACCTAGTTGCGCCACGGGAAGGCACTCCCACTCCCGTCGATACCGTTGCCGCGCTCACAGATGCCGCACGTCGACTTGCTGGGGGTACCGGTCCGGTGGCCATTGACGCCGAACGCGCCTCGGGCTACCGGTATACCGGTAGGGCATATCTTGTGCAGCTGCGTCGGGCTGGCAGCGGCACCGTCCTGATCGATCCACTGCCCTTTGACGACCTCTCGCCGATCGCTCGTGCCATTGCCGGTGAGGAATGGATAGTGCATGCCGCCAGTCAAGACCTGCCGTGTCTGGCCGAGCTGGGGTTGCGTCCATCGCGGTTGTTCGACACCGAACTCGGTGGTCGTCTCGCGGGGTTCGAACGGGTCAGCCTTGGGCTCATGGTGGAGCGCCTGCTGGGTTTTCGGCTGGAGAAAGGACACGCGGCGGCGAACTGGAGCACCCGACCGCTTCCCGTCGAGTGGCTGAACTACGCGGCACTCGACGTGGAGCTACTACTGGAACTGATGAAAGCACTGCGGACCGAACTCCAGTCCCAAGGCAAGCTAGCGTGGGCGGAGCAGGAGTTCGCCGC
>JBGTNI010000076.1:0-29419 GCA_041743105.1 Mycobacteriales bacterium | reverse complement strand
GCTCGTGACGAGATCGCGCAGCGCCGGGACACCGCACCCGGGCGAGTGCTGCCGGACTTGGCGATCGTTGCGGCCGCACAGGAAGACCCCACTACGGAGCGGCAGCTGTTCGCGCTGCCGATATTCGGCGGACGGGCACATCGGCGGCTGTCGTCTGTCTGGCTGGCCGCGCTGCGGACCGCACGCTCCCTCCCCGAAGAGCAGCTGCCTGGCCCCGCCCCCACGCCGGATGGCCCGCCACCGGGTTACCGCTGGGCCGAAAAAGATCCCAGCGCCGCGGTCCGGCTCGCGCGAGTTCGTGAAACCATGCAAACGCTGAGCGCGGAGCATCGGATCCCGAGCGAGAACCTGCTCGCCCCCGATGCGCTCCGGCGGCTGGCCTGGCGGCCGATAGATCCCGCCAATGAGCACACGGTAGCCGTGTCGCTGTCTGCGCTGGGCGCCCGGCCCTGGCAGGTCATGCTCGTAGCCGCCCCGCTAGCAGCGGCCCTGAACTCAGACATCTCGCTAAACCCAGCTAATAATCAGAACGTGAGTAGCTAGACAAATGCAGCCTTCTGATCTGCAAATTAGCTAATTACGGACTGACTTAGTAACAATCGGCTCAGTACCGACGAGTAGCATGGAGCCGGCTAGGCAGTACCGCTGGCGGACCTAGCATCGGAGAGGACGATCGGTGTCTGGACGTACCCGCAGCTCTGAGCCTTCCCGGAATGTGGTCTTCGTCGATGGGGTCCGAACTCCGTTCGGCAAGGCTGGAGCGCAGGGCCTCTACGCCCACACTCGTGCCGATGATCTGGTGGTGCGCTGCATCCGCGAGCTACTGCGTCGCAATCCGACGCTCCCCCACGGGCACATCGATGAAGTAGCGCTGGCGGCCACCACGCAGACCGGAGACCAAGGTCTCACCATTGGTCGCAGTGCCGCGCTGCTAGCCGGGCTATCTCCCAGCACCCCCGGCTACGCCATCGACCGGATGTGCGCGGGAAGTATGACAGCCGTGACCAACCTCGCCGGCGCCATCGCGCTAGACGCCATAGAGGTGGGCATCGCCGGTGGTGTGGAGCACATGGGACATCATCCGATGGGGGAAGGCCTCGACCCCAACCCGCGATTTGTCGCCGAGCACCTAGTAGACGAATCGGCGCTTGTAATGGGCGCAACCGCGGAGAATCTGCACGATCGTGAGCCAACGCTCACCCGTGAACGCGCCGATGCCTACGCATGCTCCAGCCAACGCAAGTACGCCGCCGCATTGGCCAATGGCCAGATCCAGCCCGACCTGGTGACGGTTGCCACCCGAGATCCCGAGCACGGCTGGGGCCTCGCGGTCGCCGACGAGCAGCCCCGACCCGATACAACCATCACTGGACTCGCGGGTCTGCGTACTCCATTTCGACCGCATGGCCGGGTCAGTGCGGGTAACTCGGCTGGACTCAACGATGGCGCCACCGCCTGCCTGATCGCAGCCGAAATGGCAGCCGAGGACCTTGGGTTGCCGATAGCCATGCGATTGGTCACCCACGCTTATACGGGAGTCCAACCCGACGTGATGGGTATCGGACCCATCCCCAGCACAGAGAAAGCGTTGCGGCTAGCTGACCTGTCCATTGACGATATCGGGTTGTTCGAACTCAACGAGGCATTCGCGGTGCAGGTCCTCACGTTTATGCAGTACTTCGGGATCGCCGACGACGATCCACGCGTGAATCCCTGGGGCGGAGCCTTGGCGATCGGTCATCCGCTAGCCGCCTCCGGGGTGAGGCTGATGACGCAGCTTGCGCGCCAATTTCGGCAGCGGCCCGACGTGCGCTATGGCCTCACGGCGCTCTGTGTCGGGCTCGGTATGGGAGGCACAGTGATCTGGGAGAACCCGCACTACCGTGCCGTCCATGCCGCGGGCACGAACGCGCAAACCGGGATCACGAACGGAGAACCGCAATGAGCGCGACACCCGACGTTGCAGCGGCATCGGACGTTAAGACGGTAATGCCAGATGAAGTCGTAGCCCACGCACTCACCCGTTATCTCCATCCGCCCGGACTCGATGGCGAGATTGCGCTGATCACGCTGGATAACCATCGCGACCACACTAGGCCGACGAGTTTCGGCCCAGTGGGGCTGCGCAGTCTGGCCGCTGCGCTCGATGACATCGCTTCGCGCGGCACGGCGGTGCGGGCGATCGCGGTGACGGGGAAACCGTTCGTGTTCGGCGCCGGAGCAGACATCACCGGCATGCCGTCGCTGGCGACACGGGAACAGGCCGAGGAGATCGGTCGGCTGGGACACGAGGTGTTCAATCGGCTGCGGATGAGTTCGGTGCCGACATTCGCCTTCGTCAATGGGCTCGCGCTGGGTGGTGCGTTGGAACTAGCGCTGCACTGCCATTACCGAACATTGTCGGCGGGGGCGCGAGCGATCGCGCTTCCGGAATGCTCCATCGGCCTGGTGCCGGGATGGGGCGGTTCCTGGCTGCTGCCCAATCTGATCGGGCCAGAGCACGCACTCAAGGTGATCGTCGAGAACCCGTTGAGTCAGAACCGGATGCTGAAACCGCAACAGGCACACCAACTCGGCATAGCCGATGCACTGTTCGAGCCGGCGGACTTCCTCGAGCGCTCACTGGAGTGGGCCGTGAGTGTGTGCAACGGTGACATCGCCGTGCACCGCCCAGAGCCCGACCGGGGCCAGGCATGGGAGCTTGCGGTGCTAGTGGGACGCAAGCTAGTGGACGAAAGACTTCACGGCGCGGCACCGGCACCACTGCGTGCGCTGGATCTGCTGGAGCGCTCACGCACGGCCGACTACGCCGCCAGTTCCGTCGCTGAGACGACCGCGCTGGCGGACCTGCTGTTAGGGGACGAATGCCGCGCCAGCCTGTACGCGTTCAACCTGGTGCAGCGCCGGGCCAAACACCCCGCCGGCGCCCCGGACGCAACACTTGCTCGCCCGGTGGGAAAGGTCGGCGTGGTCGGCGCCGGCCTTATGGCCACCCAGCTGGCTGTGTTGTTCGCGCAGCGGCTCCAGGTGCCGGTAGTGATGACCGATGTCAGCGTCGACGCACTAACCAGCGGCGTGGCACGCGCACATGCCGCCGTGGACAAGCTCGTCGAGAAGAAGCGTCTCGACGGCGTCGCGGCCGCCAGGGTGAAGAGGTTGATCACCGGATCGCTGGACCGCGGCGGCTTCGCCGATGCCGACTTCGTGATAGAGGCTGTGTTTGAAAACCTCGATGTCAAACGCCAGGTCTTCGCCGAGCTGGAGCAGATAGTGACCCCAGCTTGTGTGCTGGCGACGAATACCTCGTCGCTGTCGGTGACCGCGATGGCACAGCAGCTCTCCCACCCGGAGCGTGTGGTGGGGCTGCACTTTTTCAACCCAGTGGCGGTGCTGCCCCTGGTGGAGGTGGTACGCGGCGAGCACACCGACGACGCGGCGCTGGCCACTGCCTTCGCCGTTGCCAAGCTGCTGAAGAAGTCGGCCGTGGGCGTCGGCGACGCTACGGCCTTCGTGGTGAATCGAGTGCTGCTGCGCTGTATGAACGAAGTTTTGGCGGCGATAGACGCCGGGATGGATGCCGCCACGGCCGACCATGCACTCGATCCCCTGGGCTTGCCAATGACCCCGCTAGAACTGCTAGACCTGGTGGGTCTGCCGGTGGCACTGCATGTGTCGCAGACACTGCACGGTGCTTTCGGTCAGCGATTCGCGGTGTCGCCGGCGCTACGGCGGGCGGTGGAGCTAGGCAAGCCGTCGCTGCTGGTGTGGCGCAACGGTAGGCACCAGCTCGATCCCGAGCTGGTGTTCGGCGCCGGATCCGACGCGGAATCCGACCAGCGGGCAGCGCAGGTGACAGCGGAGCAGCTGCGGGAACAGGTGGTCGCGGCACTCGCGCAAGAGATTCGTCTGATGTTGGATGAGGGAGTGGTCGCCGAGGCCGCCGATATAGACCTGTGCATGCTGTTGGGCGCGGGGTGGTCGTTCCATCTGGGCGGCATCACCCCGTACCTGGACCGCACGGGCGCATCCGAGCGCGTTGCCGGACGCCGGTTCCTCCCTCAGGGCGTAGCCAACGCGCCATAGGTAGTACGAGCGCCTGTATTGAACGTCGCCTATTTTCTCGGCCCCCCTCGCCGGGTGGGCCCCCCTCGCCGGGTGGGTCTCCCGTGAGCTCCGGGCAGCTTCTCTCCCGCGCCTCGCTCCCTTACGAATGATCGGGGCGCGGCGCCACGCCACGGCGTAGCCAAGGGTAGGTCTGGGTCAACGGCCAGGTGGTGTTGCAGTTCGGCAGGATCCGGTATCTCGCCCTGGGCAATGCGGATCAACAACTGGTGTCGTTGCTCCAACGCCTCCAAGACCTCAAGCAACTGGTTGGTTGGCAGCTCGCCAGGTCGATCACACGCCAATATGGTGAAGGTCTTCCCCCCTGTCTTCCCTATTTTCCCTATGGAAACCTTTTCCACCGTGCCCCGCAGGGCGGTCTCTGCCGCCTCAGCGGCTGCCTTAGCTGACTCAGTGGGCAAACCCGACCCCGAAGTGACCGCCCCATTCTCGGCGGCTTGCGCCGCGAAGGTCAGCGCGGCCAGCGCGCTACGACGCTGGCGTACGTCCCTTGCTAGCTGCGCTAGGGCAGACTGTATCCGTTCGACTTGGGCTGGGGGAAGCATCTCGGGAGAAACTGGGGGGTCTGCTCCGTCGTCATCCGCCGGTATCGGCGACATGGCTCCAACCATACCCAGCGAACCCTGGCGCGTGTCCCACATTGTGGAAATAAACTGCATGTGCCAGCGGTTGCTGCCCCACAATGGTCAACGCACCGTAGGCGGTGTGCGCGCCGAAAACTCACATCTACTACGACCGCGCTCACGCCGTCGGTAAAGCTATACCCGCTTGAGTTCGTGAATTTCACATCGTCGTGAAGTGGCACAGGTATGATCGAATCGCAGATCAACGGTGAGCGATGCCCGGTAAAGGATTCCCATGACCGCTCCAACGCCTCAAGGCCAGGCTCGGCAGGCCGGTGCTTCGCTCCGCGACGTCACGGGGATCATCAATCAAGCCGCCGGGTGGATGCGGCGCAATCCGCGCCCAACCGCTGCGGCCATAGCCGCCGCCGTGGCCGACGGCTATGGCAGGCAGTCGTTCAAGCGCTTTCGCGAAGCCCAGCAGGCGCGCGACCACGCGATCGCCGCGAAAACGAAAATCGCCGAGGCGAAGTACCACCTGATGGTCGACCAGCGGGGCGGTCAAGCGCTGTCCGCCGATGAGATACGCCAGCTACAAGAAGAGTTCCAGCGCGACCAACAGCTCGCGGCAGCCAACCACGCACCACGGGTCGAGGAAGGCGCGGAACGGGAGCGAACCCTATTCGGCGCCATAGCCACAGTCGCGGCACTAGCCTACGGCTGGAGAAGGGGCCTCAATGATGACCAGCGCACTGCGGTGCAGGGCGCAGTGCGGCATCCCGTCGACGCCATCAACGCCTTCCGCCGCAACCGGTTAGCTCCGCCGAGTGCTTCGCGGCAAAGCGCAGGGGGAACGGCTCGCTAATCGGCCCGAAGCGGCAGCGGCGGCTCACATTTACCCATTCCGCCCCCACTAGGTGCCCAACGCACCCCTAAGCGGCATACCCACCGGCGACCCTCGCTTAAACAACTCGCTCGGGCTGTATGGCGAGTAAGACCCCAGCGGAAAGGGCCACCGTGGCGGTGGCTTCGGCGAACGCGTTGCTGACACCGCGACTACTGCCGGCGGGCAGCTGCTCACCATGCAACGGGTAGCGCAGGCCGCTGGTAACGATTCCGGAAACTGGGCCATGTATCGGCAGTAACGTCAGTAGCTCACCGAGCTTGCCATGAAGTGTCTCTTCCCGATGGATCACGGTGAGTGTCGCCTCGCCCATCCGGGCGCGAATGCGCAACCGGGCATAGCGCGGCGATGCCAGCAGCAGCACGTTCGCGAGGTGGTGGTCGAGCCGGCCGCCGTGTGCGCCCAGCACGACGACCCGATCCGGCGTGTATTCGGCAGCGGCATCGAGCGCCAGCTCTAGGTCCGTGGCATCCTTCTCGGCGCGATGGCGACGGATCTGCGCGCCGTTGGCGGCAGCGCGTTCCAGCGCGTCGGCCGATACCGAGTCGAAATCTCCGACCGCCAGCGTCACAGACAGTCCAAGTCGCTGCGCGTGCGCCACGCCACGATCGGCCCCGATCACCACGGAGTCCGGAGGCAGCCCTGCCAATTCCGCCGGGATTGGTGGCTCTCCGCCGGCCACCACGATGACAGTGGCGGCCGGCAACGTGGGTAGAGCGCGGCTCACCCGTTACACCAGACTCATTGGGCTACACCAGAACGGTGTGTTCGCGGAAGCGACAGATGGAGACGAACTCCTCAGCGTCCAGACTCGCCCCGCCCACCAGGGCACCGTCCACGTCAGGCTTGGCCATAATGCTTGCGATGCTGCCCGCCTTCACCGAGCCACCGTAGAGCACCCGAACCACCTCGCCCACCTGCTCACCAAACCGCTCAGCGATGCGAGCCCGAATCGCGGCACATACTTCCTGGGCATCGTCAGGGGTGGCGGTCTTTCCGGTGCCAATCGCCCAGACCGGCTCGTATGCGATCACCAGTCCAGCGACCTGCTCACCCTTCAGCCGCGCAAGGCAACCGTCGAGCTGGCTTAGCACGTGCGTCACATGTTCGCCGACTTCGCGGACCGCTAGGCCCTCGCCGACGCAGATAATGGGAGTGATCTGCTGACCCAGTGCCGCCTTGGCTTTAGCGTTGACGATCGCGTCGTCCTCGGCGTGGTACTGCCGGCGCTCGGAGTGCCCCACGACCACATAACCGCAGTCGAGCTTGACCAGCATCGCCGCGCTCACGTCCCCAGTGTAAGCGCCGGAGGCATACTGCGAGACGTCTTGTGCACCGTAACCCAGCAGCAGCCGCTCCCCCGCCACCAGCGTCTGCACGCTCCGCAGATGCGGAAACGGCGGTAGCACCACGACTTCCACATCGGTGAGCTGCCGTTCATCCAAGCTAAGCGCCACCTTCTGGGCCAGCGAGATTGCCTCGAGGTGGTTGAGATTCATCTTCCAATTGCCTGCGATCAGAGGTCGACGCGGTGGAGTGGAGTTTGAGCCTGTCGCCATATCTACGACTCTCCCCTCGATCTCGCCAGCTCCAACGCCTCGATCCCCGGGAGCACCTTGCCTTCAAGGAACTCCAGTGAAGCGCCACCGCCGGTGGAAATGTGGCTGAAACCGGCAATGTCTATGTCACTCCCGTCGCTAAATTGACGTACCGCGGCGGCCGAGTCTCCACCACCTACGACGCTGAAGGAAGACGAGCGGGCAATAGCTTGCGCAATACCGCGGGTACCCGCGGCAAAGGGCGGTAGCTCAAATACGCCGACGGGACCGTTCCAGAACACCGTCGCGGCATCGGCGATGAACTGACTAAATCGCGCCACCGTCTCCGGTCCGATATCGAGACCTTGCTGGTCAGCCGGAATCTGCGACACCGGCACCACCGCGGTCTGCGCGTCCGCGGCGAAGGTGCGGCTGATCACAATGTCGGTGGGAAGCACGATCCGGCCATCCGCGCGTTTGTACAGCTCACGGCAGGTATCGATCATGTCCGGCTCTAACAGCGAACCACCCACTTCATTACCCAGCGCGGTCAAGAAGGTGTAACACATACCGCCGCCG
The DNA here is from genome assembly GCA_041743105.1 of Mycobacteriales bacterium. GTDB lineage: Bacteria > Actinomycetota > Actinomycetes > Mycobacteriales > QHCE01 > QHCE01. Next base: position 21,713 of record JBGTNI010000076.1, on the reverse strand, counting down.
ACCAGCAGCGTGTCGACACTGGGAAGGAGTGCCTCGATCACTGCAAGTTTGTCGGAGACCTTGGAACCGCCCAACAGCACGACATATGGCCGTTGCGGGTGTTCGGTGAGTCTCCGCAGCACCGAAAGCTCACGCTCGACGAGCCCGCCTGCGTAGGACGGGAGCAGTGCGGCAACGTCATATACCGAGGCATGCTTGCGGTGTACCGCGCCGAAAGCATCGTCAACGTACACATCGGCGAACGCGGCGAGCTCAGATGCGAATGCCTCACGCTCTCCGGCATCTTTGCTGGTTTCGCCAGAATTGAAACGCAGGTTTTCCAGCAGCACCACATCGCCCGGTCCGGCGGCGGCTACCGCTGACTGCGCGGCGGCACCCACAGTGTCGGCCGCGAATGTCACCGTGGCCTCTAACAGCTGCTCCAGCCGAGTGGCAACTGGAGCGAGTGTGTAGGCCGGATCGACCGCGTAGTCCGACCCGCCTTGCGGGGCGGCCAGGTTACGCCGCGGGCGGCCGAGATGGGAGCAGACCACTATCACGGCACCGGCGTCGCGTAGTGCCCTTATAGTGGGCAGCACGGCACGGATACGACCATCGTCTGAGATCTCTCTGCCACCGGAAACGGAGTCGCGCAGCGGGACGTTGAGGTCGGCGCGCAGCAACACACGCTGACCTTCGACCCCTTCGCTTAGCAGTTGGTTCAGCGTCGGAAGGTTCACAGCGATACGCCCACGTACTTGGTGAGGTCCACGAGGCGGTTGGAGTAGCCCCACTCGTTGTCGTACCAGCCCACGACCTTCACCTGGTTGCCAATCACCTTGGTCAACGGCGCATCGTAGATACACGAAGCCGAGTCGCCGACGATGTCGGACGAGACGATGGGATCGTCGCTGTAGGACAGAATGCCAGCAAACTGACCATTCGCGGCAGCGCGGAATGCCCCGTTGACCTCATCTACGCTGGCCTCGCGCGAAAGCGTGGCGGTGAGATCGGTGACCGAACCAGTCGGGATCGGGACGCGCAGCGCGTAGCCGTCGAGCTTCCCCTTGAGCTCTGGCAGCACCAAACCGATGGCCTTGGCGGCGCCGGTAGAGGTGGGCACCACGTTGAGCGCAGCGGCCCGAGCGCGGCGGAGATCCTGGTGGGGGCCGTCTTGCAGGTTCTGGTCCTGGGTGTAGGCGTGGATCGTGGTCATCAGGCCACGCTCGATACCGAACGTGTCGTTAAGGACTTTTGCCAGCGGCGCCAGACAGTTCGTGGTGCAGGAGGCGTTGGAGATGATCGTGTGGTTGGCGGGATCGTAGTCGTTCTCATTCACGCCCATCACCACGGTGACGTCTTCGTTCTTGGCCGGGGCGGAGATGATGACCTTCTTGGCGCCGGCGGCGACATGGGCGCTCGCCTTCGTTGCGTCGGTGAAGATGCCGGTGGACTCGATCACGATGTCGGCTCCCAGCTCACGCCACGGCAGCGCCGATGGGTCCCGCTCGGCGAGAGCCTTGAAGCTGTGACCTGCCACGGAGATCTCGTCCGCGGTGGCCTTCACCTCGTGCGGCAGTCGACCGGAGATGCTGTCGTACTTGAGTAGGTGCGCCAGCGTGCTGTTGTCGGTAAGGTCGTTGACCCCGACAATCTCTATGCCACCACCAGACATGTCGCCGCCAGAGGCGAGCACGGCGCGAAAGTAGTTCCGCCCGATCCGCCCGAAGCCGTTTATACCAACCCGAATTGTCACGTGGTCCCTCCTACAGGGCCTAAGTTCTAGTACTGTCCGTCGTTAGAGAACTCTATCGCGGCAAGCCTCCGCACAGCTTTTGCGTACCTGTGCGGAGTCGATGTGCCGGCCACTCAATAACGGAACAACAGGTGTGAAGAAATTCTTGGGTATCGGGGCGGTCGCTGTAGCGCTGGTTGCCGGCACCATGGCCGCCGCGGTGATGCTCCCAAGCTCTTCAGGGCTCATCAAAGCCTCTTCGTCAAGCAGCTCTGAGCCCTTGACTCGTGCAGAATTCGCCGAGCAGATCAAGAAGGTTTCGCTGCCCGGCTATGCCTCCACCATCTCCAACGTGACCGCTGCGCGGCTCGACTCAAGTTGGCGCGCCGGCTGCCCACTAGCGGTGGACAAGCTGAAGCTGGTCACCGTCCGTTACGTAGGCCTAGACAAAAAGTCTCACAACGGCCAGCTGGTGGTTAGCGCCAAGGTGGCAGGCGAGGTTGCCGAAATATTCAAGTCGCTATACACCATGCGATTCCCGCTCGCGGAAGTCAGCACGGTAGAAAACTACGGCTCCGACGACAACACTTCGATCCGGGCTAACAACACCTCGGCCTTTAACTGTCGGAACGTCGCGGGCACCAACCGCTGGTCAAAACACTCTTACGGCGCGGCTATCGACGTCAACCCCCTGATCAACCCCTACGTGCTCGATGGAAAAGCCGAACCCGCTGAGAGCGCACCGTACCTGGATAGAAACCTGAACTACGCGGGCATGTTCGCGGGAACCGATGACCCGGCGGTGCGCGCCTTTACCGATCGCGGCTGGACCTGGGGCGGTACCTGGACCGATCCGGTAGATATCCAGCACTTCGAGAAGGAAATACCGAATAACTGACTCAGGTCACCTGGTAGACCTGGGACAGAAGGGCGACAACTTGTGCCGCCTGTTCCCCTGCACGCGGGTGCGCCAGATAACACAGGGATAAGGTGGCACAAGTTTCGCCACCAAGTTCCCCTACTGCGCGAGCATCTCGGGGGTGAGGGCGGACTCGGTGTCGGGAACACCCAGTTCCTTTGCGCGTTTATCGGCCATGGCCAGCAACCGTCGGATCCGACCGGCGATCGCGTCTTTAGTCAGCGGCGGATCGGCGAGCACACCCAGCTCTTCCAGGGACGCCTGACGGTGCTCCAGTCGGAGCCGTCCCGCCGAGAGCAGATGGTCGGCCGATTCGTCCGGCAGGAGCTCCATGGCCCGTTCGACGCGCGCCGCGGCGGCCACCGCCGCCCGCACCGAACGGCGTAGGTTCGCGTCGTCGAAGTTCGCCAACCGGTTCGCCGTCGCTCGCACCTCGCGGCGCATCCGGCGCTCTTCCCACGCCAACACGCTGGAATGCGCACCCAGCTGAGTCAGCATTGCGCTGATCGCCTCGCCGTCGCGGATCACCACGCGGTCGACGCCCCGTACCTCACGCGCCTTGGTGGCCACGCCCATTCGGCGGGCCGAACCCACCAGCGCCAACGCCGCCTCGGGGCCAGGGCACGTAACCTCCAATGCCGATGACCGACCCGGCTCAGTCAACGAGCCATGGGCGAGGAACGCCCCACGCCATGCCGCCGTAGCACAGCACACCCCCGCTGAGACGATCTGCGGCGGCAGTCCCCGCACTGGTCTGCCGCGCCCATCTATCAAGCCGGTCTGACGAGCTAGATCGTCCCCGCCCTTGGCGACCCGCACGATGTAACGGCTGTGCCTACGAAGACCACCGGGCGCGAGCATCGAGACCTCACTAGGACGACCGAAGACCTCGGCGATCTCGTTACGGAGCCGGCGGGCGACATTTCCCGCGTCCAGTTCGGCTTCCACCACTACGTGGCCTGCCACGATGTGCAGGCCACCGGAGAATCGCAGCGCCGCGGCGACCTCGGCGCGGCGGCAACACGACTTTGTGATGCTCACCCGGCTAAGTTCGTCCTTAACAGCCTCGGTCATCGCCACAGCTACCACCCACGCATGCTTGAGATTCTCCAGATCTGCCGTAGGTACGCCCGGTTCACGACCACACCGGATTCACCACACAGCAGAACATTCGCCGCACAGGCTACTCGCCGTCGAAGACCGTTCGGAGCGCGGCCGCGAGCGCCGCGGGAGCGTGGCGGGCGGTCCCGTCGTTACGCGCGACCGATACCACCATCAGCTCCGCCCCTAGCAGTCGAGTGGCCTCCCGCAGTCTGGGGTCTACAGCAACGGGACCATGAGTGCGAACATGGGCTTGAGCCCCTGTCACGGCTGACAGCGCGACCATCGGCTGTACGACGGCGGGGTCCGCCAACACCACATCCGCCCGGAACTCGGGCGCATGCTCACGCAAAGTGCGCAGCAGATCGGCCGTGGATAGGCCGACTGTCTCCTCGTCACTAGTGAGGTTGAGCGTCAACAATCGAGAGGCGCGGCTAGCCGCAATCGCCGCCCGTAGCTCTGGCACCAGAAAATGCGGTAGCACGCTGGTAAACCAGGATCCGGGGCCGAAGACCAACCAGTCAGCCGCAGCGACAGCGACCAGCACTTCCGGACACGCCGGCGGCTCCGGGGGTGAGAGCCACACCTGCTCCACCACCCCTTTCGTCGTGGCCACCGCCACTTGACCGCGAACGAGCGATCGCGCGTCGGGTTCAGCCGGGTCGACGCCTCGGACTTCCGCCTCGATCTGTAGCGGCAATGCAGACATCGGCAACACCTCGCCACAGGTGTGCAGGATGCGGCCAGCCTGCGCTAAGGCAGCCACCGTAGCCCCCGTCACTTCGGTGAGCCCGGCAAGCAGCAGATTTCCCACCGCGTGACCACCCAGCTCGCCGTGACCCACGAAACGATGCTGAAACAAGGCAGCTGTCCTCGCGGAAACGCTATCTTCTCCAGCCAGCGCCACCAGCGCTTGGCGAAGGTCTCCGGGCGGAAGCATGTCGAACTCGCGGCGAATCCTGCCGCTGGAACCGCCATCGTCGGCGACCGTCACCACAGCGGTGATCTCCATAGGCTGCTCGGGGGAATCGTCCAGTTTCAGCCGACGCAGCGCACGAAGCGTCGCAAAGAGACCATGGCCGCCGCCAAACGCTACGATCCGGCGAGTCTGCGTGCTCGCGTCTGCCTTACTTGGAGCCGCACCCGGACTCGGCACCACTCCTGAGCTCGATGCTGCTCCCGGCGAGCTCACTCGCGTCCCAGATCGCCGTGCGCGGACGTGACCCCATAGCCCCGCTGCGTCAATAGCGCAGTCATGAATTCCACCGCCACTACGCTTCGGTGCTTACCCCCGGTGCAGCCCACAGCAACCATCACTTCGTCTTTACCTTTCCGCCGATAACGTTCCGCGAGCTCACTGATCATCTCGACGTAACATGTCAAGAAGTCCACGGCACGGGCCTGGCCAAGTACGTAATCGCGAACGCGTTCATCGCGCCCGTTGAAGGGTTTCAGCTCCGGCACCCAGAAGGGATTGGGCAGAAACCGCATGTCCACTACGAAATGCGCGGCCTTGGGCATCCCATATTTGAACCCGAACGAGCGTAACGCGATCCGCGGTGGTCTGGGTCCCCCCTGATTCCTCACGGTGTCACGCTCCGAGTTGCGGCGGTGGAGTCGCGCCGTCAGTGGTGGCCCGATCGGCGGACGCGCGTCCGCCGATCTCCAGGTTAGTAGCCGTGTTGTCAATCGCACTGCCAGACAATGCGGCCACGATACTGCCGGCCAAGGCGGGTCCGATACCACCCACCTCAGTGAGTTGCTGGGCAGTTGCCGCCTTGAGACGGCGCACCGATCCGAAGTGCCGCAGCAGGGCCATCTTGCGCGCCTGCCCCAAACCTGCGATGTCGTCCAGCTCCGACGCCGTCAACCGTTTAGAACGCTTAGAGCGGTGAAACGAGATCGCGAAGCGGTGCGCCTCGTCACGGATGCGTTGCAGCAGGTATAGGGCATCGCTGTTGCGGGGCAAAATCACCGGGAACGGCTCGGCTGGCAGCCACACCTCTTCTAACCGTTTAGCCAGACCGCACAGCGCGACACCTGCGCCCTTAGATTCGGTGCCCTCACGTTGGGTAATGCCGAGTTCGGCAAGCACCTCGTCCGCCGCCGCTACCTGAGGAGCGCCGCCGTCCACCACGATCAGGTTCGGCGGGTAAGCGAACGACCGTGGTTTACCGGTGGCGGGATCGATACCCGGCTTAGCTGATTCAGCCAACGAGTCCTTGGTCGCAATATCCTTAATTTCGGCGTCCCTAGCTTCGGCGTCTCTAACTTCGGCGAAGCGGCTGAACCGACGGCGCAGCACTTGCGCCATGGCAGCGGTGTCGTCATGGCCACCCGACTTGTTGCCGCTCTCGCGGAGTGCACCGTACCCACCGTCGCGTCCGCTCTCGCGGAGCGCACCGTACCCATGGTCGCGTCCGCTGTCGCGGAGCGCACCGTACCCATGGTCGCGTCCGCTATCGCGGAGCGCGAACTTACGATATTCCGACTTTCTGGGCATGCCGTCCTCGAAAACGACCATGCTGCCGACCGCATCCGTGCCGGAGATGTGGGAGATGTCGTAACACTCGATGCGCAGCAGTGCATCGGGGAGTCCTAGTGCTTCTTGCAACTGGGACAGGGCCTGCGAACGAGCGGTGAGGTCACTGGCACGCTTGAGCTTGTGCTGCGCCAAAGCCTGTTCGGCATTGCGGCGCACGGTCTCCAACAGCGACCTCTTATCGCCGCGACGCGGCACCCGAAGTGTCACGGCCGAACCCCGCTCCCCGCTGAGCAGTTCGGCAAGAGCGTCGGCGTCCTCCGGTAGTTCTTCCACCAGTACTTCACGCGGGATCGCCTCGTTACCACCGGCCGTCTCGGACGCGGTGCCGGAAGCCGGTTCGTACGCGCCGCCGTAGATCTGCAGGCAAAACTGCTCCACCAGCTCACCCACACCGGAGTTGTCGCTGTGGTTGCCGATGCGCTCCACCACCCAACCCCGCTGGCCGCGTACCCGCCCACCCCGAACGTGAAAGACCTGCACCGCCGCCTCGAACGGATCGGTGGCGAAAGCGACGACGTCGGCATCAGTGCCGTCGGGAAGCACCACTGCCTGCTTCTCCATCGCTCGCCGAAGCGCCGCAACGTCATCGCGCAGGCGGGCGGCCTGTTCGAAGTCCAACCGTGCGGCAGCGGCAGTCATCTCGCGGTCCAACCGCCGCATCATGCGGTCGGTTTTACCGGCCATGAAGTCGCAGAACTCGTCCACGATGGCTCGATGCTCATCGGCGCTGACCCGCCCGACGCACGGCGCGGAACATTTACCGATATCGCCCAGCAGGCATGGCCGACCGATCTGCCGTGCGCGCCGGAACACACCAGCGCTACACGTGCGGGCCGGGAACACCCGAAGCAGCAGGTCCAGGGTCTCCCGGATCGCCCAAGCATGGGCGTAGGGGCCGAAGTACCGCACGCCTTTTTTCTTTGAACCTCGCATCACTTGCAGCCGTGGGTAGTCCTCGCCCACCGTGACCGCAAGGTTGGGGTAGCTCTTGTCGTCGCGGTAGCGCACGTTGAACGTGGGGTCGTACTCCTTGATCCAGGAATACTCCAGCTGTAGCGCTTCTACCTCGGTGCTCACCACGACCCAGTCCACGCTCGCGGCAGTGGTGACCATGCGGTGGGTACGGGGGTGTAGCGCGGCAGGATCGGCGAAATATGAATTCAGTCGGGACCGAAGGCTCTTGGCCTTACCGACATAGATAACGCGCCCGCGGGTATCCCGGAAGCGGTACACCCCAGGAGAATCCGGAATACTGCGCGCCGCTGGACGGTACGTGGAAGGATCGGGCACGCGATAAGCCTATCGGGCAGCATCGAAGGGTTGGCGTCCCCGAAGGGAGCCTATGTGGCGATTGCGCATGTCGACATAGACCCGACGCTGCCTGCGGATTCGGCCGGGGCGATTGTATCGACGCACCCCTTCGTTTCCTTAACCTCAGAGCAGCGCGCCGACCACGTGCGGGAACTCCAGCTATTCCTCAACGGTGCTGTGCCGCACGTAGCACCAGGAACCGACCACGAACTCTGGCTGTTGGGTGTGGGTGAACGCGCGCCGGATGGATCTCCCGGCCTGTCGGCATCGGGTGATGCTGTCGTCCTGGAGAAATTCGGAGACTGGAACCTCAGCAAGACGCAGATACTGCTGGTGTCCCAGCATGGCCGCGACGCCGCGCAGCTGAACGCGCATCGGCAGTTCGCGGCCGACGTACATGCCCACCGGCCATTGGCAGGCGACGAGGCAGGCATCCAGCAGCTACGCGAACTGTGCCTGGAATCCACCGTGTATCTGCTGGCCGTCGACGGAGCCGACCGGCACATCGACGCTGCTCGAGTGAAAGCGACACTCTCCGGTCTGCTGGCCGATAGGGAAGCCGGCCCGCTGTTCCTCGGCGGGCTGGACCTTTCTGGGGGATTCGACTACGACTTGGCCGTCAGCGCGACCGATATCGCCGAGCAGGAGAAGTATCCGGTTACTCGTATTGCGCAATTAGACGCTCAGAATCCTCAAGAGGCGTGGTGTCGTCGACGGATATGGGAGCACGTCATGGTCCGGACGAAAGGAAGGGCCGCGGCACGCTTAGTTCGCCAGGCCATACTGTCAAATGATGACCTAGGAGAATTTCATCACCTGTTCGTTCCAAACCTGCCTTCACAGAGCGTCGCACAGCCGAAGCGGATGATTTCGCTGCTGGCGCGGGCCATCTCGAAAGTTCCTGTCCCGGAGTGGGACAGGTGGCAGACCAACATCATCGCAGGCACACGGTCCTCACACCCCGCACCAAGCCAGCCAACCAGGAGCGCCCTACCGGGAGTTAGCCCTGCCGGTGGTCCAGGCTTTGCAGGTCCCGGACAAACTCCCGGCCCTCGAAGGAAACAGGGGCCGGGTAAGGGCGGCACGGGCTAGGCGGTGACGATCTCGGATCCGCGGACTCGTACCGCGATGGTGTCCAGCGGCGCCGTCGCGGGACCCCGCACCACGGCGCCATCGGCGGCTTTGAACCGCGAACCGTGATTCGGGCACGTCATGATCCCGTTTGCGGGTTCGGCGACGATCGTCCGCTGATGCGTGCAGCGAGCGTCGAACGCTTTGACGATCCCCGCCGATGGCTGCGTGAGCATCACGCGAAGCCCGCCCGCCCCAGTAACGAGCACGCCGCCACCGACCGGTACATCGGCAAGCTTTGCCAACGACGCTCCTTGCAGTGGCGCCGGCCCACCGGCATCGTCGGCGGCGCTGTCATCGGCTCCCTTGCTATCAGAGTCGCCAGAGCCACATGCCGCCAGGCCGGTCCCTACAGCAACCGCGCCTACACAGACGCCCACCGTTGAGCAGATCGCGCCGCGACGTGAAATCCGCCAGGTCGCATTGGCGATGTCCGTCGCAGGTTCGATGTCCCCCGCCGATCTCGTTGCCATGCCCGCCATCTGCCGACCTCCACAACATCGTGCTGCCAGGGTGGAATCACCGCGGCAACAGCCTGTCCACGGCTACCGATACGTCGCGGGCTGTGCCGAGGATGTTACTCGTGGTCGACGAAATTAGCTGAACGTCTTGCACATATTCCGCAGAGCCCAATTCGGTGGAAGCGCGGCTCGCTATTGAGCGTGGCTTCACCCCATGGTTTTCGAGCCGTCGATAGTCTCGCGAATGATGTCGGCGTGGCCGGCGTGCTGCGCGGTCTCGGCGATGATGTGCAGCAGGACACGGCGCGCCGACCACCGAGCTCCCGGCTCAAACCACGGCGCTTTCGGTAGCGGGTGAGAGAGATCCAAATCGGGCAGGGCAACAACGATCTCGCTGGTCCTGCATGCGACCTCGTCGTACCGCGCCAACAGTGCGGCCAGTGTTTCGCCATCGAACATGCGGAACTCGTTCTTGAAGTCTTCGACCTCCCAGTACTCCGCTCCACCCATCGCTTCGGGGCCGCCAAGAACGAAGTCCATCCATTGCTGCTCGGCAGCGGCGACATGCTTGATCAAGCCGCCCAGGCAAAGCTCGCTCGCGGTTGGGCACATTGCTGCTTGCTCGTCGGTCAGGTTCTGGACCGTGAGGCGCAGAAAGTAGCGGTGCTTGTCCAGGGTCTCCAAGAGGTCGGTGCGCTCGGCGGTCACGATGGTCTCCGTTGCGGTCATGGTGTTGGCCTTTCTGTCATGTGAACGTTGTAGAAACCACGCTACGAGCAGAAGCGGTCACTTCTTGACCTGAACTGTGAAAAAGTAAATAACGTGGCCAACACGAGTTCCAGGACACTGCGCCTGCTGTCCTTGCTACAGAGGCAGCGGTACTGGCCGGGCACACAGCTGGCAGAGCGGCTCGAGGTCTCGGTACGCACGTTGCGCCGCGACATCGGCCGACTTCGAGAGCTGGGCTACCCGGTCCAGGCGAATCGCGGCCTCGACGGCGGATACCAGCTCGCCGCCGGAACGGCGCTACCTCCACTGGTCCTCGACGACGAGGAGGCCGTGGCCCTAGCAGTAGGACTTCAGGCGGCAACGCAGGGCATGATCGCCGGGATCGAGGAGTTTTCGGCACGTGCGCTCACCAAGGTTGTGCAGGTAATGCCCCCAAGGCTGCGACAGCGGGTTGACGCGCTACGAGCGATGACGGTGCCTGCGACGTGGGGCAGCGCAGGGTCCACCATAGATCCCGACACGCTCACCGCACTCGCCCAGACCTGTCGAGACAGCGAGCGCGTGCAATTCGACTACACGGCACGAGGCGGCGAAGCCACCGCCCGTCACGCCGAACCGCACCGGCTGGTCTCACTCAGTCGTCGCTGGTACCTGGTCGCCTACGACCTCACCCGCCACGACTGGCGAAGCTTTCGGCTAGACCGTATGGAGAGCCCCCGCAACACTGGAGTGCGTTTCCGACCACGCGAGCTGCCCGGCGACGACGCCGCGGCATTCGTACGGGCTGGGATCGACAACCTGCCAACGGCCTACTCCATCGAGGCACTGGTCGACGCCCCCGCGGCTGTGGTGCGCGGCCACGTCGGACATTGGTGCACCGTCACCGATGTCGGCAACGAACGATGCCTGCTGCGGATGACGTCCGACTCGTTGTACTGGCCGACTATGGCGCTAAGCGCGGTCGGCGTTAGCTTCGAGGTGCTTTCCCCGCCCGAACTACTCGACTACATTCACGACCTGGGCGACCGGTTGAGCCGTGTCACCGCGCCGAGGACTGCATCTGACCGAGACATCCCCAGCTGAAGAGCGCCTGTCGATGGAACGTCGAAACATCCAATCGCCACAGAAAGGAGCTTTCGCCTATGTTGGCCGAATGTTCGGCACATCTGCGGCCGTGTGATCGCACTACATTGACCACATCTCTTGCCGACAGATCTCGTTCGCATCGCGCTCACTGTCCGCCGACAGCAATAGACCCGTCGGACTTCGGCACCACCAGTTACCAGCAGGATCGCGGAAGGTCATCGCCACCCAGAGATCTCCAGAATCGAGCAAGGTTCCGGCGTCGCATACGGGCAGCACGTTCTGCATTGCCCGGGTAGGGCGACCCAGAATCCGACGTCCACTGCTGGGGCCCACCACGTTGTACCTGGCGAACGTCGCTCCCAGCGATGTTCCCGCATATATGTTCACGTGATACAACGGCACTTCGTTGGAGTTGATGACACCTATAGCAGGGTGCCGATCGGCTTTCCCATCCAACGTTATCCAACATACGAATCGGGATGCGTATCGCGAGCGACGCTCCTCGTCCCGAACGGCCTCTGCGCGCTCTAGTGCATCAATCTGCGCTGCGTGCTGCTGACTGGTAGCGCGTGCGGCACGCACCGCCGACCAGGCGAAGAGCAGCGCAACAAGAGCACCAGCACCGGCGAGCCATTCGGGTACGGATCCCCAGTCGATGCTCAGCACCACGAGAGCATAGCGCCGCTGGCACCACAGACAAGCCGACAGTCATACGCACACACTGCCAGCGTTCAGCTGCGCCGCCGGCGAGAGTTACCCGGCCGCTACGGCACATCGAGCCGAGCTATTTCAGCCATCGGTAGGCAGGAGCCGAAAAACAGGGTCTCGGCTCCACGGCTCCACGGCTCGACAATGGCTGTCCAGGGTCAAGATCCGCTTAGTGTTGTAGTCGTGGGGCAGCACGATATTGCCGCATCGGTGATGCCCTATTCCCAGCTGTGTGTAGCGAGTGTCCAGCTCTCGCGCGGGCATCATGGTGGAACCGCCCACCACGCCAACCTCACACACGCCTTGGTAGGCGATACGTGTATCTAAAATGTTCCTCCGATCGAGGAAATTCGCTCCCGCCGACCTACGCTTGGCGGGTGATTCGGTCGTGGAAGCTTAGTCACACTCTCTGGCGGTGGACTACCGTCATCGTGGTGTCTACTACGTTGGTGGCGGCTGACTCCGTTGGTAACGACGTGATGGAAGGATCTAGCGGTTGGCGCGTGACGGTGTATTACACGCCGGTGGAGTCATTTCACGGCGGTGCTCGCCAGGTGGTGCGTGGTTGCCCGCGATTGGAAGGTTGCGACAACGGTGACGCCGAGTTAGGTCAGTACCCGAGCAGTTTCGTCGCAGCCGCCCGAGAAGAAGGGTCTGGTCGTATAACGACGGGACCCTACGCCAGCCAGTATCTGAATTGGTCATACGATATTGGGTACTGGCTCGATACTGCGCCACGTGACAGCATCGGTCGCGAACTCGAACCCTTCCGATCGGCGGCGGCTGACGGTGTGCCAATGGGCAGTCAGGTGCGTTTAATCGATTGCGGAACATTAGAAGAGGGCGGGAAACCGGAGGACGCCGTTTGCCGACGCCTCAAAGCGGGATCCTGGGAAATCCGAGACGAGTTCACTCCGGGCCTCGGTGGGGCGAAGCACCTCGACATGTACGTCGGTGAAGAAACCGACGCAGGCTTTACTGAAAGTTCGCTGTACACAACCCTGGTTATGACTCACTTGGAGTTTTGAACCCGGCGGAGACGACGAGAACGACGGCAGGGATCTATTGCTGTGCCGCAAGCACGGGGCCGACCCAGCCGTTCGAGGCCAGCCGCTGGCCTACCCGCGGGTGGGTATCCAGATCAACGTCGGCTCCAATCGCTATTCGGTGCCGGTCAAACGTCATGCGGCGGGAAGTACCTCGATGTCGTACTTGCGCAATAGCTTGTCCGCTGTGGCCACAGCGGCTCCCTCAACTTTTGCTTGCGCTATAAGAATCCGGTCGAACGGGTCTCGGTGATGGTCGGGTAGGTCGGCCGTGCGAACGACATGAGCGTGCAGTATCGGCAGGGCTTCCAGCGCCAGTTCTTTCATCATTCGACTCACCCATATCCGGGGGTGGTCAGGCAGTGGAAGTTTCCCTAACCGCCACTTCACCGCTATCTCCCACGCACTCACGGCTGAGAAGAAACGCGTGGTATCAATCCCAGTGAGGAGCTTCACCGTCGAAGCTTTCAGCTTCTTCGATCCGACCGCCATCCAGAGCGCAACCTGCGTATCAACAAGTATCTTCACTTTTCGAACTCCGCCACAAACCACTCGGGAAGCTCGTTAATATCGTCAGGCACTTCAAATTCCCCAGCCGCGAACCCTAGCCGGGGACTATGAGACCTTTGCACCGGAACGAACGTGATGACAGGTTTGCCCGAGCGAGTGACAACGATCTCCTCTCCGGCGAGCGTGCGCTCGACGAGCTGAGAAAAGTTGGTTTTCGCCTCATGTATGCCGACCTGAGTCATGGCAACATTCTAGTCCATTGGTTAGTCCACTTGCTAGATGAGAGACAAATCAAGGTGTCAGAGCAGTGGTTACTACTCCGCGCCTGGCTCACAACGGCATAATGCTGCCGCAAGTAGCTCCTGGGTTCTTTCTAGTCTGAGGATCGCCGCTGGGCGCTGCTCATCGCGAAGCATCGTGAACTGAATTTCTTCGAGGTCACCATCAAGTCCTTGCAGCTCCTCAATGAGGTCACCAAAAGTTCGATCGAGCGAAGATGCATTCGCGCCGAGCCGCCCTTGGAGCTTGTCTATATCGCAGCGATCAGTCAGGAACTCATCGATTACGTTGTGAATAGCCAATAAGATAGAGCGCGTCACGAGATTACCGGGCAGCCATCAATCAAGCGGAATCCGAACCGCTCGTACTCACCTCGGAACCACACCGCCTCCTGTGAGACATGAGCGATCTTCTCGGTCGAAGGCCACGCGCACCACAATTCTCCGCTTTCCAAGCCGATGAAACACGCCCAGCTCTCCCCACACCAGAGTTCGACGAGGTTACTGAGTTCGAGACCGGTCGCAGCGACGCTGCATTCGGAGCCCGCGCCGAGGAGCGTCACCTGGCCATCAGGGTCAAACCGGAGGACGCCGCCCGCGCACGAAACCGTGACTGGCTTCCGAATATCGATCTGCGTCACGGTGTGCGTGCCTCTGCGCTGAATTATTTGACCCAAATACGATCGCTAACATTACAGAAGCCATTAACGCAGTCCATAGCTTCGAGCAGTAAATCCTCCTCCGGCGCGTCGAGTTCACTCTTGAGCTTCTCCAGCGCCGAATAGGCATCCGCCCGTTCCCCGCCAGCCTCTTTGAAGTCATGAAGCACGTGCCACAGTTGCTCCAATGAGCCACCTGAAATTACAGTAGCCCGAATTCTGCTGGTCAACATTTCATTCACTGTTCCGTCCACCCTCGGCCGTGTTTGCTAGAACGGCGTCATAGGTGTTGCTGGGTAACACAGCGTCCTGGGATGCCAACACCTGCTGCAGGAACTGGCCGGTGTAACTCTCGGCAACCGTCGCAACATGCTCGGGTGTGCCCTGCGCAACTACTGTGCCGCCGAGATTGCCACCCTCGGGCCCCATGTCGATCACCCAGTCCACGGTTTTGATGACGTCGAGGTTGTGCTCCACCACCACAATGGTGTTGCCCGAGGCCACGAGGCGGTCGAGCACGCCGAGTAGCTTGCGAATGTCTTCGAAGTGCAGCCCCGTTGTGGGCTCGTCCAGCACGTAGATCGTACGACCCGTCGAGCGTTTCTGCAGCTCGGTGGCGAGCTTGACGCGCTGGGCTTCGCCTCCCGACAGCGTAGGAGCGCTCTGGCCCAGCCTCACATAGCCCAGACCCACCTCGACCAGCGTTTTGAGGTATCGATGGATGGTGGGCACGGCCTCGAAAAAGTTGGCCGCCTGCTCGATCGGCATGTCCAGCACTTCGGCAATCGTCTTGCTCTTGAAATGCACTTCCAGAGTTTCGCGGTTGTATCGGGCACCCTTGCAGACCTCACACGGCACGTAAACGTCGGGCAGGAAGTTCATCTCGATCTTGATGGTCCCGTCCCCGGTGCAAGCCTCGCAGCGCCCGCCCTTGACATTGAACGAGAACCGACCCTGCGTGTACCCACGAACCTTCGCTTCTACCGTCTCGGCGAACAACTTACGAATTCGGTCGAAGACACCGGTGTAGGTGGCCGGGTTGGAGCGGGGAGTACGGCCAATGGGTGACTGATCGACGCCCACCACCTTGTCGAGCTGGTCGAGTCCGGTGACACGCTGGTGCCGCCCGGGCACCAGCCGAGCTTTGTTGATGGTGTTGGCCAGCACCGCGTACAAGATGTCGTTGACCAGAGTTGACTTGCCGGAGCCGGAGACGCCGGTGACCGCGATGAAACACCCGAGCGGAAACGCCACATCGATACCGTGCAGGTTGTGCTCACGGGCGCCGCGCACCACCAACTGCCGTTTGGGGTCGACCGGTCGGCGACGTTCCGGCACCTCGATGCGAGCGCGGCCTGTGAGGTAGTCGCCGGTGAGCGAGTCCTTGGCGGACAGCAGCTCCGACACTGGACCCGACACCACAACCTTCCCGCCGTGCTCGCCGGCGCCGGGGCCGATATCGACCACCCAATCGGCGGCACGAATGGTGTCTTCGTCGTGCTCGACCACGATCAACGTGTTGCCCAGCTCTTTGAGGCGCAGCAACGTCTGGACCAGCCGTCGGTTGTCTCGCTGGTGCAGGCCGATCGACGGCTCGTCCAGCACGTACAACACGCCGACGAGTCCGGAGCCGATCTGCGTGGCCAACCGGATACGCTGCGCCTCCCCGCCGGAGAGGGTGCCCGCCGGACGATCCAGCGACAGGTAGTTCAGACCCACGTTGAGCAGGAACGCCAGCCGTTCGGTGATCTCTTTGAGGACGCGTTCTGCGATCAGCCGTTGACGCTGGTCGAGCTCGATATCTCGCAGGAAGTTTGCGCACTGGGCAATGGAGAGCGCGCAGAGCTCAGCGATGGTGTGTCCGGCGATGGTTACAGCGAGAACTTCTGGTTTCAGCCGGGCGCCGTGACAGCCGGGGCACGGGATGTCGCGCATGTAGCCCTCGTAGCGTTCCCGGCTGTATTCACTCTCGGTGTCCGCGTGACGACGCTCCAGGAACGGGATTACCCCTTCGAACGCTGCGTAGTAGGACCGTTCCCGCCCGTACCGGTTGGTGTAGCTGACGTGAACCTGAGTGTCATGCCCGTGCAGAATCGCTTTCTGCGCGCGGGTGGGCAACGCTCGCCACGGGGTTTTCACATCGAATGCCAACGTGTCCCCTAGGCCCGCGAGCAGTCGCACGAAGTATTCGGCGTTGTGCCCGGTCGACCATGGAGCGATAGCGCCTTCGGCAAGGGTTCGCTCGTCATCGGGCACCACAAGCTCGGGATCCACCTCTTTACGGGTGCCGATGCCGGAGCATTCTCCACAGGCGCCAAATGGTGAGTTGAACGAGAACGACCGTGGCTCCAGCGCCTCGAACGATAGATCGTCGTCCAGACAGGCCAGGTGTTCGGAGAACGTGCGCTCCCGCTGTGGGTCGTCGTCATCGAGATCGACGAACTCCAGGATGAGCAGTCCGTCGGCCAGCCGCAGCGCTGTCTCCACCGAATCGGTGAGCCGCCGCTTCGCGCTATCTTTCACCGCTAGCCGGTCTACCACCACCTCGATGGTGTGCTTCTCCTGCTTTTTGAGAGTGGGCGGCTCGGTGAGCGGGTGCAACACGCCGTCCACCCGGACCCGCGCGTAACCCTTGGCTTGTAACTCGGCGAACAGATCCGTATATTCACCCTTGCGGCCACGGATCACCGGGGCGAGGACCTGGAACCGGGTGCCTTCCTCCATTGCGAGCACACGGTCCACGATCTGCTGGGGAGTCTGCCGGCTGATGACCTTGCCGCACTTGGGACAGTGCGGCGTTCCCGCTCGCGCGAACAGCAGCCGCAGATAGTCGTAGACCTCGGTGATGGTGCCGACGGTGGAGCGCGGATTTCGGTTGGTGGATTTCTGGTCGATGGAGACAGCTGGGGACAGCCCTTCGATGAAGTCGACGTCGGGTTTGTCCATCTGGCCCAGGAACTGCCGAGCGTAGGCCGACAGCGACTCCACGTAGCGGCGTTGCCCTTCGGCAAAGATGGTGTCGAACGCCAGGCTCGACTTACCGGAACCGGACAGCCCGGTGAAGACGATCAGGCTGTCACGCGGCAGTTCCACACTGATGTCGCGCAGGTTGTGCTCGCGTGCGCCGTGGACCACCAGGTTGCCTGAAGAACGGGTCCCCGACGCTTGTGCCCCCGACGCTTGTGCCCCCGAAGCTTGAGTCCCCGAAGGTGAGATAGGTCGATCAGCCATGCGCCGTGTCGCTCCAGATGAGGTGGTACCCCTAGATGACAGGGGGCAAAGGTCCGCTATCTAATCTAGCGACTGCCTGTGACAATCTCACACGCCCGGAGCATCCACGGCAGCGGAATACAATCCCCGCCTGGAACCCAGCGCGAGCTACCAAGCCAGCCGATAGCTTGCCCACTCGTAGTAGCCTGAGCGCCGTGCGGCGGACAGTCATAGGTGTGATGGGTGGTGGCGAGAACGCCACTTTTCAAGCAACGGTATGGGCCCAGCAGCTGGGGGCTCTCATAGCTGCCGAAGGTTGGGTGTTGTTGAGCGGCGGCCGTAACGCCGGTGTCATGAACGCGGTAAGTATCGGCGCGAAACAAGCCGGCGGCTTGGTGATAGGAATCCTGCCCGCATCTGACACGAAGGAGCTGTCAGATGCCGTAGATATCGCCATAGTGACCGGAATGGGGAGCGCTCGCAACAACATCAACGTGTTGTCAAGCGATGTCGTGATTGCCTGCGGCGACGCCGAAGCGGGCACGCTTTCGGAGATCGCTTTGGCCGTAAAAGCACGAAGGTCAGTCGTTCTACTTACCGAAGATGCCGAAGCGCGCCGTTTCCTACAGCGAACCGGGCGTGGGCTACTTCACCCAGCCGACAGCCCCGATGCGGCCATAGCGTTGACTCGCCAGCTCCTTAGCTGATGCGCACCCCTTTGATGCGGTCTGCCGAGCGGCCTTGAAAGGCGTTTATCGATCAAAATTCCACGACGAACTTCGGGGCGAACGACTGGCGAGTTACGTTGACCCCGGCAATACGATCCACTCGGTATGACCGCAGCTGATGGTGGTCATTCAGTACGAAGAGCAACAAATCACCATCGTGGCTATGCCGGAGCGAGTATGGCTCCACCAGTCGAGACCCTCGGAGCCCCCGCTCTGCTCTGTAGTCGATCTCGACTTTGAGTCGGTTCGCCCCGGCGAATCGAATGAGTTCAAGCGAAGCTCCAGTCCGCCAGGACGTCATCGTGCGGGGAGCTTTCCACCTCTCGTCCACGGTGTTGTCCGTGACCGCCCTAGATTGGGTACGGGTGCACGTAGTCCTTCTCGATGACATGGACATCGAGTGACCACTCGCCACGCAACGCCCGGATCTCGGCAGTCGATCGATCAACACATCTCCCGGGTGATCGAGCAAGTAGGATTCGAGAATCTCGGCTGCAAGCCTGATTCCTCCCGACAGACTCAGATCAACTAGTACGTCGATCACGGTTCGTGCCGGATCAGCGAGACGAAGCCGACGGTCGTGGCGCCACTCCGTTTTCAGACCCCAGGTCAACTCTTTCGGCTGCGCATGCGCGAGGAGATAGTCGTGACCGGCTAGCTGTCCGGTGGAACGACGCACTCGCTGGGTGGTCTTCACTATGGTTGTCCGAAACACCCGCTCCGTGAAATCCCAATGGTTCGCCGTCGTCCATCCGGTGAAGTAACAAGGCGCCCAGACCGCGTCGGCGAGGTAGCGGGCGTCCTCCGTCCACTCAGCTGGGTTCTCGACCTCGAGAGGGACCGGGAGGTAGAGACCACGTCGAACTCGACGTAGCCATCCGAGGGACGCCCAGCGGGCAAGCCGTTTGGCGGAGGCGGTCCGAGATCCGCTCAGTGCGGATGAGACTTCATCGACTGTGACCAGCCGCGCTCCTCTTCCGAGCATGCTAGCCAGCTCTTCGCGCCCCGATGCAGAGATACCAGCCATGCTTAGTCCAGTTGTTCGCCTCACGGATGAACTACTGGACTAAGCATGTCGACTATCGCTGCTAACACCTCGGCTCGCCCGATGTCCGCAGGCTAGTCAACAGTTTATCTGAGTGCTAGCCATCAAAAATGTCACGCCCTAACCAGCAATTTCTCGGATAAAAACAGGCCGAGGTGAAATCATCATGAACTATGCAAATTTTCATGAAGTATCGAGCTTTTCACGTGCTAGCATGAATTTCATGACATTAACTAAAATCTCAAGCGGCGGACAGATCTCCATTCCGGCGAAGATCCGCCGACGGTGGCAGACCAAACAGCTAGTACTGGAAGACCGGGGAAACGAGATCGTGCTGCACCCCGTACCGGCTGACCCCATCTCGGCTGCCGCCGGCTCGCTCGCGGGTGGCAACCTGGACTCTGACCAGTTGCGCGCGATATCCCGCGCCGATGACGCCGCGGCTGAGCAACGCCGGTACCCAAAGGACCACTAGTGACTGTTCTGGACGCCTTCGCGGTGGTCGCGTTTCTGCGTGACGAGCCCGCACGGGACAAGGTTGAACAGCTGCTTCGCGCGGACGAGATCTGCCGCATCGGCGTCGTCAACCTAGCGGAAACCGTCGATGTGCTCGGAAGGTCGGGAGGGTTCGACTCGCCGACGATCCGGGAGCAGCTGAGTTTACTAGAAATCGGCGGGCTGATATTCGAACCAGTCGATGCGCAATCCGCGGAGCTAGTGGGAAAACTGCGGGCAACGCACTACCGCAGGAGCGACTGCGCGATCTCGCTTGCCGATTGCTTCGCGCTGGCGTTGGCCACAACCACGGGGGAAAAGTTGGCGACGGCCGATCCCGCGCTGGTGAGCGTAGCCGCCAAAGTGAACGTGGGCGTCATACCGCTGCCGGACTCGACCGGTCGCCGGCCACAGGTGTAGTTCAACTCTCTTTACTGGCGCGCAGCGCATACAGCAGCGGCAGCCGGGGAGCGCTATCCGGCAATCGCCACCACCCGTTGTCGGTTGGGACCATCTCTTCCCACCTTCCCCAGGGAATCCTGTCCGTCTCCCGCAACCGGGTGATCCGCAGGCCTGCCTCGATCAGGGCATTAACCACCTCTGCGATGCTATGTGCCCACTCGTAGGCCACGGTTGCACCCTGCACGGCCGGACCATCCGTGTAGGTAAATGTCGATTCGTGTTTCTGCGCCCCCCCGCCCTCTAGATAGTCGTGGCGCAGCAGCAACTCCTGGTCAGAAGCCTGGTGCAAAATCGGGCCAAGCGCTACGAGCATGGGATGAAACTCCACCACGTATAGCTGACCACCTGGTCGTAGCAGTTCGTTCACCAGCGCCGCCCAGCGATTCACATCGGGCAGGTAACACAAAGCACCTTTGCCGGCATAGATCACATCGAACCGACGCTCGCCGAGGGCATGTACGGCGTCGTAGACATTGGACCGCACGTACTCGACCTCGACCTCGGCCTTCTGAGCTATGCGCCTAGCCTGGTTCACGGCCTCGGCAGAAAAATCCACACCAACCGTCCGAGCGCCCTTGTGGGCAAACGCCATGGTCTCGGTGCCGAGGTGACATTGCAGATGCAAGACATCGCGCCCGGTCAGCTCGCCGAGGTCTTCCCACTCGAACTCGGCGAACCAGTAGAACGGATTCCTCGTTCCGTCCAGACCGTAGAACTGGCTCTCGACGTGGACAGGAGTCCTCGCGTCCCAGTTGGCTTGATTGGTCTGCATCATCGTCTGCGTTGCAGCGTCGAATCGATCAGTCATGACGTCATCAAATCACTCGCTCAGTTTTATGTTTCCCTCAGCCATTGATCCGGAGTATGGAACGTTCACGAAACGAGTAACCACAACTTCTGGAGCTGTAGCAGGTCGACAGAACGAACAAGCAGTACGGGATCCTCGATCTCTGAGATAAGTGCAGCGACCGCCTGGTCTGCTACTCGCCGCGCCTCCTCGCTAGAGAAACGCCACGTTGGCACCCACAGTCGTTTCTCAGGAAGTTCCAGTTCGGCGAGCGCGCTGATGAGTCGCTGCGGCGTATCGTCGGGTGCGAGGGCGAACAGGTAGAGACGGTCGTCCGGTTCTTCCTCTCGCCGCGCCTCAGCATACAAGCGGTAGTACCAACACGATAAGGGTTGTTTCAAACGCAGGAATCCCTCGCGCGGCCCATCATGCCAATCAAGGACGATCACCTGCCCGACCTCGAGGGCCTCGGGAGGCAACTGAAGTAGATGAGGCGCGTATACGGCCATGGGGTTACTCGCTTTGTTCTGCCGAGGACTTCGTCGAATCGTTGAGCTTCCCAAGAGTCTGCTCTAGGACACTAATCCTTTCGGCGGCGACACGGCGTTTTTCAACGCGACAGCTGAGCGATCAGGCGTCCGCGTACTCGGCGGGATCGCCCAGCGAGCTCACCAGTTCGGCTAGCTCATCGGCGACATCCGGTACCGCCGACAGCAGCGACCGCTCGCGCAGCGTGAACGGGCGACCATCGAGCGTGGTGCTGCTCCCGCCGGCGGCCGACACCAGAC
>JBGTNI010000075.1:0-3195 GCA_041743105.1 Mycobacteriales bacterium | reverse complement strand
GGGACCGCGACCTGCGGGGTGGTCGACGGCTCGCTGTCGGCCCCCTCGCCGGCGCCCTCGGCCGGCACCTCGACTTCCCCGGCCGCAGCCGTACTGGAGCTGGCAGCCACTGCGGTGCGTTCCCCCGCGCTGCTGCCTCTCCCGCTGACGAACCGGGTGCCTCGCGCCCGCTCGGCCTCGCCGACCGCCGTCTGGGCCACGGTTAGCGCCTCGACCAGCTCGATGACCGCCATCGGGGCGTTGTCGCCCTTGCGGGGCCCGATCTTGGTGATGCGGGTGTAGCCGCCCGGACGGTTCTCATAGCGCGGTCCGATCTCGGCGAACAGGGTGTGGATCACCGTCTTGTCGCGGATGACCTTGGCCACCTGACGGCGGGCGTGCAGGTCGCCGCGCTTGCCAAAGGTCACGAGGTGCTCGGCGTAGGGACGCAGCCGCTTGGCCTTGGTCACGGTGGTGGTGATGCGACCGTGCTCGAACAACGCCGTAGCGAGGTTGGCGAGCATGAGCCGCTCGTGGGCCGGGCTGCCGCCGAGGCGAGGACCCTTCGTAGGCGTGGGCATGACGCAAACTCCTTCGTTGCTACATAATTTCTAAAGTCTCAAGCGACGGTCTACAGTTGCTCGGTCTCGGCGTAATCGGCTTCGTCAACGTCCTCGGAATCCTCGGAGTAGTTCTCCACCGCCTTAGCGGGGTCGAATCCGGGAGGAGAATCCTTCAACGCCAGCCCCATCGTGACTAGCTTGGCTTTAACTTCGTCGATCGACTTCGCGCCGAAGTTACGAATGTCCAACAGATCGGCCTCGCTGCGCGAAAGCAGCTCGCCGACGGTGTGAATTCCCTCGCGCTTGAGGCAATTGTACGACCGCACCGTCAGGTCGAGGTCTTCGACCGGAAGCGCGAGATCGGCGGCCATGGCGGCGTCCACGGGCGAGGGCCCGACTTCGATACCTTCGGCCTCGTCGTCCAGCTCGCCGAACAACCCGAACAGCTCCACCAGGGTGTGACCCGCAGAGGCGACCGCGGTAGCTGGGTTCTGCGCTGGCTTGGTTTCGACGTCGACGATCAGTTTGTCGAAGTCGGTGCGCTGCTCGACACGGGTGGCCTCGACCTTGTACGTCACTTTAAGTACGGGCGAGAAGATCGAGTCGATCGGGATGCGACCGATCTCAGAATTGGGCTGCTTGTTCTGCACTGCCGAGACGTAACCACGACCACGCTCAACGGAGAGCTCCACGTCGAGGCGGCCCTTGTCGTTTAGAGTGGCAAGGTGCAGGTCCGGATTGGCAATTGTGACGCCAGACGACGCGTTGATGTCGGCGGCGGTGACGTGTGCCGGGCCCTGCTTGCTGATCGTAAGGGTCACTGGCTCATCGGACTCCGACGCGACAGTGAGTTCCTTGAGATTCAAGATCAGCTCCGTGACGTCTTCTTTTACGCCAGGAATCGTGCTGAACTCGTGCAGCACGCCATCGATCTTGATACTGGTGACGGCAGCGCCAGGAATGGAGGAGAGCAGGGTACGGCGAAGGGAGTTGCCCAACGTGTAGCCGAAGCCGGGCTCTAGCGGCTCGACCACAAAACGCGAACGGGTGGGGCTCACCTTCTCTTCGGTGAGCGTGGGACGCTGCGTGATAAGCATGAATTCTCCCTATTGAGCTACTTCGGCGACCACCATTTGACGCCGAGACTGAGCAGTTTGTTACTAACTCGACCTGGAAATAACTCACTCCCAGGTCAGGAGACCCTACTTGTCTAGCGACTGTCGTCGCCGAATCGTAAAGCCGCTATGAAACTAGACGCGCCGACGCTTAGGGGGGCGACAACCATTATGCGGGGTGGGGCTCACGTCCGAGATGGAAGCGACCTCAAGGCCGGCCTGAGTCAGCGAACGAATTGCCGTCTCGCGGCCCGAACCCGGACCCTTGACGTACACCTCCACTTTGCGCATGCCGTGCTCCATAGACCGACGCGCTGCCGCCTCGGCAGTCATCTGCGCGGCAAACGGCGTCGACTTACGCGAGCCCTTGAAGCCCACTTGGCCCGAGGAAGCCCAGGCCACCACGTTTCCGTCCACGTCAGTGATGGAGACGATGGTGTTATTGAACGTGCACATGATGTGCGCGTGACCGTGGCTGACGTTTTTCTTCTCTTTACGCCGAACCTTGGTGGCCGCACCGCGGGTAGTGGCCATGACTAACGAGTCTCCTTGTGAGCGTGGTGGCTTTACTTCTTGCCGACCTTCTTCTTACCGGCCACTGTCTTCTTGCGGCCCTTGCGGGTACGAGCATTGGTGTGGGTACGCTGACCTCGCACCGGCAAACCACGACGGTGCCGAATGCCCTGGTAGCAACCGATCTCCACCTTACGGCGGATGCAGCCTTGTACTTCGCGACGCAAATCGCCTTCGACGACGATGTCGAGGTCGTTGATGGCTTTTCGCAGCGCATTCACCTCATCGTCGCTGAGTCCGATGACGCGAGTATCAGGATTGATTCCGGCAGTGGCCAGCACCTTCTTAGAAGTGGCACGTCCGATGCCAAAAATGTAGGTAAGCGAGATCTCCACGCGCTTGTCGCGTGGGATGTCTACACCGGCGATACGTGCCATAGCTGGGCTTTCTCCTTAACAACCATGAACCTACTATTTACAGCGCCCACCAGTAGGTTACTGCCAGGCCGCGGGAGCCGCCGCGTGCGGCTAGCACGCAAGGCATCGGAACGCCGGCCCGGACTTACTGGTGGGATGATCTAGCCTTGTCGTTGCTTGTGACGTGGATTATCGCAAATGACCATGACTCGCCCGTGACGACGAATCATGCGGCATTTGTCGCAGATTTTTTTCACGCTTGGTTGAACTTTCACGACTGCTGCCTTACTTGTAGCGGTAGACGATACGGCCTCGGGACAGGTCATACGGCGAGAGTTCGACCACTACTCGATCCGATGGCAGGATACGAATATAGTGCTGTCGCATCTTGCCGCTGATGTGCGCGAGCACCAAGTGACCGTTTTCCAGCTCGACACGGAACATCGCATTCGGTAGCGCTTCATTGACTGTGCCCTCGACTTCGATGGCCCCGTCTTTTTTTGCCATGTCCTCGTACAGCTCCTGTGTCACTGCTGGCGGCCGGCGATTTTCGTGAACACAGATTTCGTGAACAGACTCACACAGCACTGACTTACTAATCAGAATGAA
>JBGTNI010000074.1:0-1872 GCA_041743105.1 Mycobacteriales bacterium | reverse complement strand
GCGTCGGGCTCCCTCGCTGCAGGTGCTGCTGGTCAATGTCCGGGACCGCCGATCAGCGGGTGTGTCCGCTGTTTGCGGGGCCGTCGATGCCTGCCTCTGCGTTGAACGCTTCTGCGGGTGACCCCGCTGTTGAGCCAGCCGATGACCGTTCGCCACAAGAGCGGCGGGTCGTCGTGGAACGCGGGACCGGCGGCGGCTTCGGGGAGAGCTGCACCGCCGGTCCCGCGGGTTGGAGGGATCATCGGCTGTTCTGGTGAGCATCCGGTGCGGCATCCACTTCGGCACCATCGCCGTCGAGCCACGCGAGGAAGACCGTCACGTCCACGACAGGGTGATCCACCTGCGCCCAACATCGACCCGACTCCGCCCACGGCGCCGGCGGCGTGCAGTCGGGATGCGCGGCTTCCAGACCCACTGTGTGCCAGCCCCCCGCAACCCGCACCCGCCGCAGGAACCCCGGGTCCTGCCCGTACGACGCAACCGCCCGCACCGCCGGCTCGGGCTCGGGGTCACGACGCGGCCACCAGAACCCTGCGGCTGGCGGCTCCGATGGCAGGTGACAGCGGCAACGTTCAGTAGCGCTATCACTGCCACCCGAGTCGGAGCGTAGATCGCCTTGGTTGGCTGATTGCCGCTCATGTCGACGGCGCCCATTACGCATAAGAGCAATTCACGCTGATGGGCTGCGCTGATGTCGATAGCTGGATGCGTACAACAACGGCTGTCTGCATCCAGCGTCGCGGCCCCCACCATCACCGCGACAGGCATCAAGCCGCCAGTCTGGCCGGCGACGGTCGGACAGCGGGTGTTCAACCAGGTGTGGACCCAATGCCGCGCTACGAGGCATTGGGCTTAGACCGCGCCGGGCTAGATTGCGGGAACCTGCCGTCTCGGCTCTGCAGGGAAATTATGCTCGTCGAATAGGACCCACGAGTCTATGGATATCTCATACAGCCTAACCGAGGTTTCCCGTCGTTCCAGTCTTGTCGCGTCTATTGCGTCAGCCGCGAGTGGCCACCGTTCGATGAATGCCGCTATCTGTTGGTCGATTCCCTCGGTTGGCAGTTCGCGTGCCTGCCCAGAGAATGTCACCCCTCGGACGGGCTGGCCGAGCTGATCCAATGATACTGTTACGATTCCGCCTGCAATGGCCGGGTGAGATCGAATGTTGATGGAGTGTTGTCGGTCATCTCGTGAGATAAAGTACAAATTGTCGGGCGAGAAATCGACCCTATACCAGACATGACACAGAGTCGGATTGCCGTCGGATGCGAGAGTGGCGAGCTGCATCAGCTTTCCACTGCTTACGTACTGCTCCAGCAGTTCACGCTCACCTAGCACTAGTTTCACGTCCGCTTCATGACTCAATTTTGGGTCTGTCGGGCACTGTTAGTGCCAGGCGAAGTTGCTCGCGCCAATCATTGAAAGCGTTGTTCGGCCCGTCGCCAAGTATTCTGTCGAACTCTCTGGCGCGTCCCGAAACGGTGACACCTAGATACGTATTCGGCGCGGTCACGGCGGTGGTAGCCACTGAGCAGGCCGCTTCGACTTCTCCGGTCAGGACTAGGGCTGTGGCGTGATCGAGCTGAACTAGTGCGGGCTCGGTAGTTTCACGCGGATCATAGAGCTGAAGTGCGCGCCGAGCGGCAGCGGCGGTCTTCGTGGCGTCACCGAGCTTCGCATATCCGTTTGCTTCATAGAAGGCGAGCTTCTCAGGAAGGAACGAGAAGATCTTGATCCCAACCGGTGGAAGCAATTGATCTTGGTGTAGATCGTCGGTGAACCGAACCGACAGGAGCCACCGGGTGGGTATGCGCAGGATGTTGACCGAGGCCGATCGGGAGGAAATCTCTCGTGGGATCGCCGAGCAGG
>JBGTNI010000073.1:0-81285 GCA_041743105.1 Mycobacteriales bacterium | reverse complement strand
TCGACCTCATCGTCGCTATCCGCGCAGTTGGTCTGTCGGGTCTAACGATCGGGTGACAACTTACAAGCATTTTCAGCGCCGCTTGCTCGGTCTGGAAGTGGCCTCTTACTCTCACGGCCCGCCGGTGGCCGGGCGTTGAGGATCTCGACCACGTTCGTGGAACAGATCACCTTGCCGATTTCGACGTCGTAGTCAAGGAACGGGATAAGCTCTTGCCAGGCGTTTTGCCACAAGCGCACGATCGCGGTGTACCTCGTTTCCCAACCAGTATGGTCGTACCCACCCCCGGCATAGCAAGATCGTCTTGTGACCGCGGCGACTATGCGGCAGTATGCCGGCCCGGAGGATCTGCGTGCCATGCAGCGGCTGGCGCAGCGGATCTGGTCGCCAGCGAGTCATTGTCATATTGGTGATCTGGCGTGGCAGCGCAACCAACACCTCGGGCGAGAATCGGAATGGCCGACTGCATTGTGGGAGGTAGACGGTGTGGTCGTTGCGTGGGGCCGGGCCGAGTTGCCCGACAGCCTGGCGCTGCTGGTAGATCCAGCCCGACCGGACGTGGCCACCACAGTGCTCGACTGGTTTTCCGGAGTTGCCAAGGCACCCCAAGTGACGGTCACGGTGCTAGACGCCGAAACACGCCTAATCGCCGCGCTGGAACGACGCGGATACATGCACCAAGACAGCCCGCATTTCCACTGGTATATGTCTCACCCGCTGGACGAACTGCCGCAACAAGTGCTGCCCGAGGGCTACCGAGCACGGCCAGTTCGTGGTGAAGAGGACTTAGCTGGCCGGGTCGCTGTGCACCGGACGGCCTGGCACCCCTCTCGGTCACCGAGGGCAGCTATCGCAACGTGATGGCCGCGTGGCCCTACCGGGCAGACCTGGATTGGATTGTTGAGGCGCCCGACGGCCGCTTCGTCGCCAACTGTCTGATCTGGCTGGACGAGCGGAACGGGGTGGGTGAACTGGAGCCGGTCGGAACTGACCCGCAATTCCGGCGCAAAGGTCTAGGCCGTGCGGTGTGTTTGGCGGCAATGCATGCCCTGCGTCAGGCCGGCGGAAGACAGGGGTTCGTGTATCCAGTGCAGGGCCATCCGAACCACCCGGCGCCGTCCCGCTCTACCAAGGCTTGGGCTTCGGGCCGTATGCCCGCACCCTCACCTATGCCAAGGGCATGACACTGGGAGACATCATCAACTAGGTGCGACAATTGGTCGAGCGAACTGCCCTATTCGCGCAGGCGCTGAGCGAGTTCCAGGGGTAGCTGACGCTCGGCGGTATAGACCTCGGCGTCGTCTTCGGGTTCGACGTACACAGCGGTCGCGGCGATAGCGCCCGCGTAGACCTCCAGTACCTGAGCGGCCACCACCGGCCAGTCGAATTGCGACACCACCGCGCGCGCCTGTGCCGACAACTGCGACCGACGGCTCGAATCGTCGAGGAGAGCCACCAGTCGGGCGGCCAGGTCGCTCGAATCTCCAACCCGGAACAGCTCACCTGCTCGCTGGCCCGGCTGCGTTGCAACGCCGCTGTTAAGTACGCGTCGAAAAGCGTCAAGGTCGCTGGCAAGCACACATGATCCAGCGGCCATAGCTTCGGTAAGTACCATGCCAAAGGATTCACCGCCGGTATTGGGAGCGACGAAGACATCCACACTTCGCAGCATCCGGGCCTTGTCGCTCTCGGAGACCGAGCCGAGCATGGTTATCCGCTCACGTACCGACGGGGCCAGACCGGTCAACGCGGCTGCTGGATCGCCTGGCCCCGCCACAAGCAAACGAAGCTCGGACCGCTGTGCCGCGGCTACGGCGAAGGCCTCGCGAAGTATGCCGAATCCTTTTCTCGGCTCGGTGAAGCGGCCCAAGAAGCCCACCGCGCCGCCGGCTCCGGGCCAGCCGGGCAGCGGGGTGGCAGCAGCGAATTTGGCCACCGCCACCCCGTTGGGGATCTCTACCCCGCCGCCGTCGAAATGCTCCACTTGGAACTGCCGCGCCAACGCCGACACCGCTATGCGGGCGGTGATCTTTTCCAACAGCGGCTGCAGCGCCGGATGAGCGGCAGCTACGGTCCTGGAGCGGTGTTTGGCAACGTGCGATGTCGCCACAATTGGACCGCGTGCCAGCAGGCACGCAAGCATCGAGGCGCTGGGCGCGGCGGGCTCATGCAGGTGGAGTACGTCGAACGCTCCGGCGCGCAGCCATCTCCGGATTCGGCCCAACGACAGTGGCCCAAAGGCCACCCGGGCTACGGAACCGTTATAGGGCAAGGCGATGGTGCGCCCCAGCGAGACTACGCAGTCGGGAACGGCCGCTTCGTCGTCAACCGGAGCAAGCACCGAAACATGATGGCCGAGCTCCGACAGTGCCGCTGCTAGCTCACGGACGTGCGCCTGCACGCCACCCGGAGTATCGAAGGCGTACGGGCATACCATGCCGATGCGCAACCGGCGCTCACGGCCGCTAGCTACATATTCGCGAGTTATCTCGGGGAGTTTCGACATCGCCGTCACCGCCCCGAAGCCGAGGCAGACGTCGCTTCACTGGGCTTGTCGGGTTCGCGCCACAGCCGCTGCATCATGTGCCAGTCTTGCGGATGCGCCGCGATGCCAGCGGCGAAGCCATCGGCCATCTGTTGCGTTATCTGCGTAATCCGGTCACGGGTACTGCCGGTGGTGGGTATGGGTATCGGTGGTTGAAAGTCAGCGCACAGCGTCGGCCCGTCGTACCACAACGAGATCACCATCAGCGGCGCCGACGTCCGAAGTGCCAGTAGCGCCGGGCCTGCAGGCATACGAGCCTTTCCGCCGAAGAAGCTCACTTCCACGGCACGGCGTGAGAGGTCGCGGTCGGCCAGTAAGACCACGACACGCCCTTGCTGGAGGCGTTGCGTCAGCGCATCCAGCGGCGCCTGTGCACCGCCGGTGGCGGGCAAAATCTCCATACCCAGCCCTTCCCGATACGCCAGAAACCGACGATACAACGATTCGGGCTTGAGCCGTTCCGCTACTGTGGTCAGCGGTAGCCCGGAGGCGCATGCCCACGCCCCGGCGTGGTCCCAATTTCCGGAGTGGTGCAGCGCACCGATCATGCCATCGCCACGTGCGTAAGCATCGAACAACCGATGTGCATTACTGATGCGCATCCGGTCGAGGATGCGTTCGGTGGACCAGGTAGGCAGCCGAAATGCCTCCAGCCAATAGCGTGCATAGGAGCGCACGCCTGCCGTGACAGTCTCCTCAAGCTCCGCTGGATCCGCGCCGGCACCCAGTACCCGCGATAGGTTGCTTCGCAGTCGTCGCACACCCGAGCCATTGCGACGCACCGCGAGGTCAGCCCCCCGCTTGAATACCGTTTGAGCCATCGGTTCCGGTAGCGCACGCACCGCGCGCCACCCCGCGGTGTACAGGGCCGCAGACGCTCTCCCGGCCAGCCTGCTCACGTTGCTGACTGCGTGGATTGATCGCGGGCCTGCTGCCAGACCGTAAAACAACGCTGCGCGATCGTGAACAGGGCCAGCGCGGTCAGCAACCACACCGCAATGTCGAGGGCAAATTCTAACCCGGCCGAGCTCAACAGCGCACCGATGCCCGCCAGGATGAGCCGTTCCGCCCTGCCGGCGAGTCCGAGGTTGCAGCTGAATCCGAGACTCTCAGCTTTGGCCTTGGTGTAGGAGACGACCGCGCCGGTAACCACGCATGCGATCGCGCCGGCAGCGGTGCTGAATCGGTGCTGTGTGGCCAGGAGATAGGCAAACGAGCCGAAGATCGCGCCGTCGGCGATCCGGTCGCAGACTGAGTCCAGGAACGCGCCCCACGTGCTGGTACGGCCGGTGTAGCGAGCGATCGCCCCGTCGAGTAGATCGGTGAGCGCAAGCAAGCCCAGCGCCAAGACCGACCAGAAGACGTAGCCGCGCGGGACCAGGGTGCAGCAGACGACAACAATGCCGACCGTACCCGCAAGGGTCACCATGTTCGGCGTAACGCCCAGCCGGGCCAACCCGGCGGCGGGCAGTCTCAGCACTCGATTGACCTGGCCACGCGCTACTTCAGACAACACAGCGCAGACCCTACCGGGAATGCGGGTCCAGGCATGGAGTCGGCTAGCAATCGCACGTCGCGCTATGTCTAGGCCTCGCCGCCGCTTCTGGTTGAAATTGGCACAACGGCGGCATCGACCGGCTAGTTTCTTGGGTATGCCCGCATCGTTCACACTTGTGGTGGCAGCTCCGAAGCTTGAGCTCGCGCAAGCTTCGGCCTTTTTCGATCCCATCACCGGAAACCAGTTCGTCGCGACTCCGGCAGCTGGCGGGATTGAGCAGCGGTGGAGTGCACACCGCTGCCAATACCTCACCCTAGAAGACGCTGTCGACGGCCTCCGGGAGCTCACTTCCGAACCGGTGCACGTCACCCACACCGATCCAGATGCGGCCCTGATATTCGCCGCGGTGGAGACCGACAATCCGGAAGAGTTCGATCTGTGGCACCGACAGGCGCGGGATTTACACTGGCAGGGTCCAGGAACCTTTCCACGGGTTGGTCTTCGAGGTCACAGCGACGCGCCGATGGCCGACTTCGGCCTGATGTGCCACTACGCCCAAACGATCGGAAAGATTCGGCCGGTTGAGCAACTCACAAACGAGGAACGTCGTCAGTTCGTGCAATTACGATTGGCGATCTACCCGCCATCGCTCGGGCCAGATTCGGCGCGCCCGACAGGCCCGGCGTGGACCCGTCTTTGTC
This sequence comes from Mycobacteriales bacterium, assembly GCA_041743105.1. GTDB lineage: Bacteria > Actinomycetota > Actinomycetes > Mycobacteriales > QHCE01 > QHCE01. The sequence continues at coordinate 76,541 of JBGTNI010000073.1, read as the reverse complement.
GCTGTCGGAAATCCGAGCGCAAGCCGCGCCGACGGCCAGCCCACGTCGCGTCACCGATCCTCGATTTCGTAGGCGCCCCGATGGCAAAGTCGGCCCCCTGGCCGAACATGAGCCGGAAGTGTGGATGCGCGCACGCCATAGCTAGCCCACGGATAACTCCTGGCAATAGCCGTTAGAGGCGAAGTTCTATCCCGTGATATCCCACGCGGTGGCCAGCCGCTCACGTGTGTCGCCGAGTAGCTCTGGCAGCATCTTGGTACGGCCGACGATCGGCATGAAATTACTGTCGCCGGCCCACCGGGGCACCACGTGCTGATGCAGATGCGCCGCGATACCGGCACCGGCAACCGCACCCAGATTCATGCCGACGTTGAAGCCGTGGCAGCCGCTGCTGGCCCGCAGGGTGCGCATGGCGGCCTGGGTGAATTGGCCGAACTCGATGAGCTCAGCCGATGTGAGGTCGAGGTAGGAAGGGATGTGCCGGTACGGGCAGACCAGTAGATGACCCGCCGCGTACGGATAGAGGTTGAGGACGGCGTAAACCAACTCGCCGCGCGCGACCACGAGGGATTGGTCATCTGGGTGTTTGGGAATTAGACAGAACGGGCATTCGGAGTCATCACGTGGTTTGCCTTCACCCCGCAGATAAACCATGCGGTGTGGTGTCCATAGCCGATGAATGTCGTCGGCTATGCCTGCCGTAGTCAACAGCCCGGCGGGATCGACCCCACCGGGCTGTCCATCAGACGACATGTCCGGCCCACTCATTGCGCCGATGGTCCCACGTTGACGCGGCTACGCACCACATCCACGACATGGGTAACTGCGTCGGCCAGTGGAACCGTGTTGCGCTGCGAGCCATCGCGGTACCGGAACGACACCGCGCCTGCCGCCACGTCTTCGTCACCGGCGATCGCCATGAACGGGATCTTGTTCTGCTGCGCGGTGCGGATCTTCTTCTGCATCCGTTCGTCGGCGTAGTCCACCTGCGCCCGAATACCGTGGCCGCGCAACTGCGCCACAAAGGCGTCCAAGTGATCGATGTGAGTGTCAGCAATGGGAATACCCACCACCTGAACCGGCGCCAGCCATGCCGGGAAGGCGCCGGCATAGTGCTCGGTGAGTACTCCGAAAAACCGTTCGATGGACCCGAACAACGCCCGGTGGATCATCACTGGCTGTTGGCGGCTACCGTCGGCGGCCTGGTACTCCAACTCGAAGCGTTGTGGCTGGTTGAAGTCGACCTGAATGGTCGACATCTGCCAGGTGCGTCCGATCGCGTCCTTGGCCTGGACGGAGATTTTGGGCCCGTAATACGCGGCGCCACCGGGGTCGGGCACCAACTCCAGCCCGGACTCCTCGGCGGCCTGCCGCAGCACCTGCGTCGCTTCTTCCCATTGCTCGGGCTCGCCGATGAACTTCGGCGAATCGTCGCGAGTGGACAACTCGAGGTAGAAGTCGTTTAGGCCATAGTCACGCAGCAGATCCAGCACAAAAGCAAGCAAGGTCTTTAGCTCGCCGGGCATCTGCTCCTTCGTGCAGTAGATGTGCGAGTCGTCCATGGTCAGGCCACGCACCCGGGTCAGGCCGTGCACCACGCCCGATTTCTCGTAGCGGTATACCGTTCCGAACTCGAACAGCCGCAACGGCAGCTCACGATACGACCGCCCCCGCGCCTTGAAAATCAGGTTATGCATCGGGCAGTTCATGGGCTTGAGGTAGTAGTTCGCGCCCTCGAACTCCATGGGTGGGAACATTGTGTCGGCGTAGTACGGCAAGTGCCCAGAGGTCCGGAAAAGGTTTTCCTTGGTGATATGCGGCGAGTTCACGAACTCATATCCCGCGTCCTGATGGCGTTGCCGGGAGTAACCTTCCATCTCTCGACGAATGATCCCGCCCTTGGGATGGAACACCGCCAACCCAGAACCGATCTCGTCGGGGAAGCTGAACAGATCCAGCTCGGCACCAAGCTTGCGATGATCCCGCTTAGCCGCCTCTTCCAACAGCCGGAGGTGTTCTTTCAGCGAGTCTTTACTCTCCCAGGCGGTCCCGTAAATCCGTTGTAGTTGTGGGTTCTTCTCACTCCCCCGCCAGTATGCAGCTGCTGTGCGCATTAGTTTGAAAGCCGGAATGAAGTGGGTGGTAGGCACGTGCGGGCCACGGCACAGGTCCGTCCAGAGGCGTTCGCCTGACCGGGCGTCGAGGTTATCGTACATCGTGAGCTCGCCGGCGCCGACCTCCACCGATGCGCCTTCCGCGGCCGATTCGGTGTCGTCGCTTGTGGACTTGAGATCGATGAGTTCGAGTTTGAAGCGCTCATGGGCGAGCTCTTTGGCGGCTTGGTCTGCCGTGGTGACACGTCGGGAAAACAGCTGGCCGGCCTTGATGATTTGTTTCATGCGGTCTTCGATGCGCCCCAGGTCCTCAAGCGTAAAGGGCCGCTCGGGCAAGAAATCGTAGTAGAAGCCGTTCTCCACCGGCGGCCCGATGCCCAGCAAGGTGCCGGGGAAGAGCTGCTGTACAGCTTGGGCCGCAACGTGAGCGCAGGAGTGCCGGATCACGGCACGCCCGTCATCGGAGCTTGCCGCCGCAAGCTCGACCTCGGTATCGACCTCAGGCGCCCACGCTAGGTCGCGCAGCACTCCGCCGTCGACTTCCCGCACCACGATGATCGCGTCGGGACCACTCGCCTTCGCGCCGGCCGCGGCGCTCGCGTCCGCCGCGGTTGTGCCGGCACGCACCATTATGGTGGTGGACACGGCTAGCGCACGGGGTGCAGACACGATCTTCTCCTTAATACATGGACATGGGCGGCACGATGTGCCACAGGATTGGCATGCGGATAGCTGAGATAGGCGCAGCCGCACGCGTGATGCTACTCACGCCAAGCCCCGGCTGGCTCGGCGACGTCTTGGTCGATACCTCGATACGTCGCATTGCCCACAGTTACAACGCGAGGATTGGTATGCCCCAATTCATGGCTTCTACAAGTTTGCCAATATCACCCGGATCGCTAGTGACTATCAATGCACCGACTCGGTGCGCTAGATCGACAACAGCCGCATCCACGACATCACTGGTTCTACTTAGCGCGAGAATGCGGCCCACCCGCGGCACTGTCTCACCGGTAAAGGGTGCGATCTTCGCAGCACGAAGAAATCGCACGAGTCGTATCTGTCGGGCCGGATCGCGCAAGGCTTGAGCAGCCACCACAGCAGGAATTGAGGGCTGGTGGCCGGCATCAGCAACCTGGCGAGCGAGCCGGAGGATAACTGAAGAAGACTTCTCCACCGCAATAAGCGCACCGGTGTCGTAAACAACGATCAAGCCGCCCGAACCTCTTCCGCCGAATCTGCCTTGCTCGAATTTGCTCTACGCGCAAGCGAGAGAGCCGCTCCCATCCACGCGAGCTCTTCGGCCGTAGGTGGATCTGATTCCGCGATGAGTTCATCAAGGATTTCTTTAGTCTGGGCAAGCTCAGCCCTTCCCCGCATGGCACTGGCCACCCACGAAGAAAGGCTGACACCTTCTTTCTGGGCCGCCCTCCGTGCAGTACTGACTGCCTCTTGGGGAAGGCTGAAAGTAAGTCGCTCCGCTACCATAGTCAGAACATACCATACTCAGGTATGTAAATTGCCGGTCTTCGGCGACCTTTCGGAAGTTGCTGTTCTAACTTCGGGCGGCCGTGCTGGCGCGGTCACGCGTGAACAGATAGTTGATTGCATACAGCACGATGCCGACCAGCAATAGATACACCGCGGTTCGGTACTGTTCAGCGTCCCTGCCCGACCACGGGCTAGCTAAGTACGCACACGTAATAGCGCCCAGCACCGGAATGAACGTGGGCACCCGAAAATGCTTGTGGTCCACCGTGTCCTTGCGAAGCACGAGGACCGCGATGTTCACCACGGTGAAGACAGAGAGCAGCAACAACGACGTGGTGCCGCCGAGGTCGGCGACATCGCCGGTGACTACCAGCAGCAGTGCCAGCAGTGTAGTGAAGACGATCGCAACCCATGGGGTACGGCGGAACGGATGCACCAGACCAAATGCGGTAGGCAGGATGCGTTCGTTGGACATTCCGTAGACCAATCGGCTAGCCATGAGCATGTTGAGCAGTGCGGAGTTGGTGACCGCGAACAACGCGATCAGCGCGAACAGCCACAGCGGGAAGCCCGGCCAACCCTCTTTGACCACTTCCAGCAACGGGCCATCGGAATCACTCAACACGTTGGCCGGGACCAGCAATGAGGAGGTCAAAGCCACCGCTATGTAGATCACACCGGCGATACACATGCCCAGTAGCAACGCACGGGGGAAGACTTTGCCCGGGTACTTGACTTCTTCGGCCATGTTCACGGAGTCTTCGAACCCCACGAACGCGTAGAACGCCAGTGCCGCCCCGCTGGTGACGAGCATGGGAACTGAGCTATCTCCGTCGAATTCGGTGAGTCGCGACGGTTCGCCGTCGCCGTGCAACACCGCCCACACGCCGATACCGAGGATCAGCAGCAGACCCGACAGTTCCACCGTGGTCAGCGCGAAGTTGGCTTTCACCGATTCGGAGACACCGCGGAAGTTGATCAACGCCACCGCGATGATGAACGCGACAGCTACCAACACAGTGGGAATATCTACGAACTCTTTGAGGTAATCGCCGCCGAAAGCGCGAGCCGCCGCACTCGCCGACGTCAGACCTGATGACATCACCGTGAATGCCACCATGAAGGTCAGGAAATGTATGCCAAATGCTTTGTGGGTGTACAAGGCCGCTCCCGCGGCCCGCGGATATTTCCCCACCAGCTCGATGTAGGAGCCGGCGGTGAGCAAGGCCACCACGAATGCCGCGAGGAATGGTGCCCAGATGGCACCGCCTACCTCACCCGAGACCTTGCCGATGAGAGCATAGATGCCGGTGCCCAGAACATCGCCGAGGACGAAGAACAGCAGCAGCTTGGGTCCAATGACCCGCTTGAGCTCTGGCTCGCTCGGCGTCTGGGTGGTCACCGTCTCAGACATCATGGCCCTCCGCAACAATGGCACCCGTACGGCGATCACATCGCCCGGCGCTTGTGAGGTCACCAAATATCGCACTTCCCGGAACCCTTTGTCCACTGTGTAGCAACATGGAGCGGTACCGGCGCGTTACGCCGCATCCGTCGGTAGGAGGCAAAAGCTGCCGCCTTGCAACGCGCCACAACGCGAAAGTATCGCTCGTCTAGGGTCAGCAGCTCGGTTATGGCGTAACGCGAGAACGTCACACGACGTGTTACGCTCGTGGTGTGACAAAGACAAGGTTCTCTATCTCGGTGGACGAAGCTCGCGCGGCTCGTATCAAAGCGGCCGCGGCCCACGCGGGGAAGGACGTCTCGTCCTACATGAGCAGTGCGGCTCTAGAGGCTGTCGAACGCGACGAACGTGTTGCCACCGCGTTCGCTGACATTGATCGGCGTATCGCTGACAGCGAGAAACCCACGCCGATGCTTTCGTGGCCGCCGCCAGCAATCGATGACCGACTCAGCGCGGATGAACAAACACGGATCGTGGCCAGGTGGGATGCGCTGCTGGGTGCGGCGTTGACTGACGCCGCATGAATGCCGCGGTCATCTACGACACCGGGATGCTCATCGCTTTGGTGGGACGCAAGAAACGAGCGCAAGTCGAGCATGCGGCGATTGCACGCCATGCAAGGCCCGTTGTCCCCGGCCCGGTGATTGCCCAGGTGTGGCGCGATAGCCCACACACCCGCTACATTTTCTCTCGCTACTTGCACGACTGCACGGTCTACCTCAACTACACCGAACAGGACTACAAACGGGCCGGAGTGATGCTTGGTGACGCAGTTCTAGCCACGAAAAACCACCCTGATGTCATCGATGCGCTGGTCGTGCTCACCGGGGCAAAACATGGTCGAGCGGTTATCCTCACCTCCGACCCTGGCGACATTGCCGCCTACGCGGCAACGCTCCCCAAAGCCGAGATCGACGTCGCACCAATCTGAGAGATCGCGCTCGCTAGGCCAATCTGTACTACGTCAGCGGAGAAAGTAGCTCGTTACTGAGCGTCAGTAAGCATGTGCACAGTTGCAGGTCAGAAGGCTGCGCAAGGCTAGCTACTAACGTTGCTGATGAGCAATCTGTCTCAAGCCCTGCTACCAGGATCGGATGGCGGCGATGCGTTGAGTGAGCTGCTCGATGGTGGCTTGGGGGCTCGGGGGGCCACCACATTCGGTGCGCAGCTGGGCATGAATCGCACCGTGCGGTCGACCTGTCCGGTGATGCTCGGCGCCGACCAGCGAATTGAGTTGTCGCCGCAGCGTGGAACGCTGCTCGAACAGCGATGGAGTGTTCTCCCGCTTGAGACCTACGTTCGGCGCGCTAGCGGCAGCCAGCTGCTCGCGTTGTCGTTTGGATAACAGCAGCGCCACCTGGTCAGCTGTGAGTAGACCCGGAAGCCCCAGGTACTCCTGCTCGTCGACAGTACCGGCGGCGGCAGCGGTACCGAAGGACGCACCATCGTAGATCAGCTGATCTAGGTGAGCGGATGCCTCTAGGGCCGTGAAACGCTCCTCCTCCCCTAGCTCGTTGTTCTCCCGGTTAGCCGCCGCGAGCAGTGCGTCATCGAGCAGCTCCTCGCGGGCGGGTCGTTCCAGCACATGGTCGCGCTCCACCTCCAGAGCCGCCGCTAGGGCTAGTAGCGGCGGAACACTGGGAAGGAAGACACTTGCCGTCTCCCCCGCCGCGCGGGTGCGCACGAACCGTCCGACAGCTTGAGCAAAGTACAGCGGAGTCTGCACGCTTGTGGCGTACACCCCAACGGCCAGGCGTGGAATGTCGACACCCTCGCTGACCATGCGCACCGCTACGAGCCAACGGCGGTCGGACTCGCCGAACTCGGTGATCTTGGTGCTAGCACCTGCGTCATCGGAGAGCACCACAGTCGGCGAGTCTCCGGTGAGCTCGGCCAGCAGCGCCGCATATGCCCTGGCGTGTTCCTGACCGCCGGCGATGACAAGGCCGCCAGCGTCGGACATCCCGCCTCCCCGCAGCACATTCAGCCGAGCATCGGCCGAACCCAGCACCTGCCGCATCCAGTCGCCGCGCGGATCCAGCGCGGTACGCCATGCCTGGGTGGTCCCGTCCACGGTGAGCGGATCGCCCAACCGCGCCGAAAGCTCCTCGCCAGCGCTGGTACGCCATCGAGTCTCACCCGAGTACGCGAGGAACAGCACCGGCCGCACCACGCCGTCGCGTAACGCATCGGCGTACCCGTACACCGAGTCCGCTCGCGAGCGGGTCAGACCGGCAGCGTCTTTGTCGTAGCGCACAAACGGGATGGGATTGGTGTCGCTACGAAACGGTGTCCCGGTGAGTGCCAGCCGTCGTCGCGCATCCTCGAACGCGATGCGCGTCCCATCGCCCCACGTCCGGGAATCGCCCGCGTGGTGAATTTCGTCCAGGATCACCAACGTGGGTCGCGCCAAGGTACGCCTTTGGTGCACCCCCGGGTCGGAACCCACCTGGGCGTAGGTGACGACGATACCGCTGAAGTCGGCAGACGTTCTGCGTTCGGAATTACGGAACGCTGGGTCAAGCGCGAGACCCATCTGGGAGGCGGCACGAGCCCATTGCGTCTTAAGGTGATCGGTAGGCGTCACCACCGTGACGGCCGCAACGGTTCCTTCGGCGAGGAGTTCAGCGGCGATGCGCAGTGCGAACGTGGTCTTACCCGCGCCGGGTGTAGCAACTGCGAGAAAGTCACGCGGCCGGGCAGCAAGGTACTGCACCAGCGCCTTACGCTGCCAACTTCGTAGCGATGGTGCACTCAGCGTCGCCGAACCCTGCTGGGTCGGCGCGCTCACTGACCAGCGGGCAGCTGGTCGAAGATCTCCTTACACGCCGGACAGACCGGTGAACCGGGTTTAGGTGACTTGGTCACAGGAAACTTCTCACCGCACAGCGCCACCACGAAGTTGCCCATGACAGCGCTCTCGGCGACCTTGTCTTTGCGCACGTAATGAAACATCTCCGGCCCGGTGTCAGACTCTTTCTGTCGAGTCTCCGAGCGTTCCAGCACCTCGGTGCTCACTGATCAGACCTCACCTTGTTCGACGCCTACGAATGCAACGATAGTTACCTGATTCTAGCCCACTGGCGGTGTCGTTTACAGCAAAGGTCGGTCGGCCGCGGGAAGATCCTTTGCGACGCCATCGACTATCGCTGTGCGCCGGGATGCGCGTCGTGGCGCGCGGTCGTTGGCGATCAACACCGCCGCCCACGGCAAGCCGACCATGCCAGCGATGCACAGCGCCGCCCACCATCCCGCGTAGGGAATATCGATACTCATGACCACTGCCGCAAGCACTAGGCATACCAGTCGCCCAGCCATCATGGTGACATATCGGCTCCGCCGGCGCCGGAATTCGACATCTGGAGCCTCTGGGGCGTCGGTGATGGAGACCGCGGCAACGTTTGATCGACGGAGAAGCTTCACGCCGCCACTCTATGCCTGACCTGACCTCGGTCCACGGGTCCTCGCACACGTGGCCGTAGAGCGGGTTAGTGCATTACGCTGATCGGGATGCCGGTTTATGGAACAGCGCCCGATAGCTACGTCGGATTTCGAATCCGGGGTGATGGCGGGAGTATGTTGCCGTTGATCACGGTGTTTGTACTGATCGTGGTGTTGATGCTGATGGGCATGATGGCGGCGACAGGGGCGTTCATCGCCCAGCGGGATCTGCAGGGCGTGTGCGATGAGACGGCGGCCGCGGTGGCCTCGGAGGTGTCTCCGAACAAGGTGTACGCCGATGGCGTGCCGCCAGAGCAGGCTTTGCCGCTGTCACCGGAAGCGGTGGCCGCCGCGGTGGAAGCGCATCGGGTGAGGTTTTTCTCCCACGATCCCGGCCTGCAAATGGTGGGAACGTCCGATGGCGGTGTGGCGACGGTGAAGTGTCACACGAAGGTGAAGGTGCCGTTTGGGACGGTCTTCGGCAAAGGCGGCGGGGTGGAACGGGACGCGGTGAGCGCGATCCGTTCCCCAGTGTCGAAGCCGACATCAGAGGCCAGCATCGTCGAATGACGAAGCTGTGGACAAACGATGCGGCGGCGGAACCGAAACGGCTAATCTGCTCGATATGAGTTTTCTGGGTCCAGACGTGAAGCTCAAGCCTGGCTGGAAGCAAGGCTGGTGGTGGCGCGAGCGTGTTCCCACCATCGTCGCCGTGATAGTGCTAGCGGTGGGCATCGGGTTGGCAGGCTGGTTACCGTTCTACCTCAACGATAACGACGATTCGCCTGCCCGCCCCCGCGACACCGCCAGCGGCGAACCCACCACCGCCACGCCACCGCGCCCTACGGAGAAACCACCCGAACTTCCCGACGAGGTGTCTGAGCCAACCCGTGAAGGCGTGGAAGCGACAGCTCGGTACGAGACCGATGCGATCAATTACGGGCAACGCACCGGGGATGTGACGCCATTGAAGCAGGTGTATGACCTGGAACTTTGTGCCGTGTGTCGGGGACTGCTCGACGATGTCGAAGACGCAACTGTAAACGGCAGCTACCTAGAGGGCGGCGCGTACACCGTGGTCTCGGCTACCGGCGGCGCGGTGTACGCGGGCAGCGAGGGCCGGCCGCGCGGGCGGATCGAAATACGCATTAAACGAAACGCGGGACGACACCTTACAGCAGACGGACGCGTGGTGAGAGAGATCGCAGCCGACCCACCGAGCCTGTTCGAGTTAGAGCTGTCCTTCGACAACGGTGCCTGGAAAATCCACGGGGGATCACTCAAGGAACGAGGATGACCATGCAGATGCGGTTGTTGGCAGCCGTAGTAGCACTTTGCGTTGCCGCTACCTCCCCAGCCTTGGCTGAACCGGCACCTGACGTGAAAACTCAGGGTCGCGGAAAACGGGTAGATACCTATGCCGATCTACACGATGAAAACACTAAGTCTAATGCTCCACGACCACCTAGCGCTGCTGGGCCTACAGACAGAATCGTCGAGGTGTTTCCGCTATGCAACGGCTTCACTCCCAACGGTGCCTGTAAATCGTACCCATGTGAAGGCGGTGATCGCGAGTACATACGAATCGAACGGGACTCTGCGCTCAACCCAAGGGACGTTGAGACGTTCTGCGGTCTACCGGACCAGAGCATTCAGTCTCTTGCAATCCAGGAGTTCCATACGAGCACGGTGAAAGTGTCCCTGCCGACTATCGCGCCGCGTACGACGACGTTAGCGAACTTCCCGAACATCTACTGGAGCGAAGTAAAAGCCTACGAAGAACCGACCGATATCACAGTGGCGAACGTGCGACTCAAATTCATTCCGGTGAAATATCGCTGGAACTTCGGCGACGGGAAAACCATCACCACCACCGACCCAGGAAGACCTCACAATCCAGAACTGACCAAAACCCTCCGCGACGTAGATAAAAACTACAAAAACACCCACCGCTACGCCGACACCGGAACCTTCAACACCACCCTTACCGTGGTGTTCAACGGTCAATATTCGGTCAATGGCGGCGACTGGACCGACATCGCCGGATCCATCCAAGCCACCAGCCCATCCCACCCACTCACCGTCTACGAAGCCCGCGGCGAACTCATCCTCCCCCACAGAAACTAGACCCGACGACATACGGGAGCCGCTACGAAAGAGCCTGCTTGGCCCGTTGTTTAGCGGCCTTCTTGTACTCCCGGACCTTAGCGAGTGACTGCTCGTCGGTGATATCGGCGACCGACATTGCTGAGCCATCCGCACCGAACGGCTTCGAAGCTTCTCGCCAACCTCGGGGGCGTACCCCACGCTGCTTACCCAGCATCGCGAGGAAGATGCGTGCCTTTCCGTCTCCGAAACCGGGCAGCTCACGCAGCCGCGACAGCAACTGCTCCCCGGAGTCCGCCTCATCCCACAATCGCGCGGCCTCACCGCTGTACCGCTCGCATAACAGCACCGACAGTTGATGCGCCCGTTTAGCCATCGCTTCCGGGAACCGATGCAGCGCCGGCTTCGCGCGAAACAGCTCCGCGAGATCGGCTATGGGAATGCCCGCGACCAAGTCCGCTCGTAGTTCGTCCACGCGAGCGCAGACACCAGTCGCGCACATTCGCCGTGCCAGATCGTACGGTCCCCTGAAGGCTTTCTCCATCGGAACCTGCTGATCAAGCTGCATACCCAGGAGCAGCGCGAACGAATTCTTCGTCAGCAGCTCGTTCGCCTGCGGGTCGGCCGTCAACCACATCATCATGCCGCTCTCACCTTCATAGTGCCCAGGGGGCCCACGACAGGCATCGCCAAGGCCACCGAAGCGACCTTATACGGCAGCGGTTGCGAGGGAACGCTGCAGGTTTTCCGAAAATTCGGCAACGTAGGGGGTGCGCTGGGCACTGCGGTATTGCACCAGTTCGCTGCTCAGACGGCGAAGTACGGTTATAGCCTGGTGGGAGCGAACTGACGGAACCAGCTCCAGTAGGGTCCTCCCCGTCTGCACAGCTTGTTCCAGCTCACCACACCACAGGTATCCGCGGGCCAACCAAGAACCGCGAAGAAGTACCTGGCGTGAGAATTCGCGTCGAAAGTCGCTGGTGCTTGCCATGTAGGGAGTCAGAAGCTTCTCGGCCTCAGTGACTAGGCGGCGAGTATGGCGAGAACTCACCTGCGCCAAGGTGAGAAGGCTGTGGCCATTGTTTGATTCCATCATCTCCGCATTCAACCAGTATAAATACGAGGGTCTGGTTGCCAACATATTCGGGGAGTCGACAAGATCTCGGGCCTTTTCCATAGCAGCTTGACAAGCATAAACATTGCCCATTGCTGCCTGAGCTCGAGCGTATTCCCAGTTAATTAACGCTCGAACAGCTAGGCTCGTACCTTTAGCCGTCTCCATACCCGCCTCAGCGAGATGAATTGCGTCTTTAGCGTATCCTCGATATACAGCTTGTTGACTTAGGTGCACCAGAATGTGTGCGCCTAACTGTCGATCTCCAGTATTATGGGTAACCTGCAAACCGGTTCGGAAAAGCCGCTGAGCATAACCGTGACATCCGGCGTCGAAGGCCATAAAGCCACCGATACGGCATACCTGTGCCCACGCGGTTAACACACGCTGCCGGGTGCGACTATCTGCAAAATTGTCTGACCTTACATAGCCTGCTATGGTACTAAAAATACTATGCACGAAGCGTAGATTATTGCCATCCCCACCCTCGTGGTCATCAAGAACTTCTATTTCCCTAATTGTTGATTCCAACACGTCAACCATAGAAGGGGTAACCTTCATGGAACCAACAGTACCAACGTTTTTCGGAAGCTCAGCCGAAGCTTCCGCTGGCCGATTTTCCAAAAAACTCACCGCTGGTAGCGTCAATGCTGCTCCAGAAAGAGCCATGAAGTGACGGCGGTCGGAATTCATTGCTTCACCCGCATTGGCGATCCAATCATCGGCTAGATTTATCACACTCTGATCATCCCACGACATTTTCAGACCATGGTCCGCCGATATCCACAGCGATGATTCTCTAGTGACGTTCTGCCATAAATCAGCGGCCGTGACTTTCCTACCCACAGCATCCGAAAGCACATGAGCCACCACAGCAGGCAACGGATCGCGAGGCACCCGCCCCTGACTCACCCACTCAGACACCGTGGAACGACTGATATACCCTTGCCCCATATAGGCGCAAACCTCGGCCACCAACTTAACTTGCGACCAACCTAACTCCTCAAGAACCGCCATCAAGATCCGATTCTTGCGTTCGGACCTTGCACCCTTACGTATACCCACCATCACCGCGCCTTTTGTCTGATTAGTGATTAACTACCACAAAGAAGACGATTTCACTCGACACTTCACTGCTCACCACACCCGCGCTTTACCGTAACCTCAAAGCCTTCGCCAATTGCGACATTTCAGAAAGAAAAGCTGGAAACCTTCTAGTGATTGACCTTCTCGATACAGCTGGCTAGCCGGGCGCGGTACGCACTGACGTGCGCGGCTCCGCTAACCTAGGAACTCGGGCGATACCTGGCGGTAGAAGCGGTAGAAGGAGACGGCACGTGGAGGTCAAGATCGGTGTTCAGTTCGCGCCACGCGAGCTCGTGTTGGAGAGCGAGCAGTCGCCCGAGGACGTCGAGAAAGCGGTCGCCGAAGCATTTGCCGCCGACCATGGCCTATTGACGCTGCTCGACGAGCGAGGCCGTCGGGTTGTAGTCCCTATCAACAAGCTCGCATACGTCGAAATTGCCGAGACGCAGGCACGGCGCGTTGGTTTCAGCGCTTCCTAGTCCCTACTCCGACGCTGGCGGGAACGACACCATGGGTGAGATCTGCACGCTGCTGATCGTCGGCGCTCTAATCGGGGCACTAGCTAGGCTCGTCGTGCCGGGCTACCAGCCCATCGGAGTGTTGTTCACGGTACTGCTAGGCATCGTCGGAGCAGTCGGCGGAAGTTACTTAGGGCAACTGGCTGACCTTCACGACCTGGTGCGGTGGGCCCTGGCCATAGCCATCTCTGCGGTGCTGGTGACGATTGTGGCTGCCGTGATGCGAGCCGACGCCCGACGCCACCAGCACCGCTACCAACAGCCGCCATATCAGTGAGCCGCCAATTTGCCGGTCGCGGTGCTTCTAGTCGGTTGGTCGCGTACACTGTTAGTACGGGCTGTGAATTCTCGGCCCGCCTCCTAGCTAGCTACCGCCACAGGGCGGGGCGGCTCTAAGTCCCATTGTGGGCAGCTGAAAGGCTTGCAGTCCTGAGTAATTCACCGCACGACCTCATAGAAGCTTCACCTGCGCAAACACATAGGTCGCAACCCGATGATCGCGCCACGGTTGAAACCGAACCCTCTGCCGCGTTGGATCTCGCGGCTCGCGCTCTTGTCTCCGATCAAGCGCCCCTGTTCTCCGAACTCGGCGTGGACCCCGACATCGTGGCAGCGCTGGAGGGCGCCGGAATAACACGTGCGTTCGCCATCCAGGAGATGACCCTGCCCATTGCGTTGGCAGGCAGCGATCTCATCGGCCAGGCGCGCACCGGGACCGGGAAGACTCTCGGTTTCGGGATTCCACTCCTACAACGCATCAAGGCCACTGGCGATAAAGCCGGAAGCCTCCCGCAGTCGCTGGTCATTGTTCCCACCAGAGAACTATGTGTGCAGGTCACGCGGGACCTCGGTGTAGCCGGAGCTAATCGGGGCATGCGCGTTCAGCCCGTCTATGGCGGACGGGCCTACGAGCCCCAAATCGATGGGCTGCGCCGTGGCGCCGACGTCATCGTCGGCACGCCAGGACGCCTAATGGATCTGGTGAACCAGGGTCATCTCAAGCTCGGCGAGATCGAAATTCTGGTGCTCGACGAAGCGGACGAGATGCTCGACCTGGGCTTCCTGCCCGACATCGAGCGCATCCTGTCAATGCTTCCCGACGCTACCCGCCGCCCCCGCCAGACCATGTTGTTCAGCGCCACGATGCCCGACCCGATCGTCACCCTCGCGCGGCGCTTCATGCACCGTCCAGTCCACATTCGCGCCGAGAACGTGGGCGAAAGTCGCACCGTTCCCGCCACGGACCAGCACGTGTATCGAGCACATCCCATGGACAAAATCGAGGTACTGGCGAGAATTCTGCAAGCCGACGAACGCGGGCTGACGATGGTGTTCTGCCGTACTAAACGCACAGCACAAAAGGTCAGCGATGAGCTGGCGACGCGTGGCTTTGCAACCGCGGCCATCCACGGCGATCTCGGCCAAGGCGCACGCGAGCAGGGTCTGCGGGCGTTCCGCTCGGGAAAGGTCGACGTGCTTGTCGCCACCGATGTCGCTGCTCGTGGCATCGACGTCAGCGGCGTCACGCACGTGATCAACTACCAGTGCCCGGAGGACGAAAAGAATTACGTGCACCGAATCGGTCGAACCGGACGTGCCGGAGCTAGTGGCACCGCGGTCACCTTCGTGGACTGGGACGAACTTCACCGGTGGCAGCTCATCAACAAAGCCCTGGGGCTTCCGTTTCCGGAACCGATGGAGACCTACTCCACGTCTGAGCACCTTCACCGTGAGCTGAACATTCCGGATCGCACCACGGGAAGACTGCCGCGTCGCAATCAGGTGCGCGCCGGGCTGGACGCGGAAGCCACCGATGATGAGCCGGCGCGTAACGGTGGCAGGCCGAGCCGGCCAACGAACCGGGGCAGCGGTCACGGACGATCCCGGACCCACGGTGGACAGGTTCGGTCGGCGTCTGGGTCCGGCGAGTCTCGTTTCTCCGATTCCCGCGGCTCGGAGAAACGAGAGGACGATAGTCGTCGACCCCGGCGGCGTACCCGAGGCGGGAAATCCACCGACGACAGCGCCGGCTAGTCACCCTGGAGCCCCTGTCTCTTGACCTCGAAACACCACAAACCCACCACTGAAGGAAAGACCTGTCGCGCGGCGATGGTCAACGCTGACGTTACTTCGTACGCAGGGATTCCAGCATGTGAGTCAGGGCAGCCATGGTGTGGGTGAGATCGGCAATGCGATTCGCGGACTGTGCGAGCCACAGCGCGGCCTCGTTCATCGCTCCAGACAACAGATGGGCGAGCGGTTCAACGGGTTGGGAGGCAATCGTGCCTTCTCCGATGAGGAGCTGGAGGGCTTCGGCGAGATGGCGGGCGGACGATGCTTCATCAATCGCCCTCCATTCGTGCCACACGAGCACCGAAGGGCCGTCGATCAGCATGATTTGTTGCACGTTCGGATCTGAGCTCGCCGAGAGGAACGCGAAACATCCCGCAAGCAACTGGGACCACGGCTCTGGCTCGGCGTTAGCGGCGGCCACCACCCGGCCAGCGACCTCAGTCTGTACGCGGGTGAGCACCGAACGAAACAACCCCGCCTTGCTGCCGAAATGGTGATAGAGCGCACCCTTAGTCACGCCAGCTGAATGTGCGACTGAGTCAAGGCTGGTGGCGGCGTATCCGTCTGTGGCAAACAGCTGGCGTGCTGTGGCGATCAGCGTATGCGCCGTCTCTTCGCGCTGCTGTTGTTTGGTCCGCCGACTCACGTTACCCCCCTTGACATACCGTCGGTATGTTTCATACGGTGTAAGTATCATACCGACGGTCGGTATGTGAGAATGGAACACGATGATGAGTCTGTCAAGCTTCTACCCGGTCGTCATGACGGAGCGTGTCGCCGAAACGCGCGACTTCTACATCAGACACTTCGACTTCGACGTGACATTCGATGCCGACTGGTATGTCAGCCTCAAACGGACCGACGCCTCTTATGAACTGGCCATTCTCGATCCGCGACACGAAACTGTGCCGCCGGCGTACAGCGTGCCAGTAAGCGGCTTGATCCTCAATTTCGAGGTAGCCGACGTCGACGCGGAGTACCAACGTCTGGTCGTCACAGCTGGACTCTCCGAGGTGCTGCCACTACGCAACGAGGCCTTTGGCCAACGACATTTCATCGTCGCCGACCCCAACGGCGTACTCGTCGATGTGATAACCCCTATTGAGCCATCCGCGGAATTTGCCGAGCAATACGCACATTCCGCGGATGGTTAAGATTAGTACCGCATTCTCCAGCCAGACTTCGCCTGCCATTGGACCAGCACCGGCTACCTACCCCCAGACCATGTCCGCGCCGGAATGGCCGGTGAGCGCTCCAAATGTCACCACAACCACAGCCAGCGCCAGCACCACCGCGCAAGCGACTGCGTGCAGAAGGCGCCATCGCGGTGCCACACGGTCGGTGCTTGTGTTCGTCGACCGAATACTCTTCAAGCCCAGTGTTGCCGATAGTTAATCTCATGATCATCTCCGGTGATGCGACGCCGCAACCGTCACTGGTGCACACTACGACCGTGACTCAACTTGCCGCTCACCATGCCAAGTCGCGTGTGATCGAGTATCGCCACGGTCATGTCGCAGCTTTGGATATCCAGCCCGACGGCGGCCACGGCCGCGCCCCGTCCGGGACGGTGCTGATGATACCGGGTTACACCGGCAGCAAAGAGGACTTCGCTCCGTTGTTCGACCCGCTTGCCAGCGCTGGGTTTCGGGCTGTGAGCATCGACCTTCCCGGCCAGTACCAGTCCGACGGTCCCGACGATCCAACGGTTTACACCAGCGTCTGGTTCGGTTCCGTGGTGCGCGAATTAGCTCGGCAGCTACAGCGCGAGAACGCAGTCGAACAACACCGGGACACCCTTGAGCCAATTACGCTGCTGGGCCACTCCTTCGGCGGCCTGGTCTGCCGGGCGGCGGCGATCGACGAACCTCAGCTATTCGACAGTCTGACGCTGTTGTGTTCTGGCCCCAGCAAGATCGGCGGGGTACGAGCGCGGATGATCGAAGAGCTGCGCCCCCTGCAGACCGAAGGGAAAGCGGTGATTTATGCCGCACTAGAGCGCCTACAACTCCAGCTAATCCCCGAGGCGCGATTAATCGCGCGGCTCCCGAGACTCGTGGCCTTCCTGCGCGAACGCTTCATCGCCTCATCGCTGGCCTGCATGCGGGGCATGGCCGACGCGATCACCAGCGAACCTGACCGAGTCGCCGAGCTGGCACGAACCGGCGTTCCGATTCTGGTCTGTCACGGCGCACTCGACAACGGATGGTCACCGGAGGTGCAAGCCAGCATGGCTGCCCGTCTGGGAGCACACCACATAGTGATACCGGACGCGAGCCACTCACCTGCGTTGGAACAGACAACACTGACGCTCGCGGCGCTGCTGGAGTTCTGGAAACAAACCGGCAGAGACCTTCAGAGGCTGAGACCTTCAGAGGCTGAGCCCATCCACCGGCGCTGAGCCATTGTTATCGCACGATGTTCTTCCCTTCAGCAACGATTTGTTCATAGACTTCTTGCGTAGTCGTGGCGTTCTCGCCGAGCTGGATAGGCTTGTGGCTACCGTGAAAGTCACTGGATCCGGTGACGAAGAGGCCTTCCGCCTTCGCGACAGCACGTACCTGATCGCGCTGAGCCGGATCATGGTCGGCGTGATCGGCCTCCAAGCCCGCCAGGCCGACACCGGCGAGCTCGGAGATCAGTACGTCGGGAACAATCCGGCCGCGCGCACTGGCCTTCGGGTGCGCGAGCACCGGGACTCCCCCAGCTCCGCGCACCAGGCGCACCGCGGCAAAGATATCGATGTTGGCTTTGGGTACGCGATAACGCTGACCCAGCCATTCGGGTGTGAACGCCGCCGCCATGTCCGGGACCAGGCCGCGCCGCAGCAGGGCATTGGCTATGTGGGGTCGCCCGACCGGTGCCCCCCCGGCGTACTCGCGAACCTCTTGCCAGCTGATGTCATAGCCGTCTGCGCGCAGGAACTCCACGATCTGTTTCCCCCGATCGGTTCGGGAGCTACGGACCCGGGCGCGAGCTTGGCGGAACTCTGATTCATCGGGATCGAACGCGTAGGCCAATAAATGGATACTGATCGGTCTATCGCCCGGTGCGGCACCGGGCGGCAACCAGAAGCAGGATATCTCGGCCCCAAGCAGCAACGTCAGGCCAAACGGAAGTGAGGCAGTCGCGCTATCCCATCCGGCGGTGGTGTCATGATCGGTGAGAGCGATGACACTAAGGCCTATCGCGGCCGCTTGCTGCATGAGCTCGCGCGGCGGTGTGGTGCCATCACTCGCGGTGGAATGAGTATGAAGATCGGCGCGAAAGGGTCCCCGCTCGGCCAACATCAGAGACACCGGTTAATCGGCATCGTGGTCACCTTCAGGGGAATTGGCCTCCGCGCCTTTACTAACCGCATCGGGATCGTACATCTCCTGGCAGAACAGCAGATACAACTCGCGCGGATGCGGCAACGGTTTCACATTGGTGAGCGCTTGGTCCTGACCGGCCGACTCGAGGATGAACGATCCGTAGTTGAGCGTCATGCCGAGCAGGCTCTGCTCGTATGCCATGTCGGTGACCCTGGCCAGCGGCATCATCGCTACACGCCGGCTAAGCACTCCGGTAATCAACATGACGCGTTTGTTGGTCAGGACGAACCGCTCGTGCCACCACTCGTACACTTGCCAAGCGACAAACAGCAACCCCAGGAACCATACGGTGAGCACCACCCACATTCCCACACTGTTAGCGCTGCCAATCATGCCTACGATGTAGCCGACGATGAAGGGTGAGATGGCGCCCAACGCCACCCAACCCACGATCTTGATCCAGTGGCGCCGCCACTCTCCAACATATCGTTCGCTGGTGAACAGGTACTTCGCGACGTTGCGACCCGGTTGGGGGACTCCCGACGCCGTGGCAGCGGCGGGAACAGGCTGGATATGCGGCCTGTCGCCGCTGATCGGCAGACCGGCAGAGTCGTACTCACGCTCGGCTTCCTCGACCGGAATCGGGGTAATACTCACCGTGACCGGTGCGATGTCATCGCTGTCCGATCGCCTGCGGCCTCGGCCGCGGGAGGAGTCAGCATCGTGGTTCGCCACGTCTATGCCCCTTCAAGACGAGCCCCTTCAAGACCGAAGCCCCTTCAACGCCCAAAGCATCCGCCGGCTGCGCCGCTGCTGTAACACTACGCCACGCGAAAACGCCGGACACGAAGCTGCGGTCAGAGCGCTATTCGTGTCGGTCTAGAACTCACCCGATGGTCAGAGCAGACCTGAGACAAAGTCCCCCATACCGACACCGATCGTCTGTAGGCCGTTGCCTAAAGAGCGGACTACCGCCGCAGCGTCGCCGGGTCGGGTGGCGACATAGAAGATGAGGAACGCAACCAGGCCCCAAGCGAAGACCTTCTTCCACATGTCCCCAGCCTTCCTTTTACGCGAGTGGTGATAGCTAACGCGACAAAGCTTGACACCCGCACAGCGCACGTGCGTTTCATCGTTACCAAACGATACTTGAAGGAGTTCTACACGTTATGAAGCCGCCAAGCACGCTACCACGCGGATTAGCGGTAAATTATCCGCTTCTACCATCGAAAAAGGTGCGTTAAGGCTGCGGCAACGACGTATGCTGTCGGATCCAGGTGTGCATCGCGATCCCCGAGGCGACGCCGGCATTAATGGATCGGGTCGATCCGAACTGTGTGATCGAGCAGACCATGCCGGCGACCGAACGCGCCTGTTCGGATAACCCAGGCCCCTCCTGACCGAAGACCAGGACGCAGCGGCGCGGCAAAGCCACGTGTTCCAACGGAACGCAACCCGGTAGGTTGTCGATGCCTACGATAGGCAGCTCAGCGGCTAGCATTGCCTCGACGAATGCGGCGCAGTCGGTGTGATGGTGAATGTGCTGGTAGCGATCAGTGACCATCGCGCCGCGTCGGTTCCAACGTCGTGCGCCGATGATATGGACGGCACCGGCCATGAAGGCGTTAGCGTTGCGCACGACAGTTCCGATGTTGAAATCGTGCTGCCAATTCTCGATGGCTACGTCAAAGTCGTGACGCCGGGAATCCAGGTCGGCGACTATGGCTTCTCGTCGCCAATACCGATAGGCGTCTACGACATTGCGGCGGTCGCCCTCGGCCAGCAACTGTGGATCGTAGTGGACATCGTTGGGCCATGGCCCCGGCCACGGCCCAACTCCGATCCCACAGCTGTCTTCGGTCGGCACTGCGGCAGCTGAACTCATGTTGCCCAGTCTGCCTGTCCGGTTCCGTACGGCAGCTGGGGCATCGCACAGAGAGCGGATTAGCGCAACGCGCGGAAGAACGTCCGGACATCGTCGGTAAGCAGTTCCGGCTCTTCGAGAGCCGCGAGGTGCCCGCCGCGACCCTCAATGTCGACCCAGTGGGCGATCGTGTTACCAATCTCGGCGTAGCGGCGGATGCCGACATCGTGGCCTAACATAATCGCGCCGGTCGGTACACCAGACGGTTTCTTGGCCGTGCCCCAAGGGGATTCCTGCGCGTAGCCGACGTAGGCCGACGAGCCAGCCGTGCCGGTAAACCAGTAGATCATCACGTTCGTGAGCAGCCGGTCGCGGCTGATCACGTCATCGGGCAATGTGATGCGCGGGTGGGTCCGCTCTCGGAACCTGTCCATGATCCATGCCAGTTGACCCGCCGGGGAGTCCACAAGGGCGGCCGCAAGCGTCTGCGGGCGGGTGGGCTGGATCGAGATGTAGCCGAACTCCTCCTGCATGAAGGCCTCGACTCGCACCAGCCGGTCACGTTCGAGGTCGGTGAGCGTTGCCCGCTCTTCATCGTCCGGGCCGTGGAGCGGCGTACCCAAACTGCTATTCACATGGACGCCAATGACCACCCGATATCTCTTCAGCGTCGATGTCCCATTTCAGGTGAGACCGCCGCGCCGAGGTCGTCGCCCTGGACTCCGTACCGCTCATAGCTCAGGCGTCGCATCAGCTGTGCCCACGCCGTGGCGATCCGAGTAGTGTCCAACCTACCTCGATAACTGGGCCGGAGAAGCCGAAGCCCGGCAGGCTCGGAATGACCAAAGTGGAACGCATCTGCCGGGTTCCCGCCAGAGGAACCTGGATCGGTAAGCGGGCCGATCACGTCCAGGAACTCTACGAAGGAACCTGGCCATCCGTGAGTAAGCATGAGGGGCAGCGCGTCCACCTCCGGAGAACGAAGGTGTAGGAAGTGCACATTTTGGCCGTCAATCTGGGTCGTGAACTGCGGGTACGCATTCAGCTCAGCCTCCTGCTTACGCCAGTCGTAGGCGTTGAGCCAGTGGTCGACTAGGCCGCGCAGGTACGCCACCGGTACGCCGTTATCCCAGCTGTCACCCGGAAGTACTGTCGGGAAACGGGTACGGCGCAGCCGCTCGTTCAGGTCGTCGCCGTCGCGTTGCGCGGTGCAACTCTAGGCGGGGTTACCGGCATTGAAGAAACCGATAAGTGACGGGAAGGGCGCCACGGTGAGCATCTCCTGCAGCTTGGCTAACGTGAAGACTCGTCCGTCGGTGTCCCGGATAACCGGTCCTAGCGTGTCATTCACACGCGCCCAGCCAATGCCCCCGAGCACCGCCAGCAGCGGGATACCACCGAGGCGAATTGACTCGTCCCGGAGCCGCTCGAAGCGGAGGGCCTTGTCACGGGCTGTGCCACCGTTGTTCGTACCCTTGCATTCCAACATCGCGCGTAGCGTGTAGTTGTCGTCGAAGACCACGAAGTCAGGAGCAGGTGTTACTCGCACCTCGAAGCGTGCTTCGATGTCCCCTTGGTTATGGCTGCCGGTCCTTATGTACGGTATGCGGTTCTCTTGGAACAATGCTTCTACGGCGTCTTCGATGAGATCCCCACGCTTACTGGAGGTGGCGTCGAGGATCTGCCGGAATGCGCCGCCGTAGTGACGCTGATGCAGGAACAGCGAGTAGGGAACGCCAACGGTTGCGAGCCGTTCGACCATTGGCCAACCGCCCTCGGTGTCGGGCTTGCACTGCTTGCTCTTCAGGCCGCCTGGTGGGTCGCCGAAAAGAGTTCCGCCCATGACCTGCGAGATCGTCTCGGCGGCAACGCGCGCCTGGTCCATCGTAGTGGCCGTGCCGCGTCGTTCCATCGAGTCAATCTTGCTCGATGACAGACTGGACGACCCGAGAGGTGCGGCCGCGAGTGCGGTCGAATGAGCAAACTCTTCCTTCGTCAGGCCGAGAATGGTTCGGAAGACCAGAAGAATCGTTGGGTCGGATTCAATCGCAGTAGTCAAGTCGGGTACGGACACACGCGTGAACCCGGCAGTCGTCACAGCAGCAGCATTATAGGCGGCCTCGAAATAGCAACGCTCGTAGAACGGAGCCTCGTGAATATAAGCAAAGTCCGGAGCCAGATGCGGGACGTAGGCTTCTCGC
Organism: Mycobacteriales bacterium; assembly: GCA_041743105.1. GTDB lineage: Bacteria > Actinomycetota > Actinomycetes > Mycobacteriales > QHCE01 > QHCE01. The sequence continues at coordinate 53,754 of JBGTNI010000073.1, read as the reverse complement.
GCAACAGCCGCGTGAATCTCTGAATGCTCACCCGTGCCGTGCTGCTACGGAATCGTTCGGATGCGCGCAACCCGCTGATCCCAGGAAGGGGCAGCCAGGATGGCCGTGACTGTTTCCTCGATGCTGGTCATACGCTCAGCCAACCAGCAAGCCGGGAACGTCGTCGGCCACATCGTTGGCAATGCGTCGGCGAGCCTCATGAACGAACTCCTCGTGCAGTTCGAATCCCGCCGCATATCGACCAAGGCGTCGCCCAACAACGACCGTCGTCCCTCCCCCGGCAAACGGGTCGATCACGAGCCCGTTCGGAGGGCTCATAGCACGGATGAAGAATTCCGCCAACCCCTCGGGCATGGCCGCCGTATGCGCGACCCCCTTGTGCTGGTTGTAGGTCTGCGCCACGCTAACCACGTTGCCCGGGTCAGCGGCCCCGAGAAGGTAAGTCTTCGTCCGATCCCGTCCGAACCCGGCCTCGGTGTTGCGGCGGCCGTTCGTGTCCCGAGATCGTCGCGCGATCTCGTCGGCATCGGCGCGGTACGGCACCCGGATGGCGTTGAGGTCAAAGCACGGCTTCGTTCCACGCGCAAAGTGATATACATACTCGAAACTGTCTTTGGTCCGCGGCCCGAACCGTCCAGGAACGGCGTTCGGCTTGGCCCAGATGTAGGTCTCCACCCAACGCCAACCCATGTGTTGGAGAGCAAGCACCAGTTCGTACACGTAAGGATGCCGCTGTCCTTTCAGAGGACCCCGGTTGGCGACGCGGTTCTTGATGTTGAGAACGAGATTGCCGGTCTCGGCGGTTGCGACGTACATCGCCTTGGCAAACGGTAGGAACCATTCGACGTACCGGTCTGGGTGGATCCGGCTGTAGGGCCGCTGGTCGGCGTATGGCGGGCTTGTGAAGAACAAGTCGACCGATCCCGGCTCCAGCCGTGGGAACCAGTCCAAAGCGTCGCCGTGCTGTACCCCATCCTGAAGGAGCCGTTGAGTGCTGAAGGAAAAGTCATTGGCACTCTTGCTTGAGGTTTGTCGGGCGATCACGGCTCCGATCTTATTGTGAACCTATGACTTCTTGGTGTTCGGTGAGCGCCCATGGGCGTGTCGGCGGACGTTCACCGAGAGTCGGCCCTGACACCTGCGCGCGCTACAGTAACTACCGTTCCGCCAGCTCGGTAGTGAGTAGCTGCTGGATGCGCCGCAAGACGTCATGGGCGGCGTCCTCGTGGTAGGCGTGGCGGCGATCACTAAGGAACCCGTGACCCGCGCCGGGATATTCAATGAGCTCATGCGGTACGCCGGCGCAGCGCAGAGCATCCGCGATGGCTCGCCGATGCTCGGGTGGGATCAGTCGATCGTGCTCCCCGACGATGAACAATACCCGCCCGGTGATCGCAGGCGTGAGCACGATTGTGGGCTCGGGACGGCCCAACATGAGGTCAGTGGTCGGGATCCAACCGCCGTACACGACGGCGACAGCGGCAAGGCCAGGCTCGGTGGCGGCAAGGTAGGCGATATGGCCGCCGACGCTCAACCCAACCATACCGACCCGGGTGCTGCCCGCCGCATGCAGGTACTCGATGGCGGCTCCTACGTCAGTGAGCGCCTGTTCGCGGGTCAACTGGCGCAGCAGTGCGAAGCCGCGTTCGCGGCCCGCGGAATCCTCCGCTAGTTCGATCCCGGGTGCGCTCCGGTGATAGAAATCCGGGGCAAGCGCAAGGAACCCAAGACCGGCAAGTCGCTCACAGACCTCGTGCACATGGCTGCTGAGGCCGAACAGCTCCATCCCCACCAGGACTCCCGAGTACGAGCCTGGCTCGGACGGACGTGCCAGATAGCCGCCCATCGCGGGACCGCCAACCACCGGAATCTCAACGGAATCGGTCAGGATGGCTTGTCGCCCGCTCATACCGGCCGCCGGGTAGTGCCGTGTGCGGCAAGGGATTGCCGGTCACCGGCCCAAGCCGAACGTCCGGCGACGGCATCCAGCTGCTCGCGGACGGTCTGCGTGAGCGTGAGCTCTACCGCGGCAACGTTCTCCGTAACGTGCTCGGGCCGTTTAGTGCCAGGAATGGGAACGACGTCGTCGCCTTGGGCGAGCAGCCAGGCAAGCGCCAGTCGCGCCGGGGTCACGCCGTGGTCCATGGCCATCCGGCGTACTTGCTCGACCGCCGCGATGTTGCGTTTCAGGTCCTCGCCGAGGAAGCGCGGATCGCGGCTACGGTAGTCGTCGGATCCAAACGTGCCGGTGCTAATGGCACCGGTCAGGAATCCGCGCCCAAGTGGACTGTAAGGAACCAGGCCGATGCCCAATCGACGTGCCGCTGGAATCACGTCGTCCTCGGGCTCGCGCCACCACAGGGACCACTCACACTGCAATGCGATGATCGGGTGGGTGGCCACGGCGCGCTCAAGCGCTTCCACACTGGCTTCAGAGATTCCTAGATGGCCGACCTTGCCTTCGGCAACCAGATCGGCCATCGCGCCGATGGACTCTTCGACTGGCACCTCGGGGTCGACTCGGTGCAGGTAGTACAGGTCGATGTGGTCCACGCCGAGTCGGGCTAGCGACGCCTCGCAATACCCGCGCACATGCTCGGGTCGGCCGTCAAGGCCGACTCCGCCCTCGGGGTCGCGCACGATGCCGAACTTACTGGCTAACACGACTTCGTCGCGGCGACCCACCAGCGCGCGGCCCAGCAACCGCTCGTTATGTCCGCTGCCGTAGCTCATTGCGGTGTCGAAGAAGGTGATACCGAGATCGATCGCCCGCTGCACAGTAGCGACCGACGCGCGGTCGTCGGTCGGGCCATAAGCCTGAGACATACCCATGCAGCCCAACCCGAGGGCTGACACGGTCTGACCCGTCGAACCAAGAGTGCGCTTTATCAGCGTCTGCGTATTCATAGTGCCGAGGCTAGGCCGGGTCTAGACTGGTATCCATCACCTATTTTTACTGGTATTGGAAGTATCACCCATGACCGCTGCCCATCGACCTCCCGGTGACGCCCCGTCCCCCGCAGGGCAACCGTTCAGTCGCGGCCGAGAACTCGCCGATCTGCTGCGTTCTCGGCGCGAACGGCTGCAACCAATCGACGTCGGGCTACCCGGCGGCACCCGGCGGCGAACTCGGGGTCTGCGCCGCGAGGAGGTTGCCGGGCTGGCGGCGATCTCGACCACCTACTACACCTTCCTCGAACAGGGCCGCGATGTTCACCCATCCCGCCAAGTGCTGGATGCGCTAGCTCGGGCACTGCGCCTGGACGTAGCCGAGCGGGTGCACCTACACCAACTCGTGTACGGCAATCCGATACCCGCCGCCGGGGTGACCACCGAGGAACTGAGCCCCGAGATGGCCGCCCTAGTTGAGCGGCTCAATCCCTACCCCACCTACGTGACTGGTCGCTGCTGGGACGTGCTGGCAGCCAACCTGGCCGCGCGTGCACTGTGGACCGACTGGCCGTCGCTGCCACTGCCCGATCGCAATATGCTGTGGTGGACATTCACTGACCCCGCTGCCCGCACAATTTTCGTGGACTGGGAGGCCGAGGCCACCGCGCTGCTGGCCCGATTCCGGGCGGCAGTCACCCGGCACCCGGACCAACCTGAGTTCGTCGCCCTGCTCACTCGGTTGCACGCCGCCAGCGCTGAGGTCCGCGCTTGGTGGCAGCGCCACGACGTCGCGCCACTGGCATCGGGGGTGAAGCGGCTGCGCCACCCCAGTATCGGACAACTCGAACTCCGGTACGTCGTGCTACAGGTCGCCGACGACCCAGAGCAAAAGCTCGTGACGTTCACCGGCGACGACCAAGGCCAGCCCCGCATCGCCAAACTGCTCGCGCCAGCCCGCACGTAGCAGGAGCCTGGGTAGATCCCAGAGTTGGCCTCTCGGAGGGCAAAGGATTTAAAAGTCTGACCCAACAGATTGCGGAGTCTTTCGAACATATGTTCTACTAGGGCGTCACTGGGAGGTAGACATGCGATGGGACAATCTGCGGACAGACGTGGTAGCCGGCGGCGCAGATCGACAAGGCACCCTGCAGCTACCGCTGGCGGGGCTTGCGCAAACACCCGGAATGGTCGAGGTGAAGACGCCGGAGTTTCGCGGCATCACATTTTATGAGCTGCGCGCGCGGTCCATTGTGAACCGGGTCCCAGGCGATTCGGCTATGCCCTTTCGCTGGACTATCAATCCGTATCGCGGATGTAGCCATGCCTGCGTGTACTGCTTTGCGCGTAATACCCATACCTATCTAGGGCTGGATTCCGGCGCCGACTTCGACAACAAGATCATCGTAAAAGTCAATGCCACACAACTGTTGGCCAAAGAACTATCGGCCGCCTCCTGGCAAGGGGAATCCATCGCTATGGGCACCAATGTCGACCCGTACCAGCGCGCAGAGGGTCGTTACCGCCTGATGCGGGGCCTGCTCGGTGTGCTCAGTGAGCACCGCAATCCCTTCTCCATTCTCACCAAGGGAACGTTGATACTGCGAGATATAGATCTACTCACCCAAGCCGCCACACGCACCCAGGTACGTGTGGCGGTCTCAGTCGGCACCACGGATCACCACCTGTGGCGATCCTCCGAACCAGGCACTCCGAGTCCGGTGGCACGTTTGGGCGTCTGCAGAACCCTGACCGAGCATGGTCTAGGTTGCAGCGTGCTCATGGCGCCGATCCTGCCGTTTCTGTCCGACAGTGAAGAGCAGCTAGAACAGACCGTAGCGGCGATCGCTCGGGCGGGCGCCACCTCGCTGACACCACTGCCACTGCACCTACGGACCGGGGCGCGTGAGTGGTATTTTCGCTGGCTGGCCGAGCGCCATCCCAGGCTGGTCCCGCGTTACGAGCGGCTGTACGCGCGCGGCGCCTACGTTTCACGTGGCTACAGCGAGCAGTTGCGACGTCGCGTAGACCGCCTTGCGCGACGGTATGGGATACGGGGTCACACCGAGACGGCCGATAGCGGATCGATTCAAACCAGTGACGGAAACACAACCACCGATCGATTCGTGTCATTTCGTAACATTGTGTCCAGTGAGGAACGACATAACCATCAACAGCAACTAGCGCTGATATAGCCATTAAAGTACGCAGAATGAGAGCTAGTAAATGCATACTCTGACGATTTAAGGCACCGGATAGCGGAACTACTATCGCGCTTTTGGTAGATGACGTATGGTTTTTTTGCTATCTACCGTCGTTCCCGCCCCCACGTGCGACATACCGGGGATCGCCGTGGGCACCGTCGCCCTGCCGGGACAGTGCGACCTGAGCGGGAACCCACGGTCGGGCCCTGAGCACCTGCGGTACTCGGGGCCCGACTCGCTGGGTCGTTTACGCAGCCATCGACCTCGGTGCGACGAGCAGTTGGGTAATTTCTGACAACGAAATCTCTCGTTATGGTGATCCCATAGCCAGCGCAAAACTGCTACTATTCCGGCGAAACACGTACAATTCCGGCAAGCCGATAGTAGTAGGGACAACAGCCAATGTTTCGACGAATGGTATCCGTCATCGCGGCGGGAGCCGCGGCGCTCCTACTTGCAAGCACGGGAGCCGAGGCGGCATCGGTCAACAGCGGCCTACTAGCTGGCCCTAGGCCGTGCAACGACACGTACCCGACTCCGCAAATACGGCTCGTTCTGGGTCCAGCCGCGGTGATCTGTTACGACGGCCACCATGGGTCGACCCGTGTGGACGACATATATGCGACAGGACTTGCCTCAGGTGGATACTGGGGGCTTGTCACCTGCACAGATCTTAAGCAGTATTTTTTTAGACCTAACGAGTTTGTGCGCCTTGACTGTGAGGTAATTTGGATACGGATTACTGCTCCCAATTGGGGCGTCCCGGAATAGGACCGGCCCCGGCTCTCGGTGCTCTCGTCGACTCCATGTACCAACGCCGCTGGCGTTTCTCGCGCAGCGCAGCGGTGCAAGTGCGACCGACCACAGCTACCGCTTGGGATGCGCTTGTGTGACGCTACTGCCGCCGTCGACGATCAACAGCTGACCGGTGATGTAGGAGGCAGCAGGGCTGGCCAGGAAAGCCACGGCCGCCGCGACTTCATCGGGCTGGCCGGGGCGGCCCAGCGGAGTATCGAGACTGTGCTGCAGCTCAGACGTGGTCGAAGAACCGGTGTGAATAAAACCCGGCGCCACCGCGTTTACCGTCACGCCGTCGGCAACGACTTCCATGGCTAAGGCACGAGTTAGACCGACAACTCCCGCCTTCGCGGCGGCATATCCGGCTTCCGCGGGCATGGCGTTAACCGGACCGGTGCTTGCGGCAATATTGACAATTCGGCCCCATCCTCGTTCGGTCATCACACCCACAAATGCTCGGCATACCAAGAACGTGGTCGTAAGGTTACGGTCCAGCTCGGTACGCCAATCCATGTCACTGAGCTGTGCAACCGGACGAAGCACCTCCGGGCTGGAAATACTCGTCAATCCAGCATTGTTGACCACGATCTCCGGCCCCACTCCGCTCTCACCCATGGCATCGGCAAGCGCCTCCACCTCGGCGGCGTTACTGAGATCGGCCACATAACCGGTTGCGCCGAGTTCGCCGGCGCGCTCATGAACCCGCTTGGTGGTAGAGACGATTGAGACGTCCGCACCCATGCCGATGAATCGCTGCGCAATGGCGAAGCCAATACCATCAGGACGGCCAACACCCGTCACTAACGCAGCTCGTCCATCCAGCCGTATGCCAAAGCCATTGCTGTCCATCACCAGATTGTCTCCTATCGGGTTACGGCCACCAGCGTGGGCTACTCTAGTCGCACTATGAATTCGACTCCGGGGACAGCAATGACTTTGGCGGCACCGACAAAGGTGGCCGTGGTTCCGGCGGTCATGAAGAAGACCGGTCTCGTCTGGTTGGAGGTTGGCACCCATCCAGCAGTCGCCGTCTGGCACGTATGGCACAACGAAGTGTGTTACGTGCTGCACAGTAGTAGAAAAGTTGATGACACAGACGTTGATGACACAGAACAAGTCGTCACCGGCTTGGCCGAAGCGGTGCAGTGCCATGTGATCACCCGGTCGGTCACCACCCGGGCACGAACGGCACGATGGCGCGGCACAGTTCACCCAGTGGTGCCCGACTGCGCCGAGTGGGATGAGCTACTACCACTGCTGATCGCAAAGCGCCTCAATCTCACCGACGCCGACAGAGCGGCGCAGCGATGGGCGCGCGACTGCGTACTCTCCCGGATTGTTCCCACCGAGTCCGCCGTCGGGTAAAGATCGCTAGTCACCGCGTGTAACGCGGCGGCAAGGTGCCCGGCGCCACATTGCCGTGCCGCCACGTCATCGGCGCGCATCTCGATCAACTCAGCGACTGCAAGCTGAGAGCGAAGTACTCCCGGTAGCCAGGACCGTGCCCACGATGGAAGCGTCGCGCCCCATGCCACAAAAGGCAGCACAATCAGATCGTGCCGCTCGGCAAGGTGAGCGTGCTCATGCGCGAGCACCGCATCCAGCTGTGGCGGGCTGAGCACATCCAGCACGCCCCGGCTGACGACCAGACGGGACCGTAAACCCGGCAGGCAGTAGGCCACGGGGATTGGATGGTCGAGCACCGCCGCACCAGAGCGGTTGGGCCAAGGAGTGGCTATGAGGTCCAGCAACTGCCGATGCCTACGACGTGTCCGAAGCGTCCGAAGCCCGGTCACTGTCAACACGCCAAGCAGCCTAACTGCCAGTAGGCCGGTCAGCGTCCACAACGCAACGGCTAGCAACGGAGGGGCTGCCAACGCGAGCATGACCCCTGCTCCCAAGAAAGCAAGGCCCGCCACCAGCCCCATGAACTGCCACAGCAGCAGCGCTGTTGCCGGGGCTCGGTGTGGCCAGGAGGCGTGCGCCAGAGCGCGGCTGGCCGGCTCTGCCAGCGCAAGACCTGCGGCCAGCAGCGCTAACCCCAAAGCGATCATTGCCAGTCACTCGCCGAGGTATCGCACTTGGCACCGCAGCCGAGGAGCTCGGCTCAGCCTTCCGTCAGCCGTGACCAAGGTCGCGCCAAGCGCTTCGGTGAGCGCCACATAGCTGGCGTCATAGGCCGAGAGATCGTCTCGTAACCGCCAAATTCGGGACAGCAATCCAAGATGTGGGTACCGCGTAACCGCAAGGTCGGTGAAATCCAGCAACGCAGCCTCGGCCCGCGCAGGATCAAGTGACCCATTAAGCGTCCGACGCCGGAGCGTGGATGCGACCTCAAGGTCAAGGAGATACGGGGCATGAAGATCACCGTCCGTATTGAAGACTTCTCGCGCCAAGGCACCATCTCCGCCGGAATCTATGAGCGCCGGGACTACAACGGAGGCGTCGACGACGATCACCGATCTGCTGCACGCTCATCGTGAATTGCTTCTACTGCTTCGGTAAACGACAACTGGCCACCGCGATGAGCGGCCCGGCTAAGCACCTCGTCCAGCGGCGGTCGAGAAAGGGTGCGCTCCAGTTCCCGCAGAGCAAAGTCTGATAGAGAAAGCCCGGCAGCCTTCGCACGCTGACGCAGACGCACGTGAATCTGTTCCGGGACATTACGGACCTGCAACATCTTGGCCATAGACTCAGAATACATGCGGTGAGCATGCATGGCAATGTGAACTACATGCAGTTGCGCAGCTGGGGCGTCACTGGTTCCAACCCGACTTGGTGCGTCGCATCGTTCGGCACTGGCTCGACTTGCTAGGCGAGTCAAGGAAGGCGGGATCCACCTCAACCGAGCTCGGTGCACTACCTGCCACCTCCTGACATGCCAGACCGAGTCGTGTCCGACCCATCTTCGGTTCATCGGAATCACTTCTCGAACAAGCGCCGTGCGGCGGTGCGCTCGGGCTCGCCTATCCCGCCTAGGAAGCGGGCAAGCGCCGCGGCGCGGTCCGGCGCGGTGCCCAGAGCATCGTTCATCAGCTCGGCAATATGGTCCTCACGTGTAGCAACTGCCCTGTAGCCGTGGGCGCGGCCGAGGCGTTCGCGGGCAACGAGACCTTTGCGTTCCAGACGTCCCAGCACGGTGAGCACAGTGGTTGTGGCTAAGCCCCTACTATCTCGGTCAACGAGAGCGTCCTGCACTTCCTTTGCCGTGCACAGACCACGGGCATGCCACAGCACATCCATGATGGCGCGCTCCAACTCTCCTAGGCCCGGCATCGACAACTCCCTCGTGAGCCGCATTGTGTCCCAATTCATTCTACACTAGGTAGAAGTTCTACAGATTGTAGAAATATGCTGGAGTCATGTTAGACGATCTCACCGCAGCCCGAGAGCAGATGGCCCTGTCACTGAGCTTCCACATTGTCTTCGCGGTACTGGGTGTCGGCCTGCCGTGGCTCATGCTGTGGGCCCGTTGGCGCGGCCTGAGGCGAAACGATCCGCTCTGGACGGCGCTGGCTCGGCGCTGGGCCAAGGCAACCGGAGTTCTGTTCGCGATAGGCGCGGTCTCCGGCACGGTGCTCTCGGTGGAGTTCGGCCTGCTATGGCCTGAGTTCATGGAACGTTACGGCGCCGCCCTCTCGCTACCGTTCACACTGGAATCCTTCGCCTTCTTCCTCGAAGCTATTTTCCTGGCGCTATACCTCTACGGCTGGGACCGCCTCCCACCGACGTTGCACCTGGCGTGTGGCGTTCCAATAGCGCTAGCGGGTATGGCATCGGCGCTGTTCGTGACCACCGCAAACGCGTGGATGAACGGGCCGGTCGGCCTAGTTGAGAACAGCAAAGGAGAGCTGATCGCTGCGCAGCCGTTGGGACCATTCCTGGCGGTGACCACGCCACCTCAGCTGGCCCATATGGGCCTGGCCGCGTTGATGTGTACCGGACTCGCGGTAGCCGCCGTCTATGCCACGGCGATGCTGCGCAACCCCGCTAAACGCGACGGATACCACCGGCGCGGCCTCGCCGCCGGCGCCGTACTTGGGCTCAGCGTCGCGCCGCTGCAAGTTCTGGTCGGAGATTGGGCAACGCGTGTGATCTACGACGCTCAGCCGGCGAAGTTCGCAGCCATGGAAGCACTAGAGACCACCGAGGCCGGCGCCCCTTTCCGACTCGGCCCGCTGGAGTTTCCCCGGTTGCTCTCGCTACTGCTACACGGCGATCCGAACGCCCGCGTAACTGGGATGGACGTCATTGCGCCCCCGGACCGGCCACCGCAGCTGATCACACATCTGGCGTTCGACACCATGATCATCATCGGATCTGCCCTTGTTGGTCTGGCATTCTGGGGCGCATATGCCGTTTGGCGCCATCGGAGGGGCGGCGTACATCCAGCTCAGCGACGGTGGCTGCTGCGCGCCCTAGCACTGGCGGGGCCGACGCCGTTTATCGCACTGCTCGCGGGGTGGATCGTGACGGAGGTGGGCCGGCAGCCGTGGATCGTCTTCGGCGTTATGCGTACCGAGGAAGCCCTCACGCCGCAAACCGGCCTGGAGCTCTACCTCTACGTCACCGCGGCGGTATACCTGATCCTCTCGATCGCGTTGATAGCCATCCTGCGACGCATCGCCGCCGGGCCGACGCCACCTGACCTGGTTCCCGAATCTGACGTACCTGCCCAGCGCGCTGTTGCGGCGCCGGCATGACCGCCGCCGACGGCCTGGCGCTGGTGATCCTGGCTGCGCTCACCGCATATGCCGTCCTGGGCGGAGCGGACTTCGGAGCCGGCCTGTGGGATCTACTTGCCATCGGGCGCCGCAGGGACGGTCAACGGGCGTTAATTGAGCGCGCCATGGGACCGGTCTGGGAGGCCAACCATGTCTGGCTGATCTTTGCGATCATCGCGCTGTTCTCTGGTTTCCCTGGTGCGTTCTCCACCCTGTCCCAGGAACTCTTGGTACCCATTTCGTTGGCGCTGCTGGGCATCGTGCTGCGCGGAGCCGCCTTCGCGTTTCGACATTACGGCGCGCCCCACGGGGGAACCCCGGTGCGTGGCACCCGACTATGGGGGCGGGTCTTTGCGATCATGTCGCTACTCACACCCTTCTGCTTCGGTGTGGCGGGGGGTCAGCTACTGACCGGATCGGGCACTCTCACGCCGCTGCCGTTACTGGGCGGTGCGCTAGCGGTCCTGTGCTGCGCTTACCTTGCCGCGACGTATCTTGCCGCCGACGCCGCGGCCGCGGGTGAGGCGAAACTGACGAACGACTTCCGCATCAGGGCGGTCACCGCCGGAATCGCTGCCGGAGGACTCGCGCTGATCGGACTGAGCCTCGTTCCCGGCACCGTGCCTGCGATCATGGTGCTCGCCTCATCGGTCACCAGAATCGGCTCGCTGCTCCTGCTCCGCTGGCGAAGATACGCCTGCGCCCGAGTAGCCGCGGCAACAGCCGCTGCCACAGTGCTGTGGGGATGGGCGGTGGTGCTGCATCCGTGGGTGATCGTCGGCGAACTCACCCTGGCCGCAACCGCAGCGCCACCGGCGATCGCGAACGTCGTGCTAGCTGTCCTACTCACCGGTCTGGTGATAGTGATCCCCTGCTACGCACTGATGCTTGCGCTACTGCGCCCCCAGGGGAATTCGCCGCCTCATTAGATCTCAACGGAACGTTTCAGCATAGGGACGCCGACGCCGGTGGCCTCGCTGACGCTCATGTCATCATGTCGCCCCGAGATCGGTTTGGTGTTGTTACGTCGAACCTGATGATCTTTTAGCGATCGATTCCAAACTCCGAATCGCCGTCCTTTGACAGCTCCAACAACCGCGCCAGCTGCGCAAGGTCGTCGATAGGGATATCCCCACCGACGCCGCGGAGCCCAGCGACCAACATCCCCGCCTCTTTGCCCGCAATGACCCCGGCCTCAGTATCTTCGACAACCAGGCAACGCTCCGGGCTGGCCTCCAGCTCCTGGGCTGCCAGAAGGTATCCGTCTGGATGGGGCTTACCCCGCGGTACATCCTGGCAGGTCACCACGAGCGGGACAGCAATATCAGCGGCACGCAGCCGGGCCCCCGCTAGTCTGCGGTCAGCGCTGGTAACCACCGCCCAAGGCACATCGAGAACTCGTAACGTCTCCAGCAGGACAGCGGCTCCGATGGCGGCGGTCACATCGTCAAGGTCCTCGTACTGGAAACCGACCTGCAGCTGAGCACTCTGGAAAACCGCGGATGCATCCCATGATGGAAACATGTGGCGAACGGTGCTCGATGACGGTTTCCCCGGCGAGACTTGCAAGGTTACCTCCGGTGAGGCGCCGGTCACGTGGCACCACTGCCGCCAAGCGCGCTCCACGGCCGCATCGGAATCGACGAGAGTGCCGTCCATATCCAGCAGCACGGCCCTCACGGCGCCTAGACCATCCATCTCCAGTTCACTCCCCTTGTCTACGAACTCGACGCCAACCCGCATTTCGGTTCGGAAAACAGCAAACTGTCGATTTGGTGGACAACGCTCGGAGCCGGACCACCGCGGTGGGTTCACCCGCGCCTTAACCGCGCGCAGAAAAGTTCCCGGTGCACCTCAGTTGTCAGCAACGTCAATTGTGACACTCTAGAAGCACCAGGCGCGCCGTTATTGCCGGCGAGGGTGGCATAGGGACATGGCATCATTTTCGTGGCGCACGTCACTCGAGGGGAGCGGCCATGCGGGTAAGGAACAAGTTCGCCACCGGAGTCGGACTCGTACTGCTGCTCATGGTCCTCGTGGTGTTTTTCACCCCGTACTACTCCACGATTTTTTTCTGGGAGCTCCGCAAGTGGCTGTTTTGGCTGGTGCCCCTGGCGATCCTGATCGTAGCGGCGATCGGAGTGCTCATTGCCGCCGAGGTTTTCGGTTCCGGCTTCGACTTACTCCCGCCAGCGATAATAATGCTCGTCATCGCCCTCGGGCTGGCGAGTATGGGCGGCCTCCTCTGGTACGCGGCTAGTTATCACGGTTACCTTCAAGGCAAGGAGTACGCCAACAGTATTCGCGTGGTGAACGGCGAGATACCCGACTTTGGGCAACGCGCTCCCTATCAGGTCGCGGTGGCTCAAGCCCGGCCTAATCTCGGCGACGCCCCGGGCGACATCGTCGACACCAGCTATCTACCCGGCGTAGACAGGTTCACTACCTTGGTGAACCGGCGCGGCATACTTTCTGGCTATCAAGTGCTGCTCTCGCAGCAGATTCCGCTGACCGGACGAGGTTCGGGTAGTCGCTGCAGTTTCGAAGGCGAGGGGGCCAACGCGCGAGTTTCCGGCTTCTTCAGCCACAACCTCGGTCGCAAGATCTCCAAGGAGCGTCGCTGGGTGCGATTTAACGGCGACGACGTCTACGGCTACTGCGACGGATCGACGCCGAAGGTCGTCGTCCCGTTGAAACGCCAGGTCGGCATATTCACCGTGACTGAACGGCCTGCCGGTGTTGCCGTATACGACGGGAAGACTGGGCGCATCAGCTTCTCGAGCACCGGCAAGGGCATTCCGGGGCCGGCGTATCCGCTGTCCTTAGCCGCTAAACAGCGAGAAGCCACCCACGCGCTGGGCGGATACGCCGACTGGTTCTTCAACCGGGCGGGGTGGAACACCACAGACGACGACGTGAACTCGGGAAACAACTCCGAATTCACGTTAGGAACCGACCGTGGCACCTCGGTGTATGCGACCCCACTACGGGGCCGCGGTTCGGCGACCTCGATCTCGGTGATCTCCACCATCATTGCCGCGGCCGATGAAGGTGGCTTGGCCAGGCTCACCGTGCATCGACTCAAACCCAGCTGGGTATCGGCGAGCGCGATAGAGACTCGAATCAAGGCCGATTACCAGGACATCCCGAACTGGCAGAATCTGCGAATCTTCGAGATAGTCCCTACGGGGGGACGAAATTGGGTCGCCACGATCGGGAACTCACAGAATGTGCTGTATCGGGTAACGGGGAACGGGGACCTCACCGGTGACGACGCAACCTGCCTACAGCGAGCTGACAGCACGCTGATCCGGTGTGGATCGCTGGCCGACAAAGATCAACGTGGGGTAGGAACGCAGTACGGTGGTGTCGATAAACCGGGCGATGTAGCTGACGATGTCGGCGCGCTTAGCAACGAAGAGCTGCTAGAGCTGCAGCGGCGTGTCAACGAGGAAGCCGGAAAACGGCTGTCACAGCAGGGCGACCGATAGGAGGCGGCTACTGACAGCCGCGACGATTGAGGCACGTCGGGCAAGCTGCGCCCACCCACATCGGAGGCGCAGTGCATTCCGACCAGTTCGACTTCTCTCGGAGGAACTGTGACTACAGAGTTCGACGTCATCGTGATCGGTGCTGGATCGACCGGGGAGAACGTCGCAGAACGCGCGGTAGAGGGCGGCTTGAGCGCGGCGATCGTCGAAGCAGACCTCGTCGGCGGGTCGTGCTCGTATTGGGCGTGTATTCCCAGTAAGGCGCTGCTGCGTTCGGGACAGGCACGCGATGCGGCGCGGCGGGTCGACGGCGCTAAGCAGGCCGTCATCGGCGAGCTCGATACGGCCGCGGTGCTTGCTCGACGTGACAGCTTCACCGGCGGCTACGACGATAGTGGGCAGGCCACGTGGGTCCACGATGCCGGCATCACACTGTTGCGAGGCCGGGGACGACTCACCGGGGACCGCACGGTCGCGGTCACCACCGAAGAAGGAACCACGATACTGCGTGCTCGTCAGGCGGTGGTGCTATGCGTCGGAAGCCGTCCGGCGCTGCCGGATATTCCCGGCTTGAGAGAAAGTGCACCCTGGACCAACGTAGAGGGCACCAGCTCCGAACGGGTGCCGAGCAGTCTGCTCGTGCTCGGTGGCGGCGCCGTCGGTTGCGAACTCGCCGCCGCCTGGCACAGCCTCGGCGCAACCGTCCAATTGATCCAACGCGGTGAGTTCGTGTTGTCCAGCTTCGAGCCGGCGATCGGGCAGCGGCTCACCGCTGCCATGCGCGACGTCGGCATCACGGTTCACACCGGCGCTACAGCAACGAAAGTCGCACGTAGCGACGACGGCATGGTCAGCGTCACGCTAAGCGATGGCCGCGTACTACGCGCCGATGAGCTGCTGGTGGCATTGGGCCGCGCCCCCAATACCGCCGACGTCGGCCTCGACCTGGTCGGGTTGCAACCCGGCGAGCCGCTGCTGACTGATGACACGCTCGTCGTCGCCGGCATAAGCCACACGGCAAATCCGTGGCTTTACGCCGCCGGAGACTGCACGAACCGCGCGGCGCTTACACATATGGGTAAGTACCAGGCACGTATTTGCGGTGACGCAATAGTCGCACGGGCATGCGGGAAAGAGCTGGACGATAGCGTGGCCTACGGCAAGCACACCGCCACCGCCGATCGCACCGCGGTGAGCCAGGTGGTGTTCACAAATCCACAAGCCGCCGCGGTGGGCCTCACAGCGCAACAGGCTCGCCACCAGGGGCTCGACGTCGCGACGGTGGAGTACGAGATTGGCAACGTTGCCGGCGCAGCACTGCACCTGAACAACTACGCAGGCTATGCGAAGCTGGTTGTGGACCGAACCCGCACGATCATCGTGGGTGCGAGCTTCCTAGGACCCGATGTCGGGGAGCTGCTTCACGCAGCCACCATCGCGGTGGTCGGCGAGGTGCCGTTGTCACGGCTGTGGCATGCGGTGCCGGCATTTCCCACCATCAGTGAGGTGTGGCTCCGCCTGTTGCAGAAGTACGGTTTGTAGGAGCCATACGATTGCTAATCAGAACGAAGGTAGCTAGACAAGTACAGTCTTTTTACCTGCAAATTTAGCTACTTTCTCCACTGACTTAGTAACGATCGGCTCAGTATGGATGCACGAGTTGCAGGAGTCACGAACTATGGGAGCTCTGCGCGATAGGACTACGACGATACGGGTCCAGATAGCGGCATGCCTTCTGGCCGCCGTTACCGCATGCGGCAACGGGTCGGGCTCAGACACCGAACACGCAGACGACGGGGCTGACTCCGCGACCACCCTGGTGACGGGCCTGAACGCACCATGGAGCCTGACCTTCCTGCCTGGAGGAGACGCGCTGTTCACCGAGCGCAACACTCATCGGCTCCGCAAGGTCGCTCGTGACGGCACCGTGTCGACGATCCAAACCATCCCTGGCGTAAAAAACGGGGGCGAAGGTGGACTGCTGGGCATCGCAGTGTCGCCGAGGTATCAGCAAGACCGCACTGTTTTCGTGTACTACACCACGGTCTCGGACAACCGAATCGCGAAGCTGCGGCTAGGGGAACGTCCCCAACCGATCGTCACCGGCATTCCGGCGGCGGACATTCACAACGGTGGCCGGCTGGGGTTCGGCCCCGACGGATACCTCTATGCGGGCACCGGCGATGGTGGAGAGCGGTCCAGATCTCAAGACGTCGAAAGCCTTGCCGGGAAGATCCTGCGTATGACCGTCGACGGTGCTCCGGCACCCGGCAATCCGCTCGGCTCGTTGGTCTACTCATACGGGCATCGCAACGTGCAGGGGTTGGCCTGGGATGGCGCCGGCCGCCTGTATGCCAGCGAATTCGGGCAGAATGACTTCGATGAGCTAAACCGAATCGAACCCGGACGCGACTATGGCTGGCCCGGGGCGGAAGGGCGCAGCAACAATCGGCGCTACGTCTCCCCGCTGGTGACCTGGTCGCCGTCCCAAGCCTCGCCCAGCGGCATCGCCGTTACCGATACCACGGTAGCGGTGGCATGTCTTCGCGGCGAACGCCTGTGGCTGGTGACACTCGACGGCAGCGGCGGTGTCGACAACAACCCGAGAGCGGTGCTCCGTGGTCGGTTCGGGCGGCTGCGCGATGTGGTAGCCGCACCTGATGACTCGCTGTGGGTGCTGACGTCGGAGACCGACGGCCGGGGCTCGCCCAGCGCTGAGGACGATCGGATCGTCCGGGTCAGTCCGACCACGAGCCGCAACGGCGGCAAGGAATCGGATGTGACATCGTGATGAGCTTCTCGAGCCGGCGCAATAGGGTCCGCGCGACCGCAACCACCGCCGTGCGCGGCACAGATGGCAAGCTGCCGCCGGTGCGCACCGTCCGCGGTGGCGATGAACGCAGCGGCAAGCTACTTGAGTGGATTCCCCGCTGGTTGCGACGCAGCGTCGGTGTGCTGCTAGTCGCGGTGATCGGCCTCCTGTTGGGGGTGCAGCTCGGCGGCCACGGCGACTACAAGATCGGGCCGCTTCAGGTGGAGATGGAGCTCAAGCCGGCACTACGCGGCGAGTCGCGCGTGGAGATTCCGCCGCTGGGATCACTAAGCCTCGACAGCCACAACTCACCGGCGACGATCTCGGCACAGATCGAGCAGCTCGACGAACGAGACACCCAGGCGTTGGTGGAGGATCCGGATCGGCTTAAAGCGGCTAGCCAGGACGCGCCCGACGAAATCGCCACTGCCGTGAAAGACCTGGCGCGGCGTGCCGCGATCGGCGTGGTGATCGTTACCTTGTTGCTGGGGTTGGTCGTCTTCAGACGGTTGTGGCGCACCGTGATTGCCGGCGCCCTTGCCCTTGCACTGCTCGCCGGCGTACTAGGTCTTACGTGGGCGACGTGGCGGCCCGAGAGCATACGAGAACCTCGCTATGAGGGTCTGCTGACCAGGGTTCCAGCCGTGGTCGGCGACGCTCGCAGCATCTCGCAAGACTTCGACGAGTACCGCGATGAGCTGGCGCAGTTCATCACTAACATGAGCGGCGTATACACCACGATTTCCAACTTGCCGAACTTCAAAACCGACCCTGACAGCATCCGGGTGCTGCACATTAGCGACCTCCATCTCAACCCGGCATCGTGGGATGCGATCTCCTCCATTAGCAAGCAGTTCAACGTAAACGTCATCGTGGATACCGGTGACATCACCGACTGGGGCAGCAGGCTGGAGAGCAACTACGCCAACAACATCGGCGCAGTCCAGACGCCGTACGTCTTCATTCGCGGCAACCACGACTCACAGACCACCGCCGATGCGGTAGCCCAACAACCCAATGCGATCGTGTTGGAGAACGAGATTCGTGAGGTTGGCGGTCTCACCTTTGCCGGTATCGGCGACGGGCGGCTGAGTTCGGACAAGGATCAGGGGGATCTTGCGGAGAACCTGGACCGAGTGATCACACAGAATCGAAAACTCGCCGCGACTATCGAGCGTCACAACGACGCCAGGCGACCCGCCGGCCAATCCCCCGAACCTACTGCAGACGGCGAGGGCACAGCATCCGACTCGGTAGATGTGATACTCACACACGACCCGACAGGTGCCGGCGAATTCGCAGATTCGGCACCGTTGGTGCTCGCCGGCCACAAGCACAAACGGGCGCAGCGCAAGCTCGATGACGACACGTTGCTACGAGTCGAGGGCTCGACTGGGGCTCAAGGACTTCGAGGGTTCTACAACGACGGTGGCTCCACATCGCTGCACATGAGCCTGCTGTACTTCTCCCCCAAGGGGACGCTGCTGGCATACGACGAGATCACCGCGAGTGGGCCAACTCAGTCCAAGTTGACGCTGGAGCGCAAGCTCGTCGACGAGAGCTAACTAAGCGTTTTCGGCGTCGAATTCCGCGCCCTTGCCGAACACATCCTCTAAGACTAAATTGGCCCGAGCTTCCTCAACCAGAAGCCCCAAAGCGCGACGATAAAAGGTAAAGATTTTCGTCTTCAGCAGGGATGAAAGACCGCAAGACCGTATGCTCGCGCAGCTTCGATGAAACGTTTGTCGTAGCTAAGCACACCGCCGGCGTCGTGAAGGCTGGCCGCACTGCCTATATGTAGGGCATCCAGACTTCGGACGGTAGCAGGCGCAATATTTGCGGCGATGATAGCGGCGTGGTCAGTGATCGCGATCCGATCGATGGTGCCGAGTAACTGCCGGGCAGATCTGAGCACGGACTCTCCGCAACGAGCCGCTACCCGTTGAAGTTCTACGTGTCCGACGATATTGGTGATTAACTGACCGGGGTGCGCCGAAATCCACGACCGCAGTACATCGGATTCGGTTTCGGGTCGGCACAGTTTGATCAGCGCCGAAGTATCCGCGTAATACATCACAGTCGTTCGGCTCGCAGGTCATCGATGACGATCTGACTATCCGGAGTGTTCGGTGCTGGAATCCCAGGTCGGACATCTAACGTATTCCCGCTACCCGGTAACAGAATTCCCGCAGCGATAAGCCGCTCTCGCTCGTTAAGGTGCTGCTGCGCGGGGACGAGCATCGCCGCGAGATGTCCGTGGCTGGTTATCTCGATGGATTCTCCGGCGCGCACCCGCTCGATGAGCTTGCTTGCCTGCTGCCGTAATTCTCTGACGCCAATACTACCCATGTAGCACAGAGTAGCACCTTTATAGACTTCGTTGACGGTGTTCGGTGTACCGACTGAAGGCGACAACTTGTGTCATGGTGCCCTTGATGACCAGAAGCTCGCCACCGTTTCCTAAGAACAACATGGCACAAGTTTGTCGCCAGCGATTTCGCGCAAGCTCAGCTCAGTCGAGCCAGGATCAACTCACGCACAGTCTGGGCATCGGCCTGTCCTTTGGTGGCCTTCATAACCGCACCTACCAAAGCGCCGGCGGCTGCCACTTTGCCATCCCGAATCTTCTGCGCCACGTCGGGATTGGCTGCGATCGCATCGTCTACGGCGGCACCGAGTGCTCCCATATCGCTGACTACTGCAAGGCCCCGTGCCGTAGCGACCGCTTCGGGTTCACCTTCGCCTGCCAAGACTCCCTCGATGACCTGGCGGGCTAACTTGTCGTTGAGTCGTCCGCTGTCGACCAACTGCTGCACCTTCGCGATCTGGGCCGGCGTGATCGCCAACGCCTCGAGGTCGGAGTTCTCGGCGTTAGCCCGGCGCGCCAACTCACCCAGCCACCACTTACGCGCGGCCTCGGGTGTCGTACCTTCGGCGATCGTGGCGGCAATCAACTCCACCGCCCCCGCGCCGAGCACCGCCGACATCTCTTTATCCGACAGTCCCCACTCCGATTGCAATCGGGCACGCCGCGCCGACGGGAGTTCGGGAAGTGTGGCGCGCAGTGACTCCACCCAAGCAGCATCCGGCGCCAACGGAACCAGATCCGGTTCCGGGAAATACCGGTAGTCAGTGGCCTCTTCCTTGCTGCGACCCGACGTGGTGTGACCGGTGTCTTCGTGAAAGTGCCGGGTCTCCTGCACCACACGCTCACCCGCGTCGAGTACCGCACCCTGACGGCACATCTCGCTGCGAACCGCGCGCTCTACCGAGCGCAAGGAGTTGACGTTCTTAGTCTCGGTGCGAGTCCCCCACTCTGCCTGTCCGAGGAGGTGTAGCGACGTGTTCACGTCACAACGCAGCGAGCCCTGTTCCATTCGCACATCCGAAACGCCTAAGGTCCGGAGTACGTCGCGCAGCTCGGTGACGTAGGCGCGGGCTACCTCCGGCGCCCGCGCCCCGGTACCGACGATGGGCTTGGTCACGATCTCCACCAGCGGGATGCCGGCACGGTTGTAGTCCACCAGCGAGTGGGTTGCCCCGTGGATGCGCCCCGTTGCGCCTCCGACGTGCAGCGACTTACCGGTGTCTTCCTCCAAGTGCACTCGTTCGATCGCGACACGCACCGTCGTCGGCTCGGTGTCTGTACCCCCGGAGCGCACGCCACCGGAGTCGCCGTCATCAGAACCCGCACCGCCGGGCACCCGCACATCCAGCCAGCCATCGAAGCACAGCGGCTCGTCGTATTGGCTGATCTGAAAGTTCTTCGGCATGTCGGGGTAGAAGTAATTCTTGCGTGCGAATCGGCACCATGAGGCGATGGAGCAGTTCAGCGCCAGTCCAATTAGTATGGCGCTTTCGATAGCCGCGGCATTGACGACCGGTAACGCGCCCGGCAGCCCGAGACAGACCGGACAGATACTGGTGTTGGGCTCTGCGCCAAAGCTTGCTGGACAGCCGCAAAACATCTTGGTCCGCGTGCCCAACTCCACGTGGGTCTCTAGCCCGATCACCGGCTGGTACCGAGTGAGGACATCGTCAAAACGTAGTGGCGGCAGCGAAGGCGCAGAGGCTGCGGCGACGCCGGGCTGAATGGCAGAGGTCATAGTGGCTGGACTCTTCCCTTAAATTTTCGCACTCGGTCCTTTGGATAATGGGTCACGGGTCTACAGCGCGGGTGCGGCGGCTAACACGGGACTGTCCATGCTGGCTTCCACCGCGGCGGCAACACGATAGCAACGGTCGTCGGCGAGCACGGGAGCCATGATCTGCAGGCCTACCGGGAGCCCGTCTGCGACACCGCACGGCACGGAGATAGCGGGGATCCCAGCCAGCGAGGCTGGAAGCGTGCAGTGATCTGCTGCCCACATTGCCAACGGGTCGTCGGTCCGAGCACCCAGGTTGAATGCCACAGTAGGCGAGGTTGGTGAGACCAGCACATCGCAGGATTCGAACCCGGCAGCGAAGTCACGACCGATAAGCGTGCGCACCTTCTGAGCCTGGCCGTAGTAGGCGTCGTAGTAGCCCGACGACAACGCGTAGGTGCCGATCATGATGCGGCGTTTGACTTCGGCGCCGAAACCGGCCGCGCGGGTGCGAGCCATAACGCTCTCTAGGCTGGCTTCCCGGTCATCGCCAACGCGGAGCCCGTAGCGCATAGCGTCGAAGCGGGCCAGATTCGACGAACATTCGCTGGGTGCGATCAGATAGTAGGCGGCCTGTGAGTAGTCGAAATGGGGACAGCTCACCTCAATGATCTTGGCACCCAGCTGCTCCAGTCGGGCCACAGCGTTTTGTGTGGCCTCAACTACCCCAGACTCATAGCCTTCACCGGAGAGATTGCTCACCACTCCGACCGTGACGCCGGTGAGATCGCCGGAGCTACCTAGGCGTACCGCATCGGCAACGGCCGGCACCGGCTGGTCCAAGCTGGTGGAGTCAGCGGCGTCATGTCCGGCGATCACATGATGCAACAGCGCGGTGTCGAGCACGGTTCGGGCGAACGGACCGGCCTGATCTAACGACGATGAGAACGCGATCAAGCCGTTGCGACTCACGCCGCCATAAGTGGGCTTATGCCCAACGATGCCGGTGAGTGAGGCTGGCTGACGAATGGAGCCGCCGGTATCGGTGCCGATCGCCAGGGGGGCCTGATAGGCCGCTACGGCCGCGGCCGAGCCGCCGGAAGATCCGCCGGGCGTACGGAGGAGATCCCACGGATTACGGCTGGGGCCATATGCGGAGTTCTCAGTCGACGAGCCCATCCCGAATTCATCTAGGTTGGTCTTGCCGAGAATGACCAGGCCAGCGGCACGCAACTTGGACACGATTGTGGCGTCGTATGGCGGAATCCAACCGCGCAGGATCTTCGACGCTGCGGTGGTCTCGATCCCTCTCGTGACCACGATGTCCTTGACCGCAACGGGCACGCCCGCCAGCGCGGGAAGCTGCTCACCCGCGGCGCGGCGAGCGTCTACGGCGTCCGCTGTCGCAAGTGCCCCCTCGGCGTCGACGCAGAGAAATGCGCTCACCCGGTCGTCGGTTGCCGCGATGCGATCAAGGTGAGCCTGAGTAATTTCGCGAGCGCTTGCGGTACCGTCGGCAACGAAGCTGGCCAGGTCGGCCGCGCTGCGTTCGATAAACTCAGTGGCCACGTTAAGAGTGCCCAACTATAGGTGCTGTTCTACTGCGGCGCTCCCTGGTACTTCGCCTGGCTGTGTTGTCGTCGTCGCCCATGCTATCCAGCATGAACTCCTCCTTCGCCTTGCCATGCTCGACCAGAAAACGCCTCGCTACGAACGACCTATAGTTGGACACTCTTACTCCTCGATGTCTAGGATGCGGGGCACGCGAAACCGCGCCTGCTCAGTAGCCGGCGCGGCTAGCAACACGGTGTCGCGATCGAGGCAGGTTCCGGGCTCATCGGGCCGCAGTACGTTGGTTAGCGGTACGGCATGTGTAGTGGGCGGGACATCGTCGACTGCCACCTGTGCTATCTCAGCCACAGAATTCAAGATCACGTCGAGCTGCACCGCGAAACTGTCAAGCTCGGAATCGGTCACCGCAAGCCGGGCCAACCGCGCGAGGTGCGCTACTTCGTCACGGGTAATGGCAGACACGTAGGCGGCTCCGGCGCTAAAGATAGGCAAGTCTCGATGCGTGTGACACTATATCTGCTTACCTGCCTGCATTTCCCACCCATATCCGGTCTAGTTCTTACGTGGATCGTGAAACTGGGCTTGCGCACGGACCATGTCGGCAAACTCGGCGCGAAACGCCCCGACTGCCGGCAGCCTGTTCACCGATGGCCGGGCCGCAAACTCCGCATCCAGCGCCCGCAAGAGTTTGATCGAACGAGGCGAGCGCACCACGCCCGGCACAAGGGTGGGACTTGCTAAGCGGAGAGCTTGGTCAACATCACCCCGCCGCATGCAACCACGTGCCAACCATAGTCGGTTGTAAACAGCTTCGCGCGGGAAATTCTGGTCGTCCAGCGAAGCCTTTGGCTCTAACAGCTCTACCGCTTGGCTGAGCCAACCGGCTGCTCCCCGGGAGCTGACGCTGGACAATGCGAGTAGACCATGCCCGCGCTTAGCCAAGCACTCGCGGCCGTCGAACCAGTACAACCATCCGGGCTTGGTATTGACGGCGTTGGGATGCTCGATCAAAGCCTGGGCGCGATCCATCGTGGTTTCGAAGCCATGGGCGTTGCCCGACAGCGCCTCGGTGTGCGCCAGGAGCGCGGTAACCAGCGCACGCTGGGCATGCGGTGCGCCTTTGGCCGCTTCCACCGCGGCATTGGCAAGCTCAGTTGCTTCCCGTAGCTTACCGCAGTAGATCGCCTGGTGAGCCAGATGCGCCAGCGCGTGAGATCCGAAGGCGGAGTCCTCCAATGCTCGCGCGGCGTGCAGCGTCGAGAGGAAGTATCGCTGGGCTAGACCGTGCTGCTCCGCGTCGTAGGCCATCCACCCGACGATTTGGCACAGCTCCATCCACACCCGAAGCAGCTGCGCAGCTACCTCGCCGGACTCAGCATCGCCGACGTGAAGATGCCCACCGATGGCCATCAGAAATTTGTGTGCGAACGCCACATTGGCTAGATTGCCGCCCTCGCGATCGTCGAACCGCCGCAAGCGCGTCACCACGCCGGAGCAAATGGCGACCATGGGTGCGGAGATGTAGTGACTACGACGCCCACTGTTGTGCGTTAGCGCGAGGGGAACCTCTACGGACAGATTGTCTACGTAGGACCAAGCGAGGTCGGTCAGCCGGCGCCCCCAGGTGGTGAGGAAGGTGCGCCGATCGCCGCCGAGCGCGCCCGTATCGCGAGCTAGCCAGTCCGCGATGAGCTCGGTGTTACCAGGCGCGCCCCACGTTACGCCGACGCCGTCCATGGACGTTAGCCAGAGCACAGAGGCAACGGCGCGACCACCCCAGAGCTCGGCTATGTCAAGCTCACGGCCCAACGCCTCGGAGAGCAGGTGCGTAACGACCGTCGGTAGTGGTTCGCGGGGGACCCGCGATTGGTTGACCCATTCCGAGACCGTCGATCGGCCGACGTAACCCCGTCCCAGCACATCGCACAGGGCAGCTACGAGCTTGCCGTGCGACCAGCCCAGCTCCTGAAGCACACCCAGCAGCGCCGCATTTTTGGTGCCGCCGTCCTTGCGAACTTCGCCCGAACCGCGGCGATCGCCAGGCAGCAGCTGGCTGCTGCCTCCTGCGCTGGGCGTCGCCGCGGTTCCCGACGTTGCGGCACTGTTGGAGATCATCATGGAATCCATAATTAGCAAGCTGTGCGACAATTTCGGGGAGATTTGGTCGTCGAGTATGTCTAATTATGGTCCTAGCCGACCGTAAAACACGTGTTCGACCATTTTGACAAGCAAGTCAGCAGATCAACCGGGCGAAACGGACAATATTGCAGTCTTCTCAGGCTTGGGGCTGCCTAGTCACGTACCTTCCGCAGCAGGTTTACCTTGCGGGAGGTCCCCCTTCGGTACCACGACGCGGCCGATCTGGTGGGTGACGTGAAGCATCAGCCACGCTCCGACCGGCTGGCGGCCTAAGGTGCTCGGTTGGATGGAGAGCAAGAGCTTGTGAAGAACCGTAATAGCCAAGGCGATCAGCTGCCCAGCGGCCAAGCTCATTTCCGAGGTCGACGACGACCGATTCCACTATTTCTTTGACTGTTCCTTCGATTGTCCGATCGGCCGAGACGGCAAGCCAGGCCCCTGAACCGGCTCCCGCGGCAACACCCGTCACGATCTTCCCGATCAGATCCCGATCCTCCTCAGCACGGACCAACCCTACGACGATGTTCAGCCTTTCTCCATGGCGAGCGCTCCCTCTAAGAAGTTGTTTTTCCACTCTGAATGCGTCTGAGAGCGTGGTAGAGCTGCCATCGAGGAGGGCTACTTGCGACGAGCCGGTGGAATTCCTGGCATCAGTCGCTAGCACCAGCGGCGAACCGTTTTGCCCGCAGTAGATCGGCTGAAGTAGCGAACGTTCGCCGCGATTGAAAAGTTCTGTCAAGGCAGGGTGCGAGTTCAACCGATGCTGGGCAATCGCCCTTAGATCCGGTAAAGGCAGCGCAAACTGAGTGGCGACATTCTCTGGAAAAGCTTGTAGCAAAGCAGCGCGTAACGCAGGTGGTGCCGTTCCCCAACGCCTCGCGATCTCTCGAGCTAGTCCGATGCGTGTGCCACCGTCGGCGGACCACGCGGGATCCCGGCCAGCATAGTCAGGCCCAGGACCATCAGCCCTCATCCGTGCTAAGAGTTCCTCATCGCTGGGCATGGGGGCGGGAGTCGCGGTCACCGTCGCTCCTTAGTCATCAACCGATGAAGGTACTACGGCTGGCCTCGACGCGGCGGTAACCTAGCAAACCGGTCCGCTCGATAGGTCACCGATGTCGGGCGACGACCGCCAACGATACTAGAACTCGGTCGTGATGCAGGCTGCTCGATCACCCGCGGTTCCGGCCTTGCCGTGATGGGTGACTGTGTGCGTCTGGTGAATCACCACAGCATTGGCTTCGCCGGGACGAAACTCCCAATCCACGGTTGCCTCGGCCTTAGCGGCTCCTTGAGTATCGGTGGTGAAGTCGAGCCAGGCTTCGTTCCGATCGTTGGCATACTCCGGATCGGTGGAGGGCACGATCGGGTCTTTCCTGTTCTGGTAGTGCGGACCGGAGTCGGCGGGTTTCGCACCGCACGGTTTGGTATGTACGTGTGCTCCGTAGTCACGCGTGGGCGCAAGACCGGTAACGGTCAGCACCACCGTCGTCTTGTCCTCGTTGGATTGGGTACGGACCGTGGCTGTCCCAGTGGTAGGAACGAGTGCGGTGTCATAGGTGACTGCCAGCGGCTGCGTACCATTGACGACCGGTTCGGCGAAGGTCACCTTCGGCACCAGCAGCGAGCGTTGAGACGTAGACTCGTCTGAGCCGTCGTTGTTATCGAAGCTCTCGTCGGAGCAGGCCGTAAGCGCTCCGATGAGAAGCAACACGGTCAGCATCACTGCTGGTCGGGATCTATTCACGGTTCTCCTTCGCTACGCGTCTCATCGAGGCTTGTCGCGGAGTTTACGTCTCAACAGTTCGCCAGACGCCTAGCCACGCCGACCAGCACCTGCTGATCGAGCGCGCTCCACCGCCGGGCGCAACGCGGCGATGAGAGCATCCACATCGGCCGAGGTGGATGCTTCTCCCAACGAGAAGCGCAGCGACTCCCGCGCCGCGACCGGATCGCGTCCCAGGGCCAGCAGCACGTGACTGGGTTCCGGGACACCCGCTGTACATGCCGACCCAGTCGAACAGGCGATTCCAGCCGCGTCCAGCAGCATCAATAGTGCGTCTCCTTCACAGCCTGGGAAGGAGAAATGAGCGTTGCCAGGCAGGCGCGCAGGTCCGGGGTCGCCATTGAGCACCACGCCGGGAACGCGCGCACGGACGCGGGCGATCAGGTCGTCGCGCAACGCCGTCAGTCGTTGAACGCCCTCAGGCTGACCACCGACAGCGTTCGCTATCGCGGCGGCCAGAGCCGCAATGCCCGGTAAGTTAAGTGTTCCCGAGCGCACGGAACGCTCTTGGCCGCCGCCGTGGGAGACCGGGACACACCCCACATCTCGTCCGAGCAACAGCGCGCCCACACCGACCGGGCCACCGATTTTGTGGCCGGTAATTGCCATGGCGCTGACACCGGACTGGGCGAAGCTCATCGGGACTTGACCAACGGCTTGGACGGCATCGGTGTGAAACGGCACCTGGTGTGCAGCGGCGATCGCGGCAAGTTCCGCGATCGGCTGCACCGTACCGATTTCATTATTGGCCCACATCACGCTGGCAAGCGCCACCCGGTCGGTGTGTTCGGAAAGGGCAGCTTCGAATTCGGCGGGGTCCACTCGTCCTACCGCGTCGACCGGAAGCCAGACAACCTTCGCTGCCTCGTGGTCGGCCAGCCAGTTGACTGCATCGAGCACAGCATGATGCTCGATCGGTGAGGCCACGATGACATTCCGGCCGCCGGGCGCATCCCGACGTGCCCAGTAGATGCCTTTTAGCGCCAGGTTATCGGATTCGGTACCGCCGCTAGTGAAGATCACCTCTGAGGGGCGCGCATCCAGCACCCATGCGATCTTCTCCCGAGCCTCCTCTACCAACCGTCGTGCTCGCCTACCTGGCGCGTGCAATGACGAGGGGTTTCCGTGCTCGGCGGCGGCGGCGCTATAGGCGGCCAGGGCCTCCGGCGACATCGGCGTGGTGGACGCGTGGTCCAGGTAGGTGGTCATAGTTACTTAAGCCTAGCCAGGCTCCGGAGTTACATCGATGACAAGAACGTCACGCTCAGTGGCCAGCACGCTCCCGCAACGCCACCAAGGCTTGCGGGATCACCGTATGCAGATCGCCCACGATGCCGAAGTCGGCAATCTCGAATATGGGCGAATTGGGGTCTGAATTGATCACGACGATGGTGTGGGCGGTCTGCATTCCGGCGCGATGTTGAATGGCGCCGGAGATACCGCAGGCGATGTAGAGTTGCGGGGAGACGGTCTTGCCGGTCTGCCCCACCTGAAACTGGTGCGGGTAGAGACCACCGTCGGTCGCGGCACGCGATGCGCCTACCGCACCACCTAACGCGTCGGCGAACTGTTCGAGGAGCTCGAAACCCGCGGCACTGCCCACACCACGCCCGCCCGCCACGACTACGGCGGCGTCGGCGAGGTCGGGTCGGCTTCCTTTCGGCTCCACTACCTCTTCCAGGATCTGGGCGTCTTCCAGAGTGTGGGAGACGCCGTCGGTGGAGAAATCGACGGTGAACTCTTCCACGGTCGGAGTTGTCGGCTGTGGGGTGATCGCGTCGGGGCTGATGGCACCGGTCCTGACGGCATAAATCGGAGTGCCCACCGTGACATGAGATCGCACGATGGTCGAGCCCGCAAAGATCTCTTGAACCGCTGCGCCCTCGCTGTTTAGATCTGTGACGTCGGTGAGTAGGCCCGATTCGGTCAGTACCGCTAACCGGCCGGCGATCTCTTTGCCGTCCGCAGTGGCGGCTACAAGCACCGCGGCGGGCTGCCGCTGCGCGACCAGATGCGCCAACGCTTTCGCGGCCGGTGTGGCCACGTACTTCGCAACACGCGGGTGGCGAAGACGTAGCACGGCGTCGACGCCGAGCTTTCCCAGCTCAGCTATCAAGGCCTCGTCCGCGTCGGGAGTGTCCAGCAGCACCGCTATTGGCTCACCGAGGCCTCTAGCAGCAGTGAGCAGATCAGCGGTAGCTTTATTCAACGTTCCTGCGGCATGTTCGACCAGGACGAGCACCGACGATGCGGCCATGGTGTCCCCTCTCATACCAGCCTGCGGGTGGCGAGAAATTCTACGAGCTTGGTGCCGGCTCGCTCATCGCCTTCGACGATGACCCCGGCTTGCCGTGGTGGCCGGGGAACCGCCTCATCGACGCGACTGGTGGCACCAGCGGCACCTACGTCGGACGAGGCAATTCCCAGATCGGCGAGGCACAGCGTCGAGATTGGCTTGGATTTCGCGGCCATGATGTCGCGGAATGTCGGATATCGCGGTTCGTTAATGGTGTCCCAGACACTGACTATGGCCGGCAGTTCGGCTTGCACCAACTGGTAGCCGGTTTCGGTCTGCCGCTCGATACGGCCCACGCACCCGGCCGATGCCGTCTCGGCAGCGCCGTCGACGGAATCGTCGATGGCGAGCTTGCGGGCACCGGTGAGGGCCGGTATTCCGAGCCGCTGCGACAGCATGGCCGGCAGCACGGCGAGTTGACCGTCGGTGGATTCTGCCCCGCAGATCACCAGGTCCCACTCGAGGGTGCGCAACGCAGCGGCGAGCACCAACGAGGTCTTCACCGCACAGCTGCCATGCAGTGCTTCGTCGGTGATGTGGACTGCGGCGTCGGCGCCCATCTGAAGTGCCTTGCGAATCGACTGCGCAGCCTGCACGGGGCCCATGGTCAGCAGCGTCACCTGTCCGCCGCGGTCCTTGGTAAGCCGTAGCGCCTCCTCGATGGCGTACTCGTCCATCTCGTTCACCACAAGGTCGCCCGACTCACGATCCACCGTCGCGTCAGTTGCGCTCAGCGATCGAGGTGCACCAGAATCTGGGACCTGCTTGACTAGCACCACAACGTTGAGCGGTCCACTCATCGCCTGCCACTCCCCTTACTGCCAGCGTCAGGATCCCAGGTCGGCAAAACTACCGGGACCTGCCCCCGCGGCGTCAAGCACCTTCGCTGCAGATCCCGGCTGATATTGAGTCGATCGTAGGCCTTCGCCTTGTGAGGATACCTACAGCCATCGCGACCCAGCGCCATGCATACACGTGCAATCTGCGGCATAGCAGCCAATGACCGCACACTTAAGGCTACTGATCGAGCGGCGACTGGTCACTTGGGTATTCCCAACCTCTTCCCGTTCCACGGTATTCTTCTACGGGAATGGTTTCATCGCCTTGCGCCATCCGATCCGTGTAGAGCCGGCCCTGAAGATGGTCGATTTCGTGTTTCACCAGTCGGGCAGCACCTTTATCAAACCTCGTACAGTGTTTTCGCCCCTGCACATCGGTGTGCTCCACCCAAATCGTGAGCGGACATTGTGCTTTTCCTCGAACATCGAAAAAACTCAGACATCCCTCATACCGTGCGTCACTTTCGGACGATTCTTCAACGATTCTAGGGTTAAGTAGCGTGACTTGATCTCCGTTAGGCAGGACGACTAGTGCTGCGGCGCATCCAATGCCAATTTGTGGCGCAGCTACGCCGACGCCTTTGCTGAAAGTGTGTATTCGAGTAATACGCCGTACTGTATCGTGAAGCCTCTTCAAAATCTCATCAGCCTTACGGGATTCCGCGGGCAGCCTAAATTCAGTGGCCTTTGTCCGAAGTATCTGGTCACCTCTTTGGACGATGCCTGCCGCACGCATCAGCTGACTGGGTTCACGGATTAACGGCACTTCGGCACGTGGTTCCCCGGATCTATCGATCATCGGTCGCGGCGTCTGCGAGGTTTCATCGGGCGAGCGGGCCCTGGGCTCGGATTTTGTCCTGCGGTGGCTAGATGGGGACCCAGATGCGTTTCCCATGGTGGTTCCACAGTCCTGGTCTCGCGGGGGTAGGCGCGGCTAGCTACCGGGCCGGTGCTTCCCTCGGCGAACACCCGCTCCAGCGGTCCCACGTGGGTATGTAGGTAGTACAAAGCTGTCGGCAGCGTGCTTTGCAGGCCAGCCACGCTGTTCCAGCTCTCCGCGACCGTCACCTCACGGTTGGCGCCGAGGACATCGAGCAGCGTGGTGGAGACTTGACCTACTCGCTCAGCGTGTCCTGGCATGGCGGGGTCGGGCACCCCGACTAACACCCTCGCCCTGTCGCCGGTGGACTCGCCACGCCACAGCCGCAGTCCTGTGCCATCGGTCAGGTCGCAGTCGACGACGAGGAGACGAGCCAGCTCGTCGTCACCGACACCTTGTGGCCGGAGGAACTCCTCGATGCGCTCGAGATCGGCACGTAGCTGAGCAACATCGCGGGCAAGGATACGGGGATCTACCGCCACGTCCTTGCTGGCGAGTTCCGGATGCCGCGCAGCGACTTCGCTTGCCTGATGCACGTGGCGCAGATCGAACGACGCTTCAGCCGCGAGGAGGGCTCGTACGGTCGCGTAGTGGCGAGCGTTCAGTCCCCGAACCGTCGTCGCATGCGCATCGGCTGGTTCTTGGAGTAATTGCAGCGGCCCGAGTCGTTCGCGCAACGCGCGAGGTGTGTTCAGATACGCGCCGACCAGCCGGGCATACCTCTCGACCGTGTCCGGTGGATGTGAGGGGTCCAGAAGCGCCCGGAATGCCCGCTCAACGTCTTCGGGCGTGGTGACATCGGGGGCGTACAGCATGATTTGCCTCGCGTCCATCTGCCCTCGGCGGAGTCCAGCGTCAACCACACGATCGCCGGTGAGATTCCATGTGTCGCTACGTTTTCCAGAGAGTCTGGTAGACGGGGGGTCGGGGATACGCTGCGCCGCGAACGGCAAAGCCAGTAGCGCATCGACACTGGTAGGTCCGTGGCGCAGGTCGTACGCCGGCATCCGAAGTCCACGTTGGACGAACCATGCGGCACGACTCGCTACCAGCTCGTCGCCGGGAGGGCCGCCGGCCAGCAACACTGGATCGAACAACGTGCCTGTGGCGGCATGACGAATGGCCAGATAGTTGGCACTGTCGAAACTCAGCATGGTGGCGTGACGGGGGTTGGCGTAGATCCGCAGCAGGACGCACAGGTCCATGAGCCCGTCTACCTGCCCGTCGGTCATCGGACTCAGACCGCCCGGCCCTGCTGCATCCACGGACTCCCATGAATACTCGCCCCAGACAGGTAATACCTCGACTACCATGCCCTCGCCGCCCTCGCCGTTCCAACGACGCAAGCGCTCAGGAACGCCTTCGGCCGGCTGATCTAGACCCACGGTTCCATCGGTGAGACCGCGAGGTCGCACAACCACACACACCTGCCGGTCGACGCTGCCGGTACTCCACGGTACGGCCTCGTCCCTGCCGCCCGGGTCTTCGCCGAGCGCCCAGGCACTGCCTTCGGGCACGAAAGCCCGAGCGATCAGCCCCTGTTTCAGCTGGATCACCCGCGTAACGTATCCGTCTGGTAGACCGATGGGATCCAAAAACTCGTCGATTGCCTGGTTATGCCTGCGCAACTCATCGGACGATGACCTGGGGTGGAAGTCCAGCACGTACCCGGTGACGCTGGGGCTTTCTGCGTGATCGGCAAACCACGGTTGGTCGGCGTCGAACGTGGACAAGGTCTCCTCTTCGGCATCGGTGAGCTCAATGCCCAGCTCCGCCAGTCGCCGGACACGAACAAACTTCGCCGCCGCGAGCAGCCGCCGCGCGGCTCGATCGACAAGATGCGGGGGAACTCCCGGGGCATTGATCACCAGCGTGGGATCGGTATCGGCGAGCCTTTCCAAGGTCTTGCGGCCGACATTGCCAGACGCGCACCACCCAGCGTTCTGGTAGGCCGACCATGTCGACTCGTGACTTAAACCAGTGCTAGCCGCCCATACCAACCTGTCATCTTCATCCGTTATCTCCGAAGGAACCCACGCGGTTGACCCAAGTCCCTCGGCGCTCGCCATCCCTCGCTCAAAAAGGCCACGCGCTGCCACTGCCGACGGATCGTCCTCAGAACTGACCGACGGCTCGGTAAGATAGCGCAGGTCAGCCAGGTCGATATTCCAGTAAGTCACCATGGACGGTGGACTTTCTCGGTATGCAGTGGCGGGCTACCTGCCAGCGTGCCATGCGGCGCCTTCGAGCTTCAGGTGAATGGGGGAAGCTACACCGCACGGGCGAAGATGCGACCTTCGTCGTAGCGAACGGTCATCGGCAACGTGACCGCACACCCGGCCGGCCGGCTTCAGCGTGATGCTGAAGCCCTTCGAACTCGTCGCTCCTTCCGCGGTGAAGTCGCACGGCGCGTCTCTGCCTAACCGAGTGCGTCAAACGCACGGTCCACCACAGCTCGGCGGTTTTTCACTGTGGACTCAAGATCCGGCGCGGCCGTGCTGCCGAAGTAGATATAGGCGACCCTGTTATCGAACCGGGCCACGACCATGACCTCAGCGAGCTGGTCGGTGGCCGGCGCATTTGAGGGAGCATCGGAGAGCCGGGCCGCGCAGAAACTTATCAACCCGTCCCAGCCACGCCGGTGGAATCCCAATGTATCCAAGGTGCCGACCCTGGCTACGAGTCCGTCCTCCTTTTCCACGCCGAGTGGGCGGCAATCAGCCGCAAACTCTCCTGGTATAGGCAATCGTTCGTAGTAGCGCTGGGCGGCGGACTGGGTCGGTAAAGTGACAACCAGTTCCTCCACTCGTACCGAGGGGCTCAACAGGCTCCGCTGAACCGCAGGTACCCCGTTCGGTGGCTCGACGGGATCCGCCGAGTAATCGCGGAATGGTCCTCCCGATGGATGCTCATCCAGTCTGTCTTCGCGGTGGTACCCGTAGTCGCTCGCCGGTAGTAGAGTGGCTGCCGTCTTGGCGGAGGGAGTGTCCGGATCGCGGTTCTGGGGTGCCGCCCGGCGCGGATCCCCACCGACCCTCCGGAGCACCTGTTTGATGGCACGGTCACCGGTATTTAGCCATTCAGCCACTGGACGCCTACCGGAGCCGTCCTCGACCCAGGTCATAGCCGCGAATACCGGGCCACGGGAGGCAAACACCGACACCAGACCGAAGGGAAGGGGCCCATACTCGAGATCACCGTGCTCACCGAGCGATGTGGTCCGTACGCCGCGCCAGCCGTTTTCTTGGTATACAGCGTTGCTCAGTTTGGCCTCGAGATCGTTGTCGCCATACGGCGACCCCTTAGCACGGCCGGAACACCCGCTCGCCAGCCGCTTCGCCTCCTCCGCTCGCTGCTCCGCCTCGGCGGCGGTGGAAAGCACCTGGAACGTCGCGGTCATCCAACCACCCCTGACCGGCCGCTGTGCCCGATATGTCGGCGCGCCCGCTACGGTCGGGTATTCGAGAACCTGGTTCTTCCGCGACTTCGCGGGTATCAGGTTCTTGAAGTAACACAGGTAGTTCGGTTCCGCCTTGTAATCGTCCATGCCTTTGACACTGGGACCCACGCGCCGCGCGATTTCCTCAGCGGAGTCGCTGGGAGTCTGTGAGATGAATTCGGCGTCGACCTTACATGCGGCGGCTGGCAGGACCGCGAGCACGACGAGCAGCAGGCCCAGGATACGGTGGTAAACACGCGTTTTCCCTGACACGAGTTGAGACTATATCCTGATGACGCCCACCGTCGCCGAGGCGACGAGGCAGGTCACATCGCCCTTGTGCCGGAGAACGCCTCGATGTGCTCGATATCGGCAGGTAGCTGAGCCCGCCATGCGGCGCCTTCGAGCTTCAGGCGAATGGGGGAGGCTACACCGCACGGGCGAAGATGCGACCTTCGTCGTAGCGAACGGTCATCGGCAACCCGAACGCAGCCGATAGCCGTTCGCCGGTGATCACTTCGGTGAGCTTCCCCGCCGAGACGACCCGTCCGTTTCGAAGCAGCAACGCGTGCGTGATACCGGGAGGAATCTCTTCAACGTGATGCGTCACCAGCACTAACGCCGGCGCATACGGGTCCGCCGCTATCGCCGAGAGCCGGCACAGTAAGTCTTCTCGTGCACCCAGATCCAGCCCGGCCGCCGGTTCATCCAGCAGCAGCACCTCCGGATCGGTCATCAGTGCCCGTGCGATCTGGGTACGCTTGCGCTCCCCTTCGCTGAGCGTGCCGTAGCGTCGGTGCGCTAGGTGGGCGATGCCCAGCTGGCTAAGCAACGCCATGCCTCGCGACTGATCCACGGAGTCATACTGCTCAGCGAACCGGCCAATCACGGCATATGCCGAGGTGAGCACAACGTCGGCCACGGTCTCCCCTGGCGGAATGCGGTCGGCCAACGACGCAGAGCACAACCCCAGCCGTGGTCGAAGCTCGAACACATCCACGGCTCCAAGCCGCTCACCCAGCAGGTGCACGGTGCCGCGGGTCGGATGCATCCGCCCCGCCACGATCGACAGCAAGGTGGTCTTGCCGGCGCCGTTAGGTCCGAGCACGACCCAGCGTTCGTCCGAACCGACCGACCAGCTGACATTGGAGACCAAGTCCACATCGCCTCGGCTCAGCGTCACCGAGTCGAGCTGGATTACAGCATCATCGACTGAGGCGTGAGGGAGCACGCCTTTATGCTGCCGTATGGCTCTCCGTCGACTCCTAGCTGGGGCGCACTATGCTGCCGAAGTCGCGCGGCCCACACCGGTGTCACAACCGTCTCTTACGGTGGAGCCGTGTCACCTCACCACAGTTCCCCTCAGCACAGTGCCCCCCACCACAGTAGATTCCACCAACTCACGCTCGATGAGCCGACCGGCTCGCGACCACTCGTCGATGTCACCTTCGTTGTCGTCGATCTGGAGACCACCGGCGGTAGCCCGGCCAGCTCTGGGATCACCGAGATCGGTGCGGTGAAGGTCCGGGGCGGTCAGGTGCTGGGCGAGTTCGCCACGTTGGTCAACCCTGGTGCTCCGATTCCTCCGTTTATCAGGGTGCTCACCGGCATCACCGACGCCATGGTCGCCCCCGCGCCGGGAATCGGAGCCGTGCTGCCGACTTTCCTCGAATTCGCCACTGGGTGCGTACTAGTTGCCCATAACGCCGGCTTCGACGTGGGATTCCTGGCCGCGGCCAGCGCTAAAATCGGTACTTCGTGGCCGCAGTTCACCGTGGTGGACACAGTGACCCTAGCCCGGCGAGTGTTGGCTCGCGGTGAGACACCTAACTGCAAGCTAGCCACTCTGGCGACGCTGTTCCGCGCCGCGACCGCACCGTCGCACCGAGCGCTCGACGATGCTCGCGCCACCGTAGACGTATTACATGGACTAATCGGCCGGCTGGGCAATGTGGGTGTTCGCAGTCTCGAGGAACTTCAAGCTTGTTCTCGCCACGTCAGCCAGGCTCAGCGCGATAAACGCCACCTGGCGTACGGCTTACCGAGCGCTCCCGGCGTCTATATTTTCCGTGCTGCAGACAACCGCCCGCTATACGTGGGCACCAGCCGCGACGTGCGAGCCCGAGTGCGCAATTACTTCGTATCGTCACAGACTCGAAGCCGCATGGGCGAGATGGTCGCCGCCGCACAGCACGTGGAAGCGGTGACCTGTGTCCACGCATTGGAGGCGCAGGTCCGGGAGCTTCGCTTGATCGCGGCGCACAATCCGCCGTATAACCGGCGATCGAAGTATCCCGATCGCACCTGGTGGATCGCGGTGACGTCCGATGCGTATCCCCGGCTGTCCCTGGTACGCAAAACCCCGGCTGACCGCGACCGAGCCCTGGGCCCTTTCCGGTCACAGCGGGCGGCTCTTGCCGCCTGCGACGCAATCTATGAGGCACTTCCAATTCGGCGATGCACGACGCACCTGTCGCCGCGACGCGCGTCGCCGGCGTGTGCGCTGGCGGAGATGGGCCGCTGCGGTGCTCCGTGCGAACACCGAGAAAGTGTTCCGGTGTACCGCGGTCACATCGACGAGCTACTGGCGGCGTTTCGTGACGATCCAAGCGGGCTTATCGAGCGAATACTTCGACGGATCGAGCAGCGGGCACACGCAGAACGATATGAGGACGCGGCGGCACTACGCGACCGGCTAGGACACCTGGTGCGCGCGCTCATCCTATGCCAGAGCACGCGCGCGCTGACCACCGTGCCGCAGCTCATGGCCGCTGCCCCAGGTGCGCGGGGATGGGAACTGGCAATACTGCGGCACGGCAAGCTGGCCGCGGCCGGTACCGCGGAACGGGCTGGGCAAGTGCGTCCAGCTTTCGATCATCTACAGATGACCGCTGCGACCATCACCGCCGATTCCAGCACGGTGGGGCTCAACGAGACAGTGTTGCTACTGTCCTGGCTGGAGCGGCCGGGTACTCGGCTGGTACGTGTGGATGGCGCGTGGAGTTCCCCCGCTCGTGGCGCCCGACGGTGGGAGCGGCTGCTCGACAAGCTGCTGACGCAAACTAGTGTGCCGGTATGACGATCCGACCTACCTGGCTGCGTTGCGTGGCATATCGCGCCTTCTATCGCCTTCCGCTTGGTGTGCGCCGACAGCTGATACGCCGGCTCACCCCCAACTACACGGTAGGCGCGGTGGTGCTGTTACGGGATGCTGATCGGCGGCTGCTGCTGATTCGCCAACCGCACGCCACCGGCTGGTCACTTCCGGGCGGGCTCAGCGCTCGCCACGAGACACCGGCACAGACCGCCGCGCGGGAACTGCTGGAGGAGGTAGGCGTACAGCTAGACGCGGCGCAACTACAACCGGCGGTCCCCAGTGCACGCGTCAGTGCGGTGCATCAGCAAGTGGACATGGTGTTCACCGCAACAGTGCCGCCGTCGGTCGCACTGCACATCGACCCGGCCGAGATCATCGCCGTTGACTGGCACGCAGTCGATGCCCTCCCGAAGCTCACTCCCACCACGCAGGCGCTGCTGGCCCTGTACGGGATGAGGCCGTCGGCTACATGAAACGCCCCTCGACGTCGCCTTCTTCAGGACGGCGACCCGGCTGCGCGGTGGTGCTTGCGGCAGGGGTTGGACGGCGGCTTCGGCCGCTCACCGATCGGCTACCTAAACCTCTCTGCCAGGTGGGAAACGTTTCGCTGCTGGATCGGGTACTCGGCGACGTAGCGCAGCTAGGGTTGAGCGGGCCAGAGCAGGTAGTCGTTAATGCGCATCACCTGGCCGATCAGATCGTCGACGCAGTGGGCGATCGAGCCCACATCTTCGTCGAGCCGCACCTACTCGGAACCGCCGGAACCGTCGCCGCGCTCGCGAGCTGGATCGACGGGCGAGATGTGGCGATCTTCAACGGCGACGCCTACCGGGCCGGCCCTGCCGTCACGTCTCTCACGACGGGCTGGGATGGGCAGCGGCCCCGGCTGCTGGTCGTGACCGATCCAGCACGAGCGGACTTCGACCGGCGATGGCGCTTCGCCGGTGTATCGCTGCTCCCAGCACGTCATGTGATGGAGCTGGCACAAAGCCTCACCGGCGCCGATGAGACGCCGGGGCTATATGAGCATGTGTGGCGTAGGGCATGGCTGAGTGGCGAACTCGAATTCAGTGAATACTCCGGGACTTTCATCGATTGCGGCACCCTAGCCGACTACCTTGCCGCCAACCAGCACGCCCTCGCCGAGAGTCGCGCCGGCCGGTGACTCTCATCCGCATCCTCAGTGCCCCGAGCCGCTAAGCCGGGATCGAGACCAGTAGTCGCCCATCGGACGTGCGAACCTCGAGCCGGTCAAGTTTCGCCCGATCTATCGAGCTGCCTCCGCTGAGCACTAGTGGTTTCGGCTGCTCCGGAGTGCCATAGCCCTTGACGGGCACCGCCCACGTCATTGCGGTTTCGGTAGAACCGTTGGTACCGACAGCGATCAATTCACAGTTGAGTGGGCCACGAACCTTGGAGAGCTCTAGCGTCACATTCGTCCCCCACCCCTTACTGCTGAGTGCGGCTCTGGCCCGTACCCCCGTTGCGGAGTTAACCGCGGTGAGTACCTCACCCCGAAATGGGTCTGTCGCAACCGTCGAGGAGCTAGGTTCCTCAGACGCCAGCTGCTGCCCGACGACTCCGCCAACCGCGCCCACCGCAATCAACACCACACCGGCAGCGAGTGCGTAAGCCCGCTGTGTCCGTGGTTTGGTCGAAACAACGGGAGCCGGACGTGTCGCGTGCGGTTGCAGTTCAGCGACGTACGGTGCTGCGGCGCCTGAAAACTCGACGGCTGGGAGAACCGTGGCAACCTCCATGAGCTGTTCAAGCTCCAACGCGCACTGTTCGCAGCCAGCCAAATGGGCTTCGAAGACATCACATTCCGCCGGCGTGAGGATGCCTAACGCGTATGCTCCGACGCTGTCGTGCATAGGCTGAGTGGTCATGACGTCACCTCTTGCTCGATCAGGATCTGCCGGAGACTGCGCAACGCGTAGTACACCCGCGATTTGACCGTACCCGCAGGTAGCGCCAGCACCTGCGCTGCTTCATGCGTATTGCGGTCATGAAAATAGGTTTCGATGAGGACGCGCCGGTGTGGCTCGCTTAGCATCCGCAGCGCCCGGGTCACCGTGATGGCGGTGACCACCGATTCGCTGGCATCGGCAGTGGCGAGATCCTCGAGTGGTTCCGGGCCGGTCTCCCGCGGCCTGGCTACCCGCCCCCGGTGCTCATCGATGACGATCCGCCGAGCGACCATGACCAGCCAGGGACGGAGCCTGGCTGGTTCGGAAAGCAGGTTGTCGGCGTTGCGCCAGGCACGCAGGAGTGTCTCTTGCACCACGTCCTCCGCCCGCTGCCAATCGCCGCCATTAAGCCGGAGCACAAACGCCCGAAGCGTTCCCGCGTGGGAGTCGTACAACTGCCGGAGCAGTCGTTCGGCCTCCTGGCCAGAGCTGGTCATGAACCCATCTTCTCGCATGACACTTCTCGGCCACCACGCGATATCGAGTTTCGCCGAGCTCTGTCTTGCCAAGGACCGCGGCATTTCAACGGCTACAGCGGACATCGGTACCTCCTCGCCTATAGATACGAGCAGCGGCGCCGGTCGGATCAAAAAAATTCACACATGTTTGAACTAAGTCTCAAGAGCACCCGTACTACCCGGTGAGCACATCGATCACCTCGACTCACTCACCTAACCTGGGAGCACATCATGCGTAAGACACTCGCTACTCTCGCGGTCGCTGGGATGACCGTCGTCGCACTGGCCGGCTGCAAGGGCTATCAATCCGCAGACGATGGGGTTAGCGCTCAGAACGAGAACGTGCAGGTCGCGCCGGCGGCGGGCCAGGCAACGCCAGCGACACCTTCCGCGGCAACACCGTCCGCCGCAACACCTTCCGAGGTGCGGAGTGGGAACGGCACCACAGTCTCGGTGGTGAACAACGCCGAGCTGGGGAATATCGTGGTGGATGCCGAAGGATTCACGCTGTATCGGTTCGACGAAGACACCGCGAATCCATCCCGTTCCAATTGCGATGGCGACTGCGCGAAGAAGTGGCCGCCGGCGGTTTCGCCCACTAATTGGAAAGAGGTCACGGTAGCCGGTATCGATCGGAAGCTAGTCAAATCGATAGAGCGGGCTGACGGCACCTGCCAGCTCACTATCGCCGGATGGCCCGTGTATCGCTTTGCTCCGGATGTCAAGCCTGGCGACATCAAGGGCCAAGGGGTAGGTGGCACGTGGTTCGCCGTTACCCCCGAGGGCAAGAAAGCAGCTAGCAATGGGAGCGGGGCAAACGTCGTACCATCGAAGCCCGTGCCATCGAACACTGAGCCATCGAACCGCACGCCCGCTTCACCCAATAACGAGTACAGCTCCGGGTACTAGAAGTCGCAATGACACGTTGTGCCATATTGTCCCCACCGCAAGGGACAATATGGCACAACGTGTCGTCCTACGCTTGTCGGTCGCCGTCCTCACTGCGCGTGGCGACCGCCGTGGACGGCTCGGGAGCATCGGGCTCCTCAATGGACCGAAAGAAACCGCGCGTAGCCGGACCGCCGGCGCCGAACTTGTTCATCTTCTTCGGCACCGGGATCTGTTTATAGGACGCTTCTATCTCCGCCGCCGAGGACCCATGCCCGCCATCGCCCTCATGCCCATTGCCACCAATCACTGGTTGATGGACTTCGATGAATTCACCGTGCGGCAGCCGCTTAATCGTGCCGGTCTCCACACCGTGCGCTAAGACCATCCGGTCATGTTGCTGCAATCCCAGACAGATGCGGTGGGTAAGGAAGTACGCCAGTGGTGGTCCCGCGATCAGTGCGATACGACCTGCCCACGTCATGGCGTTCAAGCTGATATTGAACTTCTCGGCGATGATGTCGTTTCCGCCGGATATCAGCAGCACCGTCATGAACGTCACGGCCGCCACACCCAACGCGGTGCGCCATGGCACGTCACGTGGCCGCTGCAGCAGGTTGTGGTGCGCTCGATCCCCGATAAACCGGGCCTCTATGAACGGCCACAGCCCGGCGATGGTGAACACCACGCCCGGCAGCACTACGGTGGGCCAGAAGACCGCGGGAATGGTGTATCCGAACGCGGTGATGTCCCACGCCGGCCACAGCCGGGTGGAACCGTCCAACCAGCCCACATAGAAGTCCGGCTGCGAACCCGCCGACACCACTTCACCCTTGTAGGGCCCGAACAGCCAGATGGGGTTGATCTGGAACCAGCCACCTAGCAGCGCCAGCATGGCGAATACCATCATAAAGAACCCGCCGGCCTTTGCCGCGAATCCCGGAACCATACGGTGCCCGACAACGTTCTGCTCGGTGTGTCCGCGCCCCGGCCACTGTGTGTGTTTCTGCTTGACCAGCAGCGCCATATGCGCCGAGATCAGCGCGACGAGCACACCCGGGATGATCAATACATGTGCGATGTAGAGCCGCGGCACGATCGCATGCCCGGGAAACTCGCCACCGAATACCGCGAACGCCAACCATGACCCGACCAGCGGGATCGACAAGATAATCGCGTTTACTATCCGAAGTCCAGTACCCGAGAGCGCGTCGTCGGGGATCGAGTAGCCGGCGAAGCCTTCGGCAAGGCCCATCAGCAGCAGTCCGATCCCGATGATCCAGTTCAGTTCTCGAGGACGCCGGAATGCGCCTGTGAAGAAAACGCGCAGCATGTGTACGACGATTGCCGCCATGAACAGCAGCGCAGCCCAATGGTGAATCTGCCGCATGATCAGACCACCGCGGACGTCGAAGGAGATATCCAGCGACGAGGCGTACGCCTGGGACATCTCGACACCCCGCAGCGGGGCGTAGCTACCGTCGTAGACCACTTCGGTCATCGACGGGTCGAAGAACAGGGTGAGAAAAGTACCGGTGAGCAGTAACACGATGAACGAGTAGAGCGCGATCTCTCCCAGCAGGAACGACCAATGGTCGGGGAAGACCTTGTTCATCATCCGTCGCACCGGGCCTGCCGCCGCCAGCCGGTCATCCGCCCATGCCGCGCCCTTGGCCGGCAACTCTGCCGGCTTGATTTTGGGTAGTTTCACGATGAACGCTCCCAATTGTGCGACCTGATCTGCTCGCGGTGTCTCACGCCGACCGCTCCCAACCGTGCTGCCTGATCTGCTCGCGGACGCCTCACGCCGACCGCTCCCAGAATGCCGGCCCGATCGGCTCCTTGTAATCCGACGTGGCTATGAAGAAGCCCTGGGAGTCCACGCTGATCGGCAGCTGGGGCAACGCTCGGGTAGCCGGCCCGAAAGTGGGTTTACAGCCCCGAAGTACATCGAACTGCGACTGATGACAGGGACACAGCAGCCGCTGCGTTTGCTGCTCGTACAAACTGGCCGGACAGCCCGCATGGGTACAGATCTTGGAGTAGGCGTAGTAGCTCCCGTAATGGAAATCGGCGTACTTGGCAGGAACCCGCACCTTCGCCGAATCCGCTTGCCGCAAGTGGATCAGCAGCGTGGGTGAATCCGCATACTCGTTCGTCGTGCCGCCGGGAATGCCGGGAAACACCGTCTCGATGCCGCCAGCCGCGATGTCATCGGGGCGGACTGGTGACCCGTCTAGCCGGACCAGGCGGACACCCTTTGTGAAACCGGTCGTGTACAGCTTATTGCCCGGGTCCTTCACCAATGCGCCAAGCGGAGCAACAGCCATCAATCCGACCGGCGCCAGCCCGAACGCGATCGCGCCTTTGAGCAATGGGCGCCGCTTAATACCGGCCTCAGTTGCAAGGTTGGCGAAGGTGGCCCCGGTGAGCACTCGATCGTCGTCGCTGGAGGCGCCGTCGTGCCGATCTTGGATCGCCACCTCTTCGGGCATCAACTTCTTGTGCCAGATGATCAAACCGAAACCGATGCCAAGCAGCGCCACCGCCATTGCGGTACCCAACAGCGG
Organism: Mycobacteriales bacterium; assembly: GCA_041743105.1. Classification (GTDB taxonomy): domain Bacteria; phylum Actinomycetota; class Actinomycetes; order Mycobacteriales; family QHCE01; genus QHCE01. Next base: position 10,817 of record JBGTNI010000073.1, on the reverse strand, counting down.
GGTGAACCATTTGTCGGCGCCCGCGCCTGGCTGATACTTCCACTCCCAGAACGCGAAGATGGCGACGAACCCCAGAGCTGCGACTCCGGTGAGCAGAAAGCAGAGCGCTATGGTCCGCTCGATCCGCTTCTCTGCCCTAGATTTCGGGGAATCGACGTTAAAGCGCGGACGATAATGTGCGATCTCGACCCCGTCACGGCGGGCACCCTCCCGCACGAGGTCGAGTTGGGTCACGGAGGAGTCGTCAAGAGCCGTGCCCGGCGTCTGCGCCGATGAGGGGTTGTTGCTCATGATTTACCCGCGATCCACAGCGTCGCTACCAACAGACCTCCGATACCGACCAAGAACACCACCAAACCCTCTGGCACCGGACCGGTACGACCAAGCCCCGCACCGCCTGGATCCTTATCGGCCTTCATTGACTGAACGTAGGCGACGATTGCTTTCTTCTCATCCGGGGTGATCTGGTTGTCACCGAATCTGGGCATGTTCTGCGGGCCGGTCAACATCGCGGCATAGATCTCGCGGTCGCTGGACTTGACCAGCGACGGCGCGAACTTCCCGCCCGACAGTGCGCCGCCGTTAGCGGCGAAACCGTGGCAGGACGCACAACCGAGGCGGAACAGTTCACCGCCGAGTACCACATCGCCCCGAAGATCCCCGTCCGGGATTTTCGGGCCTCCGCCGAGCGAGTCGACGTAGGCAGCCAGTGCCGCTATCTCACTGGCGCTGTAGGAGGAGGGCTTGCGTTCGGCTTGGGCTTCCTGCCGCGGCAGGGGCATGCGGCCCGTGCTGACTTGAAACTCCACCGATGCCGGGCCGACTCCGACCAGACTGGGGCCACGATCGTCGACACCCTCGGCACCCCGACCGTGGCAGGAAATGCAACCCTGTTCAAAAAGTTCCTTGCCTTCCTGTATCGCAACGCGCTTGCTCTCGGCCTCGTCCTGCGCAGCTGAGCTGGGCGCGAAGAACGTGTATAGCCCGCCAAGCGTCATCAAGGCCAGCAGCAGTACCGCAAAGCGGCGGAGGCGCTCTTTGCGCTTACCGTTGAGCTCTAAGTTCATGCCTTCACCTGGTTCATGTCTGACCGTGCCTACGTGAATACCGCGCCTACTGGATGAGGTAGATAGTGGCGAACAGGCCGATCCAAACAATGTCGACGAAGTGCCAGTAGTAGGAGACCACGATGGCGCTGGTGGCCTGCGCCGGGGTGAACCGGCCCATGGTCGATCGGATCATGATGAAGATAAACGCAATCAGACCGCCGATGACATGCAGGCCGTGGAAGCCGGTAGTGAGGTAGAACACTGAGCCGTAGCCGTCGGAGTTGATGGCGATGCCCTCGTGCAGTACCAGGTTGCGGTACTCGTTGGCTTGACCTAGCACGAAAATGAGCCCCATGACAAAGGTGATCGTGAACCAGCGACGCAGACCGGCGGCGTCGCCGCGCTCGGCGTCGAACACCCCGAGCTGACAGGTGATCGACGAGGCCACCAGAATGATGGTGAACGTCAGGGCGTATGGCAGGGCCAGTTTCTCGGTCTGCTCGGCCCACAGCTGCGGGCTGGCGGCGCGGATGGAGAAATACATCGCAAATAGCGCCGCAAAGAACATCAGCTCGCTGGACAGCCAGACGATGGTGCCGACGCTCACCATGTTGGGACGATTCAGCGAGTGGATCTGCCGGCGGTCCGGCGCTGGGGCACTACCGTTAGGGGCGCCAACGCGCGGCAATGATCCCACATCTGCACTCACGCTGAGCATTATGGCCTTGCCGAGGAGTCGCGCCCCAACGGGGGTTGGACCCCTATGACGGAGTTTGCCCGTCTGGTTCACACCCCCTGGCTCCACCGCCTTCGAAGCTCACGTTGGGCCTCGCTTGGGGTTTTGCCTTGATTTAATCATCGCCGCCGATGCCACTCCTTGAGCTTGCCGTAAGCGTTCTCTCGTTGGCCGCTGTGACAAGTGGGTGCTCGGCAGCGAGGTTGCACCAACAGTTACGGACAGCGCACGACCTGTGCCGCCCAGGATAATCCGGCGCCGAAACCGAACAGCAACACTGGATCGCCGCTGCTGATAGCCCGCTGTTCGATCAACCCTGAGAACGCCAGCGGGATGGAAGCGGCCGAGGTGTTGCCCGATTCGACGATGTTGCGGGCGACTACAGCGTTCTTCGCGTTGACTTTCTTAACCAGGCCGTCGATAATCCGCAGGTTGGCTTGATGCGGTATGAAGGCCGCAAGATCTTCCGGTGCGATTCCGGCACGGTTGCATGCCTCTAAGGCAATCGGCGCAAGGCTCTCTACCGCCCAGCGGTACACCGAGGGCCCTTGCATCGTCAGCAACTGCGTGCGGTCGGCGATGGCGATGAGATCTCGGCGGCTACCATCGCTGCCCCAGACCACCGGTCCGATATGGGCGCTGTCGTGAACCGATACCACGGCCGCGCCTGCGCCGTCGGCGAAGATAACGCTGGTGTGCACGTCGGTTGGGTCGACCCAATCGGTCATCTTCTCGGAGCCGACCACGATGGCATGCCGGATGGTCCCTGCCCGAATCAGGCCGTCTACGACGGCCAAACCGTAGCAGAAACCGGAACAGGCGGTGTTGAGGTCGAACGCCGCCAAAGTGCCGCCGCAGACCTGCGCCGCGACCGCGGAAGCGTTGTTTGGAACCGGTGACGGCGGCGAGCAGGTGGCAAGCACCACGAGATCGATGTCCTGGCGGGCTACCCCGCTGTTCGCTAGCGCCTTCTCCGCCGCGATAACGGCCATGTCGATGACAGACTCGTCGGTGGCGAACCGGCGGGATTGAACGCCAACACGCTCTCGAATCCACCTGTCGTCGACCGCAAGGTTTTCGGATACCTGATCGTTGGTGACAATTCTGCTCGGCCGATACTCGCCTAGCGAAGCGATACGCGATCCCGATGCAGCGACAGCCGTACCAAAAGACTTCATGATCTTACCCTTTCTTTTGGTATCGCAACTAGTGCGCGGCAGAGCTGAAAAGAGAAACCCCGGAATGATCACTGGTGCTGACCCAGTTCCAGCCGGCTTCAGCAATGGGCTCAAAAGCAGATTCGGTCCACATACGTGGATCGGCGTGGCCCCAGCCTTCGGTTTCTTGGAACCATTGTGTGCAACGGCGAACCATGTCATCGTTCATGTGACCGACATTGTGCTCGTCGTGCCGATGGATCGCATATTGTGCTGTCTCGGCGGCACAGCCGTACAGCGTGGGCGCATAGGTAGGACTGGACGGGTCGGATTCGGTCCCCCACTCCAAGCCGACGTTAGCGCCGGGCACGGACATCTGACCGGCGTTCGTGATCACCGGTACACCACGGTCACGCCACTGCCGGCCTTCGGTGATAGCCCGCGGAATAGCGGGATCCATGATGACGGTGCCTGGCTTGAACATCTCGGGGGCGAAATCGCCACGGCTGGTGGTAATGACAACCACATCACATTCGGCCAGCAGTCCAAGATTCATTGTGACTCTTAGGTTTTCGACAGCTTTCAAATCGGCACGCACCACTTCGGCGAGCCGTTGCATCTGGCGCTCATGCCGCGGCTCGCCGAACAGTGTGGTCTGGTTCCCCCATCTAGGGGTGTGAGTCGCCAACCAACTTCCGACCAAGCCAGGGCCGATAACACCGATGTGATGTCGGCTGTTCACTCCCAGCCGACGCAGGCCATCGGCGATGGCGACAACATCCCCCGCGTCACCGGTGGTGACGCGCAGCTTCCATTCGTTATCGTCGACAAAATTAGCCACATCGACTCCGCCGTGTGCGATCGAGGTCATCAAACTACCGAGCCCGATAACGTCTGGACCGAGCTCTTCGGCAACGTGCCTGGTGATCGCAAGTTCCTTTTTCAGGAAGTGAGAACGCCTATAGATAATTTCTTGGCCGGTATAGGGAACTGCTATGAGTTGACCGATTGCTTTTCCGCGGATATCGAATGGATCAAAAGCGATCCAACCGTCGTTTTCTCGAGCATGACGTACCATGGCATGCATCTCTTGCGGAAAGAATTCATCGATATCAGCCGTAGGAACATTGGAAAGGAATACCATCCGCCCCTTTGCCTGCGTGTCACCATTCACCTTGAGGCTTGGAATCTGGCTATTAAGATTTCCGCTCGAAAACCCTGGCAGGTTTCCGGTTCGGTTTCCGGTTCCTATTTTGCTAGGGAAAATAAGATGAGTCATCTCACTTACCATTCCTTAATCGGGTCAGCTCGGGAATAGTCGGCTTGCGTAGAAGAACAGGGTCAGGGTTGCTTCACGTAAACGGACAGGCAGTCCGATTAAGTAACCAATATGTCTAACGGGCGATTTAGTAGCACGACGCCTACGATACTACCCGCTGAATCGAGAAAATGCTGCCCGAGAAACTGCGTTTACTACAGGCATTCGGATCCAAACGGATGATTTGACAACATCTGAGGAAAATTTAAATCGGGCTAATGGGGTATAACGCCCATATTGCTCTTAGACTTAGCTCAAATTCACATATACAACGTATATTTCGCTTCCCGAGCCACGGCCATCATCCCGGCGGCCGCCCAGGTCTAGCCTGGTAGACCGTGTACGCCTCAAATGTCGCCCCGTTCACGCCGGCCGCGCTGTTCACCGAGCTGTCCCTGGACTCGTGGCTCACGCTGCTACTCGTCGTCGCCGCGACGAGCTACCTCTACGGTGCATATCGGCTGCGGGCTCGCGGCGACAGCTGGCCGCTGTCGCGAACCTTGTACTTCTGCTTGGGAGGCTTGGGCACGATCGCGGTCGCCACCCTGTCGGGACTGGGCGCCTACGACGACATCATGTTCGACGTGCACATGGTGCAGCACATGCTGCTGGCGATGGTGGCGCCGATATTCCTGGCTCTTGGCGCACCCGTGACGCTGGCGCTGCGAATCTTGACCAAGCACCCACGAAAGATCCTGCTGACAGCGTTGCACAGCAGGCTTGCCAGGGTATTGGCATTCCCGGTGGTGTCGTTCCTGCTCTTCGTCGCTACCCCGTACATGCTCTACTTCTCCGGGCTCTACCAGGCAACGTTGGAGAATCGTTTCCTGCACGAGGCGATGCACGCACACTTCCTGATCGTGGGCTGTCTGTTCTTCTGGCCACTGATCGGCTTCGATCCGCTGCCAGGCCGGCTCCCCTATCCAGGCAGAGCGCTGCTGATGTTCATCTCCATGCCCATTCACGCGGTGCTCGGACTCACGATCATGAGCAGTTACGAGATACTCGCCGGCGCCTACTACGCGTCGCTGGATCTAGCCTGGCTCGACCCGGCGCAGCGGCAGAACATCGGCGGCGGGCTGCTGTGGGCATCTGGTGATCTCGTGAGCCTGCTCATGTTGGGCGCGCTGATAGCGCAATGGGTGAAAGCTTCACATCGTGATGGCCTACGAGAAGATCGAAGGCTAGACCGATTGGAGACAGCAGACAGCGCCGCTGACACCGGGGACAGCTCGAATAGCGCCGACGCCGATGGCGCAACCACCGGCCGCCCGGCGGTACCATCCGTGCCATGAACAGCTCAGCGGTCACTAGACGGCGTCGTCCGGCAGATTTCACGGTTCTGCTCTACAGCGACGACGAGGCTACGCGGGAGCGAATGCGCCTGGCCATCGGTGCACGGCCCGCCCCAGATCTAGGCACTGTGGATTTTTTGGACACCACGACTATCGATGAGGTCATCGTGGCGGCCGATGCCGGCACGGTGGACGTGCTGCTGCTTGACGGGGAGGCCTGGCCCACCGGCGGCATGGGCATATCTCGCCAGCTGAAAAACGAGCTCACCGATTGTCCCCCCGTCTGTCTCCTGGTTGCACGCCAGGCCGACCGTTGGCTTGCCGCGTGGTCGCAGGCAGATGCGGTGCTCACGCATCCGCTAGACCCAGTGACCACCGCACGCACCGTGGCCGATCTGTTGCGGACCCGGCCCGGTGCAAAGCTCAGTGCCGTCAAGAAACTCAGCACCACCACAACACTCACCGCATGAGCTGGAAAACTCTCCTCGCGATGCTCGTACGCGGCGAACACCTTGCCCCAGAACAGGCCGCGTGGGCGATGCAGCAGACGGTTACCGGCACCGCCAGCCCAGCCCAGATTGCCGGTCTAGCGGTGGGGTTGCGCGCCAAAGGAGAAACCGCCGCCGAAGTGAGCGGCTTCGTACAGGCGATGTTGGAGTACATGCAGCCCATGCCGACGATCCACGACGCGGTAGACGTCGTGGGCACCGGTGGTGACGGCGCCAACACCGTCAACATCTCTACCATGGCCGCGCTGGTCGCCGCGGGTGCCGGCGTCCCGGTGGTCAAGCACGGCAACCGTGCCGCATCGTCGACCTGCGGCGCCGCCGATGTACTAGAAGCACTTGGCATCGGAATCGAGGCCTCTGCCGAGCAGATCGCCCGCGACCTGCGGCGGATCGGCATCGGATTCTGCTTTGCGCGACAATTTCATCCCGGTCTACGGCACGCGGCGGCAGCCCGCCAACAGCTCGGCATCCCGACTATCTTCAACTTCCTGGGACCGCTAAGTAACCCGGCGCAACCACGATCGGCTGCCGTTGGTTGCTCCGATGCGGCCATGGCCCCAATTCTGGCCGACGTGTTTGCGCAACGCGGCGTCAGTGCGTTGGTGCTGCGTGGCGAGGACGGGCTCGACGAGTTCACCACCACCGCACCGACTGCCGTCTGGGTAGTCAGCAACGGCAGGGTCTCGCCCATGAGGATCGACGCGGCAGACCTGGGAATCCCCCGCGCGCGAGATGCCGATCTCGCCGGAGGAGAAGCGGCAGCGAACGCGGCCACACTACGCGCCGTACTCGACGGAGCGACGGGGCCGATCCGTGATGCCACGCTCCTCAACGCGGCCGCGGCTATCGCCGCATATCGTGGCTTCGGTCCCGGCGCTCTCACGACCGACACGGTGACACGGGCTATCGCCACCACACTCCGCGACGCCACAGCAGCGATTGACACCGGCGCAGCCGCCGGCGTGCTCGAACGCTGGGTCGCCGCCCACCGCAGTCGCTTACCCGGCGATCCAAGGAGCTGAAGCTCAACCACTCAGTGGCTTGCGCGATTCCCGGTGTAGTACTCGAACAGCAGGCCACCCACCATCCCGATGATGGCAACCGCACCCACCACGAGCAGCCAAGCCGCCCAGTACACGGCGCCTATTCCGGCAATGGCGACCGCCAGCGCAAGCCCGAAGGGCCAGTAGCTTCCGGGGCTGAAAAATCCCAGCTCACCGGCGCCTTCGTCGATCTCGGCGTCCCGGTCTTCCGGTCGCGGTGGGATCCGGCGGGCTACGAACGCAAAAAACAGCCCGCAGAAACCGCAGAGACCACCGGAGAGCACCAGTGCGGTAGTCCCGACCCAATCAACGCCTTCTGCCGTGTTGTCGGTCCAGATGTAATACACCGCCGCGGTGACGAACAAGAACAGCGAGAGGCCGTTGAAGATCCGCGATTCCAGTTTCATGCTTTCACTCCATTGGCGAGCACTCTAAACAGGGTTGGATCGGCCACGGTCAGTCTCAAACGGCTTGGTGGTGGTTGCGTAGGGCTGTTCGCCGATGACGCGCAGCGCGTCCGGCGTCGAGCTGCCCGTTTTCTTCGCTGCCAAGAATCGCTGGTATTTATCCCAGCTCACCGCCCGCAATTCGAAGTTCATGCCCGAATGGTAGGTGCCGCAGAGCTCCGCGCAGCGCCCCACATAGGAGCCGGTGGTATCGATCGTCACCTGAAAGGAGTTGACGCGTCCGGGAATGACGTCGCGCTTGAATAACAACTCGGGGACCCAGAATGAGTGGATGACATCTGTGGAAACTTCTGTGAACCTCACGGTCTTGTCCACCGGCAGCACCAGCACCGGAACCCGGTCGGCGGAGCCCACGGTGGAGACCGTCTTTCGTGGCAGTCCCGTGGTTTCCTGCCCCGGATACTCGAACTCCCAGTTCCATTTGCTGGCGATCACGTTCACCGTGACATCGGGATTAGCGGACTGTTTCTCTACATAGGTCTGCGTAACTGCCGTGTAGTAAAACAGCACCAGCACGATCAGAATCGGGACAACGGTATAGAGCACTTCGATCGGAGCGTTGAACCGAGTCTGGGTGGGAAGTTCGTCGCCCTTCTTGCGGTAACGCACCACGCACCAGAAAATCAGCGCCCACACGATGACGCCTACCAAAAGCGCGGCTATCGTCGACCAGGTCCACAGTTGCCGCATCTGCTCGGCCTGCGGTGTGATCCCCTCTGGCCAGCCGAACCGCAGGGCTTCTTCACGGTCGCAACCTGACAACGGCGCAACTCCCAGCAGCGCCGCTGGAGCAACGATCAGCGAGCGCCGCGAACAGTTCACGGCGGCGAGATTACTCGACTCATCACCACACGCCTGTGGTGGGGCACGAAACCTGTCACCGTAAGCATCGGGCCCATCGTGGGGTTAGGCTTCCAGCGTGGATGACGCCGGTTACTGGGATAGCGCTACCGTAGCCCCGCTGCATCCAGTGGCGCGGCAGGCGCTGCTAGCCGCCATCGAGGATGGCTGGGCCGATCCCACGCGGCTCTACGGCCAGGCCCGGCAAGCCAGACAGCTACTGGAGGCCGCGAAAGAGAGTCTTGCCGAACAGCTTGGCGTGACAGCGCAGGAACTGTCGCTGTGTACCAGCGGAAGTGCCGCCGCACGGTTGGCCATCGTGGGAGCGCTCGCGGGTCGGGCACGAGCAGGCCGCACACTGGTGCATTCGACCATCGAACACTCTGCTGTGCTGGCGTCGGCTGCTGGTCACGAAAACTCGGGCGGAGTCTGTCACAGCATCGGCGTCGATAGCGCCGGCGTGGTGGATACGGCGGCGTTCGTCCATGCCGTATCCCGACCGGATGTGGCGCTGGCAGCGCTAATCAGCGCGAGCCATGAAGTCGGCACGCTGCAGCCCATCGATGACATCGCCGCGGCATGCCGGAACGCACGAGTCCCACTTTACGTCGACGCAGCCGCATCGGTGGCCTACGGCGAGATTCCGCGCGGCTGGTCGCTGCTCTCGGCGAGCGCCAGGAAATGGGGTGGGCCAACTGGGGTGGGAGTGCTCGCAATCCGCACCGGTACTCGGTGGTCTGCGCCAGCCGGATTCGACGTGGACAGCAACCACAGCATTCCGCTTGCGGTTGCCGCTGCCGCCGGGCTGCGGGCTCACCGCACCGACCTCACCCAGCACCGCAGCCGGCTTAGCGAGCTCACGACCCGGCTCCGAGATCGCATCGCCACCACCGTGCCCGATGTAGAAATCGTCGGCCATCCCACCGCCCGGCTACCGCACATCGTGACGTTTTCCTGCCTGTATGTGGACGGGGAAACGCTGCTGCACGCGCTAAATCGACACGGCTTCGCGGTTTCCAGCGGCTCAGCATGCGCCGCGGATGAGCCCCGCCCGTCGCACGTGTTGGCCGCCATGGGCGCGCTCACCCACGGCAATGTTCGGATCTCGCTGCACACTGGCGTGACCGAGGCCGAGGTTGAGCGCTTTCTGGCGGTGCTGCCAGCTACCGTGGCGACGCTGCGGGCAGACACCGGTGTCACAGCGCTATGACCGCAGTACCGCCAGAATCCTGTCGGCGGCAGAAAGCTGGAGGTGTCCTAAATGACTACTGAACCGTCTGGCGAGGTCCACCTTGTGCTGGACTGCCGGGGACGGCGCTGCCCGATCCCGGTGATCGAGCTAGCACGCCGCATCTCAGAAGTCGATGCCGGAGAGGTAGTGCGGGTGATCGCCGAAGACCCCGCGGCGGCTCATGACATCCCGGCATGGTGCCGGCTGCGGGGTCACGAGTTCAGAGGCGGCACCCGTGTGGCGGACTGCCCGGCGTTCGACGTGGTTCGGGCGTCCTAGCAGGCAGGGAACTATTGGCGGCGACCTTAGTTGAAGGAATCACCGCAGGCACACGACCCACCAGCGTTGGGGTTATCGATCGTGAAGCCCTGCTTAGAGATGGTGTCGACGAAGTCGATTGTTGCCCCAGCGAGGTAGGGCTGGCTCATCCGGTCGACTACCACGCCTACGCCGGCGATCTCGGTCACCGAATCGCCGTCGAGGCTCCGTTCGTCGAAGTACAGCTGGTAGCGCAGACCGGAGCAGCCCCCAGGCTGTACCGCGATCCGCAGGCGCAGATCGTCGCGTCCCTCCTGGTCTAGCAACGCCTTGGCCTTGGTCGCCGCGGCGTCGGTGAGCACTACGCCCGATGCGATACCTGTGGCGGCTGCCTGCTCGGTGGCGGCGAGTTCCGAAACCGTGTGCTCTGCAACGGCTGCACTCTGTGCTGCGGTCACCGTAAAGCTCCCTGTCCTGGCGATGTCTGATGTATTTAGCTAAGACTACCTGCTTCTACCACCATACCGGCCCGTCCCGATATGGCCAGCCGGCGGAAGGACGACGAACTGGCGCAGGCTCAAGTCGAGGTAAGTGACCGGGCCGCGAGGGCCAGGCGTGCGATCAACGTTGATGCCGGTCTCGGGCAACCCTAGAAGCTTGTACCCGTCGAGCAGGCGGGTGGTGGTGTTCCAGAAAACCCCGGTGCCGGTGTAGGCGTCGATGAACGCGGTCGCCGCGGCCTCGTCGGTGGCACACACGGTGGCGGCGAGCCCGGAGGTCTCAGCGACGGCGACCGTCGCGGCGTCGACCGGCCCGTCCACGGACGCGACGGTCACGTGCGCCTCCCCGCCGGCATCTAGCGCCCACTCGTGACCGAGCGGGTGCCCGTGCGGTGGCAGGCTCGGGGTGATTCC
>JBGTNI010000072.1:0-84971 GCA_041743105.1 Mycobacteriales bacterium | reverse complement strand
GGCGCCACCGTAGTTCGGCTGCAACGGGACTACCGTTCCACGCCACAGGTGGTGGAGCTCGCCAATCAGGTGATCGCTGCTGCCAGTGGAGCCCAGGCGCAGCTGCGGCTGCGCCTGGAAGGTCAACGCCCAGCCGGACCTGCTCCGACGGCGCGGATGTTCGATGATGAACCCGCCGAGGCCGCTGCGGTGGCGCGGCGGTGTCTGGAGCTGATCGCCGTCGGTACCCCCGCGGCGGAGATCGCGGTCCTGTTCCGCACCAATGCCCAATCTCAAGCCTATGAGCAGGCATTGGCCAGCGCCGGCGTGCCGTATGTGGTGCAGGGGGCTGAGCGCTTCTTCGAGCGACCCGAGATTCGCGAGGCCATGGTGTTGCTGCGAGGCGCCACGCTAGCAGCTAGTTCCGATGGGATCGATGCAGTCACCGATTCCCGAACCGGTGCGGGCATCGCCTTAGAAGCCGCGGTGGCCGAGGTGCTCAGCGCGACCGGATTCTCGGTCGACGCACCGCCGGCCGGGGGAGCCAGCCGAGAGCGCTGGGAGGCCCTCGCGGCGCTGCTGCGCCTTGCGGGCGAGTTCGCAGCCGGCACAGTTGAGGCCGGCTCCTCCGGTGCCAGCCTCAGCGATTTCGTCGCCGAACTTACCGAGCGCGCCTCCGTGCAGCACGCCCCCACCGTAGACGGGGTCACCGTGGCGTCGCTGCACGCCGCGAAAGGCCTGGAATGGGACGCGGTGTTTCTGGTCGGCCTGGCCGATGGCACCCTCCCGATCAGCTACGCCGGCTCACCTGAGCAGATCGAGGAAGAGCGGCGGTTGTGCTATGTGGGCGTCACCCGGACCCGAGAACACCTGTGGTTGTCCTGGGCGGCGTCGCGCTCGCCGGGAGGTAGGGCGAGTAGGCGGCCCTCCCGGTTTCTGCCTGAGGCGCTGCTAGGGAGTTCGGGTGTGCGAGCCGGTGCTACCGGCCGCAGTAAATCGAGCGGATCGCCCGGTCGCAAGCTGCCGCAGTGTCGCAGCTGCGGCACTGCGCTGTTCGATCCCAAGCAACGCAAACTCCGGCGCTGTAGTGGCTGCCCGGTCGACTATGACGAGGAGCTCTTCGAACGGTTAAGAGTCTGGCGGCTGTCGGTCTCGCAAGCACAGCAGGTCCCGGCCTACGTGGTCTTCACCGACGCTACGCTGCAGGCGATCGCCGAGCAGCTGCCGACTGACGATGCTGGGTTGGCCACGGTGCCTGGAGTGGGTCCCCGCAAGATTGCCGACTACGGCCCGGCGGTGCTCGCGGTGGTCGCCGGTCAGGAACCTGCACCAATCGCGACGGCGTCGGCGCCTGACGTGGAGTTGGAGTTGAAATGAGGCGATACATGCTAAGGCAGTCGACGGCGATCGTCGCACCGGAACGGGTCAGGCGCTCGGTGTTCGTTGTGCTCGTGCCCGCCGTGCTCGTTATGGCGGCGATGGTGATCGCCGGTTGCACAAGCACACGAGTGGAAAGGACAAAATCGCCGTCGACCTCCGACGATATCGAGCTGGTCGAGTCCTTTGCCCGCGTCACACTGCCCGACTCGACGACCGACTTGCGAGTCCACCGCGAGGGCAGGGGCATGGACGATGCCGTCGCGGCAGAGTTCAGGATCGGCGCCGGCGATCTTGAAAGGTTCATCGCTGACGCGCAGTTCACTGAACCACCGGAGCGAGGAGTTGTGGCGGTGCAGTCATACCCTGCGCTGGGTTGGGAGCTCTCGAAGTTCGAGACGAGGCCTGATCGGAGCACGTTCTTGGGGCACGAGGAAAACGTCAACGGTTTCGTTCGTCAGGTCATGATCGATGTTGTCGATCCGCAGCAGCCGGTTGTGTATCTGCTCGCGTTCGAAACCTGAGCCGTGGTCTCAGATGTACCCACTACGGAATCATCTGCCGGCCGCGCTAAGCCGCATTCGATGATCAGGCAGCGGTCCTTTCGCCGAGGGCAGCGAGCATGTCATCGGCGAGTTTGTGCAGTTTCTTGGCGTCCCGGCGGACTCGGTTAATGTCGGTGAGGCCGCTGGCCGCTAAGGCCGCTTCGCGGATGTAGGTGGTGAAAGGCATCCCAGCCACCGCGGCGGCAGCTTCGATCTGATCGAGTTCGCCTCGTTTGAATCGCACGGACACCACACTGGCGAGATTTAACGAAACTTCCACCTCGACAGGCTCCCCGGCTTCGAGTTCTTCGCGGTGTTCGTAGAGCCATGTGGCGTATTGCGCTTCGGTCATCTCCTCGGGTTCCTTTTTCATCTACTGCACCTCCCAAGCCGCGATGGGCCTTGCGCTGCAACGTTGCGGATCATAGGCGAAGGCAACCCGTAGGGCGCGTCCACCGTGCGTTCGTCCGTCAGCCAGGTAGTCCGCCACGCGTCCGCTTCTGTTAGGCCGGATATATAGTGCGCACAGCGAAGAGCACCTGCTCGATCTCAGTTGCGGTCGCGCGCCTTGTTGCATGACCTACATTGGCTTCGTCCCACAAGACTGCATGTATTCGCAGCGGCGGCACAGCAGCCTCCTATAATACATACTATATTGATTTGCACTACACGCAAGCATAATAGCCGGCCATTATGCGCACGATGAGTTCAACACGGACCGCTTATATCCACAGTTGGTGATGTACGAATCGTGCGGAAGTCACCTTCCTCGGCAGCATTCCGGTCGATGAACAGGGACTACCTCGTTGCCGTACTACCCATCAGGACGCTTGGCCGACCTGAGGTCAGCGTTGTTTGATCGGGCTGTGGGTGAGCCGGTCTCTGACCTGGGATGCAAGCAGCCCGTGCTGGGCGAGCACGTTCCTCACCGGTTCGTGCGTGGTGGAGTCAGATACCCCAAATGTTCGTGCCATGAGGTCGTCCCATGCCTGCTTGGCATCTTGGGCGATATCCAGCATGTCGTTCGGCGTCACAAGATGGACATGTGGCTCCGCGGAGAGTACGCCATCGTTATCCACCCCAGGTTTTCTAGACACGATTAGTGTGACGCTGTTCGGAGGTGGCGGTTCGCATGCGCGATCACTCGCCATGATGCGCAGTTGGTCGTTGGCTTGACGTACATACCGGTGAGTGACGAGTCCGTGCGGTGTCTGGTCGCTTTTCGCTTCTACCGCGATCCAGAGGGAGTTATCCCAACACCAAAGGGAGTCACAACGGCCCTGTCCGTCTGGCTTGAACGCCTCGGCACCGAGAAATTTACCGAGTTGGGTCAGCGCCGGCTCGTACTTACCCGGCGACGTGTCGTTGAGGCCCGCGAGCATGTTTTGATCGCAGTCTCGTGGCTCGGGCGGGAAATACCACCGTCAAGGATAGTAAGGATTCGGCTCACACCAGCTGCGTCCTCAGGGGAGGTCTCTTCGGGGCTCGAATCGCCGGGAAGTGGCGGCATCTCCTTCGCCCAAGTGTCCGGCTTCGCGGCCGCGACTGCCTGGCGAACGGCTCTTCGGCCGGTGAGCCGAAGGTGTGCGTCCTCCGCCAAGATGCCGGCGTAGTTGGCCCAAACACCCGCGAGATACAACCAGAGGCCGCGGTATCCGCGAGTAGCCTCTCCACCTTTGCCTAGGGTTGTTGCCGCCTCTTGAGCACGTCCACTCGCCTCCAACCACTGACCTTGCCATGCAAGTGTGCACGCCTCGACCTCGGCTGTGACTGACTCGGCGAGCGTTCCACTGCCGTGGGGCGGGATTTGGTCTGCGCCGTGCCGATAGTCATTGATCAGAGGTTCAGCGTTCGTCCGCCATTCCTCTCCCTGTTTCAGGAACACAGATACGTTTTCAAGAGCTTCGGTCCCTTCGATGGAGCTGTTCTGCAAGCCGAACTTAAGCTCGGCTTGCAGCTCGGGTTCCATAGCATCGTGGGTCTCGGGTCGCAAGAGATACTTGGTGAGATCCTTACCCAAGATGATGACCAACGCCCAGTCGTTCGGTCCACGGGTACAGCGGCCCGCACCTTGCACCAACCTGGTTCGCACTCGTTCTGCTAGCGCTGCGACCGCTCGAACCCGCTGCGTAAGGAACCGCTCTTGGAGATTGTCGTTGCGAATACTTGCAGCGCCAACTGATGTGTCGGGCACGCGTAAGCAACGCGCTTATGGCGCTTCCGCCGGTTCCAGTCGGCGAGGAGTAAACCTGGCAACGTCTTTCCCGTCCCAGTTGGCAACTCAAGCGCCAGGTCCGCAGTCTCCTGGTGGTCCGTTGCGTAGATGCGCATCAGGTCGACCTGACGCGACCACAGGCCAGGCACGGCGCCCGGTCGGCGCGGAAGGTCTCGGTATAAGGCTTCCGGATTAGGCGGTACAGGAGCCTCAGTTGACTGGCCTTTGAACGCCATTAAGCACTGCCCGAGCGGAATGCCCTGATCGGGCAAGCCGCAGGTGCTCCATGTCTGCGCGAGCGCGCCACAGCGTCGCCAGCTTCGCATTCGTCGCTTTGCATGGATAAGAGACTAGCGTTGCGCCGGCGAAGAATGCGGCTGTGCGAAATCTTCCTGAACCATCGCGTAACTCGTTCCTCAATGGTGTAATTGAAGTGTTATTCTTCATTTATGGCTCTGAACATCAAGAACGCCGAAGTGGAGCAGCTGGCCACTGAGGTCGCGCGGATCGCGGGTGAATCCAAGACCGAAGCTATGCGGCGCGCCTTGCTGGAACGTCGGCAGCGACTGATCTTTCGAACAGGTGGAGCGGACAAACAGCAGCGGATTCGACAATTCTTGGAGCAAGAGCTCTGGCCGAAGCTGCCTCGACAGCAGCGCGGCCGCCGACTTACGTCGACTGAGGAAGACGCTATTCTCGGCTATGGAGAGCAGGGCGTGTGATCGTCGATTCCTCCGCACTGGTAGCCGTGGTGTTCGATGAACTTGATGCGAACGAACTCGTGCGAAAGTTAGCCGACTCGCCGGCGACGGGCGTAGGTACGCCCACGCTTGCCGAGACCGGCTTGGTGCTCTCGGCGCGACTGGGCTATGACTCGCGCGATCTGGTCGTGCGACTACTGGACGAGCTGGACATCACCGAAGTGCCGTTTGGACCGGCACATTGGCGTGAAGCAGTTGCCGCATTCGGAAAATTCGGGCGAGGACGCCACCCAGCACGCCTGAACTTCGGCGACTGCATGAGCTATGCGGTGAGCCGGTTGGCGGGAGAGCCGTTGCTGTTCGTTGGCAAGGACTTCGCGGCAACAGACATCGAAGCTGCGTAACCGCGCCTGGCGATGCAGTGGCATTCGGGGTGAGGATTCCACGTGCGGCGCCGTACCGATGTGCCCAGCCCGTCGAGCTCCAGTGCGGCACCGATGGCGCTGGCGGGTTCGCCATCTAGGAAGGCAAGCACCTGCATGCAGGCTAGCGCAGCAGCCGCGGTGGCCAAAGCGACATGCGACGCCTCCGGACGGCGGGGGTGGGTAGCGAGCTGGGAAACTAAGGTAGGCCAGGCCGGATCCCGGTCGCGGCGATGCAGATCTAGACAGTGCAGGCAGGCAGTTTCGCCGGGGATCACCAACGGACCGACGATGCCGGTTCCATCGCGCAGCAACACGGGAAGATGGGGCGCGCCTCGGTGGGCGTGCCGGGACAGCTGCTGTTCGCCGCAGATGGAGCCTCGGGCGAGCACGACGAATTCAGGTACTTTCGACGGGTGCGGGGGGCGCGTGTTCGCCTCAGGTGCGGCCCGCCGGATGGCTTCGTGCGCGGCGATGGCGTACGAGCGTTGATCGTCGATGGGGAGCAGGCCGCCGACGCACGCATCGGCGATAGCTGCCTTCTCCCCTCCGTAAATGTGCACCCTTCCCACACCGGAGCTTGCCAGCAGCGCCCCGATCACGGGAGCGATACGCCCCTCACCGTAGATGACCACAGTACTGGCGGTGCGGCGCCCGAACACGTCCACGGCACGGCGACGATGCGTGAGCGCCAGCGCGGCGAGGTCGGGCGCAATCCGGCGCCGGGCAGCAGTCGGTAGTCGATTGGGCAGCGCTTCGTCGTCGGAGTCCAACAGCACGTTCGCGGCGGAAAGCCGTGACAGAAAGGTACCCAACTGAGCTTGGGAGACGCCATGACGCTGCGCTACGCGTGAAATGTCTGCCATGGTGTGATGCCCGTCAAGCACGGCCAGCACCTGTGAAATGCCGTTGGGGAGACCGCTGAGCACAATGGCGCGCCGGGGATCTAGCCCAAGCTGCACCGTGTCACGATCGCGCCACAGCTGGGTCAACGAAGGCAATAGCTGCGGGCGCATGCCTACTCACCTCGTCCTAGGGGGTTCACATAGCGATTGACACGCATGCAAACACAATCATATAAACGCTAACGGAGTTATACGATGCCATTTTAGGGATCGATGTGCGGTGTTATTCACAGCCTCGCCGAGGAGCTCCGGTTATCCACAGTTTGTGAACAAGCCTGTGCATTACGTGGGGACGAAGCCGCTTCGGCTGGGGATATACGCTCACGTTCGTGGATATACCGGTGGATACCAAGCGAAGCGGCGGCGTGTGGCATGGAAACTGAGCGAGGCGTCACCGTAGAGGTGCGACGCAGCGCTCGCCGTCGTCGCACCGTCAGCGCGTATCGCGACGGTGACACCGTGGTTGTGTTGATCCCAGCCCGCTTTAGCTTCGTCGAGGAACGCGAATGGGTGAGCACGATGCTGCGCCGGCTGGACGCACGGGGGAAACGCAAGAGCTCACGTCATCGCAGCGATGCCGCGCTACTCGCGCGCGCGGGCGAGCTGTCCCGGCGCTACTTCGATGGCGCATTGCAGGCAGCCAGCGTGCGGTGGGCCGGCAATCAGCGCAGCCGGTGGGGATCGTGTACGCCCGCTGACGCCGCTATTCGGCTGTCTACCCGATTGCAGACCATGCCGGGCTGGGTAATCGACTACGTGCTCGTGCACGAGCTGGCACATCTGAAAGAAGCTGGCCACACCGATCGATTCTGGCAGCTGGTAGCCCGGCTTCCATCCGCGCAGCGCGCCCGAGGCTACCTAGAAGGTGTTGCCGCCGCGGCGGGACTCAAACTCGACGACGAAGACACCGATCTGGAGGCCTAAGAGTCCGTCAATTGGATTACTGCCAAGGCCGCAGGAGCCGCCGCCTACGAAGGTAGGCAAGGCGACGAGAACGATGGCAGGGGCCTATTGACGGACACTCTAAAGGTCTTCCACGCCGGGGAGTTCTACGCCCGGCTTTCGCTGTGCGAATTCCTCGGGTTGGTCCAGATCGTCGGCGCTAGGTAACAGGTCGGGGTGCTGCCAGATAGCGTCACGACCCTCAGGTTCCTGCTGCTGTCGTAGCATCTCCCACAGCGCCGCTGCCTCGCGGAGCCTGCGAGGCCGAAGCTCGAGTCCCACCAGGGTAGCGAATGTCTGTTCTGCTGGGCCGCCGGCCGCGCGCCGCCGCCGCGACGCCTCAGACAGGGCCACGGCGTTGGGTAGTCGTTGTGAGGCTGCGATATCCACGACATGGCTCACCCAGCCCTCCACCAACGCCAGTGCCAACTCCAAACGCGCGAGGGCTTGACGCTGCTCCGGCGTCTGGGCGGGTGTGAAGAGTCCGTCCGAGAGCGCCAGCTGCATACTTTCGGGGTCGGATGGGTCAACTTCGATGCGCATCCGCTCTAACGCCGATTCAAAAGCCTCGCGATCCACCACGATGCCGCGCGCGTAAGCGGCGACCGCATCGAAGACATGACTGCGCAGCCACGAAACATGCTGATAAAGCCGGTGATGCGCCGCCTCGCGCAGCGCCACATATAGGCGTACCTCGTCTAGTGGGCGTTGCAGGCCAGTGGCGTACTCAGCCACGTTGGCCGGGACCAGTGCGCCGGTGCCGGCATCGCCGAGCGGTAGCCCGATGTCGGTGGCTGACAGGACTTCTGACGACAGGGCACCGATGCCCTGTCCCACTTGGGCGCCGAAGACCACGCCTCCCACGCTGGCGAAAATTTGACTCAGCGGGCCGATCTGGCTTGCGATCTCTTCGGGGAGCACGTTCCCCAGCTGGTTCTGTGCGTCGTCGTCGCCCGATGTGAGTAGCGAGGTCATGGCTTCTACTACCCGGGCGGCCACGGGGTCGCAGAGCCCACGCCACGTGACTTGGGTCTGTTCCACCCATCGCAACCGAGTCCACGCCTGAGTTCGCGAAACACCCGACGGGAAAATCGTGAGCGGATCCAGCCACAAGTCCGCTAAATGCAACGCTTCCGCGGCGTCGGTCTGCTCGTCATTGGTGAGTTCCCGGTCCCCGCTGCCGGCCAGGCTCGTGGCCAGTTGATAAGCCAGCTCCCAGTTCACCGGGGTATCCGAGCCCGCCGATGCGGCCATGAAGGCGTGTCGAACATTCTCTAGCAGTGCCGCCCAAGCTGCCGGGTCGCCGCCAAAAGGTTGTGGACTGGTCATGCTTCCACCGTAACGCGCGCGAACTACCATGCCCGCGCCGCATCGGTTGCGGCTCATGCCATGAGCGTGACATTAGGGCCGTTTTCAGCGCCCAAAGGACCACCGTTGTCCCGGTTCATGGCATTGGTGGTGGTCCGGCAACACGGCTGGATCGGTGCTCGTTAGGGTTGTCACCATGTCGCGGCGGGGCCAAACGGTACTGATCGGTGCCGTGATGGTGCTTGGACTAGCGATCGGCATGCTCTACATGCCGGTGCCGTACGTGGCGCTTGGGCCAGGTGAGACCGTGAACGTGCTCGGCACAAAGGGCGACGATCCGATCATCGACATCACAGGTGTACCCGTTTCAGACTCTAAAGGCGAACTCCGACTCACCACCGTAGGGGTGTATAGCCGGCTAGACCTGGCGACCGCGCTGCGGTTTTGGGTCGATCGAGATACCGCGGTAGTGCCACGCGACTACGTCTACCCGCCCGGCACCAGCCGCAGCACCATCGAAAAGAACGAAAAAGAAGCATTTGCCAAATCCCAGAACACCGCGGAGACTGCCGCGCTGCGTGCCTTAGGCTACGACACGGATGCGGCGCCGCCGTTCACGCTCGAGTTCGATGTGGCAGATATCGGCGGACCATCGGCCGGGCTGATCTTCGCGTTGGGGATCGTGGACAAGCTCAAGCCCGAAGACCTTACCGGCGGGCGTGTCATCGCCGGTACGGGCTCGTTGAGCGCAGCGGGTGATGTCGACCCCATCGGCGGAATCTCGCAGAAGCTGGTTGGCGCGCGGGCCGCCGACGCCACCGTGTTCCTTACCCCGGCAGACAACTGCGAAGCCGCAACGAAGAATCCGCCGTCGGGCTTGCGGCTAGTGAAAGTCTCCACGCTCGACGATGCCCTGGCCGCGCTACGTGCGCTTCGCGACGGGGGAGAAGTACCCGAATGCTAAACCACAACATCACCATGGAGTGTCAGTAATGGCCCGACGATTTTCGTTGCCTCGGATCGGACTAGCACGGCTAGGGCTTGGACGGCGAGGCCGCCTCATTGCGGTAGCTGTGGCGATCGTGGTGACACTCGTGCTGCTGCTCACCGTCGGCGTGGGCGGCTATGCCGACTGGTTGTGGTTCTCCGAGGTGGGTTTCACAGGCGTGTGGTCCACTGTGTTGATTACCCGCATCACCCTGTTCGTGGTGTTCGGGGCGCTGGCCGCGCTCGTTGTGGGCGGCAACATCGCGCTGGCGTACCGGTTGCGCCCCAACTATCGGCCCATTTCATCCGACCAACAGAACCTGGAGCGATATCGGCTAGCGATCACGCCGCGGTTCGGGCTGATCGTCGCCGGGGTCTCCACGCTAGTCGGCGTCATCGTCGGCCTCACCGCGCAAGCGCAATGGCGCACCGCGTTGCTGTTCTTCAACTCCGAACCGTTCGGTATTAAAGATCCCCAGTTCGGCAAGGACATCTCGTTTTACGTCTTCCATTACCCGTTCTTGCGCTACGGCCTCTCAGTACTGTTCACAGTGGTGGGCTTGGCGATCATTGGCGCGCTGGTCATCCACTACCTGTACGGGAATCTGCGACTGCGCGGGACCGACGCGCTCAGCTCCTCGGTGATCGGTCATCTCTCTGGGCTGCTGGGTGCGTTCGTACTGCTCAAGGCGGTGGCGTACTACTTCGACCGGTTCGGATTGCTCACCTCCCGCGGCACCGCGGACCGGGTACAGGGTGGCGCCTCGGCGGTGGACGTGGAGTGGCTGATCCCCGCTAAGAACATCCTGCTGTGGATCGCGGCGCTATGCGCCTTGGCGGCGATCGCAAACGTGGGAATCCGCCGGGTGCTGCTACCGGCGATGGCGCTGGTACTACTGCTGGTCTCTGCGGTGATGATCGGAGGCGTGGTGCCGGCGTTGGCCAACCAGTTCAGAATTAAACCCAATGCTATCGACATGGAAGCCCAATACATCGCGCGCAACATCGACGCCAGCCGTGCGGCGTACGGGATCGAAGGGCTGCAGCGCTCCAGCTACACCCCGCAATCCAATGAAACCCCAGCCGACATTCGTAGCGACCGGGGCACCGTTCCCAATGCGCGGCTGTTGGACCCCAGTGTGGTCTCCGCTACGTACGTGCAGCGTCAGCAGGTGCGATCGTTCTACGACTTCAACGACAAGCTCGACATCGACCGCTACACCGTGGACGACAAAATCCGTGACTACGTGGTGGGCGTGCGCGAACTCAACAGCGCAAAGCTGTCTGCAAGCCAGCGCACCTGGCTTAACCTCCACACCGTCTTCACGCACGGGAACGGATTCGTGGCCGCCCCGGCGAATCAGGTGGACGGTGCCGGCTTGCCTATCTTCGCCTCCGGGGCGCTGGGCGAACCGTTCGACAGCGATCAGGCTAAGGAGTTCGCCAACGCGGCACCGGTGAAGCAGCCCCGGATCTACTATGGGGAGTTGATTAGCGACTACTCCATCGTCGGCAAGGAGCCCGGTGGCAGAGATCTCGAGTTCGACCGCCCGAAGGTGGGCGGCGATGGCGAGACGGCCGAGCAAGTCAGCAACACCTACAACGGCTCCGGTGGTGTAAAGCTTTCCAGCTTCGCTAAGCGCTTGGCCTACGCTGCGTACTTCAGGGAGAAGAACTTCCTACTCTCCAACGCGCTGCATGACGGCTCCAAGGTGCTGTACGTGCGTAATGTCCGCGATCGGGTCGAGAAAGTGGCCCCCTTCCTGACCCTCGATGGCGACTCCTATCCGGCGGTCGTCGACGGCAAAATCGTCTGGATCCTCGACGGCTACACCACCAGTAATGCCTACCCGTACTCGCAGCGACAGGAGCTGGGGGAATCGGCCACGGATTCACTCACCGGTCGCGGTACCCAGGCCCAGGCCAACAACCAGATCAACTACATCCGAAACTCGGTGAAGGCGACCGTGGACGCCTACGACGGCACCGTGACGCTGTATCAGTGGGACACCACGGACCCGATCCTGAAGGCGTGGGATAAAGCCTTCGACGGCATCGTCGAGCCCAAGTCGAAGATTCCGCCGAAGCTGGCGGAGCATTTCCGTTACCCCGACGATATGTTCAAAGTACAGCGCCAGGCGATAGCCACCTACCATGTGAGCGATCCGCGGGAGTTCTTCAACGGGCAGGATTTCTGGAAACCGCCCGTCGATCCCACGCAGCGCGGCGGTGACGCGCCGCAGCCGCCGTACCATGTGGTGTCGCAGTGGCCAAATCAGACCAAACCCACATTCCAGCTGACCAGCGCCATGACCGCCGCCCGGCGGGAGAACCTCACAGCGCTGATCAGCGCCTCCTACGACGACCAGGGGCGGACTCAGCTCAGCATGCTGGAGCTGCCCAGCGACTCCGGCACTCCCGGGCCGAGGCAGGCCCAGCCGAGTATGCGCAACGACGCCGATGTGCGGCGGGAGTTGTCGCTGTTGACGTCGGCGGATTCCACGGTGGTGTACGGAAACCTGTTGACACTGCCCGTGGGTGACGGCCTGCTCTACATCGAGCCGATCTACGTCCGCAACACCGGTACCACCACCTATCCGCTGTTGGAACGGGTGCTGGTGCTCTACGGCGACAAAGTCGCCTACGAAAAGACGTTGCCGGAGGCGTTGGACGCGCTGTTCGATGAGCAGAGCCCACAGCCGGAGCAGCAACCCCAACAGGGGGAGCAGCAGCCGGAGGAATCCGCGCCGAAAGAATCGGAACCCCGAAACCCCGAACCCGCGGCCGCGGTTTCCGACATCAAGAAAGCACTGGAAGCGCTGAGCCAAGCGCAGCAAAAGGGTGACTTCGCCGGGATCGGCAAAGCTCAATCGGATCTGGCCGCGGCGGTGAAGCGTTTCGAGGCGGCGGAGAAAAACAACGGAGGCTAGAGGTCGATCTGGCACGGTGGGGCTACCCGCCGCACCGTCCCGGAGCGGAGCGAGCTATGCTTGTCCCAGCAACGCGGGGTGGAGCAGTTCGGTAGCTCGCTGGGCTCATAACCCAGAGGTCACAGGTTCAAATCCTGTCCCCGCTACCAGGGAAAATCCCCTTCCAGGCCTAGGCCTGGAAGGGGATTTTTTGTGTCAATGGCAGCGGATTTGTCAGCGTAAAATTCGGAGCGCTACACCGGCTGCTGCTTGCCGAGATAATTGAGCACTACATCCATCGCAACAGTATGTGTATTCCGCTGTGTCAGTAGTGTCACGTTTTCGTTATACTTTTGCCATGTACGCGAAGATGCTCGCTCGTGAAGAGCTATGGGAGACGGCCACCGGTCAGCACGGCTTTGTGACCGCTCAGCAGGCAACCGAGCTAGGCGTGGGCAAGCACGCCCTGCAGATGCTAGTGCAGCGCGGCACGCTCACGCGAGAGGCGTTTGGCGTCTATCGATTCCCGCAGTATCCGGTGAGCCAGTTCGACCCCTACATGCTCGCTGTCTTGTGGGCCAGGGTGCCCGAGGCGTGCCTGAGCCACGAGACAGCGCTGGACGTCTATGCGATCAGTGACATCAACCCCAACCGCATCCACATCACGGTCGCCAAGAGCCGGCGACTACGACGTGCCGGCGGGGACGACTACGAGATTCACTATGAGCACCTTGTGCCCGCGCAGGTCGGCTGGTGGCAGGAGGTTCCGACGGTGACGTCGGCCACCGCAATCGCCCAATGCATCGACTACGGTACTCCGACCTACCTGCTTCGGCAGGCGATTGAGCGAGGCTACGCAAAGGGGCACTTGAAGACGACCGAGCGCGAGGAACTCGCTCGAGCCCTGGAGGTCAGACATGAGCGATGAGTTCATCGGGTCGCGGCTCGCCGCGCTGTTACGCACTCTGAAACCGAAGGCCAAACAGCCAATGTCAGCAACCGTGCTGAACAACTGGATCGCCCAAGCTGAAGGCAAGCTCGGGCCCGAAGCCAAAGGCGGTCGGCTGGGATGGCTGGTCGCGTCCTCGGTAGCGATCGCGGCCATTCAACGAGCCATTGATACCGACGGCAGGCAATTGTTCCTACTCAAGGGCGGCAGCTTGCTCCAGCACCGACTCAACACAACCGCGCGTACCACTAAGGACGTCGACGGCCTCGTACGCGGCGACCTCGACGCGTTCCTGATCGCTTTGGAGGGCGCGCTCGCCGAGCCTTGGGGACCACTGACGCTGCGCCGCGACGAGGTCGAGGACGTCGACGTACCAACCAGGGCCATCAAACCGCGTCGGTTCGACATAGTCATCGAACTCCGTGGTGTGACGTGGCGGCGCATCCAGTTCGAGGTCTCACCTGACGAGGCTGGAATCGGTGACGAATTCGAGGCAATCGAACCACCCCCGTTGACCGGCTTCGGTCTACCCGACCCGGACACGCTGGTCGGGATCGCCATGCGGTTTCAGATCGCTCAGAAGCTCCACGCGGTCTCCGATCCTCACGATCCGCCGAGCAACGTCAATGACCGTGCCCGCGATGTCGTCGACCTACTCCTTCTGCGCCACCTCGTAGCAGAGGCCGGCTACCCGGCTCTCGCTCAGATTCGTGCTGCCGCGACAGCGGTATTCGAGAGCAGGGCGGACGAAGCCCAGCAGCTTAGCCTTCCGTCCCGGGCTTGGCCGCCGATCGTGATCATCCACGCCCACTGGGCGGACGACTACGCAAGGGCCGCTGCATCGGCGGATATCACGCTGTCTCTCGACGAGGCGGTTGCTGATGTCAACAGTTGGGTCGCCGCTATCGACGAAGCTAAGTGATCTCGGCAGAGCAGACTTGGTGCTCAACTGGGACAGGGCCTGCGGAACCCATCAGCTCCGTATCTAGGCGCCTGCCGCACGCACTGTCACGCAACTACCGAGACCAGACAAACACATCGCTCTGGCCATACGGAAACTTTCTATACAAGGAATCAAGGCAGCGCCTACCGGCGCTGCGCGGCCCGCTTTGGCGCATCGGCCAGCCTCCGGCGCTCCGCGCCGACGCGGAACCGCAGATCTTGTGGCATCTGACTCTACAACTGGGGTTGAAGTTCCTTAGCTTCGCCTCTTGTCCGTCAGTCTGGCTGTTGCGTAGCGTCATCAGGATTAGCGGGATGCTTGTGACGAGGGTGGGAATGTCGACGGTCTATGTGCTCGGTGCTGGCTTTTCCAAAGCCGTAAGCCATCACATGCCTTTGATGAAAGACCTGTCGGCCGCTGTTGCTGAACACCTGGAAGAAACGAACTTCCCATCATCGAGATCGGTCGAGACCTTCTCTGATGACTTCGAAGCGTGGATGACGTTCCTGTCTACCGAGCAACCCTGGCTTAGTGAAAGCCAAAACATGCACAATCGGGCTGCCTTCTACGAGGTGACAACAGCTGTCTCCCGCGTCCTGGACGATGCGCAAAATTCGGTGTTCGATGAGCCAATGCCTGGGTGGCTTATGACCCTTGTTCATCATTGGAGAGAAACATCAGCGACTGTCATCACGTTTAACTATGACGAACTGGTAGAAGCAGCGGTCGATACTGCACTGTGGGGAGCCGAGTCAGAGCGGCTTACTAATGTCTATCCTCTGCCGCTGACGCCTGCATCTGAACGCGCCCCCGCAGGTTTGAGTTTCGGTTCTAAACAAGAGACGGCGTTTCACCTGCTTAAGCTTCACGGGTCCATCAACTGGTATTACGCAGGGTTTGATGCCCCAACCAACGACTTGATTTACCTCAACCAACGTGGCGGGGGGTGGCAACGGCGGGTAAACGGCACTTCGGGCACACGACCTAACTTCTTAGTGGACAAGGTGCCGTTCATCGTTCCGCCCACAGCGGTGAAGACTGAGTACTACGGGAATAAGATCCTGCGCGCAGCCTGGCGCCTAGCCGCCGAAGCCATCCAAACGCCGGCGAGTTACACGTCTTTGGCTACTCAGCGCCAGAATCAGATCTACTAGTGAAGTCCCTCATAGGAACAAACTTCACCGGAACCCGCGTTATTTCCGTTGACCCCTTACCCGTGGCAGCAGACCGACTCAGAGGCTATATGATAAACGCAGAAGAATGCGAAATATATACGGAAAACAACACTGAATCGTATGTTTTAAAAAGCGTACCTGAGATTAGCATAAGCTGTACAAATAATGAACAAACAGAACACCAAAGCCACACCTTATCGCAGCTCAACTTCCTTAGTGAAAAAACAATAACTTCCCAAAATTGCTCTTTATGCACAGAAAGTTCTCTTCAAAGCTACAACAAGGGCATATACACATGCCCGTGCTGCCAGTCCACCTGGCGTGGAAAAACTGAGCACTTCTACGTCAGAGGAAACTCCACAACAGCAACGTACGGTCAAAGCTGAAGCCGATTACATGCAGTAGTGCTCGTGCTGGCTGACCCGCTACCCCTGATTTTCCTGTAACCTCTGGCGAATCGATGGCCAGTTAGGCCGCTGAGGTAGTGGGGTAGCGGGTTTGAGCAGAGTGGAATGGTCTCTTCTAGATGGGGAACCAACCGAGCAGCTGGTCGGCATCTTCCTGTGTCGGGAAAATCGCCACGCGAAGCGTATCCGTCCGTCAAAGGGCGATGGCGGAATCGACGTACTTGTTCCAGAACCAGACAACCGCAGCGTCGTCACTGTCTATCAGGCAAAATCCTTCCACTCGAATTTAAAAAAAGGTCATAAAGGGCAAATAGAGCGCTCTTATCGCCGGCTTCTGGCCTACGCGCAAGCTAACGGGCTGACGGTGAAGGATTGGTTCTTAACGCTGCCCTTGAACCCGACTCACGAAAATCGGAAATGGCTAGACGAGCTTACGATTGGCGCCGGGTTTCCTTGTGACTGGCTAGGGCTGGATTACCTCGAAGGGCTGGCAGCTAAGTACCCAGATGTAATCGATTACTACCTTCACAATGGTAAGGAACGGCTTGAAGGTGCTATAAAATCTCTCAACGATACAATCCGTATGCTACTTTCTCCGGGGAAAGTTGGAGATACCGAAACCTCCAACGAATACCTGAAGCCAAGCCATGTGGTAAATGGATTGGCTGGTTTACATAGATCTCTTAACAGCCAGGACCCTTTTTACAATTACGACTACTCCGTTGAGCATAAACAGCCGAGCATCGCCGATGAGCCGTTTCTAGTTGCAGCCAAACAAATCAACTTGAAGAACCAGTGCATCACATTCAAAATTTTTGCAAAATGTGATGCCTCGTTGGAAGAGCGACCCGTGCCCATCAATTTGCTTTTCAATGTCAATATAGACCCTCAGTTGCGTCGTGATCTAGAACTATTTGATAAGTACGGTCGCCCGTTTGAAGCGCCAGCAGGTACCGTTACTGTGAATGCTGATCTACCTGGTGGCCTCGGAGGGAAAACCTCAGAAATGACCACGGTCAGGATTAGTCAGCCGATGACCGGTGAATATCACGAAGTTCGTAACGCGATCCTTGACGAAGCCGGAACTGTGCTCGCTAACGTCTTATTGAAGATGGAGCCACCAGTCCTAGGCCCCTCTGGAGAGGGCGTGCGCGCTTTCGGCACAGAAAAAAACGGTGTCTTCACCCTGGAAATGCTCACAGGAATAAAGACTAGAAATTCTCAAATCACCATCTCTCTCGGTGATCTAGCGGGACTGCGGCCCGGCCAGATACTACCTGGATTACGATTTATGGAGAATTTTCGTCATCCACATCGCCTAAGAGTAAGTGCAGCCTATGGCCCACCTAAAGAAGGCATAGAGAACATACCCGTAGGCGCTGCGCCCAATGTTGCTGAGCTGATTGAATTTTGCGAAGCACTAGAACTAATTCAACAACACACATCAATGTTGGTCGAAATTCCGCGAAATACACAACAGCTAACTTCCGCCCAGATCAATAGATCTATCGAAGCGGCTCAGCTGCTTCGCGGTGAGACGCTCATCAAAGAATGGGCACGACTAGACGTACCATTCAGCCTTGGCCAAGGATTCCAAGTGGGAGATTTACTATCACCCTCGCTCCAGCGGCCCCTAGTAGTTCAATTGGGCAACACCAAAATTCCACTCGGCGTCCGCGAACTTCGCTGGTCCGTTGCCCGCGTCGACGCTATAACTGATCACGCTGAATATCAGGTTGTCCGATTTGTTCCGGCAGGTGAAGCGGAGCTTGCCATCAGCCTCGTGAACTCCAATGACGCGCATCGGCCGACTTAGGATGCCAGCGGATTTGTCAGTGAGACGCGCCGGAATTGGCCAGACACGCCCCGCCGCCTGAGACGAAACCACTAACCCTCGTCGATTCCTAACTGCACGTATGAGACGCACAGGTACCAGCTAGACGATCGTCGCCTTTCATAACCCAGAGGTCACAGGCTCAAATCCTGTCCCTGCTACCAGGGAATCCTCTTCCAGGCCTAGGCCTGGAAGAGGATTTTGTGTTCTCTGCGACCTGCAGAGAGAAGCTGACACAGTGTCTCAGCTCTGCAGTAGTACGTCGATTACTTCGGGTGCCTGGAACCTACGTCGGTATGTCTCTCGACCAGGAACTATTCTCAAAATATCGAGCTTGACTAGCTGGTTAACAAGCTTGTTGGCCCGCGTATAGGACAGGTTGAGCTCGCGCTCCAGGGTGGGGATAGTGAAGCTAGGGTGGGCTACGGCGAAGTCGATTACGGCGTGGGCCGAATCGGCTCGCAAATGTGAAGAGCGGACCCGTTCGTGGAGCTCACTTTGTACGGTTACTAGAGCTAGCATCTGCGTTCGAGTAGATTTCGCCGAGTTCTCGATTCCGGCGGCGAAGAATCGGAGCCAGGAATCCCAATCGGATTGCGCGCTCACGCCGAACAGGTTGTCGTAGTAGTCCGCGCGCCGGGCCTCGAACCAGGGGGAGACGGTCAATGTTTGTTCGCTCAGGACATCCAGCGTATGCAGGTGCATGACGATGAGTAGCCGCCCGATTCTGCCGTTGCCGTCGTTGAATGGATGGAGAGTTTCGAACTGGTAGTGTGCCATGCCAGCAGCAACCACGGGATCGATCTTGCCGGAGTGGTCGGCGCGTAACCAATGAACGAGCTCTTGCATCCGACGGGCTAATTCGTCTCCTGGCGGATGCGGGATAAAGCGGGCACCTTTGATGGGATTTGTTGGACTACGACCGATCACCACTTGGATGTCCCGGAGGTTACCGGCTGAGGGAGTGTGCGAAGACGTCTCGCGTACGAGTAGGCGCTGTAGCTCACAAAGCGATGCCACGGTAAGCGGCCTACCGTCTGCCTGCCAGCCGAAACCGTGCTCAGCGGCCACGACATAGTTGAGGATTTCGCGCAAATCTCCCGATGGCCCGTCCTCTTCGTCGGTGCTGAGTACGGCGTTCAGGGGGGCGTAGGTGCCTTCCAGTGCCGATGTGCTCTGGGCCTCACGTCGAAGAACTGGATGCCGAAGTAGTTGCGGATTCGGAAGCTGCTTTGCTGTGCTGTCCAGCGCTGCTAGGGCTGCACGAGCGTCCGCTACCTGTAGATACGTCTCTGGTCGTAGGGATGGCATCGTGTCAGGCAAAGGGTCAGGCGCAAAGGCCAGATGGTTCCAAGCTCCGATTCGGGGATCATGGCCACTGATAGGTACAAGTTGTCCAGAAGACAACCTTCCTAATTTTTCTAGGTCCATAATGTAACTCTAGCTGCCGTTCAAGAACATTCTCTAGGCAGCAGTGCAACTTAAGGAACATTCTGCCGCCTCTCAAACGCCACTAAGAAGACCTCTCCGTGCCGTAGGCGACAGATTCGTCAACGGATCGCCTAGTCGTGTAACTACCTGCACGTATGACGCGCAGACACCAGCTAGACGGCCGTCTCATTCAGGCCTACCAACTTAACCAAGACGCGTAGCAAGGCGCTGCGGACCCAGGCTGTTCATCGGCGTCATGTCACGGTGTGCGCCATGACCGTCCTTTCCGGTGCCTTCCTGTTCACATTCCAGCCGAATGCTGCGGCGGTTGGCTTAGGCTTGACTGCGGTGATCGTGCTAGACGCTTCCGTCCCCTGTTATCTGGTGCTTCCCGCGGTTGTAGATCTACTGGGGCAATGGGCGTGATGGGTGCCGAGCTGACTTGGCCGGCTACTGCCAAAGATCGACTTAGAGCGTAAGGAAGATGAAGGCATGAAGGAGCTCACCCGCGTTCTTGCACTCGGAGCCTTGGCGGTCTCGGTCTGCCTGGCGGTCTCGGGTTGCGGTGTCGACGAAGCCCACGGCGGCCCTGACACGACTCAGGACCGTAAGGTCGCCGCGTTCGATCGGATCAAGATCAACGGCGGCAGGACGGATGTCACCATCAAGGACGGTTCGAGGCAGAAGGTCACGCTGCAGGGCGGTGAGAAGACGCTCGATAAGGCGACCACCACGGTGGCTGGCAGGACATTGTCCATCGACCGAAAGGGGAACGCCGGCAGGTCGATAGACATCACGATCGAGGTTCCCAAGCTAGCGGGAGTGGATGTCGACGGGTCCGGTTCGGTCAAGTTGGTGGACGTGAATACAGGCGCGCTTGAGCTGCGAAAAGACGGCGCCGGTGAGCTGAGCGGCGCCGGGAAAGTAGACACCTTGACGGCGGCTCTCTCCGGAGTGGGTGATCTGAACCTGTCCGACCTCACCGCGAAGCGGGCGAATGTCCGGGTGAACGGGGTCGGGCACGCCGTCGTAACCGTCACGGACGATCTCACAGCCACTGTCAACGGAGTGGGTGGCATTGAGTATCACGGCAACCCATCGGTGCACCCCAGCGTCAACGGGGTGGGGAGGATCCGGCGGGCCGGATCCTAAAGGGCTAGGGCAAACGCTTGGCGCTCTTTCTCGACGTGACGCACCCGAGCAACTCGGTCACCGCGTCAGCGCACGACGATCTTCGTCACGTCCGTGCCTACCCAGCCGTGTCAAAGCAGTGATAAGTCGTAAGAACACGGCTGCATTGACTTGCCTTCATCGTACGTGATCGTCTACCTCCAGCGTGGTCGATCAGTACCGCAAGCCGACTGGCCGGATTGCAACTCCTTGTCACTTAAGGAGGGTGAGCACGGTTGACTTTCCTACGCCCAGCTCCTCCGCTACTTCCCGGCTCGTCAGGCCGCTGGCGTAGCGGTCAACGATGGCTGGCTGAAGTTGTGGCGTCAGCCGAGCCTTCCATTGTGACGATCCAGACAGCGCCCGCTGGGGCCTCTCAGGCGCCTCAACCTCTGTATCGCTCCGATCAATAAAGTTCAACCTGAGATTGCTTAAGGACTACCAGGGGAAATCCCCTTCGAGACCTAGGTCTGGAAGAAGATTTTTGTGCTCTGTGCAAGGATTTGTACACAGAACTTTCAAAAGCGGCTATCCAACCCTATTTACCGTTCTGTAGGACTGGGGACAGCAGCAGCGAAGGTCTATGGTCGTGCCTTTTCTCGGGATTCGTTGGGAGGGCTCGCCCCGCAGACCGCCTTCACGGCAAAATTCACCGCACATCGTGGCTTCTGCATCGCGCTACCGGACATTTAGCGTTTCGGGGTAGAAATGGCCGCAGTTCCGCACGGTTCATGCTGTCTTTGTCTGTTCTGAGCTGCCGTTTTGCGTCATGATGGTGCCGCGCATCGGGAGAGTGTGCGGACAAGAGCCGGAGTGGATTGTGGCAGATGCGGGGGCAGCCCAGCCCGATTTCGTCGCGCTTCGGACGGACCTTGCTCGGCTGGTATCGGGGACCCGGAGCTTAGTGACGTCTCCCTCGGTCTCACCGTTCGAGGTGGCGAAAAGGCTCGGCCTCGATTCGCGTCGAGTCCGCGACGTCGAGAGCGATGACTGGACCGAGGACTTCGTCATCAAGGTGGCTCATTCCCATCTCATAGCTAATCACCTGGCCAAGCTGGCGAATGATCGCGACCTTATCGATAGGAATCGTGCCCTCATTCTCAGCGCCTGCGAAGAAATTCATGGGCTCGCAGATCGGGTTCGTGGTGGACTTATCGAAGACTTCCGGCGTGAGCTGGGTGTCATATTATCCGTGGTCGAACCCGATGTGGCCGATCCCATGCTGCGGGTGGCCTTCGGGTTGCACGAGCTACGGGCGATTCATGGAATTTCCCATGAAGAGGCGGCCAATGCGGTGCCCGAGCTTCCCGAGGCCGCTCTCCGGGAATACGAATACGCGATTGGTTACAGCATTGACGACCTGCTTCGGATCAGGGAGGTCACTGAAAGATTTGGTTGTCCGAATCCGGCCTACGAGTACGTATACGATCACCTGCGCGCAAGCGTCGATCTCCTCTACGTAGACCCTAGGAGAGCGCAATTCCTCCCGGAGCGACGGCAGGCCAGGGTGGATCAACTAACCGGTCGGGCGCCGAGCGTCAGCCCGCGGCCGTCTCCCTCGCCGCCACCTCTGCCGAGCGAAGCGGCCGCGGCGCCGCGCGTCGGGGAGCCCCACATCGTCGCCGCCATCGTGAGGGCACGAAATTCGGCGGGGGAAACCCAAAGGGTGGCGGCGCGGTTTCTCGCCGAGATCTTCAATCCGAACGAGTACCGACACTATGCCAATTTCATCGAACAATTCGAACGTCGCGGCGCGATCGACAGCTTCGACGGGGTGTACTACGCGAGCTTGTTGCTCAGAAGGTACGCGGGGTTCTTGGGGGAATCACGCGATCGGCTGAGTGCATTTCAGGGGGCGCTTGACCGGCACGCAGAAAAGCTGAGAAAGGAGCGAGCCGCCGAACTCTTTGCCCGCCTGGGGTTGCGGGAGACCCGGGCCGGGACACGGGAAGAAATCGCGCGATCCGTAGACATAGCGATGTCGCTGCAACACGCCAGACAAATCTCATGTCTTACTCTGCAGGCGGTCGCTGGAGCCATCAATGCCGAATTAGGGAGGGACGTAATTAGCGCGGCCAATTTATTTCGGCTAGAGACGGTCCCCCGCTATAACCTTCGCCAGCTGAGGACTGCCCAGTGGGTTCTCGCGGTGTGCCGGATGCCCGAGGAAGTGATCGGTGTCGGCGCGGAAGCTACCGCCGAGGACAGGGACCGCCTTCGCCACGCTGTCCGGGCCCATCTGGCGGAATGGGGCGCTCGACCGCCACGTCGGGTCCGCCAGCAGGGTTCGGCCGGCCGACCGACCGGCCCGCGCCGCGGGGTCACCGACACTGGCTACGCCGACTTGATCGTGGTCAGGGCGCAGCTGGAGGCCGAACTGGCCGGCGCCGGGTTCGGCGTGGCCGAGTTCTTTCCCTACCTCGAGGGTCTGCTGGGTGAACAGGAAAAGAAGATCGACGCCACTCGGCGGGCGGAGCTATTGAGCGGGCTGCGGGCTAGAGGCAGCCTTTTCCCGCAGCCCGCCGTGGGGCCAACTATTGACTATGGCCCGGAGATCGGACTCCGGGCCGATATTGCTCTCGCCATCAGCAAGTGGCGACTCACCCGCGAGCCACCTATCAGTCAAAAGAACCTGGCCAGCGCCGGCGGCCGGTACGACGACGGGTTTTACCGCGAAATACGAGTAATCGAAGAGGCCGCGTGGCCGGATTTTCCGCCGGAGGACGCGATCCACCGTGTGCTGGAAGCACTCGAGGCCCCACAGGACCTCGTCCAGGTCGTCGATGAGCGAATCGTCGCCCTGCACGAGGAGATCCAGTGGAGAGGTCTGCGCTCTCGGCCGGCGGCTATCGCACCCGTTCACGAGGACCCGTTGGAGGAGTTGAATCACGGCCTGGAGATCTTCTACTGGCTCGCCGCGATTCACCTGGAACACGATCACCGTCGGCGGCGGCTGCCCGGCGACTACGTCTCGGGGTTGGCTGCCGGGTCCGGCCTCGACGAGGATCGGCTGCGCGTCCTGCTGAATCCACGCGCCCGCCGCTGGCATCCCGCCGACACCAGACTCGCCGGCCCCGACGCCACGCTGGCCGAGCGTTGGAGCGCCGCCGGTATGGTCTCGCGGGCAATCACGGCGTACGCGACCGGGGACGCGGTACGGTCGGACGTGGAACGGTCATCCGGCGCTGGGTCCCTTCATCCCGACGAGCACCGCTTACTGTGGCAGAACATCGGCAGGCTGGCGGCGGCCCACACCGAACTGTTGGAACAGGTCCTTGGCCCGGACGAGCCTCGGCGCCGCGACCGGATCCGCGGATCGCTCGATCGCGTTAGCTTCGACAACCTCGCCGGTGGAGGCGGAGCGGAGGATCGAGAATCTTTGCTGCTCTTGCTGAACGATTGGCAGCGAATACTGGACGAGACCCGCCCCGTCGGCGAGCACGACCCGCTGGATCGAACCGAGCCTGCACCTGAACCCCCATGGCACAGGTTTCTCCACTCCGCCGTCCCGGCCGCGGTCACACCGTCCCCGACCGTCGCGCCTGCGCCGACCGAGACGACCCCGAGGTCACCGCTCCATTCCGCTGCCTCCTCGTCGGAGAATAGACCCGATCCCCGCACCGACCCCGACGGATGGGGAACCTGCGGGTGGCTGCACCGTCGTTATCGCAACGCGTATGGTCTCTCCGCGCGTGAGGTGGCCAAGTTGATCGGGATGAAGCCGATCGATGTGGATCGGCTGGAACGAGGCGAGGGCAAGCGGCTCGCTCTCGTCGCGGCCAACACCGCCAGCCTCGCCGCCCTGGTATGCACCGGCAGGTCGTCGCAGAACCTCAAGCCCTTGCAGCGGGCGCCCGAGGGAAAGAACGGCTGGTCGTACGCGGGGCAGGTTATCGGAGCCGTTCGGCGCGGTCTAGGTGAGCCCGTGGTCTCCGCCGCTAGCTCTCATGGTCTGGCGCCGGGAGAGCTAGCGGCGATTGAGCTGGGCGAACGCGCCCGATACAACGCCGAACTGGGGCGGTTGCTCGATTTTTACGCCGAGTTTCTGGTCCAGCAGCAGCGTGAACATCAGCGATCCGCACCATCCGGCGGCGAGTCGGGCTCTGCGCCGACAGTGAAATCGAGCACGACGAACCCCCCGGTCCCGCCGACTCGACCCGGCCCCCAGCTTGGTGGACCACCGCCGGCTGCCAGACCGCCGGGATTTCGGCCGGGAACACACCAGCGGAGGCCGGCCGGCCGCTCTCTGTTATAGGCCAAAGTGTGCCAGCGCCTACGGCGCTGCACGGCCCGCTTTGGCGCATCATCAGCCGGCGCTCCGCGCCGACGCGGGACCCGTTCTACCTTTGCGGAGCGTGATCCGAGCACTATTCCTATAGTCGCGGGTTAGCCTGCTGAGCAAGGTGACGCTTCCGTGCGTGGCGCTATTAACTAATCCTTCCGAACCGCAATCCTTTCGGGGTCGTGGCCGAACACGCCAGAAGGCAGCCCCGGTCTGTTCTTCGGTGGCAGGCCTGGGCGAGTGAAGGTTGCATGGGCGAAGTTCGCGCTGGCTCACAAGATAATTCAAGCTGCGGATGCCGAAGCGAGACTCGTAAAATATGCTGCTGACTCTGACATGCAGGTCCGCAGAGACACCGCCTCTTCAGCGCTGCTCGCGACAAGAATTGACCAAGGCGCGGATTGGCCTGTGATCCTGCTACTCCAGCTTGCCAAAGACCATGAGCCGTCCGTCCGTGCTGCAGCAGTTCAGCATCTCGCTAACGTAAGCCAATCACTAAACCTACGCCTTCAACCCCTCATCAAAGATACTGTCAGAGTCAGATCAGTTCAGGAGCAGGCTCTTAGGAGCTACTGCTGCTTGAGCCGCCTCTGTAGAAAGTGGCGATCACCCACCTGCGCTCGCCACACTGCAACGAATTTCAGCCCATACCGATATGCAGTTTCATTTGGATATTGCTCATGGAGACGTAGCCATCGCCGCATGACCAATCTTGGGCAGGGATTGCCTAGAGCGGCAGCAGTTCTGTTCTAGGAGCGTCGCCGTCAAATACGACTACTCTCATCCATCCAACTATAGTGCTTATATCTGCACTATAGTTGGTTTGCCTGTACTATTGTAAAGCCTCACACGGGAACTCAGGAGGCAGACGGTGGAACTAAGCCGACCGTTAGCGACGGTTACTCCTACCCTTGACGGCGATATCCTCGCTGTGCTGGCACGACACGACACTGCTTTTACCACAGGACAACTGCACCGGATTTTGATAAAACCCTCGGAGGAGGGGATCCGCAAGGCTCTGCGGCGCTTAACCAAGCAGGGCATCGTACAGTCCGAGCGAGTCGGGAACGCCTTTGCTTATCTGCTTAACCGTGATCATCTCGCTGCAGAGCATATTGTCGGCCTTGCCCGACTCCAGGAAAAGTTTCTGGAGCGCCTTGAGAACCGCCTGGAATCCTGGGAGATACCGCCGGTGTACGCCGCTGTATTCGGGTCCGCCGCACGCGGCTCGATGACAGTAGACAGCGACCTGGATCTGCTACTGGTACGGCCCAACGATGTTGAAGAGGATCTGTGGGAAACACAGGTCAACGAGTTGGTGTCCGACGTAACTCGATGGACAGGAAATGATACCCGGCCTCTGCAGTTCGCTGCCGGGGAGCTCACTACTCAAGGTGTCAACGAGCCAGTTCTCCGCTCTGTACTGAAGGACGGGCTTACCGTAGCCGGTAACCGGGCCTGGCTGGCGCAACAGCTACGAAACGGAAAGAGCTGACGTGCGAACACAGCCATGCACCGCAACAGTCCAACGAGGACGGCTGCGTAAGGCGGAGCAATTCATAGAGGCAGCGGATTTAATTCGTGATATCGCTGAGGAGCACGAAGATATTGCCGATGCCTACGTGACGTTGTGCGTGCACGCAGGCATCGCTAGTGCGGACGTCATCTGCTGTACCCGACTGGGGGAGCATGCTCAAGGCGAAAATCACAACGAGGCAATCGGGCTCTTGAAGAGGGCAGATAGAGGTGCCGCAAAGCACCTGAGCACGTTACTCAGTCTAAAGACCAAGTCGGGCTATAGTTTCACGCCGGTGACGCCGGACGAGTTTAAGCGAGCTGGCCGTGCAGCCGAGTCGCTGATAGAAACGGCTCGTAGAGGTGCCCGTGGGCTGCCGTAGTAACTGGGGACTTCGATGCGTCTCCAGCCTTCCTTTCGATGTCGCCACAGTTCGTTATCGGCTAGGACGAAATAAGAGCCGAGTATCCATAAGCAGCGGCATCTAAATTGTATTGAAGACGTATAACCTAGGTCCTACGCAGCGGCCGCTGGTGCCGCGGTCAGAGATCGACGATGAGGTCGTAGACCTGGTCGGGGCAGTTCTTCATCACGTTGTGCCCGGTGTCCCATTCGTGGACGATGAACGCCGGGTCGGCCCGCACCTTCGTGATCGAGGAGGCCAACGGAGACTCCCCGGGCCATCCCAGGGCGACGACGTAGTGCTTGACCGGGACGGTACGCCAGGCATCGGTCAGCTTCGAGCGCTGCATGAGGGTGCCCAGCGGATGCGGCCTGGCGCGCCCGTCGAGGAAGCTCAGCGGGTCGACCGCGATGCCGGTCCGGCCGGCGCCGTCGACGTACCACTGGCGTTCCTCGTCGTTGGCCATAGACCAGCACGAGTCGCCGTCCTCGGGCACGAAGGCGTCGAGGTAGACCAGCGCTCGGACCCGCTCGGGCGCGGCGTCTGCGGCCCCGTTGATCAGTGATCCCGCGTAGCTGTGTCCGACGAGCACGACGTCGGGACCGGGTCCCTCGGCGGCGCGGACCGCGCCGGTGACCTCCTCGACGTGCTGGTCGAGGGTGATGGCCTGCTCAGTTGCGGGCAACGCGGGGTCCAGTCCTGTCGGCGTCACCGCCACTGCGCGGTGCCCGGCAGTGACCAACCGTTCGACGAGCGGGTCGTACCACCAGCCGCCGTGCCAGGCGCCGGGGACGAGCACGAAGGTTGTCACGACTTCCCCGCCCGAGGGACCGTGGCTCGCCGTTGTACGCCTCGACGATCAGCTTCGGCGCCGTTCGCCGCCAGGCCTCGACCACCAGCTCTCCACTGGAGCCATGGAAACGTGCACTCGTCGACGATCATCGACCCAAGCCCGCGGCAAGGTCCCGGGCGTCGAATGTCACGCGCACCGTCTTGATCTTCCCGTCCTGCGTGTGGCTCCAGTTCGCGGTGGTGCTGGGCGGCGCGACAGTACTGTGCAGGTCAAACCACGTCAGTACATCAGGCCCGTCGACGAACATCTTGTGAATCACGATGTCAGTCATGATCTTCGACATGCCGCGCAGTCCCAACACGCAGGTGTCGGCATCGTCGGCGCTGCCGAGCGGCCCCCGGAACGTGGCGTCGTCGGCGAGAATGGCACGCAGTGCGACGAAGTCCTTGGCCTTCCACGCACGGAAATACTCGGTGGCGAGTGCGCCTGCCTCTTCGGCCATGGGGGTGGTCCTCCAGTCGACGAGGTGACGGTGATGGACTTGGTGACGAGGCGACACTAGCATCCTCTGGCCGCGTTATTCCGTGAGAGACAACGCGTCAACCGCAGCTCACCGCCGCCTTGCCCGCAGGGTATGTCGAGAATGTGGCCGACGATCGATGCTAGGTCGGCGGGGCGCGACTCATCCCGGGCAACACCTGGCAGAGCTCCGGGCGCTCACAGCATCAATCACACCGTGCAAGACGCTGGGTACGATAGGTGGCCAGCGGGTTGGGTAAGCACCTATCGCACGCCGCCTCATGGTTAATCGACTGACATCGCAATCTCTAGCTGCATAGACTCGCACCATGGCCGACATTGAGCGAGTGCTCCGCAGCCCTCACACCTGGCGTGCGGTCGCTGCAGCCGCCGGCGGCGTCGTTTCCGGGATAGGTGCTGTCAGGACCGGTCTTCCGCCCCACGAGGCGAGTGTTTTCGGATGGCAGACCGCCACGACTCTATGGGGCTATGTGAACGGCTGGGCCAAGAATCTCGGTGGTCCTGTTGTTGTTGGAGGTGTAGCCGCGTACACCGCTGCCGAGTATAATTTTCCCGAGGCCTTTGGCCACACCACCACCGGAGTAAACGTGGTGGCCGGCGGTTTCCTCGGATGGGTCAGCAGGCGAGTGATTAACTCAGCCTTCTCCTCCAAGAAACCCGGCAAGTAGCCGGACCGATCGGCTGTCGGACATGCGCACCCAGCTCTACGCCAGCTGGGGAGTCGGGTTCTGGGGGAGTCGCTGTGGCTCTCCGCACCGTTGCGAATCCGGCTCTGGCGCTACGCTAGCCTCTGACACTCTGCGCCGCCGGGCCGCACCTTGAGTGTTGACCGCTACCAAAGCTGGAAAGAATCTGGGCTGCTCATCCAGGAGTCGGGTCTGTGGCAGATCATCTGAAAGTCTCGATCGTGGAGTATCCCGTTCGCGGAGCAGGCTCGGGGCCATACGGGATCGCGATGGGGCCGGATAGTGCCGTGTGGCTCACCCAGGTGCATCACGGCCGGATCGGCCGCATGACCACGGGTGGAATGCACACCTTCTCGTACCAACTCGACCCACCAACGGGTCATCCCTCGGTCATCACCGCTGGGCCGGATGGGGCATTGTGGTTTGCCGAATCTCAGGGGCACCGGATCGGCCGAATCACGACCGACGGTGTCATCACGGTATTTCCCGTCCCAACGCGCGAGGCTGGGCCCTTTGGTATCGCACCAGGGCCGGACGGCGCGCTTTGGTTCACCGAAATGAACGCGGACAAGGTCGGCCGTATCACCGTTGACGGCGCAATCAGCGAGTTCTCACTTCCGGGATCGGGTACTTTCCCGTCGATGATCGCCGGCGGCCCCGACGGTGCGTTGTGGTTTACGTTGAACCAGGGGAACGCGATTGGCCGGATCACCACCGATGGGGTCGTCACCATCCATGTGCTGCCCACCGCCGCCGCTGGTCCGGTAGGCGTCACCCTGGGCGCGGACGATGCGATGTGGTTCGTCGAGATCGCCGCTGGGCAGATCGGTCGAATCACGGCTGACGGGCGGATTACTGAATTCCCGCTGCCCGATCGCACCGCCCGCCCCCACGCGATTACCGGGGACGCTGCGGGGAACTGCTGGTTCACCGAATGGGGCGCCAACCGGATCGGCAGAATCAGCCCGGACGGCCGGATCGAGGAATATGCCCTACCGACCCCGTCGTCGGAACCGCACGGCATCGCTATCGGCTCCGACGGCGATCTGTGGGTCGCACTTGAAATCGGCTCGATCGCGCACCTCTCGCCGAACTCCAGGATCGCTCCGTTGTTCGGATGATGAGCCCGGTATTATTTCAATAATGCCGAAACGTTGCGCCTGGGTAGATCGTGGTAATGCTCTCTATGAGCATTACCACGATACTGAGTGGGGTGTTCCGGTCTACGAAGACCGTTTACTATTTGAGTTTCTGATATTAGAGGGTGCGCAAGCTGGTTTGTCATGGTTGACAATACTGAAGAAACGTGAAGGTTACCGAGATGCTTTTGCCGGCTTCGACCCAATGCAAGTAGCACGATATACCGAAGAAGACATCGGAGTCTTACTGCAAAATGAGGGCATCGTGCGCAACCGCCTCAAGGTACGCGCTGCCGTGGCAAACGCGCGAGGATTTCTAGAAGTTCAGAAAAAATTTGGTTCGTTCAGTAAATATCAATGGCAGTTTGTCGATGAAATTCCGGTTCAAAACGTATGGCGCCACGTCGACGAAGTACCACAGGCCTCAGCGCAAGCCGAAGCCTTCAGCCGAGACCTTAAGCGCCGTGGTTTTGCATTTGTTGGTCCAACAATTATGTATGCTCATATGCAAGCCGTCGGCATGGTGAACGATCACACCGCCGACTGCTTTAGATACGAAGAAGTGAAAAGTTTAGCCGCTTTAGGCTCACCATAAGGGCTTGTGTTCTCGGACCTGCACGAGGAGCGCGAGGGTTCGTGCGCCCGTTGGATTCGGTGAACGTGTGCGTGTACCTATTGAACAGCAGATACCCAACAGGTGAAACTCCAGCAAAGGGCTGTCGTGCGGGGCTAGATTCTAGCTATGGCTAGGCAGTTAGACAGGCGCGGCGATTGGACGGAGACCGGCGCCGCTCGTCGGGCGCGCGATCTGCGTGCTGTGACGGTGGAGCTGCTGCGCGAGGAGCTTGCCGCGCAACGACGCGGGACTGAATCGTTCAACGCGGAGCATGTCAAGACCGAGCTGCTCGGCAAGTTTCTGGCTTTCCGTAAAACTGGCTACGGCGTCAATACCGCGTTAGCCATGTTGTACAGCGCTCACGGTTATCCGCCGCAGTACGTGCAGCAGGAGTTTACCCGGGGCGGCGGCTATCCCGAGGAAGTCGAAGCAATCCTCACCGACCTCGCCACACGCCTGCTCACCGACGACGTCGCGAGGTTAGCGGAGGCGGAACTGTACGCTCTCTCGCCCGAACTGTGCGACGTGGTAACCGCAGCTGCCGCTACCATGACCGACGCCGATTGCGACCTGATTCGAGCCGACGACATGCCGATGCCAAACGGCCTGCTGATCCTGCCCCACACAGTCTGGAGTGAAGGGCCCTCCGGCGAGGTGAACGACGTACGGGCGGTGCGGTGGAGCGAGCCCCGCGACCTGCCGGTGGTCGACCCGAAACACCTGGGAAGCCCGCGCTACCTCCGTGGCCTGCAGCTGTCGACCTACGGCGACCCGAAGGAAACGGTGCCCGATGGATCGCGGGCGACGCTCGCTGCATACGCTGCGGAAAAGAGGGCGTCACTACCGCCGTTGCTGTACACCGGAACCCGAATACTGGTCCTGGCAGACGATGTCGAGCTCACCGGAGGGCTCGCCGAGGCCCTAGCGGAAAACGCCATCCGATCGCGAGACTACGTGAAAGACCTTGCCCGGAAAGCGGGGCTGTCCGACGAAGAAGTGGAAGTCGACTACGAGCGCGGCGCCCTCATCTCCGATCCCACCAACACGTTCCCGCTCCGGTTTCAGTACGCGTTCTCCCGACTCTGCGCCCAGCAGATCGCGGTCCCCGAGCAGGCAGAACGCACCCATGGGGCGGGCCTACAGAGCGCGAGGCTCCGCCTACCACCCGATGTCAACGTGGTGAAGCTGCGGAAACAGCAAGATCGGCGTGAGCCCGCCGACCCACGATTTCACAGCTCCGTGCAGTGGAAGGAACGGCATATGGTGAGAATGTACAAGCGGCTGCAGCACTATAAATCGGGCCGGACCAGACCGGTCTTTATCGGCCCGTACGTGAGAGGCCCCGAGCATCTGCCGCTAGCGCAGCCAAGGCCCACCGTCACAGTGGTCAGCCGCTAGCGCCGGCGCCGACCTCTGCTGCATAGTCGGTAGGAAACTCTCGCCTGAATGTCGGACCCCCCTGCCATACTCGCCTTCGTTCAGGGATACCGCTCGTCGTCTCGTCCGACGGATGGCCCCACAACGACAACAATCGGAGGATAACGCCATGCTCACGACCAACTACGTGCCCGGGGCTCCTGTCTGGATCGACCTCGGCTCGCCTGACATCGAGGCCGCAGCCGCCTTCTACGGTGCCCTGTTCGGCTGGGAGTTTCAATCCGCCGGACCCGACGCCGGGGGCTACGGCATGTTCACACTCGACGGTAAGACCGTTGCCGCTATAGGTCCGCTCACGGAGGTTGGGGCGAGCTCAGCCTGGACGCTGTACTTCCACACCGTCGACGCCGATGCCACCGCTAAGGCGGTCGAGCAGGCCGGGGGCACCGTCCGCTTCGCACCCGACGACGTCTTCACCGCGGGTAGAATGGCTGGCTTTGATGACCCTGCCGGCGCGCAGTTTGCCGTCTGGCAGCCCTTTGAAACAATCGGCCTAGACGCCGTCACCGTTCCGAACACGCTGTGTTGGACCGAGTTGCTCACCACGGACCCGAACGCGGCAAAGACTTTCTACCGCTCGGTCTTCAAATGGGACACCGAGGACATGCCGATGGATGGGTTCACCTACACCGTCACCTACCCATCCGGCGGTGATCAAGAAACCAGCCAGAGCGGCATTATGGAAATCAGCGATGAGATGCTCAGCTCGGGGATGAAGCCGCGCTGGCAACCGTACTTCGAGGTGGTCGACTGCGACGCGGTGGTAGCCGCGGCTTCCGAGCACGGCGGCACCGTGTCCATGTCGCCCATGGATGTCGAGGGCGTTGGCCGCATGGC
Source organism: Mycobacteriales bacterium (assembly GCA_041743105.1). Classification (GTDB taxonomy): domain Bacteria; phylum Actinomycetota; class Actinomycetes; order Mycobacteriales; family QHCE01; genus QHCE01. Next base: position 52,523 of record JBGTNI010000072.1, on the reverse strand, counting down.
CGCACTCAGCGACCCCTTCGGCGCACCCTTCTCCGTGATCACCAGCGTCCCTGGAACGTGATCGCCACAGCCAGCTTCTACACTAACGGCCGTGGCGAACAGATCGTCGGCGAGCTGAGGGCCCGCTGGTCTATGACGGGGACTATGAACGGGTAGTGGCTGCCTGAGGGGCGCGCTCACTGCGACACACAGAACTCATTGTTCTCCGGGTCAGTGAGGGTGCACCATGTGTGTGGGCCTTGTCGTCCGCGGTGCAGGAGCGTTGCCCCCTTGGCGGTCAGTCGCTCCACCACGACTTCCAAGTCGTCCGCGCCGACGCGAACATCAAGGTGGGCGCGATTCTTAACCGTCTTGGGCTCCGGCACGAACTGAAAAAGGACACGTGGCGCGAGATCCTTTCCATCCGGCTGTCGGATCGCTGCGCCCTCCTTCCACACCAGCGTGCCGTGATGGGTTGTTGTGTCGTCATCGCTGGCTTGACCTTCCGCGACCATGCGGCGAATGAACGCCTCGTCGCTGGGTTCCACCTCCCAGCCGAGGGCGTCAGCCCACCAGTCGGCGAGCACGTGCGGCTCAGTCGAATCGATCGTCACCTGAAAGACATACGCCATGGGGCAGACCGTACCTGAAATTACCGGCAATTCTTAGACGGCATCGGATCCTAACCTCAGCGGGACGCAAGCTCATGGCCACATGTCGATTGCGGCTTACACGTCCCGGCGGCCGCGCTAATCCGTTGCCGGTATTAGGCTCAGTCGCACAACACAGCTTCTGGGAGAGGGTGTATGCGGCAACCGCGAGCAGGTACGAACCAGCTGCTGGTTGCGGTCATCGTGGGTGCCATGTTGTTGGCCACCTCTGGTTGCGCGACTAGTGAGCGGGAAGCCAAGAGCGTCAAGGTGCTGGGCACCGATGCGAACACTGGCCCAAGCTTCGCCGCCCAATTCAGTGACGCACCTGGCGCGATCGCTGGCATGCGGGGCACGAGTCGGCTTATCGAACTGTCAAAGGAATTCGCCACTCGCCTCAAAGAGCAGAACGCAGGCCTGACAGAGCTCGCCTACGCTGGCGAGTCCTATGACGCCACGGTGATCACCGCGTTGGCCGCCCAGATCGCCGGTAGCGGGAATGCTGCGGCTTTCGCGCCGCAGATCAACGGCGTGACAGTTGGCGGTGAGAAATGCCGGCAGGTGAAGCAGTGCTTGGACCTGATCGCTAAAGGCACCGACGTCGACTACGACGGGGCAAGCGGCGAACTCGACTTCACCTCCGCGGGCGAGCCCTCCGTCGGCAACTACGGCCTGGTCTCCTACGACGACCGCGGCGAGGTTGCCAAGAACACCTACCTAGTGATCGGTGACCCTAAGAACGCGGTGACCCGGTCGCCACCGAAGCCTGCCGGTGGCTCTGGTGAGCCGCTGCGGCTAGGGGCGCTGCTCCCGCAAAGTGGCGCTTTGTCCGCGTATGGCCCGGCGATGTTGGCGGCCGTGCAGTTAGCGGTGCGCGACATCAACGCTGCCGGTGGCGTGAACGGAACACCGGTCAGCCTGCTCGAAGCCGACGACGGTACCGACGCGGGCGTGGCACGCCGTGCCGTCACCCGGCTGCTGAACGCCGATGTCGGCGCGATTATTGGGCCCGGCGCGTCGGGAGTAGCCAAGGCCGTGCTCGACGACGTGATCGCCGCGGGTGTGGTGATGTTTTCACCCGCGAACACTTCCGATGAGTTCACCGGCTACGACGACAAGGGCATGTACTTCCGCACCGCCCCGCCAGATGAGCTGCAGGCCCGGCTGCTAGCCAACATTATCCTGCAAGAGGGCGGCAAAGTAGTTGGTCTGCTGCATCAGAACACCCCCTACGGCACGGGACTGGCCACCGGCATTAAGCAGAACCTTTCCGCCGCCGGAGTCTCCGCGTCCGACATCGTCGCTGTCACCTATGACCCGGCAAGTCGCGACTACCGGCAGCAAGTCGCTCGGCTAGCCGACCTGCGTCCCGACTTTATCGTGGTTGCCGGGTACGCCGAGTCCGCTGAGATTGTTCGGCGCCTCAACGCCGCCGGTATCGGCCCACAGCGATGAGTCGGAAGCGCTGAGCGTCCCGAACGAATCGACGAAGTGAAATGGTCACCACCAAGCGGCGTCGAGCGGTGCCGTAGGCTGCTATTAGTATATGAGCGCGATAGCACAAGTAATCCGGCATTGATGTGGAGGCGAGATGGCAATAGATTCCTCTCGGATACGGAGGCTCATCGAATCGGCGGTGGCTGGGTCGATTGTGCGCGTGATCGTGGTCGGTGCAATTATCGCCATCGCGGCAGGAGGATTGTGGCTTAGTTCCGCGACGGCGAGCGATCAGGCCTCATTGACCGCGACTCCGAAGTACCCATGTGCCCCGGACAAATGCGGCGAGTATGGGTTCTAGTACTCCAGCCAGACTTCGTGATCTAGCTCGATTTGGCGGTCCCGGACGTGGTACGGCCAGCATGTGATCATCGTTAGCTGTGTGAACATCTGAAGTTCAGACGAGACTATCGAACGCAGCTGGGTCAGCTGACCCAGCTGCGTTCGGGCTTCATCGTGGTTGCCGGGCACGGCGAGTCTGCCGAGATTGTCGGCAACTCAACGACGCCGGTATCGGCCCACAACGATGAGGGATGGAACAGTCTAAGCTCGTCGCGTGACCCCACCACCTGCCGAACGTTTACTGCTTCTCGATGGCCATTCCCTAGCGTACCGGGCGTACTTCGCGCTGCCCGTGGAGAATTTCTCCACCACCACCGGTCAGCCCACCAACGCGGTGTACGGCTTCACGTCGATGCTGATCAACGTGGTGCGCGACGAGCAGCCTAGCCACATCGCGGTGGCATTCGATGTGTCTCGCACGTCGTTTCGTACGGAGCAGTACGCCGAATACAAAGCAGGGCGCGCGGCCACGCCCGATGAATTCCGTGGCCAGATCGAGCTGATCCGCGAGGTGCTCGCGACGCTGCGCATCCCCGCCATCGCACTGGAAGGCTACGAAGCCGACGACATCATCGCCACGCTGTCCACGCAGGCGGGCGCGCACCGGCTGCCTGCGCTGATCTGCACCGGCGATCGGGATGCTTTTCAGCTCGTCACCGACGACTGTACGGTGCTGTATCCGCGTAAGGGCGTCTCCGATCTGGCGCGGATCACGCCGGCGGAGGTGCGCGAACGGTACGGTGTGCCGCCGGAGCGCTACCGCGATTTGGCCGCCTTGGTGGGGGAGTCCAGCGACAACCTCCCCGGAGTACCCGGTGTCGGGCCGAAGACCGCGGCTAAGTGGTTGTCGTCGTACGGATCGTTGTCCACACTGGTCGAGCGAGCTGATGAGATCGGCGGCAAGGTTGGCGATGCGGTGCGCGAACACCTCGCCGGTGTGTTGCGCAATTACCAGCTCAACGAGCTGATCACCGATATGACCCTGCCCTACACGGTGGATCAACTGCGCTGGCAGGGTGCCGACCGGCAGGCCATGCACCAGCTCTTCGACACGCTGCAGTTTCGCGTGTTGCGTGAACGGCTACAGGCTGCCTGGCCGGGAATGCGACCTGGCGAAGTTGGCGATGGTGACGCCGGCGACGACTCCTCGCCGGGCGGTCTCGTTACTACGGTGAACACCCTGGTGGGCTCCGGCGAACTCGCCAACTGGCTTGGGCGCCACGCGCCTGCCGGAAGCCAGGTCGGTCTCGCGGTGAAATCGACCGCGGATGGTCGGCTGGATCTGAACGGGGGGATGGCGCTGGGCGTCGCGACCGGCGAGGCGGTGTGGTTTGCCCCGGAGCGACTGGACCAGGCCGATGCCAGCGTGCTGGCCCAGTGGCTGGCCGACCCAGCGGTGGGCAAGCTGTACCACCACGCCAAGCCCATGCTCACCGCATGTGCGGCACACGGGTGGCAGCTGCGCGGACTGGTGGCAGACACCGCGGTACAGGCCTACGTGGTGCGACCCGATCAGCGCAGCTACGACCTGGCCGATCTCGTCGTGCGGTACCTGCACGCGGAGCTACCCGACGATCCGGCCTCTGGTGGGCAGCTCAGTTTGGACGGGCTGGATGCCACAGCAGACGCCGATGCGCTGGCCACGCGTGCCGTGGCCGTATCCCGGCTATCGACTGTGCTCGCCGGAGAGGTGGCGCAGGTGGGTGCTTCCAAACTCATAGCCGATGTGGAGCTTCCGCTGGTGGCGCTGCTGGCACGGATGGAGCAGGTCGGGATCGCCGCCGACGCGGCATACCTGGAGCAGCTGCGCGGACAATTCGCCGCCGAGGTGAACCTTGCGGTGCGACAGGCGCATCAGGAGGTGGGGCGGGAGTTCAACCTGGGTTCGCCTAAACAGCTACAGGCGATTCTCTTCGACGAAATGGGCTTACCGAAGACCAAACGCATCAAGACCGGCTACACCACCGACGCCGACGCCCTCGCGGGGCTGCACGCCCAGACGAACAATCCGTTACTGGCCCACCTACTCCGCCACCGCGACGTGATGCGACTGAAAACCACTGTGGACGGGTTACTGAAAACGGTCGCCGACGACGGTCGCATACACACCACCTTCAACCAGCTCGGCACCGCCACGGGACGGCTGTCGTCGGTGGATCCCAACTTGCAGAACATCCCTATCCGCACCGACGAAGGTCGGCAGATCCGACGTGCGTTCGTGGTGGGGCGGGGCTACGAATCGCTCATGACGGCCGACTATAGCCAGATCGAGATGCGCATCATGGCGCACCTGTCCGACGACGCGGGCCTGATCGATGCGTTCAATGTCGGCGAGGATCTGCACACCACGGTGGCGGCGCGGGTGTTCAACGTGACGCCCAGTGCGGTGGACCCCGAACTGAGGCGGCGCATCAAGGCCATGTCGTACGGCCTGGCGTACGGGCTGTCGGCCTTCGGGCTGGCGCAGCAGCTGGGCATTGGCTCCGCCGAAGCGCAAGCGCTGCGTGAGGAGTATTTCCTCCGCTTCGGAGGCGTGCGCGATTACCTCTACGGCGTGGTAGAGCAGGCCCGGCGAGACGGCTACACCTCGACCATTCTGGGGCGGCGCCGTTACCTTCCCGATCTGGTCAGCGACAACCGGCAGCGTCGTGAGATGGCCGAACGCATGGCGCTGAACGCGCCCATTCAGGGCTCTGCTGCCGACGTGATGAAGGTGGCGATGCTGGCGACGAACACCGCACTCGGCGACGCCGGTCTCGCTTCGCGGCTGCTGCTACAGGTACACGATGAGTTGATCTTCGAAATCGCCCCCGATGAAACCGAGCAGGTGGAAAAGTTAGCCCGCGAGCAGATGGCGGGCGCGGTGACGCTGAAGGTTCCGCTGGAGGTCTCAGTGGGCCTTGGCGCAGACTGGGACATTGCGGCCCACTGAGGAGGCAGTCATGACGCGGCCTGGCCCGCTCAGCGATTCCCGGCTCGATGTCCTCAGTCGACCAATCTGGGCCGACCTGGTGGAGCTGCGTCTAGCCTGTCAGGCGGGAGAGCTGGGCGCTGACGACGTGGTTAATACAGCAAGCTTGGGTGCGGTGGCGGTGAGGGTCGTCCCGTCGCTGCCGGTTCTAGATCTCGCCAGAATGGCTCGTCCCGAACTGGTAAGGCTCACCGAATCCGGAGCGCGCCCGGCATTCGGCCTCCGTCTGGATGCCTTCGGCGATCCGACACGAATGTCTTCGAGCTCTGAGCGAGCAAAGCCGCTGCTGACCAATATCGCGGTGAACTATGGCTGGAACCCGCCGTGTGCCTACATCAGAGCGGCCCATCCGCTGGTGCTGGCCGAGCCGCCACCGGCCGTGCACTGTCATTTCACCGGCGGCGAGACCACTCCGGTCCAGGCACTGGAGTTGCTTCGTCGGGCCAGCGTGAACGAAAGCGCCGGCATGGTGTCGGTGTACCCGAGGGAACTGGCCAACCCACAGTTCGGCCTGATGCTCGACCTGACCGGTCTGCGCCTCCAGTTCCCGAACCAGGCAGCGATCTCGGTCAGTGGTGACGGTGCCTTGGTGGCAGCGCTAGCAGCTGTCGTGCCAGTAGTGAACAAGCGTTGCAGGGAAGCCGGTCTCCCGGGCATCAGCCGAACCGAGCTACCGCCGGCGATGCTGGATAGCAAACCTCCCCATGGCGCGGCGCGTCCTGGCCCGAAGCACCCTAGCGATCCGGGCGACCCGCTTGCGCCGCCCCCTGGTTACGTCGGACCGCGAGATCAAGGCGGACGTCCGCGTAGGCATCCTTAACCGAGTTGCTCGGTTCGCTGAGCAACCGGCTCGGCCATATGACACCGTTAAGCCGAACTCGCGAGCAGTCGGATTGGCGGTAGCCGTGTCACAACCCGATGAGCCGCTCCAGTCCGCTGCTGTGAGCGGCATCTGGGCCAGTCAGCGGCGCTTTGCCGAAGGCGCCAAAACCGATCTGCGATTCAGGGTGCCAGAGCTCGCCCTGAGCCCTGGCGGCCCTGCAATTCTCTCCGATCACGACGTTGCCACTATCGCCGCTTTCCTCGGCGATTCGAACACAGACACAGTCACGAAGGAACGGGTGTTAGCCATTGTGCACGGGCGGGCCGCACTTCCCCCCGTGCTGCTTGCCGAGGCGGCGCGATGGAGGTTGGCGCGACAATGCGCGGAAGGTGAAGCCCACCGTCTGAAGCCGGGCGCTTTATTCCAGGGACCCGATGCCTGGCACGGTTTGAAGCCCGAGAACTTCGCGTCGCCGCTGCTCGGACTCGACGGCGCTAACGGTGGCGAAAGCCCAAGACCCGCGCTGTTTCTACCCGCGAATTGTCGCGCACCGGCGACCCTAGTCTGGATAGCCTGCCCCGGACGTTCCTCAACGTGGGGAGCGCTGGCGTCCTTGGTAAGCCGCAGCGGTTGCATTGCCACTTCGCCGCCGGTTTATCGCCACTGGATGCCGTAGCTATGGCACAGCGCGCGACACACAACGACTTTCCCGGCCTCATATCGGTGTTCCCAGCCGGCGAACTGGGCGAAATATACCGACTTGGAAAATTTCAAAAGGACACCGTGGCCCAACTCGCGGCGGTGTACCTCCGCCACGGTCAGATTGGAGCAAACCCGGCTGCTCTCACTGTCAGTGCCGATGCGAACATCTTGCCGCTGCTTGAGACGCACCTGGAGACGCTGAACCACTACGCCCAGAACGAGGGATGCGTGACTGCGCAACTCACTCCGCTGCCGCCGGAGCTGCTGAGATCGGTGGCTGACCGCCGAGGTGTGCGCCGCAGCGCGTTGCCCGCGCCAGGCTCCCAGGCGGAGCAGCTAAGGTCTTCGGTTCGCCACCGTCCGCACAACAAGCCCTAGCGGCTCAATGGTTTTCGATACGAGCGGGAATGGGCGGCTGATTCTAGGCGAAAGCACTCCGTATCGTCGCGTTCGGTGAACAGCGGGTGCTGGCGTGTGGCACCGTTGAGCGAAACTTCAGAAAATGGGAGCGGTGGTAAACGTGACACAACCTGACGAGCCGCTCCCGTTGGACGAGGTGCGCGATCTCTGGAATCAGCAACGCGAGCGTGCGCTAGGCGATGGATCAGCTATTACACAGGTGCTACCCGATTTCCTCCCGGGCCAGGACGTTCGGGCAGCCCTTTCCGCTGCAGATGTTGCGAAAGTCGGCGAGCTCTTACGCACCTCCCATCCGGAGTACGTCGCAAGTGCGCTACGAACCTTGAGGACTCGTCCCACACTTTCGCCCCTAATACTAGCCGAGGCCACGCTCACGAAGCTGACAGATTTGTGTGCGGGAGCCGACACATGGCACGGTTTGGAGCTTGAGGCTTACGCCTCGCCGTTGCTAAAGCCCGATGCCACCGGCGCGGAGTTGGGCCTGTTCTCGGTTGGCCGGCTGCCTCGCGCCGGTGGCATAGACCGGGTGTATCTCGACGTGGCCAGCGCCGGCGTGCTTGAGCCTGATACCGATCAGATTCATGGCCATTTCGCGACCGGCCTAGAACCGTTGGATGTCCAAGAAATGGCGCGAGCCGGGGGTGGCTTTCCCGCCGTCATATCGGCGTGTCCATCTCACCCATCCGATGCGGAGTATGGGTATGGCGGCCCCCATGAGAGGTTGGTGAACCGCCTCGCTGCATTCTATCTGCGTCACGGTCGGCATGGCGCTGCTGCGCTTACCGTCAGTGGTGACGAGGAGACAGATGAGTGGGTTGCGGGATACGTAGACAGCCTGAACGCCTATGCGGAAAGCGAGGGGTACCCACCAGCGACATTTATATCGCTGCCGCCGCAACTCCGGTCGCCGCAGGCTAGACCTGGTGAGCGCCCTAGTACGTCGTCTGAAAGATTCGGTCCGTTAAGCCAGCAACCCCCCGGCTCCAGATCTCCACACGGTCGCGCTCAGCCAGGCGGTAGCGCTAGCAGGCTCGGCCCGGATGGTCCCGTGGATAGGTGAGGCGCGGGCGACACCCCGCGTCTCAGCCCACCAACGAACCGATCAAGAGACAATACCCGCATCGGCCAGCGTCGCTCCCGCCGCTTCCTGGAGATGCCGCCGAAATTCCGAGGCGTCCGGCTGCCGCGATGAGACGGCGATCATAGGTGAGAAACCACTGAAGCGATGTTTGAAACCTCTGAGCGCTAGCGAGATGGATTGCGTCGAGGCTACAGGTAAGGATCTTCGTAGCCGATGGCCGTGCTGAGAACGGATCGGTGATCGGGTGGTGGTGCATAGTGGCGAGCGCGAGAGGGAGCAGGTGGAGGGCGGCCGGCTCTATCCTTCGAAGTGCACGGGTCGCTTCAACTCGGGCGAGTGCTGAGGTCACCAACGGCTGCGGGTTTGCTGTAAGCCAAGCACGGAGCGCGGCACTTTCGCGCTCAACCCGATCGCGCAACTGTCCAGGTAGATCATCCGCGGTCGTCGCTGATAGTGGCCGTGCTCTCCATCTCATTGCTAGCCGGTGCCGGTCGAATGGCGAGAAGAGCCTTTAGTCCAGCAGGATTACTGGCCGGAGCGAGCTCGCCGTCTCGTATGAGCTGGTCTACTTCGGCGTCACCGGTGCGAGGAAGTGGTACAAGCATCGCGATGGGCTCGTCATGTTCGGTGATGATGACTGTCTCGCCCGCAGCGGCCCGATGAATGATCTTCGAGGTCGTTCGGGTAATCTCCCGGATTCCCACCGTCGTTGTCATAACAAAATGTTATCCCAGCGTGATGCGCTACGAGCGCTGTATTTCCTCAGATCGGTGCGGCCTGCCCTTTCACGGCTTGAGCCCACAGGGTTGGACCAGGTGACCAGGTGACCAGGTGACCAGGTAGCCGGTGAGGCGCGGGCGACGCTCCGCGCCTCACCTAACGACGAATAGATCAGTGCTTGGATGTGTCGAGCTTGGCCAGGGTGGCCTTGGCGCGCTCGGCATAGCCGGCAGCGACGGTGATGTCGTACTTGCGGGCCACGATCTCACTGCGGGACGCGAAGTCACGCGTGCCACGGGTGAGCGCGTGGGTGATCGAGTAGTACAACGCTCCACCGATCGCGCCGACCAGAATCGCCACACCCAACACGGCCGTCTCACCCTCATTGGCGATCGCCAAGATCAGGCCGAGTAGCAGACCGAACCAGATGCCGGCGACGCCACCGGTGAACGCGGCGCGTAGCACCGTGACGCGGCCGGTCACCCGCTCTATCAAGTGCAGGTCGGAGCCGACGATTGCGGTGTGCTGGACCGGGAAGCCCTCGTCGGAGAGGTAGTCGACGGCTTTCTGGGCGTCGGTGTAGTCGGAGTAGCCGGCGATGGTGACCGCGGAAGCGGCCGTGTCGACGACGGTGGTAGCCGCATCGGGCTGACTGGAAGGCGGGTCTGACGGTGAGGTGTCTGGAGATGTAGTCATGCCGCACAGCATTCCATGCCACCGCGCTCGTTGGGGGGATTTTTTCGCCGCGTCGTGCAAGGCAGCAGGCAATAATGAGGCGATTATGCCAGCCAAGCAGCCGCACAACGTCGCTTAGGGCAGTTCCAGTCGATCGGCTCGGCGCCGTGATCTGGCGGTGAAGTATCGTGTGCGCGCATGATCGAGCATCCTGGCGGCGTCCTGCGCTCCGCACCTGTGGTCCTGCTTGAGGTGCCCACGAAGAGCACCGCGGCATGAGCGTTCTTCGCGCGTACGAATGGTTCAGGGGAAGCCGGAAGGCGACGGTCGCCGCGGCGATTCTGGCCACGTTGCTGACGGTCTCCCCGGTCGCGGCGCTACCCGGTGATGGGACGCCGGGCGCCGCCGGCGTCGGCGATTCCTACTTCCCGTCCGCCGGCAATGGCGGCTATGACGTCAAGCACTACAACCTCGACCTGACCTGGGATCGCGCATCCGGTCGACTAGGCGGCACCGCGACCATCACCGCTACGGCGATCCAGCCGCTAAGCAGCTTCAATCTGGACCTGCGTGTGCTCCAGGTGAGCTCGGCGCGGGTGGACGGTGAGGCGGCGGCCGCGACGCACTCGGGGCAGGAGCTGGTGATCACACCGGCGAAGGAGCTGTCGGCGCACCGCTCCTTCACTGTCGAGATCGAGTACGGCGGTGTACCGGAGACGCTGGGTGGCCCGCTCGAACGGATCGGCTGGATCCGCACCGACGACGGAGTCATCGTGGCCAATCAACCGCACGGTGCCCCGACCTGGTTTCCCGCTAACGATCACCCGAGCGACAAGGCAACCTATACGGTCTCCATGACTGTGCCCGATGGACTGACAGCGGTCGGCAATGGGCTGCTCAGCGACCAGTCCACTGCCGATGGCCAGCGGACATTCGTGTGGGACGAGAAGCGCCCGATGGCGTCGTACCTTGTGACCATCACGATTGGCGAATTCGAGGTGACCGAGTCGTACACCCCGGACGGCATCCCGCTCTACGTTGCCGTCGATCCGCGGCAGAGCGCCAAGGCGGCACCCGTTCTCGACCGGCTGCCGGAGATCCTCGCCTACCAGCAGGCTGTCTTCGGCCGCTACCCATTCGAGAACGCCGGTGCCATCGTCGACAATCTGCCCGACCTCGGCTATGCCCTGGAGACGCAGACCAAGCCGGTCTACGGGAGCGCTCCCGAAGAGTCGATAGTCGTGCATGAGATGGCGCACCAGTGGTTTGGCGACAGCGTGACCCCTAAGACGTGGGCAGACATCTGGCTCAACGAGGGCTTCGCGACGTATGCCGAATGGCTGTGGAGCGAGCACGACGGCGGTGTGACCGCGCGGGAGAAGTTCGACTCGGAATATCGGACGCCAGCCGACGGGGCTGTCTGGGACTTTCCCCCGGGCGACCCGGGTGCCGAGAACATGTTCGGCACCTCGGTCTACTTCCGGGGCGCGATGACCCTGCACGCGCTGCGGATGAAGATCGGCGACGAGCCGTTCTTCACTCTGCTCCGGTCGTGGGCGGCGCGGAACCGCTATGGCAATGTGTCTACGGCGGACTTCAAGGCCCTCTCCGAGCAGATCTCCCACCAGCAGTTGGACGACTTCTTCGCCGCCTGGCTCTACGCCCCAGGCAAGCCGACGAAGTGGTGAGCTCGAGAAGAATTCCAGTCCGCCGGCTTGTCGGGAGTAGTCGGTGGCACCAGCGGGAACATTCATCTGACAGGATCGAAGCCTCATTCCGACCGTGAAACGAGCCGATGATATTCAACCGTCTACTGCGCTGGATCCTGATCGCTGCCGCTGCGATCGTCGCTTTCGGCTTTTTCATCGGTGTGACAAAAGTTGGCTCCGGAGCGTAGACGTCTTGGCGGAGGTTAGGCGCGATGCGACACTGATGCGGCTCAGGAGGATCATTTAGGTAGTCAGACAGGGACCTATCAAGGGACGACATCTGATGGAAGCTGCGCGCATCAGGGGTTCTGTAGCTCTTGTCACCGGCGGCGCCCAAGGGCTCGGCGAGGGCATTGCAGTCGATCTCGCAAAACGAGGCGCCAAGGTGGTGATTGCCGACGTCAACGAGGAGAAGGGGGAGGCGGTAGCACGGCGAATCGGTGGGCTTTTTGTCCATTGCGATGTAAGCAAATTCCCGGACAACCAAGCAGCCGTGCAGACGGCCGTGGACAATTACGGAGGCTTGCATATAGTCGCGCTCAACGCTGGGGTCGCCATGGGCAACAGAATGGGTGAGAACTTCGACCCTGACGCGTGGGCGCGCACAAGGGCCATCAACCTCGATGGCGTGGTGTACGGGGCAAATGCCGCATACCCCGCGTTGCGTGCCAGCGGCCGTGGTGAGATCATCGCCACGGCCAGCGTCGCGGGTCTGTACCCGGTCCCCTCAGACCCGGCGTACGCAGCGACTAAGCACGCCGTCGTCGGGCTGGTACGTGCGCTGGGCGCTCGTTGGGCAGATAAGGGCGTGCACGTCAAAGGTTTGTGCCCCAGTTTCGCCGACACCGAGATGATAGCGGGCATCCGCGACAAGCTGATCGACCAAGGCTTCGGCGTGCTGCCTGTCGAGAGCGTCGTCGATGCGTTCATGACCACCCTGACCCGTGGTCAACCCGGTCAATGCTGGTCGGTAGTGCAGGGAGAACGCGTTCAGCCGGTCCCACTTCTGGAGCTTCCCGATTCCTTGCAGGGCGGACGCACACAATCTAGCGGTTCCGCGACGGGGAGTCGCCCTTGGAGAAACTCTCCGTCCGCAGCGCCGCGAAGGACAGGGAATAGACGTTTTGGGCGGCGATGAGTCACCCCCACCTGTCACGCGGATAGCTAACCCAGCCTGGTTGAGCAGGCGCGTGTGACAAACGGGTCCGCTCTGCCGGTGAGCCGACGCAGCCCGGTCCGTATCCCCCTTGCCGGATGGACCAGCGGCGTTGCCGCACGGTAAGCTAGATATCGCGTTGCGGGTTGCCGTGCCTCGGCAAGGAGTAGGCCCGCATTCGTCATCGATTTTCGATCGTGTCAAGTGCGACATTACTTGGCGCGGCAGCAGCCGGAATCTTCCCTGAGTTTGCGGCGATAGGTCGTTCGTAGCCCCAGAACAGCACCTATCGCCGGGCGCTCTTAACCTCGGCCGTGCGGCGAGATCCGCGACGCGATCTCACCCGACAACTTCCTGTCCCCACTCGGAGCAATTTCCATATGACGAGCACTACCGACGCCTCGGTCCGCCCTGGCACCGCATCAGACGCCGCCGTCTCAACAGCCGCTACCACGACCCCCAAGGTCGTAGCGATCAATGACATCGGTTCGGCCGAGGACTTTCTCGCCGCGATCGATAAGACCATCAAATACTTCAATGACGGCGATATCGTCGAGGGCACCATTGTCAAAGTGGACCGGGACGAAGTTCTGCTCGACATCGGCTACAAGACCGAAGGCGTCATCCCTTCTCGTGAGCTTTCCATCAAGCACGACGTCGACCCCGCCGATGTTGTCGCCGTCGGCGATGAGGTCGAAGCTCTGGTGCTACAGAAAGAGGACAAAGAGGGTCGGCTGATCCTGTCCAAGAAGCGGGCGCAGTACGAGCGGGCCTGGGGCACCATCGAGAAACTCAAGGAAGAAGACGGCGTCGTCGTCGGCTCGGTTATCGAGGTCGTCAAGGGTGGCCTGATCCTCGACATCGGTCTGCGTGGCTTCCTGCCGGCGTCGCTGGTCGAGATGCGCCGCGTGCGTGACCTGCAGCCTTACGTGGGCCGCGAGCTCGAAGCTAAAATCATCGAGCTGGACAAGAATCGCAACAACGTTGTGTTGTCGCGCCGCCAGTGGCTGGAACAGACTCAGTCGGAGGTGCGCAGCGAGTTCCTGAACCAGCTGGCCAAGGGTCAGGTTCGCAAGGGTGTCGTCTCCAGCATCGTGAACTTCGGTGCCTTCGTGGACCTGGGCGGAGTCGACGGCCTGGTGCACGTCTCCGAGCTGTCGTGGAAGCACATCGATCACCCCAGCGAGGTCGTCGAGGTTGGTCAAGAGGTCGAGGTCGAGGTGCTCGACGTGGATCTGGACCGCGAGCGTGTCTCGCTGTCGTTCAAAGCCACGCAAGAAGACCCGTGGCGGCAGTTCGCCCGGGTGCACCAGATTGGGCACATCGTTCCAGGTAAGGTCACCAAGCTGGTTCCCTTCGGTGTGTTCGTGCGCGTGGGCGAGGGCATCGAAGGATTGGTGCACATCTCCGAACTCGCGGGTCGACACGTGGAGATCCCGGAGCAGGTCGTTCAGGTCGGCGACGAGGTCATCGTCAAGGTCATCGACATCGACTTGGAGCGTCGCCGGATCTCCCTCTCGCTGAAACAGGCCAACGAGGGCGGAGACTCCGACGAGGTGCACTTCGACCCCTCGGCCTACGGCATGGACGCCAAGTACGACGAGAAAGGCAACTACGTCTATCCCGAGGGCTTCGATACGGAGACTGGGGACTGGCAAGAGGGTTACGACACGCAGCGCGAAGAGTGGGAGCGGCAGTACGCTCTGGCACAGGAGCGCTACGAGGCGCACAAGAAACAGATCGAGCACGCCAAGGTCGCCGACGCCGAAGCCGCGACGGCCGAACCTGCCGACGCAAGCTCCTACTCCTCCACGGAAAGTGCTGTACCGCGGGGAGCGGAGAAGGAAAGCTCCGGCACTCTCGCCAGCGACGAGGCTTTGGCCGCGCTACGCGAAAAGCTTGCCGGCGGCCGCGAGTAGCCGTGCCCACGACCTCGCCGCGCGTCGCGCTGCTCACGTTAGGGTGCGCCCGCAACGAGGTCGATTCCGAAGAACTCGCGGGTCGGCTGGACGCCGGGCGGTGGCAGCTGACCGACGACACCGATGGCGCCGACGTGGTGGTGGTGAACACCTGCGGTTTCGTGGAGCAGGCCAAGCAAGAGTCGATCGATACGTTGCTGGCGGCGTCGGAGTCCGGTGCGAAAGTGGTCGCTGTTGGTTGCCTTGCGCAGCGCTACGGCAAAGATCTCGCCGAGTCGTTGCCTGAGGCTGACGCGGTGCTCAGCTTCGATGACTACACCGACATCTCGCAGCGTTTGACGTCGGTGCTTGCCGGTGAGGTCCATGCGGCACATACTCCGGGCGATCGGCGAAAGTTGCTGCCACTGAGCCCCACCGCCCGGCCGGGTTCTGACGTCGTGGTGCCCGGTCACGGGTCCGCTCCGGCGGGTGATTGGCGGCACGCCGAGTTGCCCGCCGGTGTTGCCCCAGCGTCCGGGCCCCGGGTGCTGCGCCGCCGCCTCGACGGTGGCCCAGTGGCGCCGCTCAAACTCGCGAGCGGTTGCGACCGTCGATGTACGTTCTGTGCGATTCCGTCGTTTCGGGGAGCGTTCGTGTCCCGGCCGGCTATCGACGTGCTCACCGAAGCGGCGTGGCTCGCCGAACGCAACGTTCGCGAGCTGGTGCTGGTCAGCGAGAACTCCACATCCTACGGCAAGGACCTAGGCGACCCCCGCCTGCTGGAACAGCTACTGACCCGGCTGGCCACGACGCCGGGTGTGCTGCGCTCAAGGGTGTCCTACCTGCAACCGGCCGAGATGCGACCGTCGCTGATCGAGACCATCGCGACAACACCGGGGATCGCACCGTACTTCGATCTGTCATTTCAGCATGCCAGCATCTCGGTGCTGCGTCGCATGCGTCGCTTCGGCGGTACCGAGGCGTTTCTGGGCCTACTGGCCTCCATTCGTGAATTAGCTCCCGCGGCTGGTGTTCGCTCCAACTTCATCGTCGGATTCCCCGGGGAGACCGCCGACGACGTCGCCGAGCTCGAAAGATTTCTCACCGATGCGCGGCTGGACGCGGTCGGAGTTTTCGCCTATTCCGACGAGGACGGTACCCAAGCGGCCGAGTTCGACGACAAATTGCCCACCGACGAGATCAGCCGTCGCTACGACCAGATCAGCAGCCTCGCTGAGGAACTGACCGCACGGCGAGCACAGGAGCGGATCGGCGAAGTCGTGGAAGTGCTCGTCGAACGCTCCGACGAGGATGAACCGGTCCAGGGGCGTGCGGGCCACCAGGCTCCAGAAGTCGACGGCGCGACGATGCTCGATCAGGCTCCGGATCTTGCCCCTGGGGCCGTGGTTCGGGGCCGAGTGGTCGACAGCTACGGCGTGGACTTGATAGCGCGATATGAGACGACCGTGTTGTGAGACGGCATCGTTGCGAGACGACAGAGCCGTCGCCGTGGAACCTACCTAACTCCTTAACCGTGCTCCGCCTAGTCTTCGTACCGGGCCTTGCGGTGTTGCTCTGGTTGTCGGAGGGTTCGACAGCCGGGTGGCTCATTGCCGCCGCGCTCCTGTTCGCGATGGGAATGGCAACAGACTATTACGACGGTGCGTTGGCGCGGTCACGACGCAGCGTCACATCTTTCGGTAAGGTTGCCGACCCGATAGCCGACAAGGCGCTCACAGGGACAGCACTCGTGGGCCTGTGCCTGCTGCATCTGTTGTCGTGGCCGGTCGTCGTGATCATCCTGGCCCGCGAACTGGGCGTGACGTTGCTGCGGTTCTGGGTGATTCGGCGCGGCATCATTGCCGCCAGCTGGGGCGGCAAGCTCAAAACCGCGCTGCAGATGCTTGCGATCATGTGGTATTTGTGGCCATGGCAGGCTATGGCCACCTGGCTCGATGAGAGCATTGGCATCGGGGCTGGGTTAGGTGCCCTAAGCGAGGTCGGCCCGCCGCTGATGGCGGTCACGGTCGGGGTCACAGTGCTCACAGGTCTGGATTATCTGCGACAGGGGTGGGTACTGCGCCACGGTGGTAGGGGTACGGTGGAGAGCAACGGGAGGGAGCGTGAGGATGCTGCTGCGTGAAGTACTGGGCGAAGCGTTGCGTTTGGCGCGGCGAGCTCAGCGGCGCACGCTACGGGAGATCTCCGCTGCGTCCTCCGTCAGCTTGGGCTACCTATCGGAGATTGAGCGGGGCCAAAAAGAGGCGTCTTCTGAGTTACTGGCGTCGATATGCGATGCGTTGGGTATTTCGTTGTCGGATGTGCTGCGCGAAGCCAGCTACCAACTCGACCATGCCGCCCTGCAGCAGGCTGCCCTTAACCACACCGTCCTGGCCACAGTGACACCTATGCCCATGGCACGGGCTAATGGCGCCACGGCGGTCAGCGTCGATGCGCGTGTTCATGCCGCTTAAGGCGGTTACCTTTCGACAAGCCCGACGGGCCGCTACACAACTAGGGCGGCGCGCTCGAGGATCGCTCCCGCACGGCAGCGGAGCGGCTCCTGGTGTACGGCGCAGGATCGGCGCTCATATCGCCCGGCACCGGCGCAAACATGTGTCGCGACGGCTCGTCGTGGTACTCACCGTCATCGTGCTGCTCGTTCCAGCCGGGGTGCTGGCGCTGCGTTCCTTGGCGACGTCATTGCTGTCGGACACTCCCGATATCGCAGACACCCAACTCGCCGAAAACGCCGTCTCGCGCCGCAAGCTCTCTAGTGTGGAAGTCGACCAAAATCCGTTTCGCGACACCCCCCCCGCTGCTTATCCCACCGGCGCCGCGGGGATCGTACTGCCTCCGGTGCAGGTTCAGGGGGATTGGAATACCGAGCAAATCACGCAGGCGCTACAGCGAACCAAGACCGCACTCACGGCGGCACGGCTGGATGAACGCATGCTGTTGCGAGGTGTAAGCAAGCCTTACCTGGATCAATTCGCGCAATCCAGCCAAGGCTTCATCGCCGAGCAGATCGGAGGTGCCGGTGCGCTGGCCTATGTCACACGACTAGCGCCCGGCTACACGCTGCGCGCCCCGGTACGCGTGAACGGCACCATGGACATTACGGTGGGTAAAGCCGGTCAGCTGGTGATTTCGGCGAATTACACCTGGGTGTACCCGCTGCGAGCCCCGAACACCCCCGAGGTCTTCGCGCTCCCGGGCTCGCAGCTTGCCGTGTTGCGCACTGTCGAGCGTTACGAGTTCTATCCCGAAAAGGGGTATGCCGAGCAGAACCGGGGACTGCGTCCCGGCGATGGTGAGCAGTATGCGTTCAACTCCGACTGCGAGCTTGCCGCTAGCGGCAAGCTCGCCCTTCCTAAAGACCGTAATCGCACGCCAGGCGCGCCCGCCGAGGCGTCCTACGATCACAAGTCGCCACCCGGCAAGGCGTCTAGTAACTGTGCGCGACGGGGGTAAGAGGTGACCGCCCGTCTAGCTTCTCGCCGCGTGAATTTCCTGGCACTGGTCGTGTTGCCGCTGGCGCTTACCGGTTGTATGCGCTACACGGTAGAAGCTGAGATCCACCGCGACGAGACCATCAGCGGTTCGTTCATTTTCGCGGTGAAGTCCGAGTTCGTCGATCGGCTCTTCGGTGGTGAGGCCCGCTTTTTGCCGGAGCTTAGGAAACAGCTGACAGCAGATTCTGGTGAGTTAAAACTACTGGTTCCAATGAAGCCGACCCGTGGAGATGTGAGCCTTTCCGAATATCGCTCAGGCGACCTGGTGGGATACCGCCAACGTTTCGAAGGAGTGCCATTGGCGGGGCTGGACCGCTCGGCCATTCGCGTTCGTCATGTCAACGGCCGTTTCATCGTCGACGTGGCTGCCAATGTTATTGGCCTCGGTGATCTGCAATTGGGACGCAAGCCCGGGGATAACGCAGACGCAACTGGTTCCGAGCGGCCATCGAGTCCAGACGAGACAAAAGACGATGCGGCGAAAGATATAGTCGCCGATCAGCTGCGGTCAGAAGGCGTGGACCCTGACACGGTGATCGGTGACCAAAGACCCGATCTGAGGATCCGGTTGACCTTCCCCGGCGAGATCATAGCCACCAACGGAACGGTCGACGATCGCAGCGTATCGTGGCGGTTGACCTTCGATGACAAGCGAACCTTGCACGTGTCAGCATGGGATTCGCCGCGCAACCGTTCGTGGCTGCCGCAGCTGGTTCTGGCAATCTGTGCGGTGGGCGGTCTTGGCGTGCTATATCAGCTGATCCGCTACCGACTGCGGCGGCGGGGTACAGCAGCCCAGCTTCCCGCCGAGGCGCAGCCGCCGTCGCTAGGCTTCGCTGGACTGCCTACTCTCGGCGGAGACAGCGAGAAGGACCGATCACCATCACAAGGGCGTGTTGGCGAATAATCGAACTGGCGTTCGAGTATTATTGGTCGCGCATCGTTGTCCCAACAGTGCGTCGTTGTGCACAACTACGGCGGACGCAAGGTCGGTGTCACACCCGCCCGTTAGGGTCGGCGTAGTTATTACAGAAGATCCGAGACGTTATGTAAAGGCGGCACTATATGGCCACGCCAGACCGCGACAAAGCGCTTGAAGTTGCGTTAGCCCAAATCGACAAGCAGTACGGCAAAGGTTCGGTGATGCGACTGGGCGATGAAGGCCGGGTGCCTGTCTCCGTTATCCCGACTGGGTCGATCGCGCTAGACGTCGCGCTGGGCATCGGGGGGTTACCTCGAGGCCGCATCGTGGAGATTTACGGTCCGGAGTCTTCCGGTAAAACCACGGTGGCGCTGCACGCGGTGGCAAGCGCGCAAGCGGCCGGTGGCATTGTCGCCTTCATCGATGCTGAGCATGCGTTAGACCCCGACTATGCCAAAGCGCTCGGTGTCGACACCGATGCGTTGCTGGTCTCTCAGCCCGACACCGGTGAGCAAGCACTAGAGATTGCCGACATGCTCATCCGCTCCGGTGCCCTGGATCTGCTGGTCGTGGACTCGGTGGCCGCTCTAGTGCCCCGGGCTGAGATCGAGGGTGAAATGGGCGACAGCCATGTCGGTCTGCAAGCACGTCTGATGAGTCAAGCGCTGCGTAAGATCACTGGCGCGCTCAGCAACGCCGGTACCACGGCGATCTTCATCAATCAGCTGCGCGAAAAAATAGGTGTCATGTTCGGTTGCCTGTCCTATGGCACACGAGTGACGCTCGCCGATGGCAGTCAGGAAAAGATCGGAAAGATCGTCAACGGAAAACTCCCTGTCGAAGTTCTTTCTTACGATCCGGAGTTGAACAGGATCGTTCCTAAGAAAGTCGTGAATTGGTTCGATAACGGTTCTACTGAAAAGTTCCTACAGATCACGGTTGCACGTCCTGGCGGCAATGGTCGGGCGCAGATGGGGCTTACCCCAAATCACCTGGTTCGTACTCCCGGCGGGTGGCGCGAGGCCGGCGAGCTTGCAGTGGGAGATCGAGTCATGCTCTCCCAACCCCATCGGCTGGGCAGCCAGCAGCGTCAACTCATTCTGGGCGCTCTGATGGGCGACGGCGCTCTCTCGCCTAGCCGTATTCCCGGCAGCCTTGGCACTCGCTTCCGAATGGGACACGGCGCCAAACAGCTGGAATACCTTGATTGGAAGGCTTCGCTGCTAAGCAACATCGGCCAGAGCCGGACTCTTAACTCCAAAGGGGCGGGGTTCGTCGACTGCTCTCCGTTACCCGAACTTGCCGAGCTTCGGCGGGCCGTCTACTTCGGTGACGGCCACAAACATCTTTCTTGGGAGTATCTCAAGGCTTTGACGCCGCTATCGCTCGCTATCTGGTACTGCGACGATGGCTCGTTTGCGATGCGGGCTAAAGGTGTACAGGAACGCACCCGTGAGGGAAGCGGGCGCTCGGAAATCTGCGTGCAATCGCTAAGCCAAGGTTCTCGGGAGCGGTTGGTTCAACACTTAGCTGGCACCTTTGACCTTCATCCAACGCTCATATCCCGAGGCGCACGTAAAATGCCCTTCTTAGTATTCAGCAAGGATGAGACAGCGAAACTGCACCAGCTCATTGCACCATATGTGCATCCGTCGATGGAGTACAAGCTGCTAGAACGTTTTCGGGGTGGCTTCAATATCCGAGCAGAGTTCATCGAGCCGGTATTGCTGCCTGTTCCCGCTCCGGTGCTCGGCATCAAGGCCAAGCCTAAAACTCGCTCGATGCATCGTTTCGATATCGAGGTCGCAGGCTCGCATAATTACCTAGCCGATGGCGTACTTGTGCACAACAGTCCCGAGACCACCACCGGTGGCCGCGCGTTGAAGTTCTATGCCTCGATCCGGTTAGATGTGCGCCGGATCGAGACGCTCAAAGACGGTGTTAACGCGGTGGGTAACCGCACCCGGGTCAAGATTGCAAAAAACAAGATGGCCCCGCCGTTCAAGCAAGCAGAGTTCGACATTTTGTACGGTGCCGGCATCAGCCGGGAGGGCTCACTCATCGACGTAGGCGTAGAGCATGGCCTGGTCCGTAAATCCGGTGCCTGGTACACCTACGAAGGCGATCAGCTTGGGCAGGGCAAAGAAAACGCTCGCACGTTCCTGCACGATAACCCCGACTTGGCCAACGAAATCGAGAAGAAGATCAAAGAAAAGCTCGGTGTCGGCGCCGCCGAGGAGCCCCTACCCGCCCCCACAGACTTCTAGGTGGCCCTGCCGGCGTTCTCGTCGCCTTGCGTGCCTTCGCACGCGGCGGCTCCTGCGGCCTTGGCAGGACCACCTACCGGATGTTCCTGCCGGCGTTCCAATGTTTTGAGCCGCCTTGCGTGTGCCTGGCGCAGCTTGCGAGCCAGCAATCAGGTGCGGTGCACGCGGCGGCTCCTGCGGCCTTGGCAGGCGATCTATTGAGGCGCTCTTCACTGTGATCGATAAGCGAGATGTTTATGGAGCCTCAGGGCAACAACCCGGAATCGGTAGCGCGGCTCATTTGCCTGCAACAGCTGGAACGCAAGCCGCGTACCCGGGCCGAGCTAGAGCAGACGCTGCGGCGGCGGGAGGTGCCCGATGCCGCAGCGGCGGCCGTGCTCGACCGCTTCACCGAAGTGGGCCTGATAGACGACGCCACCTACGCGCAACAGTGGGTAGAGCAACGGCATCGCGGTCACGGCAATGCCGGTCGCCTGTTGCGTACCGAGCTGTACCGAAAGGGCGTGGACCCAGCGCACATAGATGCCGCGGTGCGGCAGCTCGGCCCAGAGACCGAGGAACAGACAGCGCGGGCGTTGGTGGAACGCAAACTTGCCGGTTTGGCCCGGTATGACGACGCGACCCGCACCCGGCGACTGGTAAGTCTGCTGGCACGCAAGGGCTATTGCGGGGAACTTGCCTACCGTGTGGTGCGCCAAGCGTTAGAACTCGACGACGAACCGAGCTAAATGCGGGCGTTCAGACTGTTCGTCTTGTGCCGGAGCGTCGATCGCGCGGAGTGGTCCCTGGCCTCAGCGCGGCTTGCGCTACGTTGCCGCCACCTTGGACGGGATCCTGGTGAGCTTGGTGCTGGGGCCAGTTACCCAACAGCTCGTCAAGCTGTGCTGCCAGGTTTCTATTCTGCTCTGCAACGTTCGGGTCGCCTGTTTCAGCGTCCGTGAGGTGTTGAGCTCGTAGCGCCTCTACCGCTTGCCTATGCTCGTCCGACCATTGCTCTGGCACACCTGGCCAGTTACCCAACAGCTCGTCGAGCTGTGCTGCCAGGTTTCTATTCTGCTCTGCAAGGTTCGGATCGCCTGTTTCAGCGTCCGTGAGGTGTTGAGCTCGTGCCTCCTCTACCGCTTGCCTGTGCTCGGCTGACCATTGCTCCATGTTCACACAGACCTTTCGGTTCCGATACCGCTGACTCAGCCATCGTACTGCTGTAGGGAGCGGCGCGAGTCAGTTTGAGACCATAGGAAACTACACTCACCCTATGAGTACAGAGTCTCCGGCCGCTAGAGCGAACGACCAGGTCCGCACCTATCAGGTGCGGACCTACGGCTGTCAGATGAACGTGCACGACTCGCAGCGTCTGGCCGGCCTGTTGGAGTCGGTGGGTTACCACCAGGCAGAGCCAACGCAGATTCCCGACCTGGTGGTGTTCAACACCTGTGCGGTACGAGAGAACGCCGACAACAAACTCTATGGCAACCTGAGCCAGCTCGTTCCGATGAAGAAGCAGCATCCCAACATGCAGATTGCGGTCGGCGGATGCCTGGCGCAGAAAGACCGTGGCGAGATCGTGCGTCGCGCGCCATGGGTCGACGCCGTGTTTGGCACACACAACATCGGCGCGTTGCCGGTGCTGCTGGAGCGGGCTCGTCACAACCAGCAAGCACAAGTAGAGATCGTCGAGGCGCTAGAGACGTTTCCCTCGACACTTCCTGCCCGCCGGGACGCACACGCCTCCGCATGGGTCTCGATCTCCGTTGGATGCAACAACACGTGCACGTTCTGTATCGTTCCAACACTTCGCGGCAAGGAGAAAGACCGGCGCCCCGACGACATCCTCGCCGAAGTGGAGGCGCTCGCCGCCGACGGTGTGTTGGAAGTGACGTTGCTGGGTCAAAATGTCAATGCCTACGGATCGGAGCTGGGTGACCGTGCTGCCTTCGCGGCGTTGCTGCGCTCCTGCGGCGGCATTCCCGGCCTGGAACGGCTCCGTTTCACCTCCCCACACCCGCGCGATTTCACCACTGACGTCATAGACGTTATGGCCGACACTCCAGCCATCTGTCACCAACTGCACATGCCGTTACAGTCCGGTTCGGACACCATACTCAAAGCGATGCGCCGCTCGTACCGACAGCGGAAATACCTGGGCATCATAGACGCGGTGCGCCAGAAGATGCCCGACGCCGCGATCACGACCGACATCATCGTCGGATTCCCTGGCGAAACCGAAGCCGACTTCGAGCAGACTCTCGACGTTGTTCGGCAAGTACAGTTCGCGAGCGCCTTCACGTTCCAGTACTCACCACGACCCGGAACGCCTGCCGCGACACTGCCCGATCAGGTTCCCAAGGTGGTAGTCCAGCAACGTTACGAACGATTGGTTGCGTTACAAGAAGAGATCTCCTGGGAACAGAACAAACAGCTGGTGGGAGCCACGGTCGAGGTGCTCATCGCTGCCGGACAGGGACGTAAAAACGATGCTTACGCTTCCCACGGCACGCCTCGATTGTCCGGCCGAGCACGCGACGGTCGCTTAGTGCACGTGTGCGCCGATCCCGACGAGGTGCGCCCAGGTGACGTGGTCCTGGCGACTGTCAGTCGTGCCACGCCCTACTATCTGCTGGCCGAAGGGCCATTGGTCAGCCATCGGCGGACGCCAGCTGGTGATGCATGGCAGGCCGGTCAGACACCCTGGTCAGCTCCCGCTTCGGCGCAGGTGAATTTGCCAATGCCAGGCGTCGGCAAGCCGGAGCCGGCATCGATGAGCGTCGCCGGCTGCGCAAGCTGCTAGGACACGACGTCGTTTCCCGAAAGCATCGGGAAAAGCTCCCTTGCTACTACGTTTCAGGGAAACGACGTCGATCAGCTCAGTCACTAGCCCTTAGCCGTGCTACTTCACGTGGCCGCTTACCGGATCGAACCCCTCCTGGTCGAGCCGCCCATCAGCAAGGCAACAGCCCAAACGGCGATCACGGCAACGATGATCTGGATGGCGTATTGGATCCAGTCAGGACCGTCGGTGCTGCCCACTCCCAACCAATTCGCGATCGCGCCGCCGACGAACGCAGCGACGATACCGGCACCGATGGTTGCCCACCAGGGGATGTCCTGCTTGCCTTTGAGGAGCAGCCGACCTATGACGCCTAAGATAGTACCGACTATGATTGCCCCGATAATGACGCTCATGGTTCGAGTCCTTCCCCAGTAGTTCCTTGGCCCTTGCCGATCATCCCGGCCAGTGAACAGTAACTTATCCACTCTCGAACCTATACAGCCTTGGAAGAGCCGATTCCTTCGGCGAGTGCCAAGATGTGCTGTTTGTGCCGCAACGCCTGTTCAAACTCTGCGACGGCAGATGCATCGCCGGTCGAGCGTGCCCGCTCAAGCTGCTGCCCAGTGCGATGAACCTGCTGCCGCATCGATTCCAGCAGCGGATTGTGGGCCTTGTCGTGTTCGCTCTGTTGCGCCCTCAGGGCGTGTTGCTGCTCGCGGTGCCGTTTGCGCTCGGAGTCGGCCTGACTAAATGCCGCGGATCGGTGGGCGAAAAAACGGTCCTGCGCGGCTCGAAATCGGTTCCAGAGCTGTTCTTCACCGCTCTTGGCTAGCCGGGGGAGCTCTTTCCATTCCGCCATGAGCTCCTTGAGCTTGCCCGCAGTGGCCTGCCATTGCGTGGAGTCAGCCAATAGCTCGGCTGCGTCGATCAACTCAACCTTGCGGGCCAGCGCTGCCTTTCGCGTCGTGTCCAGGGTTGAGAAGTGGGCGCCACGACGCTTGTTGAACTCATCCCGCGCCGCCGCGTAGCGTTTCCACAGCGCCTTGTCGGCGGTGCGGTCGATGATGGGTGCTGCCTTCCACTGCGCAAGGAGCTGCGCGAACTGCTCACCGGTCTGTTTCCACGCAGTGCTGCCGGCTAGCTGTTCAGCGCGGGCCACCAGTTCTTCTTTTGCCTCCAGCGCTGCCTGGCGCGCGGCCTTTTTAACGTCCGATGCGGCAAGCGCGGCGCCCTTAGCCTGGCCTATAACAGTTGCCAGACGGACCTCCAGCGCCGCGATGTCGCCCACAACCGCCGCTTCGGGCAGCGACTGCTGGATTTTGCGGGCCGACTCCAACGTCTTCTGCGGAGCGGCGGCTTTGCTGTGCAGCCGCCGCTCTAGCAGATCCACGTCGGTGACGAGGTCATCGTAACGGCGGGTGTAGTGCGCCAAACCTTCGCTTGGCGAACCTGCCTGCCATGAACCGACCGCTCGTTCGCCGTCCGGTGTCACCAGGTACACGGTGCCATCGTCAGCCACGCGGCCGTAGGGGTTGCTCGTCTCACCGTTCGGGCTCATCGCAAGCGTCCTTGGTAGCGGTTGCGCGGTGGATGGGGTAAGGGGCGCTCCAAACATCCACCGCATTGTCGCAGCTAAGTATTTCAGCTGATCAACCGCACCGTGTTGTAACGGCTCAGTGCTCCGCTGTCACCGCGGCTAGGAGAGGTCGGAATCTCTCTCCACCGCCCGCCCCGACGCCCGGGCAGCTGTAGCGACAGCTGTAGCGACAGCCGGCGCCACCTGCGGGTCGAAGACGCTCGGCACGATGACGCTGGCGTTGAGTTTCCCGGTCCCTACCGCATCGGCGATAGCACCAGCTGCTGCAAGCCCCATCTCGTCGGAGTAGCTGCGTGCCCCGGCATCGAGCATCCCGCGGAATACGCCCGGAAAAGCTAGCACGTTATTGATCTGATTGGGTTCGTCGGAGCGTCCGGTGGCGACCACTGCCGCGTGCCGCCGTGCTTCCCGCGGATCCACCTCGGGATCGGGGTTGGCCAACGCGAACACCACCGGCTCTCTTGCCATCATGGCGATGTCGTCCCCGGTGAGCAGGTTGGGTGCGCTCACGCCTATGAAGACATCGGCCCCATGCAACGCTCCCGCCAGACTTCCCCGATAGCCAGCGGTATTCGTGGTCTGGGCGAGGGTGCGCATGGCCGGGTTCAGCCCCGGCATTCCCGCGTACAGCGCGCCATTCCGATCGCACGCGACGATGTCTCCGATACCTTGAGCCATGAGCAACTTGATGATCGCGGTCCCGGCGGCACCAGCGCCGGAGAGCACCACACGGACGTCGCCGAGTTTCTTGCCCACAACGCGCAGCGCATTGGTGAGGGCTGCCAGTACCACGATCGCTGTTCCGTGCTGGTCGTCGTGGAACACCGGGATATCCAGCGTTTCACGGAGCCGATGCTCGATTTCGAAACAACGGGGCGCCGCGATGTCTTCTAAGTTGATGCCGCCATATGCCGGTGCAAGAGCACGTACGATCTCGACTATGCCATCGACGTCCTGGGTATCGAGCACTACCGGCCAGGCGTCTACCCCGGCGAATCGCTTAAACAGAGCCGCTTTGCCTTCCATCACCGGCAGCGACGCGGCTGGACCGATGTTACCCAGACCTAGCACCGCCGAACCATCGCTGACCACAGCGACCGTATTGCGCTTGATGGTGAGTCGGCGGGCATCGTCGGGGTTGTCGGCGATGGCCTGGCAAACCCGTGCGACCCCTGGGGTGTAGGCGCGGGAGAGTTCATCGCGGTTACGCAGCGAGATCTTGGGCGTCACCTCTATCTTCCCGCCCAAATGCAGCAGGAACGTGCGGTCACTGACTTTACGGACCTGCACGCCGTCGGTGTCGTGGAGCATCGCTGTGACACGTTCGGCGTGGTCGCCGTCTGCGGTATCGCACGTGAGATCGACGACCACCTGGATGTGGTCGGAATCGACCACATCCAGCGCCGTGACGACAGCTCCGGCGGCACCCACCGCAGTGGTGAGCTTGCCGATCGCGGCGGGCTCGGCAGGGACCGAGACTCGGACAGTGATGGAGAAACCCGCGCTGGGCATGCGGCCTGGCATAGTCTGCCTACTTTCGGGCTAGGGCGTATACGATAGAAGGGTATGGCCATAACCGTGGACACAGACGATACCCCCGCAACTGCTGCCTTCCGCCCGGTAGACGGCGACGCGACCCACGACGACCATGCCGATCTCTCCGATCGGCATGCGCTGCGCCGCGTTGCCGGTATCTCCACCGAACTGGCAGACGTCAGCGAGGTCGAGTACCGACAACTGCGGCTGGAACGGGTCGTGCTGGTAGGCGTGTGGACCAGCGGCACTCCAGCGCAGGCACGGCGCTCGCTGGTGGAGTTGGCGGCGCTGGCAGAGACCGCGGGTGCGAAGGTGCTGGAGGGGCTGATTCAGCGTCGCGACAAGCCAGACCCAGCGACCTATATCGGCTCCGGTAAAGCCGCTGAACTCAAAGATGCGGTGTCTGACACCGGCGCCGATACCGTGATCTGCGACGGAGAGCTCTCCCCAGGCCAACTCATCCAGCTTGAAGACATCGTCAAGGTCAAGGTCATCGACCGGGTGGCTGTCATTCTCGACATCTTCGCCCAGCACGCCCGCAGTCGCGCGGGGAAGGCGCAGGTCGAACTAGCGCAGCTTCGTTATCTGCTACCGCGGCTTCGCGGCTGGGGCCAGGCTTTGTCGCGTACCGGTGGTGGTATCGGTACCCGACAAGGTTCCGGTGAAACCAAGCTCGAGACCGATCGCCGGCGGATCCGTGCCCGCATCGGGGTGTTGCGCCGGGAGATCGCGGCCATGGCTGCCGTACGTGGCACGCAGCGGCAGTCCCGGCGGCGTGCCTGGGTGCCCGCGGTGGCCATCGCCGGTTATACCAACGCCGGCAAGTCCAGCCTGCTCAACCGGCTCACGGCCGCCGATGTGTTAGTCCAGGACGCGCTGTTTGCCACCCTCGATCCGATCGTGCGTCGGGCACAGACACCAGATGGTCGTGGTTTTACCCTCACCGACACTGTCGGGTTCGTGCGGCATTTGCCGCATCAGCTGGTGGACGCCTTCGCCTCCACACTGGAAGAGGTGTCCGACGCCGACGTGATCATGCACGTCATCGACGGCTCCGACCCCGATCCGTCTAGTCAGCTCGCTACCGTGCGCACGGTGCTTGCCGAAGCGGGCGCGGGGCAGACCACTGAACTGCTCGTGGTCAACAAGATCGATGCCGCCGACAAGGAGGCACTGACCGTGCTGCGGTGCGTCCTACCAGACGCGGTGTATGTCTGCGCTCGGACCGGCGACGGAATCGAGCAGCTACGTCAGGCGTTGGCCGCCGCGCTGCCGCGACCGGCCACGGAGGTAGATGTCTGTGTCCCTTTCGACCGGGGTGACGTTATCTCACGCGTCTATCGCGATGGCGAGGTGCTCGCTGTGCGCCACGATTCGCGTGGAACGAACCTGCGCGCACGAGTCTCGCCCGAACTCGCCGCGCAGCTGTATGCCCTGGCTTGCACGACCTGAACGCTGCTCGATGCGATGACCATGCGCTATGCCAAACTGCCCGGATGAGCGGACTCGTCGTGACCGGAAACGGCTACGCCGTCATCAACGGCCGTGGCGGTAATCACCGCACACCCGTGGTCTTCACGAAAAGCTCCGATGGTGTGGCAGGGGCTTCACATCACGACTCGCCGCTTGGTCGATGAACCAGCGGCGTCATCGGTGCTGCTGTGTCGCCGTCGAGTGCGTCAGCGGTGAAGGTTCTGCGGCAGCTACGGCGACTCCGTGGCAATTCTGTCACACTGGAGCACGTGTCTGTGCTGCAATCCTTACTTGCCCGCGTCTTTACCGCGGCGGCGCTACTGTGCGCCCTGCTGGGGTTTGGGCCGATGTCTCTGGCCGCGATGGCGGCCCCTGGGGGCGCGGCCACGCTGTGCACGAACAGCGATGCGCGGCTCGCTGAGGCCAGTGGCCTGGTCGCTACCCCAAGCGGATACGCCGTCGTGAACGATGGCGGCGACGAAGTGACCGTGTTTTTGCTGGATCGAGAATGCTCGATCTCTCGAATCTTGACCTCGCCGCAGAATCCGTTCGATCCCGAAGACCTTGCCCGCACCGGTGACGGCACACTGTGGATCGCCGACATCGGCGATAACGATCGGGAGCGCGAGACCGTCGTGATCTGGGAGGTAAACCCCGGTACCGGTGCCGCTACCCGCCATCGCTTGGCCTATCCCGACGGGGCGCACGACGCGGAAGCGTTGCTCATGCCCCTCGACAAGACTCCGGTGATCGTTACCAAAGAGTCTTCAGGAACCGCGAAAGTGTATGTCGCCACGCGGCCGTTAGCGCCTCCCTCGACCGCGCCGGTAGCGCTTCGTGCCGCAGGCACCGTCACGATCGCCGCTGCGGGAACGCCCGGAGGTCCCCTCGACGCAGGCCCGGCCGCAGGGGTATTGGTGACCGGGGGAGCAGTAGCGCCCGACGGTAAACACGTGGCACTGCGCACCTATACCGATGCCTACGAATGGGAGTTGGGCGACGACAACAATACTGCTAGAGCCATCGCCGAAGCTCTGACTTCCGGCGATCCGACCCGCACGCCGCTGCAGGGGGAGCCACATGGTGAATCCATCGGATACACATTGGACAACGCCGGATTCGTCACCCTTTCCGAGGGTGTAGGGCAGCCGTTGCAGCAATGGAAGCCGGCGCGCGCGGCTGCTAACTCTAGTGAGGGTTCCCAAAGCGATGACGATTCCGGCTGGGGATTTGGCGTACCCGATCTGAACCACACCAACCTTATGAGCGGCATTTACGCCACTGCACTGCTGGGCGGGCTGCTGCTTGTCTCCGGCATCCTGGGCATACTGCGCTGGCGTCGCAGGCGGCCCACCACCGATAGCACGGCCGAGCCAGCGGAAGAAGATGACGTTATCGGGGTTTCCGGACCGTACGTTCCGCCCGGCCCGGCGCCGTTGCTGTATCCGCCAGGTCCGGTACCTCGGCAGATTACGGCAGGTCCCGGTGCGACGGTGCCGCCAGCGGGCATGGGGTCGCGCGGTACCACGTACGGCTCCAGCTTCGCCGCATCGACTTCGGTGCCGCAGGTTTCAGCTCCACCGACGACCGCCCCGACCGCACCGCGGGGCAAGGCCGGCCAGGGCACCGTTTACGGCGATTCGGCGAATGCCGCCCGCCCGCCGGCGGGTGCTCCAACTACGCCGGGTAATAAACGCGGCACGGTATATGGGGGGCGTAATCCCACTGAGTAGACGCATGGTGTGGGGCAACCTGTGACACGCGCGGTCTACAGCCGCCGTAGCACGCTGACCACTTTACCTAACACCGTGGCGTCATCCCCGGGGATTGGCTTGTAGGCCGCATTTCGGGGCAACAGCCAGGCGTGACCGTTGGAGCGGCTGAACACTTTTACAGTGGCTTCGCCGTCGATCATGGCGGCGACGATCTCACCGTTGCTGGCATCGGGTTGCTGGCGCACGACAACCCAGTCGCCATCGCAGATGGCGGCATCGATCATAGAATCTCCGACCACCTTCACCGAGAACAGCTCGCCATCGCCCACCAGCTCTTTAGGCAATGGAAAAACCTCTTCGGTGTTTTGCTCGGCGAGGATGGGACCACCGGCTGCGATGCGACCCACCATAGGAACGTAGCGCGGCTGCGGCCGCAACGTTACGACGTTGCTAGCGTCGTCGGTGCTCTGTGCCGAGTCATCGCCAGTAGTTTCGGGTCGCACGGTGTTATCCGGTCGTACATCCACTGCTCGGGGGCGGTGTGGATCGCGACGCAACAAGCCCTTGTTGTGCAACACAGTGAGCTGATAGGCGACACTGGAGGGCGAGGTGAGTCCGACCGCCTCGCCTATCTCTCGCACGCTGGGTGGATAGCCACGGCTGCGCACCGACTCACGAATCACGTTAAGAATGCGCTTTTGGCGCGGGCTGATCGTCGCTGCCCTATCGGATATCGCTGTCGTCTCGGGGAGCTCTGCCACCAGACGCACCGATGGCGTGCTCGTCTTTCTGGCCACGTGTGGCCCCTTTCGTTGCGGCGTGCGGTGCCGGCACGGACAGCGCTAGTACCACCCTCATTGCGGCAATTGGCCCACTCAGGCTACCTCCGTGAGGGTATTGAACCAAACGTATGTACGAAAAATCCGTCCGCCGCGCCGGGTCGGACTGGATTTTGTCACACCCAAGGTGTCTACTCCTCGTACGGATGTTCTATCGAACGAATGTGCTAAGAGTTTGACCCTCGGGAGTGTGTTATGACTGAGTACGCAATGGCTGAGCGCACGGGCGGTGCTCAGCCACGGGTCTACCTGGTGCCCTCCTCCGATCCGGCAGGTCCGACGCCCCTGGGCCACCTCGCCTCGCGGCCGCGTAGAGCTTGCCGGACGATCGCGCAACCTTCGGTATCTTCACGAGTCGAGTCTGCTGCGCTGCCCGCCAAGCTCCGACGATCCGCATCGGTCGCGGCCCGGCCACGCCGAGCAGTATCGCCGAGACCTTCGTCGGTGCGACTCACTTGCCGGGGTCGCGTAGTGCTGAGACTAGTTTTTATAGTACTGGCGGTGCTGCTGGTGGCGGCTGTGGCGACGCAAACGCGGGCCATGGGAGCGGGATCGAGGCAGGAGCACAAGAGCGTAGTGGTGGGATCGGGCGACACAGTGTGGAGCATTGCCGCACGACACGCCGGACGGCATCGCGTGCCGGCAACGGTGTTGCAGATTGCCGAACTCAACGACCTCGACGGTGTCTGGATCGAGCCCGGCCAACGCCTGCTTCTGCCGTGAGAAAGTGCTGGGCAAACTCTGGCTTCTCGAGCCTCTTCCTATGACGAGCCCTTACATCTATCCTTAGACAAGGCAGGTTGTCTATGCGGATCGGAGAGCCAGCGCGGAAGCACGGCGTTACCGACGCGGACGTATGGCATGCCGTCAGTAGTGCGATGCGTCGGGTCGTTATGGGCGACGATTTGACGATGCTCATTGGGTCGGCGCGGGATGGAGCACTGCTGGAGATCGGCATTCTCGACTTGGATGGGGACGACCCGGTTGTCATCCACGCCATGCCGCTGCGGTCGAAGTTTTACCGATTCCTTGGGTGAGGTGATGACAATGCGACACACAGATGACGACATCGAGCGGGCAGCGCAACGGTTTGAACGGCTCGCGGATGTGATCGACCCAGAAACTGCGGAGGTCGATCACACTGACGACCTCCGTTATATCTCAGCCGCTTCTGAGGCCGTTCGAGCGGACGAGGCCCGACTGCGGGAGGCTGTTGAAATTGCCCGTGCACACGGGCGGTCATGGAATCAGATCGCGGTAGTGCTGGGAGTATCCCGGCAAGCAGCGCGGCAGCGGTTCACCGACACGGTGAATGCCGCCTAAGAGCATCCGGGCTCTAACCATCCAGTCGCAGAGGGGCTCCTCTTACCTCCGATGGCGAAGAAGGAGATCCTCGGCCTTGTCCCTAAGGCCGGTGGCTACTCTCGCCGGCATTGTGCGTGCTCGTAACCGCCGCGGGTGATAGCTGTCAGAACCAAAGAGCGGTGCCGTTAACAGTGTGGTGTCCCTACTGGCGCCCGTGACTGCTGGCGGCAGAATATTACCGCGGGTATCTCGTCCCAGCCGAACGTCGATCTTGCTGCCGCCCAGTGATATTCCGTTCAGTTGGAGTCCGCTCAAGAACTGGGGTAGCGCCGGGTTCAACCGAACCTGGTTGCGTGGCAGGTTCGGCTCGAGACCAAGGAAGCTTCTTGCCAGCAGGGGTGGGATTGCAGCTCCCCAGAGTTGCGGCTCGCAGCCTCCGGGATACCACACCGGCTTGTTCACCTCATCCTTGCCGAAACCGCAGAAGAGCTCCGGAAAACGGTTAGTCGGCATGTGCTGTGCCGCCAAGAACAGTCCTTCAGCGAGACGTCCGGCGTGGTCGATGTGGCCGTAGCGGGTCAGGCCGGCCACGCCGATGGCGGTGTTATGGGGCCATACCGCACCGTTGTGATACCGGGTTGGGTTGTATATCGCCGCCCGTGAGCTCAGTGTGCGTAGACCAAACCCGGTAAAAAGCTCCGGAGACAAGAGCCGGTCGGCGACGATGGCCGCCTTGTTGTCATTGACGATACCGGTCCATAGTAGATGGCCTGCATCAGAAGTTACGACGTCAAGCGGTCGTTTGTCCCTATCCAACGCCAGAGCGGGAAACGCCTCATCGCTCAGCCAGAATCCGTTGTCGAATCGACGTTTCAGCTCAGCAGCTTTCTGCAGATACCGTTGTTCAGTCGCCGCGTCACCCATGGAAGCGGCGATGTCGGCTCGCGCCAGGTACGCGCCGTAGACATAGCCCTGTACATCCCCAGCGGCGATCGGAGTCATAGCGGGGGTGCCATCGAAGAAATTCATCGAGTCGGGTGAATCGCGCCAGCACTGGTTCTGTCCCTTCCTCACGCTTTCCGGAGGAGACTGGTATTCGACGAAACCATCGCCGTCTTTGTCGCCGTACTCGGAGATCCATTGCAAGGCCGCATCGACATTTGGCATTAGATCGGCGACGTCGTTGCCGAAACCCCAGCGGTGCAGCTCCCCTACAGCCATGACAAATAACGGTGTTGCATCCACGCTGCCGTAGTAGTGCGACAAGCCGGCTGGATCGTGCCGTACTCTGTTCAGGATTTTGCCCGGCTCTTCTTCGATCAGGGGATTCACGCGCGAACCTTGGAGCCGGGCCCCGACGCGAACCGTGCCGATCAGCAGCTGAGGTTGCAGCGGCAGTGACATTATGCCGGCGAGTAACGCGTCTCGAAAGTACAGATACATAAACCAAGGTGAGCCAGCAGCGGGCGGGCGAGATTCACTATCCAGGCTGGTCATACCCGGAATGTCATTTATTCTTAGCGCCCCCAGATCTTGCTCGGCTTGCACCATGAGGCCGTTGAATGTCGCGTCCAGCCGTGCCGGCCCGGCCGCAATCCTGGCCGTACCGCGCAGCCAATGAGCCGACCGCCGTGCCGGTTCGGAATTCTTAATCGGTTTTCCGAACGGGAACGGGGTTGGAAGAGGCACCCCGTTGCGGAGCGAACGAATCCCGACGCTGGTACGCCACGTTTCCTGCGGTGCGAGTCTCAGATCAAAGCTAAGGCTGCTGTCGTCGGAGTCAATCGTGAGAGCCGGTCCGGCTGTCATAGGTTCCACCTCGACGAGTGCACCGGTTGTGGTATCGCTACGGAGAACCATTCGGAGAGTGCCGTTGTCTGGGGTGTTCACCTGCTCTGTCGCGGCTGGTGAGCGCGATACCGCCCCCGAGCGGACGTCCACCAGCTGTGCGTTGTCGACCCCGAACTCGAGCTTGAGCGTGAGCGCCACGGGTTCGGCACTGTGATTGGTTACAGCGAGATCTTCGCGGAGACAGCCGCCTGAGACGGCGCGCTGCCGGAGTATGGCCGTGCCGGTGTCTGCCGGAATATCACCGGAGCGGGTTCGCAGTACAAAGGTTCCGGTAAATGAGTCTCGCTGGTCGCCACCCAGCGCCCTCGGTGGCTCTCCGTTCACTGTCAGGCGAAGCCTGGAAAGTATGCGCCGTTGCTGAGAGTAAAAGCCTTCCGGCCCGTAGCCGCCGATGTTGCCATCGGGACTCGACAGCGCGAACGTGTCGCCGTCGAAAATTGTGCGCTGGTCCTGTGGCACGTCGACCGCGGTGTTATAGGCGGGCGCCGGCTGGCTACTACCATCTGCCATCGCATTCAGCCCTTACGGGTTCCGGGCGTCCGGTGATTGGCTGGTCTTGACCGAGGTCCGTGAGACGCTCGTGGGACCTGTAGCGGTTGCCGGAAACCTCCGCCGTTACGCCAGGCCGGTTCGCGCGCCGAACGACTCAGTAAACGACGGGCGGTGTCGGTGTGCAGGTGCGGGAGCGCGGCGCTGATAACACCGTCGCGCTCGGAACGCCAAGCGGCTGCGCCGAGGTGTTTCGCGGTGGCGGGATTGGCATCCAACGTCGCGAGCGTCCTCAATAGCTCCTTGGTTTCCTTTGGTGTGCGCCGTCGGTTACGCTCATCGGACAACGCCTCACCGGCGAGCCTTGCCAGCATCCAGTTACCCGAGCTGTTTAGTCGATTGTGGTAGGTGACGGCGCCGCTGCTGCAGCTGTGGACAGAAATCCCGTGGACGATTTTCTGGTTTGACAAATGTTAGCCGCCGTCGGTGTCTGATCTAACGTGCTGTTGTGAAAGTCGTGTCGATTCAACCGGCCTTCACCGGTGGCCACGAAGGCGTCCACGCCGCGTTTGAGCACTCCGGGCCAGCTGACGTAGCCGGGTGCGGCGACGTACGCCAAGTGCAAACGGCGGCCAGCGGCGCGATCTGGGACACTGATGTGTTCCTTGATGTAGTCGGCATTTTCGAACGCACCTTCAGAGATGATGTCGACACCGGCTGCCCTAGCTCGGTCATGCATCCCGACCAAACAGGAACGAATGTCTTCGTCCACGCACTTCCGACCACGGCTCTTCAGCGGGTCGGCTTCGGCAGCCAATGTACCGGGAAAGGTTTCCGCCGCGTGTGGATGAAACGGACGCTGGTTGTCGAAGTCGTAGTGTACAAAGGGTCTACCTTCGTTCCGTAGGCGTTCGGCGAGGGGTACCCCAACCATCGACGTTTTCCGAGATCCGGGCTGCCCGCCGACCAGGTACGTAGTAGGTGAGTCGATCGAATGCTCGGGTAGCTCGCTCGGGCCGCTATAGGCCTCCTGCCAGACTGTTTCGAACAGCTGGTTCAGATCCTCGAGAGAAAGACAGCGGCATCCAGGACCGCTGTCGCCTGATCTGCAGGTGACAGCCGCCATCAGGCTGCTCCTGCTCTTAACTGCCGAATCAGGATGCCGTATGCCTGAATAGCTCGAGCGTTAGCGGGCTGATCTGCCGGAGTGAGCGCGCGACGCTCTGTACTGCACTTCGCGACAGCGGCCTCGTAGCGGCCTATAACGCCTTGATCCGGGCTGGTCTGCTGCTTTTCGCGCCAGATAGCGGAGCTGTACCACCCGATCACATCGTTAACGACATCCAGCGCTACCTCGTAGGTGTTAGCTTCATCCGCCGTCACGCCGGGGAGTTTCGCCGAGAGATGGTCGGACATAGTTCACGCTCCTAAAATCAGTAGAGCATATCTGGTTGATAGCCTCTCAGCGTCTGGCTTGGCTGATTTCTTGCAGGGATCGCGCTGCCGCAGCCGTAAGGCCTGAACGGCACGTAAGACATGGATCGCTCATAGGCCGCCAAGTTCGCGCGGGTACCATGGGCGAGAAACTGCAGTAGACCTTACTCAGTCCACGGTGAGCAGGAGCGATATCGGTTATGAGATGCCCGTACTGTCGGCATCCGGACTCGCGCGTCGTGGACTCTCGCGAGGCAGACGAAGGGCAGGCCATTCGGCGGCGCAGGTCGTGCTTGGAGTGTGGGCGGCGGTTCACGACGGTAGAAGAGGCAATGCTCGCCGTAGTCAAGCGCAGCGGCGTAAGCGAACCCTTTAGTCGCAGCAAAGTGGTTTCTGGCGTCCGCAAAGCGTGTCAGGGGAGACCGGTCGACGACGACGCACTAGCGCTACTGGCACAACAGGCCGAAGAGAGCATTCGGGCCACGGGTGTGGCTGAGGTTGCTTCCCACCAGGTCGGGCTAGCCATATTGGAGCCACTGCGAGAACTCGACGAAGTTGCCTACCTGCGATTCGCGAGCGTGTACCGATCCTTTGGTTCGTTGGCCGACTTCGAGACTGAGATCGCGGCGCTACGCCAGGTGCATCCTAAGGCCGAGCGTTCCCTAACCTAGATAACGATTGGTTCAGCATGATCCCAGCGCGGCCTTATGGTACGTCTGCGATTGCGCGTAAGGCGGCGGCCGCTGGCATTTTGCTGGTAGCGCTTGCCGCGGCGGGATGCGGCTCTGGAGCAAACAGTTCCGATGCAGACGCCGACCAGGGGCGCTCCGGATCCACTACGCAACGGTCTGCGTCACAGCTTGCACCGACGCTGCCTAGAACCATTTCTCCGGCCGAGCAGGCCGGAGGAATCTGCGGCAAACTCGGCTACGAACAGATCGAACAGAAGCTCGGCGCCGCCTTCAACGTGGCAGCGCTGCATCGCTCAAACAACAACGTGGAATCCTGCACGCTTCGGTCCACCGCCACGCCGCTGCCGGATCTGACCTTGGCCTTTGCTCCCGGCAAACTTGACGACAAGGCCTTCGATGAGCGCATCAAGCCCGATGGGAGCAAAGAAGTCACCGGACTCGGCACCTCCGCCTACTCCATCACTCGCAACGGTAGCGATGGAACTGGTACCGACACTGGACCTGTCTGTGAGGTGGGTTGGTTCAACGACAGCGGTAGCTTCACCCTGGTGCTGACAACTCCGGCGTCGGACTCGCGGCAAAAGGCCGATGCCCAGCTGGGCAGGCTTGTCGAGCTGGGCAAAAGCATCCGTCTATAGCTCCGTGCTGTCGCCTTTGACTGCCTTGCCCAACCAGTTCCTAGGCGCCGGCTCCCGCGGCCTTGGCGGTAACCTATTGGTGGTGCGCTAGGACAGTGAAATGGCTCCCGGGCTAGCCGAGCGTTACCGGCTGCGTCACCCGGCTCACGAACACCAAGTTCGTCATGCTTGGGGTGAACCGCACCGTGCCCGCGGTCCCGTTGACCATGATCTCGTCGTCATCGCGTGTAAGGGTGATCTCGGCGCCTGGCTGTACACCCGCATCGTGGAGTCTCCGCAGCAGGTCCGGGTGAGTCTGCAATTGCTCAGAAATCCGTCGTACGATCAGCGGCACATCTGAAGGCGCATCGACGAGCGGTACCGCCGGCTGCGCCGCGGTGACCGTTTGGGAGATCGAAAGGTCCGCGTCGAGTTCGTCGAGCCCAGGGATACTGTTACCGTACGGCGAGACAGACGGCTTACCGAGTAATCGATAAACTTTACGCTCCACCTCGTCGCTCATGACATGCTCCCAGCGGCACGCCTCGATATGGGCGACTTCGTACTCCAAACCGATCACGTTCACGAGCAACAGTTCAGCCAGGCGGTGCTTGCGCATCACCGCCACTGCCCGGTGTCGTCCGGTTTCTGTGAGCTCCAGATGCCGGTCGCCTTCCACCCGAACCAAGGTGTCGCGCTCCATGCGAGCAACGGTCTGACTCACCGTGGGTCCACTTTGGTGCAGGCGCTCGGCGATGCGGGCACGCAGTGGCACCACACCCTCTTCCTCTAGCTCGAGGATGGTTCGCAGATACATCTCGGTGGTGTCGATCAGGTCGCTCACGTGGCGCTCCTTCCCTCACGTGATGCTACCGGGCTCCGGCCCAAATCGCCGGCGCCGCCTAGCACCGCGCCGGCACACTCATCACCGGGCGTCGGCTCCTCGTCGAATCTCCGGAGCCGACATCTGAGGAGCACCATGGCTCAGCTACGCCGCAAGCTGAAGCCGATCCCAGCCGGCCGCAGCACCTGACTAAACCGGCCTCGGTTACTGCTGCCGTCCGGCACAGACGTTGCTCAGCCGCTGTGCCAGGGTTTGAGGTGGGTGCTTATTCGACAGAGCAAAAGGGAACTTATGTTGCTGCCGCGATGGCTGTGTTGAGTTCTTGAGAGAATTCTGCGATGTGTGGTTTATGCAGGGCACCGCGATGTTGCGTTAATTCGCTATTCAATTGACGAAGTGCCGCTACACAGCGTTGTGAGCGAACTGATCGGCAAAGGTCGATTAAAGCCGTGCCTGTTTTAACAGCTTGTTCTAGTTCATCTCGCCAGATGTAACTGCGCGCCTGCCAGGAACCCCAGAAAAGAGCATCCCGCGTAAAATCGAGGGAAAAATCGCTACCGCCTACCATGTGCGGCGCTAAAAGCTGATCAGCCTGCTCGATAATACGATTAGATTTACGGGAACTTGCCTGCGTTAGAGCGAGAAGACTGTGACCGCTTTGCGACTCTAGCATCCTGGAGTCAAACCACGACACATACTCTGGCTTGTTCGCCAGAGCGCCAGGGGTGGTGAGCAGGTTACTGGCTTTGTCTAACGCCGCGCGGCAAGCTTGGTCATTACCAAGAGCTGCTTGAGCCTGAGCGTAGCGTGAGGTTACTAACGCCTGGACCGCCACACTGGCGCCCTTCGCTGCGGTCTCCATGGCCGCCTGGCCAAGCTGGACCGCGTCGTTTGTTTGCCCTCTATGCGCCGCCTGGAAACTTAGATATCCCAGGATGTGCGCTCCTAGCTCTGGATTTCCCGTGGTGTGGGTGATCTGGAGCCCGGTAAACCAATATCGTTGGGCTAGGCCATAAAGATGAGCGTCAAAGGCCATCAAACCGGCCAACTCGCAGAGGGTTGCCCACGATGTCAACAAGCGCTGCTGCGTGGGTGCATCAACTGCCTTACCTGACTTCACATACTCCGCTAAGGTATGGAAATGCCGGTGGGCGATTCGTAGACTATTGCGATTCCCACCCCCAATATCGTCTAGATTTCTCAGTTCCCTAGTAGTTGATTCAATCACGTTGATTATGCCCGGGGTGATCGTGATGGCGTCAGGGATACTTGTATTATTTTGTAATCCAAATGGACCCCCAGGCATCGGATTATCTGCGTATCCCCAACCAATGCTGGTTAACGCGGCACCAGAGACAGCAAGGAATACACGACGGTCTGCATCCACATTTCCCCCTGTATTAGCGGTCCAGTCGTCGGCGGCGCGAAGTACACCGCGATAATCCCAAGGCATGGGGTAGCAAGAATCTGCCGCCACCCACAATGTCGACTCCTTGCCAGCCCGTTGCCACAGATCGGCAACAGTAATCTTTCTACCTACTGCATCCGATAACACGTGAGCCACCACGGTGGGCAATGGATCATGAGGTGTCCGCCCTTGACTGATCCACTCAGAGACCGTGGAGCGACATATGTAATCCCTTCCCATGTATGTGTTGATCTCAACAGTCAGCCGAGTACGCGACCACTTCAACTCTTCGAGGATGGCACCTAATATCGGATTCTGGTGTGCCCCCCTAGCGCCGTCTTCCGCACTTCTCATTGCTTAACCCTAACCCGGAAAACCGTTGGTAACACTGGGATTACGTATCTTGGCCGATCCAAGAGCGTCAACTTTGGAAGCCATAGCGAAAAGTTGGCGCTGAAGACAAAATCTAGCCGATGGTTAGCTCAAGGCAGGGCCTCGTCTAAGCGCTGTTTCCGCAGGGTAGCGCTGTACCTATGCTTCAGGCCGGGACGCCTAGACGTCGTCCCACCTGCTGTACTCATGCTTCAGGCCGGGACGCCTAGACGTCGTCCCACCTGCTGTACTCATGCTTCAGGCCGGGACGCCTAGACGTCGTCCCACCTGCTGTACTCATGCTTCAGGCCGGGACGCCTAGACGTCGTCCCACCTGAAGAGGCTCACTGCGATCCCGGCGGCGATTATGGCAAACGCCAAGAGCAAAGCCATATCGGGCATGACGGCGGCGAAGTCGGCGCCGCGCACCAGAACATCTCGGGTGCTTTCCACCAGATGTTTGAGTGGGAAGATCTCTGCCACGGTGCGCAACCACGCCGGGGCCGCGTCCATTGGGAAGAACGCACCGGACAAGAACGCCATGGGGAGCACGATCAAATTGGAGATCCCGCTGGCTCCCTCGGCCGTCTTGGCAAACGATCCGGCTAGCATCCCGATCGCCAGGAACGCCAAGGTGCCGCAGACGATCAACGGAACCGCCAGCCACCACTGGCCCGATAGCTGCAACCCGAACAGCGGCAGCATCGCAACGCCGACAAATATCACTCCTTGCACCAGCGATATGGCAATACTGACCCCTACGCGTGCGCCGATCACCGCGCTCAGCGATACCGGAGCTAACCGCAGCCGGCGTAAGATCTTGC
The DNA here is from genome assembly GCA_041743105.1 of Mycobacteriales bacterium. Taxonomy (GTDB): domain Bacteria; phylum Actinomycetota; class Actinomycetes; order Mycobacteriales; family QHCE01; genus QHCE01. The sequence goes on along the minus strand of JBGTNI010000072.1, from coordinate 11,430 downwards.
GCCGGCGCCACTCCACCAATGTCAGTGCCGCACCAAAGACGGCGCTCATGGAGATAGCCCAGCCCAGCAGCCCCGGAGTCTGGTACTGGATCGGCTGAATCGACTCGTCCTCCACCTGCCGTGCCGTCAGCTCATACAGCGGAGCCGCACCGGCTGCCGTCAGGTTGGCGTTGTCGACCACCGATTCCAACACCCCCCGTACCGCTGCCGAACGCACCGAGTCGGCCTGGGAGTAGTACACCACCAGCTGGTTGCCTTTCTCGCTGATCACTGCGTCATAGTCGCCCTCGCGCAGCTTTGCCAGCGGACCCTGCAACGCGCCGTCCCGTTTGGTCAGGGTGAGTGATTCCGTCAGTTCCGCACGGGCAGGTGCTGGAAGGTCGTCTAGCGCCATGACATCTCCGATCTGCACGACCTCTGCCTTGGAGGTGCCGTCGGAGCTGAACAAGGCACCGAACAGCACCAGGAACATCAGCGGAAACAAGATCGTGAAGAATACCGACGTCTTGTCTCGAATGAATCCCAGCGCCAATATCCTCGACAGGATGAGGAAACCACTCACGCTCGGTACTCCCGTCCGGTCAGTTCCAGGAAAACGTCTTCCAGCGTGGCGCCTTTGACTCCGAGATCGGTCAGCGCTCGGCGCTCCACCAGCGCAGTCAACAGCGTCGTAGGCTCCGACGTCGTAATCGTGAGGCAGACGTCGTCGTCGGTTACGCCTTGCGCTCCAGGCAACTCCGCTGCGTCGGCCTCGCTCAGCGTGCCGTGTGCCAGGGTGACGCGGACGGTGCGGTCTAGTTCACGCACCAGGGCCGCCGGAGCACCGATCCGCAGGATCTTGCCGGCATCCATGATCGCGACCCGATCGCATAGCGTCTCAGCCTCGTCCATGTAGTGGGTGGTAAGAACCACAGTGCGACCACTGGCATTGATGCCGCCCAGCAGATCCCACAGGTTGCGGCGTGCTTGGGGGTCGAGCGCGGCTGTGGGCTCGTCCAAGAACACCAATTCCGGGTCGTGTACAAGTGTGCAGGCGATCGAGAGTCGTTGCGTTTGGCCGCCCGAAAGCTGTTCGGTGCGGGTGTTGGCCTTATCGGTGAGGCCCACAGTTTCCAGCATCGCGTCGGCTTTGGCGGCCTTGACTCCATACAGCGATGCGAATGCCCGGATCTGTTCGCGCGCGGTCAGCCGTTCGAAGAACGCCGATGTCTGCAGCTGAACACCGATGCGGGTCAGCAGCCGGGGGTTGCGTGGCCACGGTGAATGCCCGAAGAGTTCTACGTTGCCTTGGTCTGGCCGTCGCAGGCCTTCCAGGATCTCCAGCGTGGTCGTCTTACCGGCGCCGTTAGGCCCGAGGATCCCGAAGAACTCGCCCTCGGTGACGGAGAGCGAAACACCGTCGACAGCTTTGCACTGCCCGTAGCTCTTGGCGATGTCGTCGACGACGATCGTCTCTGTCATGGCGCACACGCTAGCGTGCAGGGTAGGTTCCGGCCGCGTAGGGCTCCTTCCGAGTTCTTCCCCACGTCCGGGGATCCTGCGGCCACGAAAGTGCAGCTAGCGTACGGCAGGGTAGGATCCTGTTGGGATCATCGACGCCCGACAGGAACACTGTGCGCTGACGGGTTAAGCGGCCCTGAACATCTAGGAGGCCCCCATAAGCCTGGCTCCTGCATCGGCTCCGTTACTACCCCCGCACAACCTATTGGTCTTCCTCCTCCAAGTGGCCGTACTGCTCCTCGTCGCCTTATGTTTAGGGCGATTGGCCATGCGTTACGGAATGCCCGCCATCGTAGGCGAGCTGCTGACCGGTGTGTTGCTCGGCCCTTCACTCTTCGTTCATGTCTTCCCGGGCGTTGCCGGTTGGCTGCTGCCGACCAATCCCGAGCAGGCTCATCTGATGGATGCGCTTGGCCAGCTCGGGATTCTGCTGCTGGTTGGCATCACGGGCGCGCAGATGGACTTGGGAATGGTCCGGCGAAGGGGAGCCACCGTGGTACGAGTGAGCCTGTCCGGTCTACTTGTTCCGCTGGCCCTTGGAGTGGCCACGGGTTACCTGCTGCCTGCCTCGCTGATACCGGCGGGTTCGAACCGTGGAACCTTCGCTATGTTCCTCGGCGTCGCCATGTGTGTGACAGCTATCCCAGTGATCGCCAAGACACTGGCGGATATGAATATGCTGCACCGGAACGTTGCCCAGCTCACGTTAGCGGCCGGAACGGTGGACGACGTTGTGGGTTGGTTCCTGCTGTCCATCGTCGCGGGAATGGCCACGGTCGGAGTGAGCGTGGGTTTGGTCTCGATATCCGTGCTGTCTCTTGTTGGTTTTATCGTCGTCGCTGTTGTGGTCGGTCGGCCACTGACACGCTTGGCCCTACGAATCGCCGACCGCAGCGCCGAAGCGGGCCCGACTGTCGCGACGACAGTGATCATCGTCTTGTTGGGCGCGGCGGCGACCCACGCGTTGAAAATGGAGTCGTTTTTCGGCGCATTTGTGATCGGTATGGTGATCGGTTCGACTCGGGTGGCTGACCCGGCGAAATTAGCCCCGCTCCGCACGTTTGTGCTAGCTATACTGGTTCCACTGTTCCTGGCCAGCGCGGGGCTGCGCATGGATCTGACCGCACTGGCCGACCCCCGTGTGCTTCTCGCCGCCGTAGTGGTTCTGGCGGTGGCGATCGTAGGCAAATTCGCCGGCGCCTACCTCGGCGCACGGCTGAGCCGACTCAGCCATTGGGAAGGGTTGGCGCTGGGTGCCGGAATGAACGCCCGTGGCGTGGTGGAGGTCATCATCGCCATGGTGGGGCTTCAACTCGGCGTGCTGAGCACCGCGACATATACGATCGTCATCGTCGTCGCCATTGCGACCTCACTAATGGCACCACCACTGCTGCGCTGGGCAATGAGCCACATCGAGCAGAACGAAGAGGAGCGACTCAGACAGGCCACTCACGCAGCCTGGTCGGTGCCAGCATCCCTCCCAGTCCGCGACGAAGACCACTGAGCGCTCTCCTCGCCCACTAATCCGGCGGCAAGGTCGACAACACAAACAGACATTTCTGGCATATTAGCGTCAGCTGGCGGCTCCGTCTCGATAGGTTCGGGCAGTCGCCAGCGGTGAACCAGGCTCAGCTCTACGCACTGCCAGGTCAGCATCGCGGTTATCTGAAGGGAGTTCCTAGATGTCGCCCCGCCGAGAGTCGCGGAGCAGCTATCTGCTGCGCCTAACGCGCGAAACTCTCGGAAGAGCTTTCAGAAGGCGTAGCCGACAACGTGGCTCCTCGTCTCCGGTCGTGTCTACTGGCCCCGATGCCACGGGCGAAGTTTCTTCGGACGAGACCGCCGCAGACGCTGCCGAGGCGCCGGTCTCGCCTGCGGTGACGCAGACATCCGTAGCGCCAGTTTCGCCTGTCGAACCACACCCGCTCCCAGCGCCGGTCGATCCTGAGACGTTGATTGAGGAAACGCCGCAGCGAAACATACTGCCATCCGACCTGATACCGGCACATCGGATGGTCGCATCCGACCGGCTGAACTGGAAGGCATACGCCGTCCACTGTGCCGCCCGGGCCACCCGCGGTGATGTCGGCTCTGATCGACTCGGTCCTGATCAGGTGGAAGCCTTGGCGCGCGCTGCCTATCAAGACGGCCAGGCGGGGGCCGCCACGAACGACCGGCGATCAGCCGAGCCGGCTAGCAACGACGCGCTGCTCGCGAGGTTGCGGGCAGAGCATCCGATGGTGCCCGAAGCAGCGGTCGCGGGCTGGTGCGCCGGCGTGCGGCCATCGACGCTGTCGAGCTATGTAGGGCATATCCCGATCGTGCCGCCGATCCGGTCTTTCCACCGCTGGTCCGCGCCCAGACGCGTGTCGGCACCGCGGTGGATGACATGCTCGAATTGGACTGTCTCCAACTGAGCTATGGAGATTGGCTGCGCGTCACTCACCTGCCCAAAAACCCTGGCCGGAATCCGTGGGTTTCTAAAGCACAGCGATCGGCGAACTTCATCGTGGTGAGCGACTCGGAAGGTAAGGAATCTCCGGTGCAGGAGTTCAGGCGTCTGGGAGACTACGAAACCGCGATAGCAGTCAGTCGGATAAAACTGCTCGACGCGGACCCGGTTCATTATGCCGAGTTTCTCGCCGCTTGCGAGCAGGCCGGGACCGCCGTGGCGCTCTACGGCCCGAATTCGTTTCATACCGTTTTTGTTCCCGACGACGTCGACCTATCGCGCTATCGGACTGACGACGATTCGGGATCTGACTGGCTTCGCGAGATTGTCGAGCGTGGACAACGCTGCGACGCGGTGGTTTTCTATCGCGGTGATTCAGAGCAACCGCATGTCAGTGTCGCCGGGTGGCAAGCACCGGCCGGGGTTGCCGTGCTGCACCTGGCCTCCAACTCGCTGCAAGGGTTGTACCTAGGAAAGTTGCATACGCGAGCTACCAACTCGTCCGGAGGATCACTGACCTTAAGCAGGACACGGTCCAAGTCAGCTAGCCCCTCGACTAGCACGAGCCGTTCGGCCGGGGCGTCAGGTGGCGAAGGGATCCTTGAATACTCGGGCTCTGAGGACGCCCACTTCGCCGTAGTAGCGGATAAAGGTCTGTGGGGACTGGTCCTGCCCTTGGAAGGCCAGGACGCCGAATTCGACTGACATGCGCGGAGCCTCCGTCAGGGATCCTCCGAAGCGATACCTCTGTTTGGAGTTGCGGTTCGCGCCGATAGCGCTCCCGAAGCAACTCGTAGATGGTCCGCGGTACTCAGCGCAGTGGCGGCGCGTACGGATAAACCACTTGTGCTTGCGGTGCCGGCGTGGAACAGAGCGACCAGAAATGCTGTTGTGAACGGGCTTTACCACCGTGTCCACCGCGGTGATCGCGACGTGCTCCGCGTGACGGGCGTGGTGGCGCTTCGCGCTCGGGGCGATCGACGAGCGCGGTACGGCCTTCCCAGCGATACGGACCTGATGTATGTCGACGGCCCCGATTGGCTCTCCAACGAGAAGGTCATGGCGGAGCTAGCGCGGCGTACCACGGCGGTGCTGTCAATGCGGAAACTCGTGGACAGCACCCGGGACTCCATCGGAGAGCAGGCACAGGAACGGGGTCGGTTGATCGCCCCGGATGGCGAACCGATTGACGTGGATGGGGGAGTGCAAGCGGCGGCCAGGCTGCCCGACTGTCGCACCGACCTATCGCTGCACGAATTAACAGCAGTAATCAGGCTGTCGCGATCGTCGGTGGGGATGTCCACTTACGGCGCGGAAGATCGACATTTTATTGCAGCCCCATTCAGCTGCCAAACCCTTTCCGACCGCTGACGTTTTGGCCTGTTCCGTCGACCATGCGACCGTTCGAGTATTGTGCAACGGCGAGGTCGACCCCGACTTCTTGGAAGACGTGGTACTGCGCAAACACAGCGCCTGGCCCGACGACCTAGACATTTCGGTAAACGAGAGTGGCCTACCGCTGGACCAGCGCCTGGGTTGGTGAGCTCGGCCTGGTGCACCTAATAAGTTTCGATCAGTCAGACCGTAGTGAGCTGTTTTCAGCCATGGCGTACCGGCTGGAGTGAGTGCACATTACAGTGGGTTCCGGCACTCGGTGGTTAGCCCTTCGCGGCGATATGCACCCCACTTTTCCAGACCCCCAGGAGATTACCCAGATGGCCGAGACTGTCGGATCGACCAGGCAGCACCCGCAGGCGACCGCTCAGCACACTGACCGCTCCCGCTGGATCGCGCTCTACGTGTTGTGCGTAGGGATGCTGATGATCGTTCTCGACGTTACCGTGGTGAACGTGGCGCTCCCGTCTATCCAGGATGATCTCGGCTTCTCGACGTCGAGCCTCGCATGGGTGGTCAACGCCTACTTGATCGCTTTCGGCGGTTTGCTGCTGCTCGCCGGACGACTTGGCGACCTGATCGGGCGCAGGAACATCTTCCTGGCTGGTCTGGGAGTGTTCACGGTGGCTTCGCTGCTGTGCGGGCTGGCGCAGAGCCAGTGGCTGCTTGTCGGGGCTCGCTTCCTCCAGGGCGTCGGCGGCGCCATGACCTCAGCGGTGATCCTGGGCATGATCGTCACCATGTTCCCCGAGCCACGGGAGCTGGCGAAGGCGATCGGGGTTTACGCCTTCGTCGCCTCCGCCGGTGGGTCGGTGGGATTGCTGGCCGGTGGGATCCTGACCCAAACGCTCAACTACCACTGGATCTTTTTCATCAACCTGCCGATCGGCATCGCGACGGCGATGTTCTCCGTCCGTTTGCTCGACAGCGATAGAGGCATCGGAATCGATAAGGGGTCGGACATTCCGGGTGCCATCTTGATCACCAGCGCCCTGATGCTGCTCGTCTACACAATCGTTGAGCCTGCCGCGCGCTACGGCTGGACCGCCGGCCGCACGCTAGGACTGGGCGTTCTCTCGCTCACGCTGCTTGCCGCTTTCCTCGCTCGCGAGGCTACAGCGGCAAGCCCGCTGATACCACTACGGATCTTCCGGTCGCGTTACGTCACGGGAGCCAATGTAGTGATGGCGCTGATGGTCTCGGGGATGTTCGCGATGTTCTTCCTCGGCTCTCTCTACCTACAGCGGGTGCTCGGCTACGATGCCCTGGAGATCGGGTTGGCATTCCTGCCCACCACGCTTGCGATGGGGCTGTTGTCGATCCGGTACTCCGAACAGCTGATCACGCGCTTCGGTGCGAGGGTCACACTGCTGCCCGGCCTCGGATTGATCGCGGTGGCGCTCGTCCTGTTCACGCGGGCGCCAGTCGATGGCGATTACCTGACTCACGTGCTGCCGGTGATGATCCTGCTCGGCGTCGGCGCCGGCCTCTGTTTCCCGGCGCTAATGACGCTGGCGATGTCAGGTGCCACCCAAAGCGACGCTGGGTTGGCGTCGGGCCTGATTAACACCACCGCGCAGGTCGGCGCAGCGCTAGGCCTAGCCGTGCTCGCGACCTTGTCGGCTTCACGAACCAATGAGCTGATCGCAGGCGGACGGTCCGTCGCGTCGGCGTTGACCAGCGGTTACCACCTGGCGTTCTGGATCGGAGCCGGGTTCGCCATCGCCGCTATCGTCGTTGCCCTCACGGTATTGCTGCCCGAACGCAAAGCCGATACAAAACTCGACGCCGAGTCCAAACCTGCGACGGAACCTGAACCCGCCTACTCCAAGGTGGGATAGAAGCCCCCGCTGTATACCGTTCCCACGGTATACAGCGCGGCGGTCGATCTGGCCGATCGACGCGTCGTGACTGCTACATTAGGGGCATACAGTATGACTTTCCACAGGAGTGAGCAGTGCCCCAATCTCAAATCTCGCCCTGGAAGTCGATTGCTCGCTCGTCGATGCAGGCTGGCTTAGCTGTTCTAGCCAAGGCGGCAGTGGCATGAGAGCACGATTTCAGGGTGGTCGCGACCGGCTCAGCCGGTTTTCAGCCAGGGTGCAAAGCGGAGCGCGAGCTGGCGTGCAGGACGCCGGCTTGAAGCATGCGATGTGGGGCGCCGCGGCCTTTTTTGCTGGGCGAGCCGCATATCGCCAGCGGGATGAGGGTGGTTTGGGGCAGGTCGCCCGTGTGGGTATCACCCTAGTTGCGGCGGCTAAGGCAACTAAACCTTTTCGTAACTCACGCCAATTCAGGCGTTAATCTACGCGCAGCATCCTGACCACCCGCGTTGAATATCGTGCCCACGTCTATTACACCTGACCGCAACACCCATGCGCGCGGCTATGAATCCGAGTACCACACACGCTGCGAGAAGGCCTCGTAGTCGGCGACCAGTCCATTGCGATCTACCGTGAGCATGTACGGCCCATACGTGTCGTCTGAGTAGACGTACCTTTCGTAATCGCCCTGCGGCGCAAGGCGTTCGTAGCGCTGCCGGGAGAGTGTGAACTCAAGCGACGGCACGTCAACCCATGCGACTTGCAGTTCGGCCGACCGCCCGATAGCTAAGCCGAGCCGGTTAATGGCGAGGGTGTTGGTCAGCGATGTAGCCGCGATGTCGACGTCGACGCAGCCTTCCAGCTCGGTGAGTTCATGACCATCGCGGTGCCACCGCCCCTCGGCGGAGCGCAGCAGTGTGAGTTCGCTGCGCATCGTTGGGCCGATCACCGTCGCGTGCGCAGCTGTCGTCGCCCACGTTTTGTCGGTCTCCACCGTGAACGCGACAGAGTAGGCCGTCGTGTCGTCGTGGACCACCTCGGTGGCTTCTAAGCGGAATCCGCTCGCCGTGCCGCGAGCGCAGCCGTAACCCAGGCCGTCGGGCACATCCACGCGCCGCCATACGGCCGAAGCCACTGGGCCCCAGCTGTCGGATACCTCCATCGTTGCGGGCCTCCCGATCGCGGGCTCAACACTCTATGGTTCGGCCACCAGCTGTGAGCCCTGTAGAACTGAGCGAGCTTTCTAAGCGCGCGGATACCGTTCGAACAATATAAAGGCGCCAACGCGGGGATCGACCTTGGCGGTGACAGCGCTGGTTCCGTCGTCGTCGCCTGCCGAGGCGCCTTCGTTAAGGTCCGCATGGTAGATCTGAACACCGTCGACGGTTTCACGGGTGATTTTTATATCGTCTTCTGTTAAGTCGTGGACTTGGCTTTTGATCTGACGGATGTAGGCGTTAAAGACCTGCTCGACATGATCTGGCTGGTCAACACGGAAAATTGCTTCTAGGGCATTTCCTGGATGTAGCCGTGGCGGTGCCATGAGCATGCTGTGCTCGGCGACGCGGTAGGTTTCGCCGATCACACTGAGCGGGATCAGGCTTTTTGGAGCTAACTGTCCACCTGCTTCCGGCAGTCGTAGCGGAGGTGGCTGTATGGGCGAGGGGGTATCGGGAATATAAGTCTTTCGTTCCTCTGGCCGATATGAGTAGCTACTTTCGTTCGTTGGATTACCGTTCGCCGGATCACTGTGGTAAACCCTGATAGATGAGTTGGGAAAACCTCCGCTTTCACCAATATTCAGCGTGATAGCGATTCGCTCCGGGTTACGGTATTCAGTAGACCCGCTGGAGTGTTGTTCGACGCTGTTTGGGTAAACTGCTTTGACGCCTTCTACGTAGCATCCCAGTGCCCCGCCGTCGGTTTTTCCCACAGATTCAGCGCTGTTCAGTGGTACGGCGGCGTTTGGTTGGTCAGTGGCTTTCGTCGAATCGCCGATCACGCACAGCGCGTATTCGCTATCGGAAAGATCAGATTTCATGCTGCGGTAGTGGTCGGCGTATGTCGTGAAGCCCTCAGCCGTGAGCTGTCCAACCAGGTTCCGCATGACATCGAACGGGTCACCAGTAGGCAACAGGTGCACTGTATTTTCGAAGGGGACTCCGAGTATAAGAGTTCCCTCTGGAGATTTCAACTCACCACCAATCGGCGTGCCAGGTTTGCCATAGCCCGGGCCCGATGGGTCGACGAGAGTAGTGCTTGTCGTTGATTCTGCGGCATTAGTGCACGCCGACAACAGCATCGCAAACGCCACCACGACGCCCAAACAGCTGATAGAGCCCAAGGAGACACGCCGCGAGCCGATCATCTGACATCTGTACCCTTCTGCTGCTACCGATACCTTCTACAGTGGAGAGAAATCCAGCACTCGATCCGCGAGTTCGCCGATGGTGGCAAGCAGCCCCATCCGAGCGGCGCGCAGTTGGCGATCTTCGGCCATCACCAGTACGTCGGCGAAGAAGGTTTCGATCGGAGCCGTCAAGGTACCGGCTACGCCGATGAAGGTCTCCAGATCGCGTCCGGCGGCACCGCGCAGCTGGGCGCTGGCGTTGGTCACCGCCTCGTGCAGAGCTAGCTCAGCCGGCTCCCGCAGGATCTGTACCTCGTAGCCGGCTGGCGTGCCGGCGGGAACAATGCGACGGACCCGCTGCGCGGTGGCCACCACGGCGGCGAACTCCTCGGAGTCGCGGTGCTTGATCAGTTGCTCCAGTATCGCCACCGCGGCGGCGGGGGAGTCAGATCGTGGCGCTACCGCCGCGACACAGCTGTGGTCGTGCCCGGCGTCGAGCAACTGTTGGCTGAATCGCCGGTTCACGAACTCGGCCGTCTCGGCAAGCGCGGCGCCGCTGACGGCCACGGGCTGCCGGGCCGCAGCGAGCCGAAGACCCGTGCTCACGGTGATACCTTGCAGCACCGGGTGGGCGATCAAGATGCTGACCACACCCAATGCCGCGCGGCGCATGCCGAACGGATCCGAGCTTCCGGTGGGTGCGGCACCGATCGCGAACAGGCCCGCCAATAGGTCCAGCCGATCTGCCAGCGCCAGTAATGCGCCCGGCACCGTGATAGGCAGGTTTCCACCACCCGAACGGGGTAGCTCCATCTCGGCCAGCGCGGTGGCCACCTCGATGGTTTCCCCGGCGCGTAGCGCATATTCGCGGGCCATGATCCCGGCCAGACTAGACAGCTCGGCCACCATCTGTGAGCCCAGATCGAACTTAGCCAACTCACTGGCACGCCGCAGCGTCACGGCGTCTGCGCCGCCCACCCCATCGCCCGCGACATCGGCGAGCGCTGTCGCCAGTACCCGGATCCGCTCGGCACGATCGGCTACCGAACCCAAGTGCTCGGCAAACGTCAGACGGGTGAGCTTGTCGGCCATCTCACTCAGTGGCCGCCGAAGGTCGGCTTCCCAGAAGAAAGCGGCGTCTTCGTATCGTGCTCGCAGCACCGCCTCGTTGCCGGCCCGCACCACGTCGTCATCGTGCCGACCGTTGCCGACCGCGACGAAATGCGGCAGCAGCCTACCGTCACTGCCGCGTACCGGAAGATAACGCTGGTGTTTGCGCATCACGGTGGTGAGCACATCGGCGGGCAGCTGCAAGTAGCGCCGCTCGAATGAACCCAACAGCGCCCATGGCTGCTCGACCAACTGTGTGATCTCATCGATGAGGCCGGCTTCGGTGTCGGTCTCGACCCTGCCACCGACGCTTCCGGCCAGCTTGTCGGCCGCGCGAACGATCTGCTCGCGACGCTGCGCCGCATCGATGACGATGTCGTGCTCGGCTAATAGCTCCAGGTAGCCGTCGGCGCTGCGGACCACCAGCTCGGTAGCTGGCCGATTGCGGTGCAGTTGTGTGGTGCGTCCGACAGTGAGGCTGGAGACGCTGCACGGCACCACCGCGTTGCCCAGCAGCGCGACTATCCAGCGGATCGGTCGGCTAAAGGACAGTCCCGGTGCATTCCAGCGCATGTTCTTCTCGGCGCGAAGCCCGGTGACGGCTTTGGCGACCGCGTCGGCGAGCACAGTCAGCGCGTCGGAGCCCGGTATGTGCTTGTGGGCACCGATGTACACGGCTGCCGGATCGTTGCTGGACACCGGTTCGCTGTTGGCTCCCAGCCGAATCAGCGTGTCGGCGGCTACGCCCTGGCCGCGTGCGAAGCCAACCGCCGCCTTGGTGGGCGTGCCGGCCGCGTCGT
>JBGTNI010000071.1:0-13694 GCA_041743105.1 Mycobacteriales bacterium | reverse complement strand
ACTCAGGCTCCGGCACAACGTGGTCGCGGTCCCTCACGCCGGACTCGACGCGGCGCTACGGGCGTGCCCGGTGAAGCTGTCCACCATGGGGCGTGGACTCGACGCCGACTATGCATACTTCCTCAGCGCGGCAGCGGGCGGACGGCACGTTGGACGACTCCTCGCGAGATGACAGCCGGTACGAGCGAGACCGTAGTCACTCCCAAACGCACCTATTACGGGGGGTCGAGACGTAAAATTTGTGCAGCCAGGTTTGTGCACCGTGGTGGGCAGCACACTTACGAGACGAGTCCGCGTGAACAAAGACAAGCAGCACGAACCAAGTGCACAACGCGCTAACGGCATCGATCTCACCGAATACGGTCCTGAAGAGTTGGGCAGATGTATTCGTGATGCACGTACCAGTCTTGGCTATTCGCAGCGTCAGCTAGCTCGATTAGTTGGTCGAGTTCCATCAAATATCCATGTAATAGAATCAGGCAAGTACAGACCAACAACCCAAACTTTCGAAAGTCTAATCAATGTACTATCTTCCGCATTTGTCGATCAGCGGAATCTTTTAGAAAAAACATTACAAAAATTTGATTATATAGCAAATCCAGATAGAGAAATAATAGATCTTACACTTTACGATCCAAGTCGTCTCGGCGATCTCGTCAGAGATGCACGGATTCACCTCAAGCTGACACAAGACCAGCTTGCCAATGGAAGTGAAGTGAGTAGAGATACAGTCCGGAGGATAGAAAGCGGAGAAAGTGGAGTCCAACGGAAAACTTTGGCTGGGGTTTTCATTCAACTTCGCAGTGCATTTTCGCCGCAGATTGATGTTCCACGAGACATGCTACTTCACTTCGGCCACTACTACCTTGGATCCGGTGCATATCTCGATTTGCGCGATTATAATTCAGGTCGTTTGGACGAGTTGATACGTGACACATGCCACTATCTTGGCCACTCTCAATATGGCTTATCGAGCGATGAAACATTTCATAGTGGCAGCAAATATATAAGTGCCAAAGATTATATCAGTGGTATTTTCTCCAATTCTCAGCCGCCTGCAGCCGCTGTGGCCCGACTGCGGAATTTACTGGCGCGACTGACCCCAGCGCCGAGAGGTAACGTCAGCAATACGGGTCGGACCTTGCCTCGATCATCCGGACCACGCCAATAACTAGAGTTCCGCCGATGCGCTGGCTATTACATGCCAGCGATCAAGCGGTCTACCCGCTCGTCGTGGGCGCGGAAAGGATCCTTGCACAGCACGGTGCGCTGCGCCTGATCGTTGAGCTTGAGGTGCACCCAGTCCACCGTGAAGTCTCGCCGGCGCTGTTGGGCCGCATGGATGAATTCGCCGCGAAGCCTCGCCCGAGTGGTCTGCGGCGGAATCGATTTGGCTTCGAAAATTCGCAGGTCACTACAGAGCCGATCCACCGCACCTCGGCGCTCCAATACCGAGAACAATCCCCGGCCCCGCCGAATATCATGGTAGGCCAGATCCAGCTGCCCGACCTGGGAGCTCGACAGCGGCACATCGTGACGGGCCTGATAGCGCTCGATGAGTTTCCACTTCGCTATCCAGTCGATCTCACGTTCCACTGTGGACAGGTCACCGGTGTCCATCGCCTTCATCAGTCGTCCCCACAGCTCCACCACGCGACGGTCAATTTCCGATCCGCCTTCGCGGTCGATGAGCTCACTGGCGCGTTGCTGGTACTCCTGCTGGATCTCCAGCGCGGTACATTCCCGGCCGTTCGCGAGCCGGATAAGCCGCTGACCGGTTATATCGTGGCTGATCTCCCGAATTGTGCGGATCGGGTTCTCTAAGGTGAGATCTCGCATCGTCGCGCCGGACTCCACCAACCGCAGCACGATGTCGGTGGCTCCCAGCTTGAGCATGGTGCTGGTCTCGCTCATGTTTGAATCGCCCACGATGACATGCAGCCGGCGGAACCGCTCCGCGTCGGCGTGCGGTTCGTCTCGCGTGTTGATGATCGGACGGGACCGCGTGGTGGCGCTGGACACGGCTTCCCATATGTGCTCGGCTCTCTGAGACAGGCAATACACCGCCCCGCGCGGCGTCTGCAGCACCTTGCCTGCACCACAGATGAGCTGCCGTGTGACTAAGAACGGAATTAAAATGTCGGCGAGCCGACCGAACTCGCCGTGCCTGGAAACCAGATAATTCTCATGGCATCCGTAGGAGTTACCCGCTGAGTCAGTGTTGTTTTTGAACAGGTAGATCTCGCCGGCGATGCCCTCATCGTGGAGTCGGCCCTCGGCGTCTATGAGTAGGCCTTCCAAGATCCGCTCACCGGCGCGGTCATGGGTCACAAGGTCGGTGATCGAGTCGCATTCGGGTGTCGCATATTCGGGGTGCGAGCCCACATCCAGGTACAAGCGGGCCCCGTTGCGCAAGAAGACGTTGCTGGAACGTCCCCACGAGACGACCCGCCGGAACAGGTATCTGGCTACTTCGTCGGGCGAAAGGCGCCGCTGCCCCCGAAATGTGCAGGTGACGCCGTACTCGGTCTCTATGCCAAATATCCGTCTATCCACAACTACGACCTTAGAGTGTCCGACAATGGGTCGTTGGTAAGGAGTGCCGAACAAATTACTAATCAGCGAAAGTAGCTAGGCAGCAAAGCCTTTGACCAGAAAATGAGCTACTCGCCGCCGCTCTTTGCGTCGTTGCTGGACTTACCGCCCGTTGACTTACTGTCTTTACGAGCCTTCGCGGGCGCCGCGCCTCGCGCAGCTTCGCCAGTATCTACAGGCTCCGGCACGTCTGCGGGCTCATCAGGTTGGGTTTCGGCCGTGGCAGAGCCACCCTTGCCGGGGGTTTGCAGCAGTTTATCCAACCTAGCGCCGACAACACGTCGAAACGTCCGTCCGGTGGCTTCACGTTCCAGTATCGCGACTTCCAGCTGCGCCGCCGCCAGGGTGCGGTGCTTACCGTTATCTCCCCCAACGCTCGACAACGCCGAGACGGCAAGGGTGAGTGCGTCATGAAGGTTCTGCGAGAAATCGTGCCCTTCGCGCAGCTTGGCGGTGATCGATTCCGACTGTCCACCCATGGCCACGTAGCCCGGTTCGTCGCCGACCGAACCGTCGTAGGTCAGGCGGTACAGTTCGTCGTCGTCGGGTGACTCCCCCACCTCGGCGACACAGATCTCGACTTCATACGGCTTGGACTGCTCGGTGAAGATAGCGCCCAAAGTTTGGGCGTAGGTGTTGGCGAGCCCACGCCCAGTCACATCTCGGCGGTCGAACTGGTAGCCGCGCATGTCGGCCAACCGGACACCGCCGGTACGAAGGTTTTCGAACTCGTTGTACTTGCCCACTGCGGCGAAGCCGATCCGGTCATAGATCTCGCTCACCTTGTGCAGCGCCTTCGACGGGTTCTCGGCTACGAACAGCACCCCCGCGGCATAGCTGAGCACTACGACGCTGCGCCCCCGGGCGATGCCCTTACGGGCGTACTCCGAGCGGTCCCGCATGATCTGCTCGGGTGATGCGTAAAACTGCATGGCCATAAGAGTGCAAACTCCCCTATCCGCCTGGGTTTGATGTGCGCACTTCGAGCATCGAAGCGGCGATGGATTCCAACTCCGACTCCGCGATGCGGCGCACACCGTCGGCATCTACGACCAGCACTGTGGGGTAGAGCTTACGGGTCATGTCCGGTCCACCCGTGGCCGTATCGTCATCGGCGGCGTCATACAGCGCCTCCACGCACGCCTTCACCACCTCGTCGACCGAAGAGTCGGCTCGGTAACGTTTTTTCAGTGCGGACTTCGCGAACACCGAGCCAGAGCCGACCGAGTGGTAATGCTGTTCCTCATGCATCCCGCCGGTAGGGTCATAGCTGAAGATCCGTCCGGTTCGCTGGGCCGCCTTCTTGCTCTGTCTTGCCTTCTTGCCCTGTGTCGCAGTCGGGGCGTCAGCGTCGTACCCGGCAAGCAACGGAACCACCATCAGCCCCTGCATCGCCAAACCGAGATTGGCGCGAATCATGCTGGACAGGCGGTGGGCCTTACCCCGAAGTGACAGTGGTACGCCTTCGAGCTTCTCGTAGTGCTCCAGCTCAACCTGGTATAGCCGCACGAGCTCCGTGGCGATGCCGGCCGTGCCAGCTATTCCCACCATCGAGTGCGGATCAGCGGGAAAAACCTTCTCGATATCGCGATGGGCAATCATATGGCCTTGGGTAGCCCGGCGATCTCCAGCCATGACGACGCCGCCGGCAAACGTGGCCGCAACTATCGTGGTGCCGTGCGGCGCGAAATCCGCCCCTACAGCGCTGTTCATGCCCCCGCCTCCGCCAATATCGCGATTTCCGGGCAGTAGCTCCGGTGCCGCCATGCCGAGGAAGGTACTAAAGGACGTGACCCCAGGTGCCGCCATGAATCCCGGCAGCCGGCCGGTGTGGTCGCCGATCGACGTCACTGACGTTCCTTCCTGTTATCGAGTCAACTGTCCACACCATACTCAGTACTCGAATAACCGAGCTCCAGTGGCTGTCAGTAGATCAAACTGCCAAGGCCGCAGGAGCCCGCCGCAGCACTGGGCTTAGGTCGGGATCAGGTTTCGCCTCGCAAGGCCGCAGCAGCCGCCGTGTACAAGAATGGAGCGAAGCGGAATGGTACACAAGGCGACGAGAACGTAGCGAGGCGGAAGCTGAACCGGCCGCCTCAACCACCACCCATCATTCTCCGCCTTTCTGCACATACCCTCGTACAAACTCTTCGGCGTTTTCTTCTAACACCGCATCGATCTCATCGAGCATGTCATCAACGTCTTCGTCAAGTTTTTCTTGCCGCTGTGCCGCCTCGGGATCTGCCGTTGGAACGGCCTCATCCACTTCGTCTTCGGTCGACCGTTGCGCCTTGTGTGCTTGTCCGCCGGCGTCTTTGGTAGCCATGCCATCCACCTTTGCGTTTGGAGAGTTCGGCCGCATCTAAGCGATAGATCCCGCTGCTGCGATACTTCGACCGTACCGTGACCGGACGGGCAGTTGGTCGATCAACGCCCGCTAGTTAGATGCGAAACCAGCTCCTGCGCCGAAGAACACTCGTCTAGTAGCGCCCCTACATGTGCCCGGGTGCCTCGTAGCGGCTCCATCATGGGAATCCGTACCAACGATGCCTGACCTAGATCAAAGATCAGCGAATCCCAACTTGCACCCACCACTGAGCTGCCGAATTTCTCCAGACAGCGACCCCGAAAATACGCGCGGGTATCCTCCGGCGGTGCACCCATCGCAGCAATCACTTCGTCACTGGTGATCATTGTTTGTATCTCCCCCCGAGCGACCAGACGGTGATACAGCCCCTTTTCGGGTCGCACATCTGAATACTGCAGATCCACCAGCTGGAGTCGGGGCGAGCTCCACGGCAAGCTGTCGCGGTTACGGAACGCTTCGAGTATTCGTAGTTTGGCTACCCAATCCAGCTCGTCCGCACACTGCATCGGGTCTGTGCGCAGTCGCTGCAGTAGAGATTCCCATCGCCTCAGCACGTCGGCGGTCATCTCGTCGACGTCAGCGCCGTAGCGATCGTCGACGAATGCGGCAGCTTGTGCCAGGTAGTGCTCCTGGATCTCCAATGCGCTCATTCGCCGGCCGTCCCGCAGGGTCAGCTTGTGCTGTAGCTGCGGGTCATGGGAGACCGCGTGCAGGTCACGAATCGGATCAGCTGGTGCGACAACGACCGATAGCCAGTTCTCTTCGATCATCGACAGCACCAGCGCGGTGGTTCCCATCTTGAGGTACGTGGCTACCTCAGACAAGTTGGCGTCACCGATGATCACGTGCAGCCGTCGATACTTCTCCACATCGGCGTGCGGCTCGTCCCGGGTGTTGATGATGGGTCGCTTCAAGGTGGTTTCCAGACCGACCTCGACTTCGAAGAAGTCAGCGCGCTGGCTGATCTGAAAACCGGCGCCCGTGCCGTCCTGACCGAGGCCCACGCGTCCCGCGCCGCAAATCACCTGCCGGGTCACGAAAAACGGAACCAGATGTGCGACGAGATCGCTGAATGGCGTATCGCGGCGCACCAGGTAATTCTCGTGCGATCCGTAGGAAGCGCCCTTGTTGTCGGTGTTGTTCTTGTAAAGATTGATCGCGGGATTACCCGGCACCGATGCCGCCACACGGGCAGCTTCGGCCATGACGCGCTCGCCGGCCTTGTCCCAGACGACCACCGCACGTGGGTTCGTGCATTCCGGCGTGGAGTATTCAGGGTGGGCGTGATCGACGTAGAGCCGTGCACCATTAGTGAGCACTACGTTGGCCAGGCCGGTGTCCTCGTCCGCGACTGTCTCTGCCGAATCGGCGAGCTTGCCGCCGTAGTTAAAACCGCGCGCATCCCGTAGCGGCGACTCTTCTTCGTAGTCCCACTTGGCTCCCTTGCTGGGTTCAAGTTCGGGACGGCTTCGATAGGCATTGACGATCGCCGACGACGTCATCATCGGATTGGCACCCGGTTGGTGGGGGACAGAAATCCCGTACTCGACCTCAGTCCCCATCACGCGGCGCACGCTCATGGCATCAGACTACGTGCTCGGCTCGCGCCGGACACGCGCCGGCAGAAGTCCGGCATCGGAGCCGCGCTGTTCCTCCCAGCGGCGCCCGACCCGGTGCCCCAGCTTTTGGAACGGCGCCTCGATCCATCGATAGGTCAGCGTGCAGCACAGTGCGATCAGGGCGACAAAGCCTACGAAGATCGCCAGCTGCACCACGATGGGATCGTTGCCGAACCTGTCCAGCCGATGCTCGAAGACCCCCACGAACAGCGGGTGCAGCAGGTAGAGCGAGAAGCTGATGACTCCCAGCCATGTCAGAATTCGCGGTAGTCGCCAATGCCGAACCAGTCGGCCCGTAGCGAACAAGCCAGCAGCCAACAACAGCGCGGTGATCCAACGCCAGCGCTCCATGCTGATCTGGTCGGGGCTCATCCCCCACAACGTGGTGTTGTACAACCCTGCCGCGATTCCCATCGCCAACACGGCTAGCGCTGTTACCCACGCCTTGCGGTTGCTAGTCTGCCCGCTATCTGCTCGGTAGATCGCGGTACCCGCGAACATGAACGCTGGAATCATCAGGCCAGACCACGCACCCGCCCGGCCGTTAATTGTTACCAACACCAGCGCAAGCAGCGCGAGCCCGACCCCCCCGACAATCAGCGGCCAACGCTTGCCACTGACGACGGCCAGCAGGCCCGCACCCAAGATCACGGCCGTGAGAACCACCGTGCCCGTAACTTTCAGCGGGCCCCCCGAGATCGCCAGTTTCGGCAGCAGATGGCCCGCAAGCAGCGCGGTGCCGGCGAATAGCAGCGCGATCTCAGCGCTGAACCGATGCAGCCCCACGATAAACAGCCCAGTAACCAGCAGGTAGAACACCATCTCATAGGACAGCGTCCACATTACGTTTACCGTGCTAGGCACGCCGAGCAGATCCTGCAGCATGGTGGCGTGGCCCAACAGCGATGTGAGGGGGTTGTCATGCATGAAGGCTTCCGACGGATGCCGGTTGACTACCCGCAACGCAATAACCGCTATTAGCGCAGTGATCCAGAGTGGGTAGAGCCGGAACACACGGCTGATCCAGAAGCTGCGTACGCTGCCCTTGCGTTCCAGCGACGCCGGAATGATGTATCCGCTGATGATGAAGAACAGCATTACGCCGAAGGTACCCGCAGAAAACCACCTGTCGGTTGCGTCCCTAACATCGGACAGCACGTGATAGCCAACATGCTCATACACCACCACGAGCGCGGCGAAGCCACGTAGTGCGTCTAGCCATGCCAACCGGTTGCCATGCTGCTTCGTGGTCTCGGATGCCGAGGCATGCTCGGGCTGCGTCCCGATCAATTCTTGTGACGAGCTTGGGTCGCGATGGACAGCGGTGACCGTAGCGTTGCCGTGCATCGCCCAACCCTAACGCACCTACCAGCGCGCGCTCTTGGCGTACTCGCCGGGAGGTTACCGCCAAGGCCGTCGGAGCCGCGGCCTACAACGAAGCGTGGGGCGAGGCAGCCAATAGCGATGGAACGTCGGAAGGGAACCACTGGTTATAGGTACTGACCGGTGTTGGTCACGGTGTCGATAGATCGACCTGAATCGCTGTTCTTGCCAGTGACGAGAGTGCGGATGTACACAATGCGCTCTCCCTTCTTGCCGGAGATACGTGCCCAGTCGTCGGGATTGGTGGTGTTGGGTAAGTCCTCGTTCTCCCGGAACTCATCCATGCACGCGTCCAGCAGGTGCTGCATCCGCAGACCCTTGTTCTCCGTCACCAAGAAGTCCTTGATCGCCATCTTCTTGGCGCGGTCCACGATGTTCTGGATCATCGCACCGGAGTTGAAGTCCTTGAAGTAGAGCACTTCCTTATCGCCGTTGGCATACGTCACTTCTAGGAATCGGTTGTCTTCGGACTCGTCGTACATTCGCTCCACGACAGCTTGGATCATGGCCTGTATACAGGCTTGGCGAGAGCCGCTGTGTTCGGCAAGGTCTTCGCCGTGGATCGGCAGATCTTCCCGCAGATACTTGCTGAAGATGTCGCGTGCCGCTTCGGCGTCGGGCCGTTCGATTTTGATCTTCACATCCAGCCGGCCTGGCCGCAGGATGGCCGGATCGATCATGTCTTCCCGGTTGGACGCGCCGATCACGATGACGTTTTCCAGCCCTTCGACGCCATCGATCTCCGACAGCAGCTGAGGCACGATGGTGTTCTCCACATCGGAGGAAACTCCAGAACCGCGGGTGCGGAAGATCGAATCCATCTCGTCGAAGAACACAATCACCGGTGTGCCCTCCGAAGCCTTCTCGCGGGCACGTTGGAAAATCAGTCGGATGTGACGCTCGGTTTCGCCGACGTACTTGTTGAGCAGCTCCGGACCCTTGATGTTCAAGAAGTACGATTTGGGCTGCGAAGCGCCGGTGTCACCACGTGTGGCTGCGATCTTCTTGGCAAGTGAGTTAGCCACAGCCTTCGCAATGAGAGTCTTCCCGCAACCAGGAGGGCCATAGAGCAGCACGCCCTTCGGTGGGCGCAGCTGGTGCTCGCGAAACAGTTCGGCATGCAGGAATGGCAGCTCAACAGCGTCGCGAATCTGTTCGATCTGACTGATGAGCCCACCGATGGCCTGATAGTCGATGTCGGGAACCTCCTCCAGCACCAGCTCTTCGACCTCGGACTTGGGAATCCGTTCGAAGGCGTACGCCGAGCGAGGCTCAACCAGCAGCGCATCGCCGGCCCGCAGTGGCACGTCGCGCAACGTCTCCGCCAGGTGCACTACCCGCTCTTCATCGGCACGGGAGATCACTAGGGCGCGGTCAGCTACAGCGGTGGCTGTATCTGCGTTGAGGTCCTCAGGAATCAGAAGTTCTTTGAGCATCACGACTTCACCCGCGCGTTCATACCCCAGCGCCGCGACCACGTTCAATGCCTCATTGAGCATGACCTCCTGGCCACGCCGCAGCTCGCTTGCGGTAATAGCGGGCGACACCGTGACACGCAGCTTGCGACCGCCGGTGAATACGTCCACGGTGCCGTCATCGTGTAGCGACAAAAAGATCCCGAAGCCGCTGGGTGGCGCGGCCAGCCGGTCGACCTCTTCTTTGAGTGTGACGATCTGGTCGCGAGCTTCACGGAGCGTAGTGGCGAGCTTGTCGTTCTGATCGCTGAGTGTCGCGACCTTTGCCTGCGCGCGCGCCAGCCGCTCTTCGGTGAGCTCGTCGGCGTCACCGTCGCTGCGCTGCTCGCGACGCAGAACTTCCTCACGGTCGGTACTCACGATCGCTCACCTCCGGCGTTTACGGGTAGTCAGGTGGCGGTAGAAATACCGCTTATGGCGTTAAACTGCCCGCCGATGTATTGACCGACACTCTAAGCCTATCGGCTCAGACCATGACAAGTCCCGTGCCGCACGGGAGTTGTTTACGTGAAACGCTATCGAAGGTGACTGTTTGCCTTGCGTTGCCGGGCTGGCGCGCTGACGCCTTCGGCGAGTCGGCGGGTGGTAAGCAAAAAGCCGGTGTGGGCAACCATCCGGTGATCGGGTCGAACCGCTAAACCCTCCACATGCCATTCCCGCACCATAGACTCCCAGATTCGTGGCTCGGTGAAACCGCCGTGCTCCCGGAGCGCCTCGGTAAAGCTAGAAAGCTGTGTCGTGGTTGCGACGTAACAGGTCAACACTCCCCCGCATACCAGCATCTTGGCCACCACCGGAAGCATCTCCCAGGGCGCGAGCATGTCCAGCACTGCCCGATCGACGGTCAACTCAGGTGCCGCGTCACCTGAGTCCATGAGGTCGGCGTCGACCAGCGACCAGTTGGGTGGCAGGCCACCGAAGAAGTTCCCGACGTTCTTTCGGGCGACATCGGCAAAGTCGGTTCGCCGCTCGAAGGAGGTGAGCTGCCCATCGGGGCCCACCGCCCGCAGCAGCCAGCAACTCAGTGCACCAGAACCAGCACCAGCCTCCAGTACCACGGCGCCTGGAAATATGTCGCCCTCCACCAGAATCTGTGCCGCGTCCTTGGGGTAGATCACTTGGGCACCACGCGGCATAGAGAGCACAAAGTCGGTGAGCATCGGCCGCAACGCCACAAAAACAGTACTCGACGTCGATGTGACAACACATCCGTCAGCCGCGCCGATGAGATCGTCATGCGCGATCGCACCACGGTGGGTATGAAACGATTCACCGGCACTCAAGATCACGGTGTACCGACGGCCTTTAGGGTCAGTGAGCTGAACCCGCTCACCGATCGCCAGAGCGCCTCGCAAAAGACGATTGGGCGCGGTGACGTTACTTGCGGTCATCAAACTCCCCGAGAACCCTTGGCGCCTGGCTTCATCAACCAGGTCAGCTCGCCGATCGCGCTGCGGAGTCGCCAGGGCGGCTCCGCAGCATGCGCAAAGTCCCGTTCGTTCAGGACTCCCACAAAAGCGGTTGTCGACAGCTCTGCAGCTTCAGTGACGACATAGCCGCCCACACTAGAGTCTGAGGTGAGCAGCTCCAGCATCTGCTCACCTGTTGCTTGAGCAGGTACCACCACGGTGTGGTCTATCGCTCGGGCCAACTGTCCAACATTGATATGGTCGCGCCGTGAGGCGGGGGTGGCAGCCACCGCTGCCCCGGGCACGACGCCTAGTAGTACTTTCTCGTCTCCCACCACGATCACGCCCGACGCGGTATCTTCCGCCGCGCGCAGCGCATGTGCTAGGGACGTCCCCGGCGGCACCAGGGCCGCCGATGTGGCCAGGTCTCGCGCCGAGAGTCGCCGTATGCGCTGGGTGATGTGACTTCTGCGTACTGTATACGAGGCGGCGGCCCAGAGGAAGAACGGCACCACGAACGCGACGACTAGCACCCCAGCGTTGATGCCAATGTCGGTGTAGAGCAGCCCTAGTGCGAATCCCAGCAGGATCACAGCCACCGTTTGGCCGGCTCGTGCCGCCGCGACCGTCGCCCGCAGTTGGTTGCCGGTGCAAGCCCACATGACAGCGCGCACCATCACGCCGCCATCCAATGGAAGCCCTGGCAGCGCGTTGAACACGGCTATTATGAAATTGGCGAAAGCAACGTATCCACAGATCTCGGCCAACCACGGCGGCCCGACGCTGGCCGCCGCCCCCATCGCACCAATACCGCCGAGTATGGCGGAGGTGACTGGTCCGGCGGCCGCGACCAAGAACTCCCCGCGCGGAGTGGGCAACTCTCGCCGCATCTCGGTGTACCCGCCCAGCATCCACAACGTCACCGCCTCCACTGGAACGCCATAGCGCCGAGCCAACAATGCATGGGCAAGCTCATGCAGCAGGACCGAACCGAATACCAAGCCCACAGCCACCGTGGCTAGCAAGTAAGCCGGCGCTATCGCCAGGTCAGCCACTCGATATTGCAGCATGGAGGCATAGCTAAAAAGCAGGATTGCGGCGACGAAGATCCAACTCGGAGCGACGTACACCGGGATGCGTGCCATAGTCGCCATCCGAATGCCACGCGAACCACTGAACCATTGCCGGGGGCCCGTGGTTACTCGCCGAATGACCTCCAGCGGGGCATCAATGGGACGACCGGCGGCGATAGGCGAGGCGAACGCTTGCAACGTTAGTGCCGGTTCCTCGCGCTTGCCCATACCAACCTCAAGCCTTGTGCCGACCTTGTGCCAGACATCACGCACAGTCTAATGGCGCAGCCAGCAGGTGGCGACCGTCGCGAAGCACCGCGTTACCGCATTGGCCCCGTTTTGGTGGGCGGGCCGGATGGAACCGCATTATTACATGGTTTCGGAAGGTTCAGCTTCGAGTTACCCGTGCGGGTAGATACTGCGCTGGCTAACTTCGCGCACGCGTCACTGACACTGCCGGCCAGCTCCGAGCTTTTGTCGTACTGTGGGAAGGCCAGGCGATAAGCGGCGGCCTGGGTCCCCGGGAACAGGACCATGATGTCGGCGAGCGTTCGTTGAGCACCACGATCGGCGGCGCCGTTACCGACAATGACGCCCTCAACATCCGAATCAAAAGGTACCCACCCGTCGCTGCTGACCTCAGAGGCGTCGCACGTCTGGTCGGGTAGTCCGTCGACACCGTCGGTCCTGGTCACGTCGCCGGGGCCGGTCGTGACGTCGTTGGTGATGTCCTCAAGCAGGTGATGCGGCGGCTTTTCGGGGTCGTCGTAGCCGTCGGGCGTCGCGCCGACCAGCAGGTCCGGACGCGGCGTGGAGGTGTCTACGGGTCGGCATAGCAGAACCTTCGCCTCGGTCCCGCCTTCGAGCACGGCGACACCGTAGTAAGGGCTCGCGTTGGGCACCTGGAAATAACCGGCCTTGTCTGATCCCCCGCCGCAGCCGGTAGTCGTGACGCTCGCCAGCACGGCAAGCGCCCCGACCTTGACGGCGGCGTTTCGCCTGAGCCTAGGCACGAACGACCCCCTGTCATCTCGTAGAACTGGCCGCGCCATCGCAGTCGCGCAGCCGTTTCAACTTACCATCGTGGCGGGGATGATCATGCGGTAATGGAGAAACGCGACGGCGCTACTCCCACGTGGGGCAGGTGTTGTCGTAGGTATGGCTTAGCCTCTGCTGGCATGACCACCAGTCACGAGACAACCACCATCGACGGTCGGCCGGCGTTCGCGCTCTCCCCCTCGCGCGCGGCGGATTTCAAAACCTGCCCGCTGTTGTACCGGTTTCGCACCATAGACAAGTTGCCGGAACCGCCGTCGACGGCGGCGACCAAGGGGACCTTGGTGCATGCGGTGCTCGACGCCGTGTTCGGCCTACCGGCCGGGCAGCGGGACGCGACGACCGCGGCGGCCATGGTGGAACCGCAATGGCAGCAACTGAGCGCCGCCGAGCCTGAACTGGCACAGTTGTTTAGCTCTGACACCCAACTCGCGGAGTGGCTCGACTCGGCCCGCGCCCTGATTGTGGGCTATTTCGAGCTCGAAGACCCGCGCCGGCTCGAACCGCAGTCCCGCGAAGCGTTGATCGAAGTCGAACTCAAGGATGCAGACGCTAACAGCACGCTCGCGCTGCGCGGATACATTGACCGTCTCGACGTCACGGCGGGTGGGGACGTGCGGGTCGTGGACTACAAAACCGGAGCGACTCCAGGCGAGAGCTACGAATCTAAAGCGCTGTTTCAGCTAAAGTTCTACGCGCTGCTGGTATGGCGGACG
>JBGTNI010000070.1:0-26064 GCA_041743105.1 Mycobacteriales bacterium | reverse complement strand
GGCTGCCGCTGCCCGACCGGTGCATTAGCAGCCGGCGGCCCTCCAGCTCGTAGTACCGCCCCAGTGGCGGCGGGGCCCCGGCCGTTGCGGCGGATCGGAGCTTGGGCGATCGGTCGTGCATGGCAACCCCTTCAAATGCTGCATTCCTAATTTTGGAAATGGTACCAGATGTGGGATCGTGTCAGGTGGATACGCTTGATCTGCTCCTGCACCCCGTGCGGCTGCGCATCGTGCACGCCATGGCCGGCGGACGCACCCGCACGATCTCCGACTTGTGCGCGAGCCTGCTCGAGGTCACCAAGACCAGCGTGTACCAGCACATCGGCCTACTGACCGACGCGGGGCTGCTCGAGGTCGTCGACGAACAGCGGGTGCACGGCGCCGTCGAACGCCACTACCGGCTGCACCGTGAACGGGCCGTGATTGACCAGGAGACGGCCGCGTCGATGTCCCTCGACGACCACCGGCACGGGTTCGCCGCGGCCGCGGCTGTCCTGCTCGCCGACTTCAACACCTACCTCGACCGAGACCATGCGGACCCGGTCGCCGATTCGGTGGGCTACACCCAGCACCCGCTCCGGCTCACCCCAGGCGAACTCTCCGAACTGATCAGCGAGATCCGCGGCTCCATCGAGTCCAAGAGGCACAGCACACCCGCGCCGGACCGCCGCCTGCACCTGTTCAGCCCGATCCTGTTCCCGATCGAGGAACCATCGCAGCGCAAGACCGACCAGCGGAGCGAGCCAGCCAAGGTCAGCACGCCGTCGCCGAGGAAGGACCGCATCATTCCGGTCAAGTAGAGCCGCGAATTGCGGAGCCCGAAGAGCATGAGCAGACCGGACAAACATGCCCCCTTGGCAGTCGCCGCGCGAGTAACCCCAGGTCAGACTATCCGACCACTGGTGGTAGGTTCGCCAGCCTCTTGTGGCAGGTGAGCGCGGCGGCCAGTGTCAGGTACGCGCAGAAGTGAATTCCCTTGCGGGTCCACACGCTGAATCGGCGATGCGCGGTCGGCACGCTCACCCCGAACGATGGTGGCAGCATCCGCCACGCACACCCACTGGTCAGCACACACACCACCGCCGTGAACACCGCTCGCTGACTCACCGGCGTGGTACCACCGCCCTGCTTGCGCGGACTGAACTCCGGCAGCAGCGGCTCCACCAGCCCCCAGAGCTCGTCCGGCACAAGACGTTTCGACAACTCATCGACCACGAGTCGAACACCATGCGGCACAACTTGATACGACACGCCGCAAGCGAATCACATCAACGTAAGACACGGTCTTAGTGGCCGCGTGGTCCGTGGTGTGCCAGTCTTGCGACAGCGCGTCTAAGCTCATCGGCCGATGTGCCTCCATACGACAGACGCACATAAGGAGCGGAAGGTTCGGCGGGAAAATAGGGCCTACCTGAAGCGATGAGCACTCCCCGCCTTGCCGCTTCGTTGACGGCGCTGTACTCACTGCTTCCTTCGGGCAATCGATACCACAGATGGACGCCGCAGGAGGGGACTACATTAAGTGACCAGTGCGGAAACTCGCGAGCAAGTGCCGCTATAAGCACATCACGCCGCACAGTAAGTTCTTTACGGACCCGACGAAGGTGGCGTTCCCAGGTCGGTGAGGTGAGCACCTCGCACGCGACATGTTGCGACAAAGAAGAGACGAAGAAGCCTTCCATCGTTCGTACCGAACGCAAACGCGCAGCTGCGGGGCCCCGAGCGATCATGGCGGCAATTCTTAACCCCGGACCATTGTGCTTTGTCATCGATCGGATGTACACGATGTGTCCATGTGGATCGTTGGCAACAAGAGGAGTGGGGCGGGAGCTTCCAAAATCGAGATCTTTTGCACAGTCGTCCTCGATAAGGAAAGCGCTGTGAGCTGCGAGTAGCTCGTGTAAAGTCCGACGACGGTCGTCGCTAAGGCGGCTGCCAGAGGGGTTTAGCCATCGGGGTTGAGCGTAAATTACCCGGGCGCCGGTACGGACCAGTGCTTCTCCCAGCAGGTCTGTGCGTATTCCGTCACTGTCAGCAGGAATACCCAAAGGAATAAGCCCCGCCGAGCGGGCCGCCAACAGCGCTCCGTGATACGTCGGAGACTCAACGAGCACAGTGTCACCCGGTTGAGCGAAGCTTCTAAAGCATGTGACCAATGCCGGCTGCGCTCCGGGCGCAATCAATACGTGCGTCGGATCAACTCCTACACCGATTTCATGTGCGAAGAACTGGCGCAACTCCTGAATGCCCTCGATTGGTGGACGTGACCAGGAGCTCGGTCGACGCGCCGCTCGACTGGCAGCTTGGGATAGCAAAGCAGTTGGCTGAAGCTCCTCATCGAGATAGCCGGATGAGAGGACGTGTACTCCAGGTTCGGAAGGAGTCAGATTCCGATCGGCCCCGTCATCGTCCAGCGGCATCGGACCAAGAACGAGTGACTGCCAGCTGTAGTCAGCGTGTGCGGCCGCGGTGGACGGTCTACTCGTAAAGGTTCCGGCCCCTGGACGGGTTGTTACCAATCCTCGTCGCGCCAGTTCCGCGACCGCTTTTTGCACAGTTACCGGGCCAACCCCGTATTGTTGCCGCAACTCGCGCGTGGTGGGAAGCCGGGTGTCAGGCGGGTGGTTAGCTGCGAGCTCCCTGAGCTTTGCGACCAGAGCTCGGAAAGTGCTATCCTTTTCCATGAGAGATCATGATAGCGCTATCCACACCGCATCAGTAGCGGTTCGGGCGCCACACAACCGCTCAGCAGCTCTTAGCGGGCGAGCGTCCTGATGGATCAGATCTCGCTGGACGAGTTCAGCCGCCACATTGACGGGCGGTTGATCGACGGCGGGACCGCCATGGTTGCGCGCATAGCGGTACATTCGAGTCGAGTGAGATCGGGCAGTGCGTTCTTCGCTCTTGCGGGTACCCAGGTCGATGGCCATACATTCGTCGAGCAGGCCCACGCTAACGGGGCGGTTGCGGCTGTTGTATCGCATCGAAGAGCCGCGGAGGTCCCATCGGGACTATTACCGCTTGTCGTCGTAGACGATCCGCTTTACGCGCTGCAAGGCCTTGCGGCCTGGTGGAGATCGCAGCTCCAAGGAACAGTGATCGCCACAGTGGGCAGCGTCGGTAAAACCATCACTAAAGACGCCTTGGTGCACGTGGCAACCAGCGCCGGTTATGCCTATGGCAGTCCCGGGAGTTACAACAGTCAGCTGGGTGTCGCGCTGGCCCTGCTGGAATGTCCACGAAACTGTTCGATAGCGGTGATCGAGGCCGCCGCCACCGCCGTTGGGGAAATGTCGCGGTTACGGGACATCATCCGTCCGAACCACGTGGTGCTTACCAATCTCACAAAGCGGCACGCGTCTGCATTTGGCGATCGTGAAACCCATGCGCGAGAAATCTTGTCGATAGCCACGGGCATGGACGCCACAGGGTGGCTCTTATTCGGCACATTGCGGGACGAACTGGCATCGATCGCCCATGAAACGAGCGATGCGGCGCAGTTCGTACGGAACGGGTCAAACCTGATGCCACGTTTCTCTGCTGCGGAGCGCACCCGCGATGGACTCACCACCCACGTCGTATTTCCCGGCGGCACAACCGGCAAGCTCTCAATCAGAAATCCTTCCGAAGAGATTCTCTTCGACGTGGAGCTGGCGATAAGTGCTGCCTGGCTTCTCGGAGTCGACGCCCCCGCCGTCCTGTCAGCCGTTGCGGCCTATACCCCGGTAGCTACCCGAATGGAGATCTGGCAGTCGCCTGGCGGTGCCACACTTGTCAGAGACTTAGCCACGGGCGACTCGGTCGCGCTAGAGAGCGCGCTACGGACCGCTAGAAATTTCCGGGGCGACACTGGCCGAACAATTGCCGTGCTGGGCGACCCATTGGCGCAGGGCACAGCATCCACGGCGCGGTCGCTCGGTCAGTCGTTGGCGGGAAGTGCCGATGCAGTGTACGGATTAGAGCTCCCGACTCATCATTTGATCGCGGAGTCAGTTCGCCGAGCAAATTCGAGTGTACCCGTCGACCTCTTTGACGACATCGCTTCGCTTCGCGATCACTTGCTTGACACCCTCCACCACGGTGATGTGGCGCTCATCGAGCCGTCGCGAGTTGCCACGATCGCTGACGTGTCAAGCGCACTGATGGACGCGATGGCAACCACACGGCTGAACATCGATCTGTCCGCCATTGAAAGCAATGTGATGGCTATTCGGCGGTTGATCGGTCCCGCAACATCTGTGATGGCAGTCGTCAAGGCCCGCGCGTATGGCACCAGCTCGGCGCACATCAGCTCATGCCTACGTCTTCAGGAAGCCGGTGTGGACTTCCTCGGAGTCGCCGCCGCCGACGAGGGAGTCGACCTTCGCCGCGCCGGCATCGGTGTACCGATCCTGGTGCTGCTAGGAACACCGGAGGAGATCGACAAGATGGTGCTGCACCGGCTTACACCCCTGGTGTACTCACCTGAGATGTTAGAGGCCGTTGTTGCGGCCGCGGAGCGCGTTGAATCTCCATTGCCGGTCCATCTCGAAGTCGATTCGGGTATGCACCGTACCGGCTTTCTACCCGAGGAAGCGATAAGCGCTCTGCGGCGTATTCGCGATGTTAGAACCGTGCGACTCGAAGGGCTGATGACACACCTGGGATGTGCCGAGATCGTCAAAGACGACGCTTATACGCTCGAGCAACTCGCGCGCTTCCAAGACGTCGTCGACGCTGCTTATAGCCTTGGATTTGCCGATTTTATCCGGCATGCCGCCAACACCGCGGCAACAATTCGTTTTCCCAGTTCTCACTTCGACATGGTTCGAATCGGGCTTGGTCTTTTCGGCCTGTACCCATCGGCAGCGACGAGGGAGCTAGTTCCCTTCGTCCCTGCCGTGAGCCTGGTGAGCCGAATTGTGGAAACCTACCCGATCGAGCCGGGCGAGCGAGTTGGGTACGGCGGAACGTTCCGCGCACCGGTTGGTGGAACCCGGATCGGTGTGGTACCCGCTGGGTACGACGACTGCCTGCCACGAGCATTTTCCAACTTCGGCCATGTCATCGTCGCCGGCAAGCGATGCCCCATCATCGGGAGCATCTCGATGGATTCCATGACTATCGACCTCAGTCGTGCCCCAGAGGCCGACGTGGGAAGCGATGTGGTCATTTACGGACGCCAGGGCGAGGTTGAGATCTCAATCGAAAACGTCGCCAAGGCAATCGGCACTATTCCTTGGGAGCTGATGACCTCAATAGGCACCCGAGTGCAGCGAATTTTCACGCGTCATTGACTCCCAAGCGGCTACATGAAAGTGCGGCACATTATCCAAGGTCGGAGAATCCATGCTAAAAGTTGCGCTGATACTGGGTGGGCCATCGCAAGAGCGCGCCATCTCATTGAATTCGGCACGATCGGTCGCAGATCACCTCGAAGGCGACGACATTTTTCTCGAAGAAATCATATATTTCGACCTCGGGGCTCAACCCTATTCCATCTCCCGCGCCCTGCTGTACTCGAACACTCCCTCGGATTTCGATTTCAAGCTCTCGCTCACCACGAAGCCGTTAACCTCCGAAGAGCTTGCCGCTCGACTTCGTCGCTGTGACGTCGCGTTCCCGGCCATGCACGGTGCGTTCGCCGAAGATGGCGGTATTCAGTCGTTACTGGAAAAGGTGGGCATTCCTTATCTGGGCTCGGGTCCGACCGAATCGGCCAGGGCATTCGACAAGTTCAGCGCTCATAAGACGCTCCTGGATTCCCACATCGCTGCTATTCCTGCACAACTCGTGAGATCCACCGATCCGGCGCTTTACATCCGTCAAAGCTTGGAAGAAATCTTCGCCTCCAGCGATCGAGTAGTGCTTAAACCGGTGAGAGGTGGGTCGAGTATCGATGTACACATCGCTCCAGACGCCGATACCGCCCGCAACGTCCTCAGTGACATGTTCCGTCGTCATGAGCGCGTACTTATCCAGCCCAAGATGCTCGGTATCGAGTTCACCACCATTGTCATTGACAACGGCAATGGTCCGGTTGCCCTGGTGCCGGTAGAGATCGAGATCGGTAATCGTTTTCACACAGACGAAATTTTTGACTACCGACGTAAGTACCTCGTTAGCAACGACTCGTCCTATCACTGCCCGCCCCGCTTTTCCGACGCTCTCATCGAACAGGTACGCGTCACGTCAGAACAGGTGTTCTCGACTCTGGGCTTGCGTGACTTCGCTCGTATCGATGGATGGTTGGATGCCGATGGCAACGTCGTTATTGCCGATGTAAATCCCATCAGCGGCATGGAGCAGAACAGCTTCCTGTTCATTGCGGCCGCGTATGTCGGCATGAGCCACCGCGATGTCCTGCGGTTGCTGGTTCGGGGAGTCTGCGCTCGTTCGGGTATCGAGCTCCCCGAACCTCAGGCGCCAGACTTACTGGCCGATCGCAAACAGGTGGGCGTTATCTTCGGCGGCGACACCGCCGAACGCCAGGTGTCAGTGCTCAGCGGCACCAACGTTTGGCTCAAGCTGCTACGTTCGGATCGTTACGAACCCGTGCCTCACCTGCTCGACCCCGACGGGACCGTATGGCGACTGTCGTATGCCGCGGCGCTGCGCCACACTGTCGAGGAAGCGGCTGCGAACTGTCGCGATATTCTGACCACCGATGCCTCCCACAGTGAGCTCGTTTCCGCTGTTCGCGCTCGTCTAAGGCTCGACCGGTCGCAGCTGAACGCAACGCCCGAAGTGCCAGAACACCTCACTCTAGAAGAGTTTTTTTCGTCTTACGATCAGGTATTCCTGGGTCTGCATGGGGGTGCTGGTGAGGACGGCACATTCCAAGCAGTGCTTGACCGCCGCGGGATTTCTTACAACGGCTCTGGGGTCACCGGCTCTGAAATCTGTATGGACAAGTATGAAACAGGTCTGCGCCTAGCGGGTTTGCAAGATGAGGGTATTGCGACTCCCCGTCGCATTTTGGTGCCAGTGCCCTCGTCGGTATCCGCTATCTCGGTTGACGAGATATGGGCGCAGGTGACGTCTGTTTGCGGGACCGATCGCGTCATTGTCAAACCCTTAGCCGATGGCTGCTCGGCCGGGGTGGTGCCGCTGGTGAGTAGCGGCGAACTCGCTATGTATCTCAAGCACGTGAGCTACAGCTCACCGCGAATAGAGGGCGGCACGTTCACATCGCTAGCGGCCGACCAAGTCGTGGAGATGGCAACGAACGCTCCCTCTCATCTCATCTTCGAAGAGTTCATCGAGACCGACAGCATCGTCGTCGTGGATGCCAAAGCCAATGGAGCGATTGGACGTAGGCCGGCCCGCCTTGCCTGGGGACAGACGTGCGACAGCGGCTGGATCGAAGTCACCGTGGGCGTACTAGGTCCAGCGGGGAAAATGCGCGCACTGCCTCCCAGCGTCACCATTGCTCGGCAAGGCGTACTCAGCGTCGAAGAAAAATTCATGGGCGGTACTGGGGTCAACCTCACCCCACCCCCGACTGCGCCCCTAGGACCTGTGAAGCCCGAGGCTATCGACCGCGTACAACGCAGCGTCGCCATCGTCGCTAATAAGCTTGACATGTCAGGCTATGGGCGGATCGACGCATTCATGCACCGTGAGACCGGGGAGATCCTGGTCATCGAGGCCAACAGCCTTCCTGCTCTGACCCCTTCTACTGTCTTATTCCATCAGGCATTGGCCGAAGACCCCCCGACCTTCCCGCAGTCCCTTCTCGAGACGTTGCTCGATCTCAGCACAGCTGCGTAGTGGCTGGTACTCCGCGATGTGGCATGGAAGAGGATCACTGGATAAGACTCAGTGCTGGGTGGGAACAGCAGACGCAAAGACTCCGGCGATCCGCTGCTGCCAGTCCCCGCCGACTGGGTGGAGCTCCAGTTCCCGAACCTCGGTCGCGGGATCGACGGCGATGACGATCTCCAGCCGATCTGCTGCCAGCTGCTCCACCATTCCAGCACCCCACTCCACCACCGTCACCGACTCGGCCAGATCGGCGTCGAGGTCGAGGTGATCCACCTCCAGCGCACCGTCGAGCCGGTAGGCATCTGCGTGCACCAGCGGAATCTCACCACCGCGCCCGGGGTCGCTCTGGTGCACCCGCGCGATCACGAACGTGGGACTAACCACCTCTCCCGCAACGCCAAGGCCATCGCCGATACCTTGGGTAAACGCCGTCTTCCCGGCACCGAGCGGCCCGGTGAGCACAATCAAATCGCCTGGCCGCAGCGCGGCGGCGAGGCGACGCCCCAGCTCATGGGTCTGCCCTGGCGTGGCGGCTATGAGCTTCATCTGTCAACTCCGTCATGCTGGATCGTTACCGGGCAGATAGACACGCCGGACCCGTGCCCCGACGCGTGAGAGCATCTCGTAGCTGATAGTGCCCAACAACTCCGCCCAATCGTCCGCGGTGGGCTCACCATCGTCGCCGGGACCGAACAGCACGGCATAGTCGCCGACTCGAACAGCGTCAGAGCCGGTACCGGCTGTCATGTATCCCGGCCGCCGCCCCAGGTCGACGACGAACTGATCCATGCTGACCCGGCCAGCGATGCGACGCCGCACTCCCCCGAGTTGCAGTGGCCCGCAGTTGCCTGCCGCACGGGGCACCCCGTCAGCGTAACCCAGCGGCACCAACGCCAATGTGGTACCGGCAGGGGTGAGATACTCGTGGCCGTAAGAGACACCGGTACCGGCTGGAACGTCCTTGACCAACATCACCTGCGCCCGTAGCGTCATGGCCGGACGTAGCCCATACCGCGCGTGGGTATGCGGCATGGGGGAATAGCCGTATAGCGATATGCCGGGTCGGATCAGATCGTAGTGCGCGTGTGGCAGCGTCAGTGCTGCCGCGGAGTTGGCGATGTGCCGCAACGCCGGTCGCACCCCTTGGTCGGCCGCCAACGCCAACGCCTCGTCGAACGCTCGCAGCTGCGCGGCGATGGACGAGTGACCCGGTGAGTCGGCGCATGCGAAATGGCTCCAGATCCCAACTATCTCCGCGGTTGCTTCGGCGGCGGCCTTCGCGGCTGCGACCACCAAATCCGGCCATTGGGTGACACTCGCGCCGCCACGCGACAACCCGGTATCGGCCTTAAGATGCAACCGGGCGGTGATACCGGTCGCCCGGGCGGCGGCAACAACCTCCGCCAGCAGCTCGGCGGTGCTCACCGACAGATCGACGTCTGCGCACAGCGCGCTCTCCCACGGCTCGCCAGGGCTGTGGAGCCACGACAGGATTGGCGCGGTAATACCCCCACGTCGCAGCTGCAGCGCCTCGGCAATAGTGCACACGCCTAACCAGGTGGCTCCGCCAGCTAGCGTTGCCTGTGCCGTCGGAACCGCACCGTGGCCGTAGCCGTCGGCCTTCACCACAGCCATCACGCCCGCATTCGTGGTGTCGACGAATCGCGCCGTATTACTGCTGATAGCGGCGAGATCAATCACCGCTTCGCTGACTGACATGCTGGCTAAGTCTGGACCATGTGCGGCTCTAGCGTCACCCCAGAGGTCAGTCGAGAGACCACGGCAGGCAGCACACCCAGCAGTGCCAGCGGGGTCACGGTTCCGATAGTCGCAGCAGTGCGCCCGGCCAGGCCATGCAGGTGCGCGGCAACGGCCGCGGCTTCGTGCGCGCGCATCCCGGAGGCTAGGAGCGCTCCCAGCAGACCTGCCAACACGTCTCCGGACCCCGCGGTCGCGAGCACCGGCGTACCGGTGAGGTTGACACTGTTGAGGCGACCCGGAGTCACTATCAGCGTCCGGCTACCTTTCAGGAGCAGCGTGGCACCGAGCCGGGTGGCGACGCGGCTCGCGATCGCCAAGGATGTGTCCTGCTCAGCCGCGGATAGGCTACAGGCATCCATCAGGCGAGCGAACTCGCGGCGGTGCGGAGTGAGGACCACCGACGCTCCATACCGCGCGAGTAGAGGCTGCTCTGCCTCAGAGGCCGCTGCCTTACCGGGCTGGTCTTTCCCGCCACGCGTTAACGACCGGGCAAGCAGCGTGATCGCATCGCCATCGACCACGGTCGGCAACCCAGCATCTAGTACTGCCTGCAGTGTCTGCGCCGCGCGCTCATCGGTGCCAAGGCCCGGACCAACGACCCATGCCTGCACTCGCCCGGCGGTAGCGACATCGCGGCCGGGCACCGCCTCGGGGTAACGCTCCACCACACCGTGCGCTGCCTCGCCCACGTATCGAAGCATGCCTATCGGTCCCGCTAAGGCACCCCCGGCGGCAAGCTGGGCGGCGCCGGGATACGTCGTCGACCCGGCAGCGATCCCTAGCACGCCACGATCGTATTTATCGGTTTCCACCTGGGATTTCGGCCATGCCGCAGCCACGTCGGCATCAGATGTTGCCCGCAGTACCGGCGCCATACCTTTGCCAATGCCCTCCGCCAACGCCCGACTCAGACCGATGTCGACCACCCGCAACCGGCCGGCGTGGTGGGCGCCGGGCGCCAGCAGCAAACCCGGCTTGAGGCAACCAAAGGTGACGGTGAGGTCGGCAGCTACGGCGCTGTCAGGGCTGGCTATTTCGCCGGTATCGGCGTCAACACCGCTGGGAAGATCCGCCGCGACTACCAAGGCTCCGCGCTCCCGCGCGGCCCTGCTGTACCGAGCGAGCCCAGCTGCTGGGGACCGCAGTGCACCGCGACCACCTATCCCCACCAAGCCGTCCACAATGAGCGAGGCATCGACTAGTAGTGGCAACCTGGTGTCGCCGTCGGAACAGATCATCCTGCCGCCAGCGTCGCGTAACGCCGCTAAACCCGGCTGATGCACCGCGCCCCGCAGCGCCGTCAGATCCGGCTCAACTTCGCCGGCTTGCGCTACGGCGAGCACTGCGGTCACCGCAGCGCCTCGTCGGGCGAGTAGAGCACCGGCGTGGAGCGCGTCGCCGCCATTACTGCCCCGACCAGCGAGGATCACGACACGGATACCGTAGAGCCTGCGCTCATGCTCGGCGAGCAACGCCGCGCAGTGGTGTGCCAGGCCATGCGCCGCGCGGGCCATCAGCGCACCGTCGGGCGAGCGGGCTAGGAGCCGTTCTTCGGCTGCTCGGACCGCCAGCACGGGCCACGCGGTGGCAGTCAACGAACACTCTGCCGGCTGAACTTCGGCTGACTGAACGTGCGCGGCCTGAAAGTCGCCTGGCGTGGTGGTCATGTTTCGCTCTCGGCAATCACCATGGCAGAGGCGATACCTCCATCGTGCGAGAGCGACAGATGCCAGCGTGTGATTCCCAATGCGGCCGCTGACGCTGAAACCGTCCCGGCCACTGTAAGCCAAGGCCTTCCGTCGGAATCGGTCACAATCTCGCAGTCATGCCACTGCAGGCCACCGGGCACGCCGAGGGCCTTAGCCACCGCCTCCTTAGCGGCGAACCTAGCAGCCAGCGACTCAGACGAGCGAGGATTACCCGAGCTGGTGAGCCGCTCCGCATCGGTGAACAGCCGATCGGCCAACAGGGGCGTACGGCGCAGTGCGACAGCGAAACGCTCCACTAGGACGACATCGATCCCGGTTCCGACGATCAATGTGGTGCCACTACCCGGAAGCCGCGTTCCTGTGCCACGGCAGCAAGCCGTTTATCGTATGTCACGAATATTTCCACATTGGGTCTTAGCAACTCAGCAGTGGCGAGATGTATCGCGTCCAAACTTCGCAATGACCGACCTGGAATCGCCCCGGCAGCGTCTAATAAGCTGCTCTCAACAGCAACGAGGAGTAACGAGTCTAGGGTCTGCGTGGCAAGATCGAACCGGAGTCGTTCAGCTTCTTGTCGCAACAACGAGCGGCGCACCTCTGCTCGAGCAAGCGCACTACTCGCCTGACGGTCCTCTGAATGTCTGTCCAGGAATAACTCCAGCGCCTGCGACTCATCCTCTGGCAGGATCAACTTAAGTAGCGCGCAAGAATCAAGATAGATCACCGAGTTTCTTCTTCTCTGAGCTCAAGGAGCGCTTCAGTCAGAGATCCGGTGTCTTCGCCTGGTCTACGAGGCGGGGTCCGCCACCCGGAGAGGCCTCCTGGAGCCGTCTTTGCCGGGTCGACCAGCCCGCGATCTATGAGCTGCTGCACCATCTCCTCCTCAGGGTCGGGCGGGCAGAGGCGTGCGACAAGTTTTCCGTGATTAGTGATGTCGATCTGCTCGCCCTGCCGTACGCGCTTTACCAAATCGCTGGCGTTGCGTTGCAGTTGGCGTATCGGAACCCGGGTTCGCTGCTCGGCCGTTGTCATGACGTATATTCTACTAATGCGTGCGTCATGAGACAACAGAAGACGGGCTGATGTACGCAAGAAGAACCACACAGCGCGAAGAAGGCCGGAACAACCTCGCCAGCGAAGGACTCAGCGATGGCTCAGGAGATCACAACGGACCACGCTGTGAGATCCAGCGCATCCTCCGATAGATCAACCAAGACGACAAAGGCGCTGCTGAACTGCGGCTTTACCGCCGGCGCGCCGTACATAGCCGCCACCTTAATTCAAGCACCTCCTAGTGATGGCTTCGATCTCCCACGCTACACGGTCGGCCCGCTCAGCAACGGAGATCTGGCGGCCAGCCTGCTCAGCAGCAGAGATCTAGGATGGATCCAGACCATCAACTTCGTACTAGCCGGCCTGCTGACCGTAGCTGGGGCGGTGGGGATGCGACGGGTACTGCATCCCGACCGCCATGGGCAACCGGGGGTCGCTACTGATCGGCGCCTACGGGGTAAGCCTGGTCTCCATCGGAGCCTTCTTACCCGAATCGCCGATCACCCCCGATTACACCTGGCAAAGCAGCCTCCATTTCATTGCCGTCGTGATGGGATTCTTCGTGCTGATCGCGGCGTGTCTGATGTTTGTCCACCGAGACGCTGCCCTCGGCCAGCGGGGATGGGCGGCGTTCAACCTGACGACCGGCGTGCTCCTGTTGCCCGCCTTGTTCATGTTCATATTCATGGACATGAACAAGGCGTACGGCGAATGGGTCGGAGCCAAGGCATCACTCGCCGTAATTGTGGTGCCCGGCTGGGTTTGGGTTTCGGTGACTATGGCACGGCTGATGATCCAGTTCACCAGCATATCCACCTCCGAATTACGATCCGGCTCGAAAGAGAAGACACATACGGTCGCCCCTACTCCACAGTGACGGATTTAGCCAGATTGCGAGGCTGGTCCACATCGTTGCCGCGCGCGGCGGCAATGCCGCACGCCAGCACCTGGAGTGGCACCGTGGTAACCAAGGGAGCCAGCAACGTCGGGACGTGCGGCACTTCGATCAGCTCGTCGGCGTAGGGCAGCACCACGTCATCGCCTTCCTCGGCGATCACGATGGTGCGTGCGCCACGCGCCCGCACTTCGGCAATATTGCTCACGATCTTGTCGTGCAGCACACTTCGACCCCGTGGCGACGGCACGGTGACAACTACCACCGTGCCCTCCTCAATCAACGAAATTGGTCCGTGCTTGAGCTCTCCGGCTGCGAAACCCTCCGCATGCATGTAGGCCAGTTCTTTAAGTTTGAGCGCCCCCTCCAGTGCTACCGGATAGCCAACGTGGCGACCAAGGAACAGCACCTGCCGCGCGTCCCGCAGCGATTCCGCGAGCTTGTGCACTGGCTCCATCCCGCTGAGCACATGCGCAATCTTGTCTGGAGTGCCGCGTAACTGCGACACCACGTCGCCAACCTCGTCGTCGAAGAGCACGCCCCGGGCCTGAGCCAGGTACAGGCCGACCAGATATACCGCCGTGACCTGCGTCAGGAATGCCTTGGTCGAGGCAACGGCGATCTCGGGGCCGGCGTGGGTGTAGAGCACCGCATCGGACTCGCGGGGAATCGTGGATCCGATGGTGTTGCATATCGCCAGCACCGGTGCCTTCTGCTCGCTTGCGTGGCGCAGTGCCATGATGGTGTCCATGGTCTCGCCCGATTGGGAGATCACGATGGTGAGCGTATTGGGTCCCAGTACCGGATCGCGATAGCGGAATTCGCTGGCTAGCTCCACGTCCACGGGCAGCCGGGTCCAGTGCTCGATGGCGTACTTAGCAATCAGCCCGGCGTGATAGGCGGTACCGCAGCCAATGACAAATACCTTATCGATGTCGCGCAGTTGCCGGGGCGACATATGCATGTCGTCGAGCACGACCTCGCCGGTGTCGGTTAGGCGGCCGCGCAGTGTGTCGGTGACTGCCTGCGGCTGCTCGGCGATCTCCTTGAGCATGAAGTAGTCGTAACCACCTTTTTCGGCAGCCGCGGCGTCCCAGTCCACGTGATAGTCGGTGCCGGTGGCGGCGGCACCGAAGAAGTCGGTGACGGTGATCTCTTTCGATGTCACCTCTACTACCTGGTCCTGGCCGAACTCCACTGCTTCGCGGGTGTGCTCGATGAATGCCGAAACGTCGCTGGCGAGGAAGTTCTCCCCGTCGCCGCGTCCGGCGACCAGTGGGCTGTTACGGCGCGCACCCACCACAACGCCGGGCTCGTCCTGATGCACCACCAGCAGCGTGAATGCGCCATCGAGTCGCTGGCAGACCCGCCGCATGGCCTCGGCAAGCCGATCCGGCCGCTGACCTGGAATGGTGGCGTAAGACCGGGCAAGCAAATGTGCGACACATTCGGTATCGGTGTCGGAGACGAAGCGCACACCACCGGCTTCTAGCTCGCGTCGTAGTGCGGCAAAGTTCTCGATGATGCCGTTGTGAATCAGCGCGAGACTGCCGTCGGCGGACAAGTGGGGGTGGGCATTGCGGTCGGTCGGCGCACCGTGGGTAGCCCACCGGGTATGGCCGATGCCGGTGCTACCTTCCAGGCCGGCCTCGGCACCGATGACGTCGGTGAGGTTGGCGAGCTTGCCGGCGCGTTTCTTGATCTCGATCCTTCCGGCATGCTGCACGGCGATACCGGCTGAGTCATAACCACGATATTCCAGTCGCCGCAAACCTTCGACGACCATATCGACGGCATCTCGCTGGCCGGTGTATCCCACAATTCCACACATGAGAGCCCAGCCTAGTGTGAGCGGCGAATACGTGCACGGTTAATGCCTCTGGCTACATCACGTCTACGTCACACCGTAGGCCAGGCGCTCGGGCAAGCCGTGCGTCTGCTGTGAACAACACGGCATCCAGGTGCTCTGCTAGCGCTACGTAGCAGGCATCATAGGGCGTGAAATTGTGGTGCAGCTCCCACACGCGAGGTAGTAGCGGGGTGTGCGGGTACCGCTCGATATCGAAGACGGCAAGATCGGTGAGTGCCTGCCGTACCGTAGGGGCAGCAAGTACGCCGGCTCGCACGCTCTTGCGAAGCACCGAAGCCACTTCCAGATCAAGAATATGTGGCGCGACAACCACCTCGTCGCCGATTCGATCCCACACTTGCGTTCCCAGGTCGATACCTGTCAGGGCAGGCGCGATCACCGAAGCATCGACGACGATCAATGCGATTCCCGATCTTCTCGGAGTGCCGCCAGTACAAAGTCTCGGGTGAGATTATTGTGCGGCAACGGGTTATCAGCCGTTCGTTGCTGTATCCGCGTCAATAACTCCCTACGTGTAGGTCGCCGCGCTAACTCGCTCACCGTGTCGTGCATGTAGGACTGCAAGGACTTACCCTCGGCGGCCGCGCGCACCTTGAGCGTGCGAACCACGTCGGGAGAAAGATTTTTTATCTGGAGAATAGGCATAATGCAACCATAGCATGCAATCTGCATCCAATATATCTAGCCGAAAACGTCGGGATCAGGGCCGGTTCGCACACCCGTCTCCAGCGCGGAAATGGCAATAAGGTCTTCGGCACTGAGAGAGAAGTCGAAGATCTCGAAGTTCTCGCGGATCCGGCTCGGTGTCACCGACTTAGGAATCACCACGTTACCCAGCTGTATGTGCCACCGCAGCACGATCTGCGCTGGGGTCTTGTTGTGCTGTCGTGCCAGCCTGACCAACGTTTCGTTCTCCAGCAGCGCGCCGCCCCGCGCCAGCGGGCTCCACGCCTGAGTAACAATGCCGTGGCGGGCGTGAAATTCCCGCAGCGACGCTTGCTGCAGCCTCGGGTGCAGCTCAATCTGGTTCATGACCGGCACGGTTTCGGTCTCGCCGAACAAGCGCTGCAAATGGGAGATGTGGAAGTTGGAAACCCCAATCGAACGCGAACGTCCCGCTGAGGCAATCTTCTCCAGCGCCCGCCAGCTGTCTACATAGCGGTCCTGTCCCGCGGCCGGCCAGTGAATAAGATAGAGGTCCACGTAGTCGAGCCCCAGCCTGGATAGGCTCTGGTCGAACGCGGCCAAGGTGGAATCGAACCCCTGCTCGCTGTTCCAGAGCTTAGTCGTGACGAACAGCTCGTCCCGCTCGATGCCGGACCGGCGAATAGCTTCACCCACGCCTTCCTCATTGCCGTATACCGCAGCCGTGTCGATACTGCGGTATCCCACTTCAAAGGCGCGCGATACCGCCTCGGCGGTGCCTTCCGGAGCGGGCTGGAAGGTGCCGAAGCCCAGCTGTGGGGTGGTGACACCGTTGTTGAACGTTACCGTCGGAACCTGGCTCATGACATCCTCTCGTCAACGGGCACACATCGTTCTTTACCCTCCCGCGCCAACCCTCATGCCGCGGTTACCGGCGAAATTTCCGCCCGTGCATGAGCAAGCCGCTGCAACGTACGATCCCTGCCGAGCACCGCAAGCGATTCAAATAACGGGAGCCCCACCGTGCGGCCGGTTACCGCTACCCGTACCGGCGCTTGGGCCTTACCAAGCTTTAACCCCACATCGAGCCCAACCTGCTCCATTGCCGACTTCAGCGAAGCCGGCTCCCATTCGGCGTTGGCGAATGCGACGATGGCGCGGTCGATCAGCTGCTCTGCCCCAGGTTTCATGGCCTTGTTCCAGGACTGCTCGTCATGCACTGGCTGCGGCAGGAACGCAAAGTCCACCATCGGTACGATCTCGCTGAGCACGGCAATACGGCTCTGCGCATGGGGTGCCAGTTCAGCGAAGACGGCCGGGTCATAGTCGGCAGGCTGCCAGGGAGCTGTCTTCCCCATGAGCCACGGCTGGCATGCCGAGATGAATTCGGTCAGCTCAAGAGCTCGGATGTACTCGCCATTGAACGCTCGCAGCTTCTCGGTGTCGAAGTAGGCAGCCGAAGATGTCACCTGGGAAAGCTCGAACTCCGACTCGATCACCTTCCACGGCACGATCTCCCGATCCTCGCCTGGGGACCAGCCCAGTAACATCAGGTAGTTGCGCATTGCATCGGGTAGAAACCCTTCATCCCGATAGGCCTCCAGCGCGACCTTATTCCGCCGCTTGGACAGCTTTTTGCGCGCCTGGTCCACCAGAATGGAGACGTGAGCCCAGATCGGCGCCTGCAGACCAAGCGCCTGCCAGATCAGCTGCTGCTTGGGGGCATTGGAAAGGTGCTCCTCGGCGCGAATCACGTGCGTGATTCCCATCGTGGCGTCGTCGACCACATTCGCCAGTAGGAAGGTCGCCGAGCCGTCGCCGCGGGCGATGACAAAGTCCTCCAACGTGGCATGGGCAAAGGTCACCGTTCCCCGCACCACATCGTCGATGACCGTCTCTCCAGTGTCGGGCGTGCGAAACCGCAGCGCCGCAAGGGGCGACTGAGACAAGCCGCGGTCTCGGCAGTAACCGTCATAGCCCCGGTACGAATCTCCGGTACGCGCTCCAATCGCCTCGCGGGTGCAGTCACAGTAGTAGGCCCGACCGGCTTGCAAGAGCGCGCGCTGCGCTCGGGTGTGCTGCTCGGTGTACTGGGATTGAAAATACGGACCTTCGTACTGCTCCGGCGTGATACCCAACCAGCTCAGTGCGTCGATGATGCCTTGGGTCCATTCCGGGCGATTCCTGGAGGCATCGGTGTCCTCGATGCGCAGTGTCAGCGATCCACCGTGGCGTTTGGCGAATACCCAGTTGAAGAGCGCGGAGCGGGCACCGCCGACGTGCAGCATTCCCGTAGGGGAGGGGGCAAACCTGACTCGAATACGCGTAGGTGTCACATGGTTAAGTTTATAGCTTGCACCAATAGGTCATCTGCCAAGGCCGCAGGAGCCGCCGCGTACAACAATGGAGCGCAGCGGAATGGGTACGCAAGGCGACGAGAACGCCGGCAGGGGCCTATTGGCGACCTGTTGAGGTGAAGCGCCGTAGCCGAAGGCTGTTAAATATCACCAGCGTGCCCGCCATTCCCGCGATGGCGCTGGCCGCGATTGGATTGGCCACACCGGCCACGGCCACCGGGAGCATGACCACGTGATAGACCACCGCCCAGAGCATATTCCCCGAGATCGTGCGTGAGATCCGCTGCGACAACGCAAACCCGTCAGCCACCGCATTCAGATCGCGACGCGCCACGGTCATGTGCGCACCCGGCACCGGGCCGAAAGTGCCCGCGCCTACCGCAACACCAAGACACGCTTGCGAGAAGATGGTGCCCTCGGGTGGAACCCGGCCACTCACGTCGAGTGCGAGTGCGACGCAGAACTTGCGTGCCCGCAGCTGTCGAATGGCTTCTTCCATGCCGCCTCGGCTGACGAACACGCTTTCCAAGCGGACCCGGCGCATCTGACGCGTCAGCTCTCCACGGGCTGTCCCAGGTGGTCCGGGGCGCTCCAGGCTGCGGTCGGCCACCACGGCGTCGATGTCACGTGTCCGGCGCACCGTAGATAGCCGGCTGATCACGATGCCCAGCTGTACTCCGCGCCCGACCCCCACCAGCATCGGGGTGGAGATCGCCAGCGCTAGCGCGCTCGGTGCCGCGACCAGTAGTACGGAGACAGCCGCGAATAGGGCGTCACGTTCAGTGGCCCCGGTGGATAGCCAGCCGACCAAGGTGGCGCCGGAGAGCACGGTTGCCGCGATCACGACCCCGACCGCGCCGCGATCGGTACGGCGGCGCAGCACGCTCTGCTCGGTGTGCGCCCGTTCCATAACCCGCACGGCCTGGGCTAGGCCGGTCTCGGCTCCCACACGCGCAACCCGAGCCACCACGCGACCACCGACGTTCGTACCGCCACAGGCAATAGGTCGGCCAGGACCTACGTTGACGGGAACGTCTTCTCCAGTGAGGGCACTGACGTCTACCGACGAGTGGCCCTCCACCACGATCGCGTCGGCGGCAACTTTCTCATCGGCGCCTACTACGAGGTAGTCCCCCGGGTGTAACCGTTGGCTGGCGATGCGACGTTCGGCGCCCTCTACCCGAACCCGGGCTTCGGCCGCCCCACTACGCAACAGTAGGCGCGAGATGGCGCCAGCGCGATGCAACGCACTGCGCTCTATCCAGCGCATCCATAACGCCACTGCCACCAGCAGCACGGGCATATGGAAATAGGGAGCTTCAGTTTGGCTGGCACTTCCGCCGGTATTGTCACTGAGGCCCGCCCATAGACTCCAGCCGAATGTGGCCAACACTCCGATCGATGCCAGAAAATCGCGCATGTCCGACAACGACGCCGAGTCCCGGAAGATCGCTGTGTGTAGCGGCATCGCGGCCCACAGTACGGCCGGAATAGCGAAGACCATAGCGACCCACTGCCAACCGTTAGCCTGCCATGACGGTGTTAACGACAGCGCCGCCACGGGGATAGCCAACAGCGTCGCCGCCACCGCACGATTGCGTACCTCATCCAGTTCCGACAGCGAACGATCCGACGACAGGGCGCGACCCAGCACATCGACGTGTGATTCTGTGGCGCGGGTGTCGGCGGTGTGTCGACCTTGTCCGGC
The DNA here is from genome assembly GCA_041743105.1 of Mycobacteriales bacterium. Taxonomy (GTDB): domain Bacteria; phylum Actinomycetota; class Actinomycetes; order Mycobacteriales; family QHCE01; genus QHCE01. The sequence goes on along the minus strand of JBGTNI010000070.1, from coordinate 6,320 downwards.
CTCGACCGCGAAACCCGATTCGTGCACCACGCGCATGGCCTGTGCTAGCGACACCTTCGCCGGATCATAGGAGATTGTCGCCCGATCCGTGGCGTGACTGACAATGGCGAATACCCCCGGCAGCCGATTGAGGCGCCGTTCCAATCGTGCGGCCGACCGCGAGGACAATCCTCGAATGACCAGCTCCGATGAGCGATTAGAGCCGGCTGGAGAGCTCGGCGCTGTGCTGGGTTCCGGTTCGGGAGGAGGCTGCACGGCTAGGCTTCCGACCGTGATGTGAGGACGAAATCTACCAATCGACGGTGGCTTAGGGCCTGGCGGCCCAGCGTGCGGCTTCGCAATCGCCGAAGGCGTTCCCGTCATATCGATGTCACCTTCTTACCCAGGGCGCTGGTTTTACCAGAGCGCCAGTGCGATCACCCACGAGAGATCTCGTACGAGCAGCCGCACCATGTAATTAGCATCATCCCCGGTTTTGGTCGTCGGTGCTACACAAGGCATTGATTGGTCATCGAAAGTTTCTCAGGATTAGGAGCGCCAGACCCAAGGATTACCGTAATTGGTACCGAATGAACCGAGTCGACTGAGTCGACTGTTCACTTTGTCGTTTTAGTGAAATGCCCCCATCGCTCACGCCCGCGCCGTGCGGGTACCGGTGTCGGTACCCGCCACCCGCGAGGCGCGGCGTACACGTGGCTGCGGAATGCGTGCTAGCGCCCACAGCAAGCCAGCTTGCAGCACCACTACGAGATGCCCCATGTGGTAGGCGATTGCCAGCGGATCATCGCTGCTCTCTCGCACTCCAGCAACGAGAAACAACACCGCTAGGACGACCGCAATCGGAAGCATGGCCTTGGCGGCCTCGGGCTTTCCGGCGGCATATCCGAAACCGACCGCCACCGCGACGCTGAGCGCACCTGACTCCCAAGCCAACTGGGCCGATGCCGAAGCAATCGGCGTCAGCAATAGGGGCAGTGCCAGCAACAGCTGGCCCACCGCGGTCACACCAAGACCGGCACGCAACACGTGGCGTTTGGCCAGCGCAGCTCGAAGGAGTTCTAACGTGCCCGGATCGGCCGTGACCGCGGCCAGCACCCGGGCGGTGAGCTCGCGGTCGCCGGCACTCGACGCGCCGGCGGCGATGCTGGCATCAGCAGTACCGACCCGTTCCGCCCGTTCGCGCCATGTGCGGCACGCTGGGCAGTCGTCGAGGTGCCGAGCGAGCGCTATGTCATGTAGACCTGGCTCTTCGAAGTCCAGCAGCGCAGACATCGCCGTACGCGCCTGCTCACACGTCGCATGGGATTTCATGTGGGATAAGTCGTCCCAACTACCACGAAAGTTCCCGGTCACGCCGCGACAACATGGCACAAGTTGTCGTCTTGAGTTGTCCTATCGCTAGGCTGCCCCCGTGATTGTCGGTGGAGATGGCGAGCGGGCGCGCGACCATGAACCCGAGCACGACGAGCTCACCGAGTGGGCGCTGCGCGCAAGAGACGGCGACGTGATCGCGCAGGCAGCGTTCGTTCGGATGTCGCAAGCCGACGTGTGGCGGCTCTGCGCAGCGCTATGTTCTCCAAGCGAAGCCGACGATCTGGCGCAGGAGGCGTATCTGCGCGCTTTTCGTGCCCTGCCGAGCTTTCTTGCACGTTCTGGTGTGCGAACGTGGTTACTCAGTATCGCTCGACGTAGCTGCGCCGATCACATCCGTGGTCAGCAGCGACGCCGGCGGCTCGATGCGGTGCTACGTCGTACGACACTACCCAGCGAGCCCGATCTGGCCGTGCGCTACGCCGCCAAAGATCTCCTAACGCGGCTGTCCGACGAACGGCGTAGCGCTTTCGTACTCACGGCGATGTTAGGCCTGAGCTATCGCGAGGCAGCACGCATCGAAAACGTGCCGATAGGCACTATCAGATCGCGAGTCGCCCGAGCCCGCGAAGACTTGATAGCCACTCTCCTCCACGCCGAGACTGTGTAAAGCAGAATGTGAGAGTGCTATACCAGGATCGGCGAGACCGGGAACTTTCCGCATCTAAGCACCGACTATTGCCTGTCGAAATACCTAACTCTGCCGAAACCGACGACAACTCCGCGAGGGACATTTTATGTCACCAGCCAGCGCATTGACCGCTGTTTGGCGGACAGTGCGCCGCCATCAGCCCTGGCTATCACTGTGCGCCCGAGTAGTGCTGGCGGGTTTTTGGCTCTGGGCAGGGCTAAGCAAGGTGAACGACCTCGCCGGCTCGGTAGCGACGGTGAAGGCCTATCGGCTGTTACCCGACGCTCTGGCCGACGTCGTCGGCGCCGCGCTGCCAATGGTGGAGATAGCCTTGGGTTTGACGCTGTTGCTGGGCTTTGCGGTACGCGTAGGGGCAGTTACATCGGCGGTACTCCAACTGGCGTTCATCATCGGTATCTCGGCCGCGGCGGCGCGAGGCCTACGTATCGACTGCGGGTGCTTCGGAGGCGGCGGTGACCTCGGTTCGACAGAGTCCACCCGGTACACCATCGAGATCGTGCGCGACGTCGGGCTGTTGTTGCTGGCGAGCGGGTTGGCTATCTGGCCGATGAGCCGCTATAGCCTGGACGATCGACACCACGCTGGTCTTACTGGCACCGAAACGATAAAAACTCAGCCGTAGCGACAGGATAAACAGATGAGTCAGGGTAAGAAACACAAGAAGCGCAGAGACCACAGCGGCGACGGTGAAGTCACAAGCTCGGCGGTCAAAGGCGGCGTAACGAAGCACGATGCATCAAAAACCGGACCAGCATCGAAACCTGACGCATCGAGCACTACGCCGGGCGGTAAACCCAAGCGTCGTAACGAGCGGCGGTGGGTAGGTCGTGATCGCATCGCCGAACATCGCGTCGCCCAGCGTCGTCGAACCGTGATCTATCGATCATTGGTTGCCGTGGCGATACTGCTAGTCGCGGGAACGGTCGGGTGGGTGGTGTACCGCAGCCAGCTCCCAGAACTGCCGGCCAACTATGCGGTTCCCGCTGGTGCGACTCGCGCTGGTGTCGCGGTAGGCAAACCCGATGCTCCAGTCACAGTGGATCTCTACATCGACTACCAATGCCCGCACTGCGGCGATTACGAGCAGGCCACAGCGCGGTACTTCGAGGAGCAGGTTGAAGCGGGCACCGTGAAGGTGGTATACCACCCGATCAGCATCCTCGGTGACAATTCGCTGCGGGCGGCCGCGGCGGCGGGCTGCGCAACGGACCAGAACGCAACGGTCCGCTTCACCTCGGAGGTCTTTGCTCGCGGTGGTGAGATCGACCGGGAGACATTGATCGGTGTCGGCAAGAAAATAGGCCTGACTTCGCCGAAGTTCGCGCAGTGCATCCAAGACGGCACGTATCAGGACTGGGCATTGGGAGTAACCCGAAGGGCCGATTCCGAAGACGTAAGGGGCACCCCGACTGTCATGGTGAACGGCGAGACCGTCGTTGCCCGCCGCAGCCTTGAAACATTCGTCGAAGACACCAAACGCGCAGTCGCCGACGCGGCCGCTGCGCCACGAAAATCGCAGCCGGAGCAGTAGGTGGTTGCCACGTCGAGTCTGAGAGCACGCGCCGTGACGGCGACACTGCTGATGGTCGCCGCACTGCTACTTTCGGCGGCACCGGCACAGGCCCACACCAAGGGCGGGCCTGCCGCCAGCGATTACCTCACCACACTACGGGAGATAACACCGTCTGTGCCGGGGCTCACGGTGCGGGTGGTGCAGGGCGGCACGCGGCTGGAGCTTAACAACCGCACCGGAACGACGGTGGAGGTTCTTGGGTATTCCGCCGAACCCTATCTGCGAATCACGTCGAATGCTACATACGTCAACACCCACTCGCCATCGGCATATCGCAACGAAGACCTCGCTCCGGCTCAGGCAACGCACCATCCCACCACCGACTCGCCCGGCACCAATGTGCCACCGAACTGGCAGCGGCTTACCAAATCCCCGCGGGCGCGCTGGCACGACCACCGCACTCACTGGATGAGTGACCAGCCACCACCCGTGGTGCAACGGGCGCCAAAGGTTTCACATCGCATCGCCAGTTGGAACATCGCGCTACGTGTTGGGGACAAAAGTCTGGGCGGCGCCGGCGTCACTGGCACCGGGACGCCACTGCCGAGTACACAGCCTCAGGAGGTGCAACTGCGCGGCACACTGGACTATCTGCCTCCGCCACACACCGGCCTGTGGTGGGCGGGGATGTTGGCGGTACTAGCGGGGATAGTCGCGGCGGGCTTTGTGATCGGACGGATGCGTGAAGGTAGTCGCTACATGACCGCGGGTTTGGGCGGACTTCTACTGCTTGCCGCGGCTGCCGAGCTGATCGACTGCGTCGGACGCGCATTAGATCTGGGAGCGACCGGGCTGGGAATAGTCGGCCAGCTTCTCACCTCGGAGACCTACGGCACGTTAACCGCGCTAGCCGCGCTAGCCAGCGCAGGATTGGCGTTACGTAACCACGCCGCCGCCCCGTTCGCCTTAGCGCTGTCGGCCGCGTGCCTTACCGTGCTCGGAGCGTGCACCGACGTAGCGGTGTTTTCGCATAGCCGCGCCACGGTGCCCTGGTCCGGCGATCTAGCGCGACTATGCACCGCGGCCACCCTGGCACTGGGCGCCGCGGTGGCAATTGGCGCCTGGCGACTCATCGTCACCGCGGCGCCTGTACGGCGCGGCGATCCAGAGCCCCTACAGAGCTGATCGTACTAAGTCAGTCCGAAGTAGCTAAATTTGCAGTTAACAAGACTGTACTTGTCTAGCTACTTCGGACTGATTTGTAACACGTCCCGGTGACGACCCGGAGCCGGCACCGTCACCCCCGAGAACAGTCCACTCAACGAGCCGCCAAACCGGGACGTGCGCCCCCAGTGTTCCAGTTCACATTGTCGCACAACAAGTCGCCGCACACATCGACGATAACAAGCCGGGCACGATTGGTAGAAATTTCCGTCAGACAAACCATCCCATGTGCCGCCATGGGGCGAAATGGCATGGCTTCCTCGAGGCTGAGAGGCACCTGCTGCCTCGATGTAAGCTGACGCCGCCTATAACGTTTCCAGGCGACAGCGAGCTAGGACCGCCGTGCCAAGATGAGCCCGTGTCCGCAACTATCGCCCCCCGGCACACCGCTGCCATCACTGACGCGGTGTCAGCTCCAACGTCACTACGGCGGGCGCGCTGGTGGGGCGTAACTGGCACCACCCTGATAGCAATAGGGGCACTGGGAGCGGGAGTACTTCCCCGCCCAGATCCGCTGAACGATGCACCGGTATTGCGACTACTCCGAGACGGTGCGGGAGTGCCGCTCAGTATCGCCGTCGCCATATTGGGAATGGCGGTGTGGGTTGCGGCGTGGTGGTCGCTACGGACGCGGCTATCCACCGACGTGAGCGCCCGCTGGATCGGTATCACCGCCGCTTGGTGGTCGCTGCCCCTGGCGCTGGCACCGCCGCTGTTTAGCCGTGACGTCTACTCCTATGCCGCGCAAGGACAGGTTGCCGCGCACGGGCTCAACCCCTACGAGCACAGCACAGCGGACCTCACGTCGGACTGGACCACGTCCACCTCACCGACCTGGTACTTCTCACACGCCCCCTACGGCCCACTGTTCGTCATCGTCGCGCGGGGTGCCGCCATGCTCGGCGAAGCCACAGAGCACATTGAGATAGCCGTGCTGGCGCTGCGGCTGGTCACCATCGGCGCGGTGGCGCTACTCGCGGTCTATCTGCCACGGCTGGCACAGTGCTGCGGTGTCAATCCTGGCCAGGCGCAATGGCTTGGCGTTGCTTGCCCCTTGCTGCTGGTGCACAGCATCTCCGGGGCACACAACGACGTCGTAATGATGGCTCTCATCGTCGCCGGATTGACCTACGCATCCGAGCATCGACATTTGCTAGCTGGACTGCTACTGGGAGCCGCAATCGCGGTGAAGGCTCCGGCCCTAGTTATCCTTCCGTTCGCGGTATTGCTGACGGTTGCGCTGGCGCACTGCGTCGGCACCTCACGACGTGCAGCCGCGGGTCGGGCGGTCACAATCGCGGGCGCCGCAGCCGCGATGTTGATCGCGCTCACGGTAGCTGCGGGCTTCGGCTGGGGCTGGATCGATGCGCTGAGCGTGCCCGGTACTAGCGTGCAGTGGACATCGTTGCCCACCAGCTGGGGCATCGCGGCAAGCTGGCTCACCGACCCATTCGTCACGCCGGATGCAGCCAACGCCAGCGTCGCAATCGCGCGCGACATCGGTAGCGTGGCGCTGGCGCTGGCGCTGATCGGAATCTGGAGCCACACGGCGTGGCGCTT
>JBGTNI010000069.1:0-20440 GCA_041743105.1 Mycobacteriales bacterium | reverse complement strand
TTGCGGCGGCTCCGGCTGCCGGTGGCGGCGACGCCGGTGCCGGCGCAGCCGAGGAGAAGGACGAATTCGACGTCGTTCTCGAAGCCGCTGGCGACAAGAAGATCCAGGTCATCAAGGAGGTCCGTGCCCTGACCAGCCTCGGTCTCAAGGAGGCAAAGGATCTCGTCGAGGGTGCACCCAAGCCGCTGCTGGAGAAAGTCAACAAGGAAACTGCTGACAAGGCCAAGGAGCAGCTCGAGGCCGCTGGCGCCACCGTCACCTTGAAGTAACTGCTCTACCCGCTCAGGGGGCGTCTACCGTAACGGTCGACGCCCCCTGAGCTATATAGGGAGACTTCTGAATTGGACTTGCCTGAGAGGAAAGTAAATGCTACTTTCCTCTCAGGCAAGTAATTCTGAACTGCGTATATGGAGGAAGTCATGCGCCCCGAGCAGGCCGCCGTAGCCCTAGCGGAAGTCGAAGATCGCCGGAAACAGGGAGCCAAGGAAGTCGCGCGGACCGTATGGACCTGGCCGGCGGGAGCGATGGTCTTCCTACTCTTAGGCGTTGCCACTCAGTTTGTCGACATCATTGCTTTCCCGCTGATACTCCTCGTCGTTGTCGGCGTGGTGCTATGGAGCAAGAGATCGAAGGATAGGGGATTGGGTAAGCAGAACAACGCCGTGCTGCCGCGTAGCGCCAGGTATCTGATATTTGCGGCGATGGGAGTCCTGATTCTGCTGTTCATTGGACTCAAGGACATTCCGGACTGGCGGTACGCGTCGATCATCGCGGGCGCGGTCACAGCGGCGCTTCAGACTCTCACCGGACCGTTCGTGCGCCGGGTGATCGCTGCCGCGATCGTTCGCAGTTGGTCCTGATGTCGTCGTCATCGGAGCAGTTCGACCCGCTGATCCATGAGCCCGCCCGGCTCTCGATCATGGCGCTGCTGGCCCCCTCCGGGGCGTTGGGATTCCAGTTCATTCGGGAGTCGGTGAAGCTCAGCGAGTCGGCACTCTCCAAACACCTAACCGCTCTCTCACGTGTCGGCTACGTCGAGATTCATAAGCACCTGGCCGGAAAACCCCGGCGTACCACCATACAGCTCACCGATGAAGGGCGGCGCGCCTTCGCTCGGCACGTGTCTGCTCTGGAGCAGATTATTGCTACCGCAAAAGGTGCGATGAGTCCAGTCTCGACCTCTGACTACGCCGGCTAAAGCTGCTTAGAACCGCCACTTATTGTGTGGCTGTGTTGCCGATAGCTGTCCCCCTCTGCTCTAGAGAGCAGAGATTGTCAAAGGTTGAAGACGTGGCCGCCGGTCTCTTGGTTCGCTACGCAGCGATTGCTGAATTTATGCCGATACGAGCGGTCCTGGCCATGCCATCGGCCCGTGGCTTGAGCGATGACGGGGTCGTATATCGCAGGGCAGACCCCCGACGTTGCAGGAATCTTCTGAATTCGGCCGTTGACCTTAGCTAGGTCCTTACACGCCGCGGCGGAATCTGGGTGGTTGCCTCGGATCGGCCGGCATTTCAAGGTAGCCGAGTCGACGACTTTGCCACTGTTGGCCTTGGTAATCGTTAGTTTGAACTTGAACTTATCTTGTGCGGATTGGGGAGCTGCCACAGCCGCGCTAGAGGTTACCGCCGTAACCAGCAAGGTAAGCGCGACGACAGTAAATAGGCGAGGTGAAAAACGCACGTATGCCTCCTCATCATGACAAAGCATGTCATAAAGGAAAATGCCTGATTTCATAGGAACGGTAGCGCCCAAAGCGGGTTAGCAACAGGGGGCGCGGCCACTCGGTTTCCGGCGGTGCGAAGCCGCACGATAAGTCGGAGATTGGATTCAGCGTCGCCTAGTTGATGAACGACGGCCCGAAGTACCGTCAGCTATGACGTGAGTCACTTTGATGGAACTCCCGTGGATTGGCCGGACAGCTCGATGGTGTGGAGAATGAGTACGCGTGCCCGTATACGGGCCTGAGATCCCGATTCATTCGGATCTCTCTTTGACGACTACGCCAGGACGGTCTCTAACCAGCGATTGGGCGGTAGCCGAGGAAGTGGTGGCTCTGACCTTTCTTGAGGCATGGCGGCTGCGTCAGGCTGTGGACTCAGAAGGTGGGTCGCTACGGCCTTGGTGGTTGGGATCGCGACCAACACCGCACGCAACGTCCGCCGTACCGCCCGGAGGCACGAGGCCGCCGTTGGCTGCCTTCCTCGCGACGAGGTGGTGCCAGACTTCGCCGAGGAACTGGTCAGCCGGATCGACGACACCGAACGGCTCGCGGTAGTTGCCGACCGCCCCTATGGCAAGGCTGGCACCATGATCCATACAAGTGCCATCCTGCCCGCGGCATCGTAGACAAGCCTGAACAGGTCCCCGGCCAGACAGGCTAAACCACCTTTTCCGGGGTCCGACCCACTGCGTCGGACCCCGGAACAATCGGGCGCTCGGTCAGCGCGAGCCGGGTGGCCAGTGCCTGCGTGTTAATCCGCAGAGTTGACGGCTTTCCCTCCGACAGATCGTTGCTGAGGCGTAAGCCGCAGGGCGTCCGATTCTGGGTGGCTGACAGCGCCACCCAGTGGCATTAGACTCTTGACTCCGGCGCCGAGAGCGGGCACTCTGTGTGGCAACGCGCTGACCTGGCGGGTGGTTCGACTCAAAGCTCCCACCCGCGTTCGACAGTGGTGTGCCACTCGGCTACACTACTAATTTGCGCTGTCCTCTAGCTTTCTTCTCCCGTGTCGTGAAATAGGTAACCCGGAAAACTCCAGGCATTCTCGCCGACTCCAGCGGGCATTTTTTGTCTGCGCAGGTGTAGTTGGTGTGGTGGACTTCTCCGATCAGGCCGTGTGAATCGGCTGGATATATCAGGTTCTGTGGGATAAGGCCAAGAGGGAACACGCATCGCCGTGGCGGCGTACATCCACTCCGGACTCGGAAGGACGCATCTTGGCAGGCACCAGCCTTGAATCCCGCAATCCTTCGACTAGCTCACCCAGCCTCGAAACCGAGCGCGTCTCCTTCGGCAAAATCGTCGAGGAGCTTCAGGTCCCCAACCTGTTGGCGCTGCAGTCGGAGTCATTCGACTGGCTGGTCGGCAACGATGCTTTTCGCATCCGAAACGGCGCCGACGTGCCGGCCAGTGGCCTAGAAGAAGTGCTCGCAGAGATTTCACCGATCGAAGACTTCTCTGGCTCGATGTCCCTGTCGTTCACCGACCCTCGCTTCGAGGACGTGAAGGCACCCATCGAGGAGTGTAAAGAAAAAGACCTCACATACTGCGCACCGCTCTTCGTCACCGCCGAGTTCATCAACAACGGCACTGGTGAGATCAAGAGCCAGACCGTCTTCATGGGCGACTTCCCCGTGATGACACCTAAGGGCACGTTCATCATCAACGGCACCGAGCGTGTCGTGGTGTCCCAGTTGGTGCGTTCACCGGGGGTCTATTTCGACCGGCAGCCGGACAAGACCTCTGATAAAGACATCAGCAGCGTCAAGGTGATCCCCAGCCGTGGCGCATGGCTGGAGTTCGACGTCGACAAGCGTGACACAGCCGGTATCCGTATCGACCGCAAGCGTCGCCAGCCCGTCACAGTGTTTCTCAAGGCGCTGGGCTGGACTTCTGACCGGATTCGCGAACACTTCGCCGATAGTCCGGTCATGATGGCGACCCTGGACAAGGACCACATCGCCAACGCCGACGAGGCACTACTCGACATCTACCGCAAGTTGCGCCCGGGTGAGCCTCCTACGCGTGAAAACGCCCAGACGCTGCTGGAGAATCTCTTTTTCAACTCCAAGCGTTACGATCTGGCCAAAGTGGGTCGTTACAAGCTCAACCGCAAGCTTGGGGTCGACGAGGCGATCGCCACCAACGTACTCACCGAGGCCGACATCATCGCGACCCTTGAGTACCTGATGAAGCTGCATGCCGAAGATCCCAATTTCGAAGTCGACGACATCGACCACTTTGGTAACCGGCGCCTGCGTACCGTGGGTGAGCTGATCCAGAATCAGGTGCGTGTCGGGCTCTCCCGTATGGAGCGGGTGGTTCGCGAGCGGATGACTACCCAAGACGTGGAAGCCATTACGCCTCAGACCCTGATCAACATTCGTCCCATTGTGGCGTCGATCAAGGAATTCTTCGGCACCAGCCAGCTCTCCCAGTTCATGGACCAGGTAAACCCCTTAGCTGGGCTGACACACCGCCGCCGCCTCTCGGCGCTGGGTCCTGGTGGTCTATCGCGCGAGCGGGCCGGCATGGAGGTGCGCGACGTGCACCCCTCCCACTACGGTCGCATGTGCCCCATCGAGACGCCGGAAGGCCCGAACATCGGTCTGATCGGAGCCCTCTCGGCCTTCGCTCGAGTGAACCCTTTTGGATTCATCGAGACGCCCTACCGCAAAGTGCGGGCCGGGCGGGTCACCGAGCAGATCGACTACCTCACCGCTGACTCCGAAGATCGCCACGTCATTGCACAGGCCAACGCGCCGCTCGATCCCGACGGCAACTTTCAAGAAGAGCGTGTGCTGGTCCGCAAAAAGGGCGGCGAAGTCGACCTGATTCTCCCCGAAGCCGTGGATTACATGGACGTTTCGCCCCGGCAGATGGTCTCGGTTGCCACCGCCATGATTCCATTCCTGGAGCATGACGACGCCAACCGTGCACGGATGGGCGCCAACATGCAGCGGCAGGCTGTTCCTCTGCTGCGCAACGAGGCCCCGTTGGTAGGAACCGGCATGGAGTACCGCGCAGCAGTCGACGCCGGTGACGTGCAGGTTGCGGAGTTTGCCGGCGCTGTCGAGGAAGTCTGCGCCGACTACGTCACCGTGATGCACGATGACGGCACCCGCCGTACCTATCTGCTCAACAAGTTCCGTCGCTCCAACCAGGGCACGTGCATCAATCAGCGCCCGATCGTGGCCCAGGGCGACCGAGTCGCCGCAGGCCAGGTCATCGCCGACGGTCCGTGCACCGACTTGGGGGAGATGGCGCTAGGCAAGAACATGCTGGTGGCGTTCATGGCCTGGGAAGGCCTGAACTACGAGGACGCGATCATCCTGTCCGAGCGAGTCGTGCAAGACGATGTGCTCACCTCGATTCACATCGAGGAGCACGAAGTCGACGCGCGCGATACCAAGCTTGGACCCGAGGAGATTACGCGGGATATTCCGAACGTCTCCGAGGATCTGCTGGCCGACCTTGATGAGCGCGGCATCATCCGCATCGGTGCCGAGGTCACTCCGGGCGACGTACTGGTTGGCAAGGTCACGCCAAAGGGCGAGACTGAGCTAACCCCCGAGGAGCGGTTGCTGCGCGCGATCTTCGGCGAGAAGGCCCGCGAAGTGCGGGATACCTCACTGAAGGTTCCGCACGGTGAAAGTGGCACCGTGATCGGTGTCCGTACCTTTAACCGTGATGCCGGCGATGAGCTGGCCCCGGGCGTGAACGACCTGGTTCGCGTCTATGTAGCACAGAAGCGCAAGATCCAAGACGGCGATAAGCTTGCCGGTCGTCACGGCAACAAAGGTGTCATCGCCAAGATCTTGCCGCAAGAGGACATGCCGTTCCTGGAAGATGGCACGCCGGTCGACGTGGTGCTCAATCCACTGGGTGTTCCAGGCCGAATGAACATCGGTCAGATCCTGGAGACTCACCTGGGCTGGGTAGCCGGTCAAGGCTGGGACGTTTCGATGTCTCCGGAGGCGTCGCAAGACTGGGCCACGGCACTGATGGATCGTGGCAACGGCAAGGGCGCCCCCGGCACCAGAGTTGCCTCCCCGGTCTTCGACGGTGCCCGCGAGGACGAGATCACCGGACTGTTGGGTTCCACATTGCCTACTCGCGATGGCGAGCGGCTGGTGGGCTCTAACGGTAAGGCAAGGCTGTTCGATGGTCGCACCGGCGAGCCGTTCCCGGAGAACGTCACCGTTGGCTACATCTACATCCTGAAGTTGTCACACCTGGTCGACGACAAGATTCACGCCCGCTCCACCGGTCCGTATTCGATGATCACGCAGCAGCCATTGGGCGGTAAAGCGCAGTTCGGTGGACAGCGGTTCGGTGAGATGGAGTGCTGGGCGATGCAGGCCTACGGCGCCTCCTACGCGCTACAGGAACTGCTCACCATCAAGTCCGACGACATTCTGGGCCGCGTCAAGGTGTACGAGGCAATCGTCAAGGGTGAGAACATCCCTGAACCGGGGATTCCCGAGTCGTTCAAGGTGCTCCTCAAGGAGCTTCAGTCGCTCTGCCTCAACGTCGAGGTTCTTTCCAGCGATGGCGCGACCGTGGAGATGAGGGACACCGACGACGAAGTGTTCCGTGCCGCTGAGGAGTTGGGAATTGACTTGTCCCGCCGTGAACCGTCTTCCGTCGAAGAGGTTTAGGGGTCTCGCCGTTGAGGTTGATGTCTGTGAGAACGACGCCCTCACATTCAACGTTGCTGGCAAAGAGGTCTGGTTCGACAAGCGTCTATAAGAGCTGAACTACTTAGTGAAGAGGTATAAAAAAGTGCTCGACGTTAACTTCTTCGACGAACTTAGGATCGGTCTAGCCACGGCGGACGATATTCGTCGGTGGTCCCACGGCGAGGTCAAAAAGCCCGAGACCATCAACTATCGAACCCTTAAGCCTGAAAAGGACGGCTTGTTCTGCGAGAAGATCTTCGGTCCCACGCGGGACTGGGAGTGCTATTGCGGCAAGTACAAGCGGGTGCGCTTCAAGGGCATCATCTGTGAGCGCTGCGGTGTTGAGGTCACACGGGCCAAGGTACGTCGTGAGCGGATGGGACACATCGAGCTTGCTGCGCCCGTCACACACATCTGGTACTTCAAGGGCGTGCCTAGCCGGTTGGGCTATCTGCTCGACGTCGCGCCTAAGGACCTGGAGAAGATTATCTACTTCTCCGCGTATCTGATCACCAGCGTGAACGTTGACACCCGCCATCGTGACCTTGCGACTGTGGAGTCGGAGATCTCGGTGGAGCGCAAGCGCGTAGAGGATCGCCGTAACGCCGACATCGAGGCTAGAGCGGCCAAGCTGGAAGCCGATCTGGCTGAGCTGGAGGCCGACGGCGCTAAGAGCGATGTGCGCCGCAAGGTCAAAGAGGGTGGCGAGCGTGAGATGCGTCAGCTGCGCGACCGCGCGCAGCGCGAACTCGACCGCCTCGAGGAGGTTATCGACACCTTCCGCAAGCTGGAGCCGGGTCAGCTCATCATCGACGAACTGCTCTACCGCGAGCTACGCGACCGGTTCGGTGAGTACTTCGAAGGTGGCATGGGCGCGACCGCGCTGAAAGTCCTGCTGGAGAACTTTGACCTGGCTGCCGAAGCCAACAAGCTGCGCGAAATCATCCGCAGCGGCAAGGGTCAGAAGAAGATCCGGGCACTCAAGCGACTGAAAGTCGTGGCAAATTTCCTACACACTCACAACAACCCGATAGGGATGGTGCTCGACTCCATTCCGGTGATCCCGCCGGACCTGCGCCCGATGGTGCAGTTGGACGGTGGCCGATTCGCTACCTCGGACCTCAACGATCTGTACCGGCGCGTAATCAACCGGAACAACCGGCTCAAGCGATTGATGGACCTTGGCGCGCCCGAGATCATCGTGAACAACGAAAAGCGAATGTTACAAGAGTCCGTGGACGCGCTATTCGACAACGGTCGTCGTGGCCGCCCGGTCACTGGCCCCGGCAATCGCCCGCTCAAGTCTCTGGCAGACATGCTCAAGGGTAAGCAGGGCCGTTTCCGGCAGAACCTGCTCGGGAAGCGTGTGGACTACTCTGGACGTTCGGTCATCGTCGTTGGACCGCAGCTGAAACTTCACCAGTGCGGTCTTCCCAAGCAGATGGCGCTAGAGCTATTCAAACCGTTCGTGATGAAGCGGCTGGTGGACCTCAACCACGCCCAGAACATCAAGTCGGCCAAGCGTATGGTCGAGCGTGCCCGCCCCGCGGTGTGGGACGTGTTGGAAGAGGTCATCACCGAACATCCCGTGATGCTCAACCGTGCTCCTACCTTGCACCGTCTGGGTATTCAGGCCTTCGAACCGCAGCTGGTGGAAGGTAAGGCAGTGCAGATCCACCCGTTGGTCTGCACTGCCTTCAACGCCGACTTCGACGGTGACCAGATGGCGGTGCACGTTCCGCTGTCGACCGAGGCGCAGGCCGAGGCTCGGATCTTGATGTTGTCGTCGAACAACATTCTGTCTCCGGCTTCGGGACGCCCCATCACCGCTCCGACCAAGGACATGGTGCTGGGTCTGTTCCACCTCACTTCCGACCGCGCCGGACGCACGGGCGAAGGCCGCGCGTTTTCCTCGGTCTCGGAAGCCATCATGGCCTACGACCAGCGTTCGCTGGATCTTCAAGCAGTGGCGCGGATTCGGCTGGATGGAGTGACCAGCGTGGACAACGGTGCGGGGAAGGCACCGTGGACCGCGCCGGTTGACTGGGAGCCCTACGGCGCGCTGCTGGTAGAGACCACGTTGGGCCGCGTCTTCTTCAACGAGACGCTGCCGGTGGACTATCGGTTCGTCAACTACGATGTGCGCAAGCAGGAGCTCTCGGAGATCATTAACGACCTGGCCGAGCGTTATCCCAAGGTGCAGGTTGCCGCGACGCTGGATGCACTCAAGGAAGCCGGCTTCCACTGGGCAACGCGTTCTGGGGTCACCATCGGTATCGAAGATGTGGTGACGCCACCGCAGAAGGCCGCCATCCTGGAGCACTACGAGGCCGACGCCGACAAGATCGAGAAGCAGCACCAGCGTGGAGTGATCACCAACGAAGAACGCCGCCAGGAGCTCATCGAGATCTGGACCAAGGCCACCAACGAGGTGTCCAAGGCCGTGGAGGAGAACTTCCCGATTACCAACCCCGTCTGGGCGATGGTTAAATCGGGGGCGCGCGGTAACACGATCCAGGTCCGGCAGATTGCTGGTATGCGAGGGCTGGTAGCGAACCCGAAGGGTGAGACCATCCCGCGCCCGATCAAGTCGAGCTTCCGTGAAGGCTTGAGCGTGCTGGAGTACTTCATCTCCACCCACGGTGCCCGTAAAGGGCTTGCCGATACGGCGCTTCGTACCGCTGACTCCGGCTATCTGACCCGACGCCTGGTGGACGTGAGCCAGGACGTGATCATCCGCGACGACGACTGTCAGACCACGCGTGGTGTCGCCATGTCCATTGCCACGCAGCCGGACAATACTGGCCCCAACGACGGTGCCAGCCCTAACGGCGGTGGTGCGCTGGTCAAGGATCCGCATGTGGAGACCAGCGGTTACGCGCGCACCTTGGCGGTCGATGCGGTTTCGCCCGACGGCGTCGTGGTGGTGCCCGCCGGTGCGGACCTCGGCGATGTGCTGATCGACACCTTAGTGCGATCTGGAATCAGCCAGATTAAGGTGCGTTCGGTGCTGACCTGTGAGTCGGCCACGGGGGTCTGTGCCGGCTGCTACGGCCGGTCCTTGGCTAGCGGCAAGCTGGTAGATGTTGGTGAGGCCGTCGGTATCGTGGCCGCACAGTCCATCGGTGAACCCGGCACGCAGCTGACCATGCGTACCTTCCACATGGGAGGCGTCGCCGGCGAGGACATCACGCAGGGTCTGCCTCGTGTGGTCGAGCTCTTCGAAGCTCGAGTGCCCAAAGGCAAGGCGCCGATCGCCGACACCGCCGGGCGGGTACGGATCGAGGAGACGGACAAGTCACGCAAGATCATCGTCGTGCCCGACGACGGCTCTGATGAGATCAGCTACGAAAAGCTGTCTCGCCGGGTTCGGCTCCGCGTTGCCGAAGGCGATCACGTCGAGGTGGGCGAGCAGCTCACCGATGGTGTGATCGACCCGCACGAGGTGCTTCGTATTCTCGGCCCGCGTGCCGTGCAGCTGCACTTGGTGAACGAGGTCCAGGAGGTGTACCGCTCGCAGGGTCAGCCGATTCACGACAAGCACATCGAGATCATTGTGCGGCAGATGCTGCGTCGGGTCACGATCATTGATTCGGGTGCGACCGATTTTCTGCCGGGTTCGTTGGTGGAACGGCCACAGTTCGAGGCCGAGAATCGTCGGGTCGTAGCCGAAGGCAATGAACCCGCGGCTGGTCGTCCGGTGCTGATGGGTATCACCAAGGCGTCGCTTGCCACCGAGTCGTGGCTGTCGGCGGCGTCGTTCCAGGAGACCACTCGGGTGCTCACCGACGCGGCTATAGCGGCCAAGAGCGACTCGTTGATCGGTCTGAAAGAGAACGTCATCATCGGAAAGCTCATTCCGGCCGGTACCGGCATTTCCCGCTATCGCAATGTGCGGGTGGAGCCAACCGAGGAAGCGAAGGCCAAGGCCTACGCCATGACTGTGCCCACGTACGACGAGGGTTACACCGACGCCTACGGTCCAAGCTACGGCAGCTTCGGCGCCGGTTCTGGTCAAGCCGTACCGTTGGAGGATTACGACTACGGGTCGTATCGGTAGTGGTCTGATGGAGGGTCTACTCGGCAGCTGCCGAGTAGACCCTCCATTGGCTGTTTCGGGAAAACAACGCTAAAAACCGGAGCGGATGCGGCTATTTCCTTGAAATGGCCGCGCCTAAACGTCCATCGGCAGTAGCGTGAACGCCGGGTCGTGGGTCAGTGGTGAGATGGCGCGGAAGTGGCGTTCGTCCAATGTAAGAATCTGCGTGGTCCGATTCCGCTTAGCTATTATGGCGTTGGAGGCATCGGCTAGCCCAAGGGACAGATCGCGGTATTGCTCTATGTATTCCAGCGCGGCTCGGACATCGCTTCCGGTGAACGGCTCAAGTTGGTAGACCCCCGCTGCAACATCGCCCAGTAAATCCTGTTCGGCTGATGGTCCAAGCCGCTGCAGCATCAGAGAGTCGAGCTCCGCTAGGACGAAAGGCGACAGGAGCAACTTTTCGTCGGTGCTGTCCAGTAGGGCCGCTATGGCCAAGTGATCATCCTCGTTGGCGTCGTATGCGGCGTAGAGACCACTGGCGTCGCACACGATCATCTAGCGAGCCCGTCAGCACCAAAACCGCCGGCGAGGACATCGTCTATGCGCCGCGCAACCGATAGCCCGCTACTGCGGTATTTTCCCCATTGGCCTCGTGGTCGGCAAGGTCGTTCGGCCAGCCCTTTGGCCAGTCTTTCGCGGATGACCGCCGCCTCTGGCCTACCTTCGGCGCGCGCGGTTTGTTCAATCTGACGCTTGAGATCTTCTGGAAGATACAACGTGGTTTTGACCATGCCTGTCATGCCACCATACCTTACCGCCATACATATGGCAGACCGCGGCAGCGGTGATAGACACCACCTGCTTGAACGTGTCAGGTATCTGGGCAACGTGTCGCATGATCTTTCCTGAAGCCATTAGGGTTTACTTTCGATGATGGTCCACTGATCGGGATTGAGCGCGGCGATCCTCGTGTGGAAGCCGCTTTGGTCACTCCCGGCATTCGGACCCCTATCGACGCATCGGTAGCGATCTGCGCGCTCGCAGAAGGACACGTGGTACTCAGCCGAGACCCCGGTGATGTAGCCAAGCTAGCGCCCGGTCTTGCGGTCATCGCTGTCCAGTCATGCCAGGGCCACCCATAGCGCCATGTCGGCGCTATGATAGCGCTATGGCAACCATTCAGGTACGCGACCTTGATAGTGACGTGGTTGAAAAATATCGAAACCTTGCACGGCTTGAGGGCAAGTCCTTGCAGCAGTACATGAAGGAGCTCTTAAGCCGACAGGTATTACACAGCGTCAACGCCGATGTTTTCATCGAAGTTGAACGCAGCGGTCTGCTTCGGGAGAGCTCAGTAACACTGGATGACATCGTCGCCGATATCCGTCAAGTGCGCGATCAAGCATGATCGTCTGCGATGCCAGCGTCGTCGCCGATGCGCTCATGGACCCTTCCGCGCGTGGGGTCAAGGCGCGAGCGATCCTCAAGGAGGAAAGCCTCGTCGCTCCGGCGCTCATAGACGCTGAGGTTGCGTCGAGTGTGCGGGCTCGGCTTCGGGCTGGAGCTATCACTGAAGAGTTAGGCAGCTTTGCGGTGCAGAGACTCCGACGGTTGGAGCTTCGGAGAGTGGTCTTTGGCGAACTCGTGCCGCGGATGTGGGAACTTCGCCACAATCTCACGCCGTACGATGCGGCCTATGTCGCGGTCGCTGAGGTACTGGACCTAAAGCTCTGGACAGCAGATCGACGTCTATCGAAGGCTCCCGGTATCCGTTGCACAGTCGGTCTACTCGAGTGAACGAAGCGGCGGATACGGCCCACCTGACTGATACCCCAGATGTCACTATCCCGACATTTGCGAGTTAGTTCGTGGGATGATGGCCATGGTCAAGGCCGCCATTCCACCGTGATGTGTAACTACTACCTATGAGGTCTTAGGCCCTGAGGCCCCGTTTAGCGCTTCAGGCGTCGCCCGCATCGAGGCATACATGCTCGCGTCGGATAGCCCGGAAGTGCGGGACGCCGTGGGGGAGCTTGTTGCTCGCAATGAGCAGGGTGACCCGGACTGGATCAGGGCGTCCGCCTTTCGTTTAGCGTCGGTGCGCGCGTCGGACCGCGGTGCTCGTAACCCGACTTTGGAACAGGAGGCAACCAGGCTACGGGCGTTCGCGAATAGTCGGGGGGATTATCTGGCGACTGAGCCTGCTGCCCTACCGTCGCGGGGTCAGCGAAGACATCCGTCTCGACCCGGTGAACCACCCTCCGTCGCGGTTCTCCAAGCCACCGGCGCTGCTCCGGCGGTGAGGCCGCGAAGGCGCTGAGGTCGCTATCGACGACAGAAAGAACGCGCTTAAACCGGGATGATTGATGCCGAGGTTTCCTCGTGTATTCGAGCTCGGCTTCGGGCCGGAGCAGTCAGCGAAGACTGGGCTGCTTTGCGGCGCAGCTGCTCCGACGGAGAGCGACGGGCTACGTGTCAAGGATCAAACTCGCGCGGCGCGGCCCTGTGGCAATATAGGGAAGCATGGCGGGCCTATCGGGTTAACCTAAGGCTCGGCGTACCAGCGACCAGACGCGATGAGGAGCGGACTATGGATCAGCTAGGTGAGGTCTGGGATGAGCTTGTTCGTGACGTTCGGCGAATCTCACGTGAAGAAGACCCAGAACTGTCGAGGCTATTGTCCGCGCTCCGTGATGTCGCCATCTTAGGTCCTGAAGCATCGGTCTTAGGCCCTGGAGCACCGCAAGCGCTTTCAGAAGCTAAACGCCTCCAAGGATCCATGAGTGAATCGAACAGGCCGGAAGAGCGGGACGCCGTGGGGGAGCTTGTTGCTCGCAATGAGCAGGGTGACCCGGACTGGATCAGGGCGTCCGCCTTTCGTTTAGCGTCGGTGCGCGCGTCAGTCCTCACTGCTCGTGACCCGGCTTTGGAACAGGAGGCAACCAGGCTATGGGTGATCGCGGAAAGCCGGAGACAGCTTGACATATTGGCTGGAATTAAATATAGGTCCCCTTTTTTGAGAGAAGACGCTATGCATGCGAAGAACTTCCTAAGACGGGCGCTCGAGCCAGACTATAACCCTCGCTTCACTCCGTATGACCCACCACCGATGTGGTCCAGCACTGAACCAGCTGCGGTACAGCCAGCGGGTCCAAGGGATTCGACTCCGTCAGGCGTCCGTCGCTCCGCCGTCGGTTCAGTAGCAAGCGGCGGAGCCCGCTCGGTCACCGCTGGACGATCCCTCCCGGTTGTAGGTGGAAACGCAGGCCAGCGCCGAGTCGGGTAAAGCGGAGCCTAACCAACCTTCCGATCGCGCTCCCTGGCTGCCACGGCCCGCAATACTCCGTCGCGGCCTTCGGCCATCAGACGCCGCAGCGCCGGCGGTAGCTCCGGGTGCGCTGCGAGGTAATCGTCGGTGAGCCGCGCGGTGCGCTGCGTCGGCTCCCACATCGGATACAGCAAGGTCGCAATGTTGTGGGCGGTCTCGCTGGCTGGAGATGGATATGCTCATTGAGTCAGCGCGAGACCGGCAACGGCGGCTTCGACGATTCGCTCGGCTGACCGGAGTGTGGCCTTCAGCTTTGCGTCGCTGACAAACGATTCACCGTAGTGCGCCGGATCTTTAATAGCCAGCACTGTGGCCAAGGCTTTGGAAAGTGTGGGACCTTCGGGCTGCACCCTACTCAGTAGCCCGAGCGCACCTTGATGATTTTGGCCGCGGTGTCTTCTACCAAGACGCAAGCAGCAGATTGCGTCAGAGGCGGCGATTGCGGCGAGCACCGCATTACCTGCCGCTACGTTACGGGCTTCTTCGATGTGTTCCTGCGCTGCCAGTACGGCGACTTCCAGGTACATGCGGGCGACCCTGAGTCGATTGCGTGCGTCGCCCGGACCGCACGCCGTTTCGCGGCTCATGACACTGTTCTCAGTACAGTTCGCAGGCTGAGACCTTGCACAGTGACGGCGTCCCGCTTCCATTCCTCGACGATGGGTTCCTTGGCCTGCGCGCCCCGCCGAAGATCGTCCAGCGTGGTCTCAAACCATGACACATCGTTTCCAGTTGCCGTTCGGATCTGCGCGGCGGACTCAAAAAGCTGCTCCGTCCACCGCGGTTCGTCTACGGCCACTTCGTCGCGCCGTACGATCAGGATATCCAAGTCGCTGCCGGTGCCGCCTTCCCCACGTGCGGCAGAACCAAACAACGAAGCCGACAGTGGGGAAGGCGACCAGGTACCGATCGTTGTCGACAGCAGATCGCGCAGCCGTGTCCGCAGCTGTGCGAGCCCGATGATGGCATCGGCTGCGAGGTGATCACGGTTAAGTCGGGCGAGTTTAGACCTGCCGCGTTCTGTGATACCCACCAGCCCATGTTCGGCCAACCGTTCGATCACCTTCGCCGCGTGTGCGTGAGAGACTCCTGCCAATCGCGCTAGTTCGCGGCCGGTGAAAAAGTCATCGGCACCTACGAGCACGCGCAGCAGCGCCACTGTGCTTGGGGCCATGACCATACTGGCAGGTTCGGTCAAGTCCATGCCGCTACTGTCCGCTTTAAAAGGACACGTGTCAATATATAGTGGACATCGCAGCGGAAAGGCAAAGCCGGTCACCCCTTAGCCGATTGCCACTACCCCGCCTCCCGATCGCACTCCCGTGCCGCCACGGCCCGCAATACTCCGTCGCGGCCTTCGGCCATCAGGCGGTGCAGCGCCGGCGGTAGCTCCGGGTGTGCGGCGAGGTAGTCGTCGGTGAGCTGGGCCGTAGCCTGCGTCGGCTCCCACATCGGATACAGCAAGGTCGCAATGTTGTGGGCGGTCTCGCTGGTACGGTCGCGCCACGCCTTCGCCGCCGCATCGTGGTAGCGGTCTGTGTAGGGCGCGAGCACCTTGTGATGCCGGGGCTGACCAAAGCCCAGTAACACCGACAGCACCGTCTGGGCCGGCAGCTCTGACGGCTCGGTGATCAGCTTCCACGCCTGAGCTTTCGCCTCGGGAGTCGGGATCAACGCTCGACCAGTGGCGGCCTGCCGCTGCCCTTCGTCGCTGGCGTCTCGCCGCGCCTCGGCGGCGATCTCGGCCTCACCCGCCGCACCTTCGGCTACCAAACTGTGCAGCAGGTGCCACCGCAGGTCGGTGTCCACTTCCAGACCCGCAAGGTGTGTCGAGCCCGCCAACAAGCCGCGCACAAGTTCGAGCTGCCCAGGAGTGCGCGCTGCCGAAGCGGCGGTCCGCGTCCACACCAGTTGCAGGTCACTGCCGGGTTCCGCGCTCTGCGCCGCCGCCCAGGCTGCGTCGCTCAGCTGCGCGGTGCCCGTCGGTGCCCACGCCGAATCGGCGTACAACTCCAGCGCCCGCAGCACGAACGCCAGCTGTACCTGTACTACACCCATGGCGCGTTCGCCCGGCAGGCCGCCCAGCGCGAGCTGTAGGTAGTCCCGAGTTGCCAGCTCGGCATCCCGGTTGGCATCCCAGGCCGCGCTCCAACACAGCGCCCGCGCCAGTGAGTCGTCCAGTCGGTCGATGTGCCGCACCAACGTGGCCGTCGACTCATCGTCTAGCCGGATCTTGGCGTAGGTCAGGTCGTCGTCGTTGAGTAGCAGCAGCGCGGGTTGGTCTTGGCCGACCAGCTCGGGAAGCGCCGTCATCTCGCCGGCAACAATGTCGACGTCAATCCGGTTCCGCCGCTGGAGTACACCGCCAGGCCCATGGTCGTACAACCCGATGCCGATGCGGTGGGAGCGTAGGGTCGGGAACTGCGCCGGCGCCTCTTGGCGGACCGAGAAGTCGCTGTACTTGCCATCTGCGACGGTGAATACCGGGCGCAGCGTGTTCACGCTCGGTGTCTGCAACCACAGCCGCGACCACTCTGTCAGGTCTCGGCCGGAGGCGGTCTCCAGTGCATGCAGCAGGTCGCTTAGCGACGCATTGTCGAACGCATGCGCCTTGAAGTAGGGACGCAGCGCGGCAAGGAACGCGTTCTCACCCACGTAGGCCACCAACTGCTTGAGCACCGAAGCACCCTTGGCGTAGGTGATGCCGTCGAAGTTGACTTCTACCGTTTCCACGTCGGGCGCGTCGGCGGCAATGGGATGGGTGGAGGAGAGCTGGTCTTGTCGGTAGCCCCACGCCTTGCGCGAGGTGCAGAAACTGGTCCAACCTTCGGTATAGCGGGTCGCGTTCACGCAGACCCAGTGCCCGGCCCATTCCGCGAACGACTCATTGAGCCACAGGTCGTCCCACCAGCGCATGGTCACCAAGTCGCCGAACCACATATGCGCCATTTCATGCAGGATGGTGTTGGCGCGGCTTTCGTAGCGCAGTTGGGTGACCTTGCTGCGGAACAGCAGGTCTTCGGTGAAGGTGACACAGCCCGCGTTCTCCATAGCGCCGGCGTTGAACTCCGGCACGAACAACTGGTCGTACTTTGCGAAGGGGTACGGGTACTCGAACTTGGCGTTGAAGTAGTCCAACCCCTGTTTGGTGACCTCGAAGATGTCCTCGGGATCCAAGTATTGCGCGAGCGATCTGCGGCAGTAAATTCCCAGCGGCAGACCGGCGTGTTCGTCGTGGACGCTGTGGTATGGGCCCGCGACGATGGCGGTGATGTAGGTCGGGATGCGCGGCGTCGGCGCGAAGTGCCAGGTCCTTGCGCTCTGGCCGATCGCCTCGGTGGTCTGCTCCACGGGAGAGTTCGAGATGACGCTCCAGTGGGCCGGCGCGGTGACGTGGTATGTCACGCTGGCTTTGAGGTCGGGCTGGTCGAAACTTGCGTAGATGCGGTGGGCGTCGCGGGTCTCCGACTGCGAGAATAGGTACACCTCGTTGTCGATTGGGTCGACGAACCGGTGCAACCCCTCGCCGGTGTTCATGTAGGTGCAGTCGGCATCGATGATGAGCTCGTTCTGTTCGGCCAGGTTTCGCAGTACGAGCCCTTTGCTTGGCACATAGTCGGAGAGGTCGACGGGATTACCGTTGAGCGTGGCGCTGTTGATGCGCTGCGCGACCAGATCGATAAAAGTCTGTGCGCCGGGCTGGCGGCAGCTAAAGCGGGCCAGCGTGCGTGAGGCGAACGTTCCCTCACCTGCGCCACCCGCGCCGTCGGTGAGGTCGAGAGTGACCTCGTAGGAATCGATGTGAAGCAGCGCGGCTCGCTGGGCGGCGTCGGTACGAGTGAGATTACTGCCGGGCATAGGCACTCCTTATGCTTCGTTTGCCTTCTGTGGAGCGCCACCAGTTGGCCCCTGCCGGCGTTCTCGTCACCTTGCGTACCATTCCGCTGCGCTCCATTCTTGTACGCGGCGGTTCCTGCGGCCTTGGCAGGAACCAACTGGAGACGCTCGAAGAAACCCCGGAATCAACTGAATGTGTGCTGGGAAAGCAGTCTCCCACGTGCTGAGCGCGGTGCGGTAACCGCCCGTTAGGCTCAGGATGATGAATACTTCTCCTTCTGCTGCGGTGCATCCGCTGACCCACGGCTGGATCTCCACCAGTGCAACCGGTGCACCTAACTACGACGAATTCGCCTCCGATGCGGAGGTCACCGCAGCCATCGAGCAGCGCGAGAACTCCATGCTTGCGATCGAGATGCCTCACCGCACGCCCGAGGCGGTTCGCACCGGCCAAAGCTTTGCCGATGCGCTGCCCACCGCGAGACGCCGCCTGGAGGGGCTGAAGGAATCGGGCGCACTTCGCCGGGTGTACGACGTGGTGGCGCCGTACCGCATCCGCGGCGTCAGCGCTGGTGGCAGCGGTAATGTCGCCCTGGGTGTGTTCTGTATGGTCGACACCGATCAGATCTCCAGCTCAGCTGACGAGCCGGGCCTGGTGATCCGCAACGAAGATGTCTTCATGGGTAAGGTGGCCGAACGCGTCGCGCTCACCGAGCAGCTGGGCACTCTCGCATCGGCTGTGCTGCTGCTCCACAATGCCGAAGCTGGCGCCGCCGATAGCGACCTGCATGGATTCTTAGCAACCATTATCGAGAGCTTGGGTGAGCCAGCGGCAAGCGACACCGATGAGCACGGGCAGGTCCACGAGGTGTGGTTGCTGGGTCCGGGCGCGCAGCGTGACCGGCTGATCGACCTGGCTACTACGGGCGAGCTGATCGTTGCCGATGGCAATCATCGCAGCCTTGCCGCGCAGATCGGCGGGCTGGACCGCTTCTTAGCGGTGATCACCACGCCCGAATCTGTGACCATCCGCGCTTATCACCGACTGGTGCGTGATCTCGGCACAATGCCTTTCGGTGACACGGAGTCCTTCGATGAGGTGCTGCAGAGGCTGCGCGATGGGGGGGCGAGCGTTACCGAACTGGCTCTTGTGGGCGAGGACAGGAGGGTGGCCCCCACCCGGTCGGGGTCGGTTGTGTTGTACGCGTCTGGCCGTGCGGTAGAGCTTCGATTCCCGCAACAGGTAGCGGCGCATGGCGTGGTCGAGACCGGTGTGGTTGAGACAATGGACCACGCCCGGGTGGAGCATGAGCTCTTCAACCGTGTGCTGGG
This sequence comes from Mycobacteriales bacterium, assembly GCA_041743105.1. GTDB lineage: Bacteria > Actinomycetota > Actinomycetes > Mycobacteriales > QHCE01 > QHCE01. The sequence goes on along the minus strand of JBGTNI010000069.1, from coordinate 1,496 downwards.
TATCGACGCTGGCGACAAACGCATCACCTATGTGGGCGGGGATTACTCCGAGTCGTGGTTGCTCGGTGAGGTCGATGCGGGGCGTGAGGCGCTCGCGGTGCTGCTGGCTCCCGTGGCAGTGGAGGACTTCATTGAGGTGAATTCGGCGCGAGGCCAACTGCCCCGCAAGAGCACCTGGTTCACGCCTAAGGCCCGGGCCGGGTTGGTGCTTGCCGATGTCAGCGACTCGGCCGGTCTTCGATGGAGAAGATCGCGTAACGGTATCTCGAGCGGTAAGACCTCCTACAGAACGCCTTGAGCCCACTTCACATTGCAGTACTGGACGACTGGTACCCTGAGACGAAAGTCGTCCAAGGAGGACATGTGCGTACCAAGGAGCGAGTAAATAAAACCGTCCTTCGCAAGAAGAACATCATGACGATCCCGCGTGAGATCGCCGAACGGATGCATCTCGAGGAAGGCGACGAGTTCATCGTGACCGAGCAGGACGGACGTATCGTGCTTACCGCGGCGATGTCCATCCCGGCTGACCAGGCATGGTTTTGGACTCCCAGCTGGCAGGCTCGCGTCGCCGAAGCTGAGTCGGATCGTGTCGCCGGCAACAGCACCATCTACCACTCGGACGAGGCATTTTTGGCCTCTCTCGAAAACTCTTGATGCCGACGTATGAGAGTCTCGCCGCATTCGGGCGACAATGGCAAAGGCTCAACGCGAGTCAGCAGGAGGCGTTCCGGCGCGCTCTTGCGGTATTCGTCGCCGATCTTATAGGAGGCGAGGGGTTTAGTCCCCAGTTACGCATCCACAAACTTGCCAATACCGAGATCTGGTCGTTGACGTGGGCTAAGGATGGCCGCGCGCTGTTTCGTTACGGCAATCGGGTCGTCGCCGGCGAAACACATATCGTGTGGCAAGCGATCGGCACCCACTCGCAGGTGTAGGACCTCAAGTAGAGGTGGTTCCTGTGGCAGACTTACGCCATGTCGACGTGGCGAATATATCTAGGCAGTGACCATGCCGGTTTCGAACTCAAGGCAGAATTGCGGGCGCATCTGACCAAGCAGGGTCACGACGTCACTGACTGTGGTGCGCTCGAACAAGACGCCGAAGACGACTATCCGCCCTACTGCCTGGCGACCGCTACGAAGGTGGCAGCCGACCCCAGCGGTTTGGGCATCGTGCTCGGTGGCTCTGGCAATGGCGAGCAGATCGCGGCCAATAAAGTCGAAGGGGTGCGCGCAGCGCTGGGCTGGTCGGTAGAGATCGCGCGGCTGGCTCGCGAACACAACAACGCCAATGTGCTCGCGGTAGGTGCGCGGATGCACACGCCCGCCCAGGCACAGGAGATTGTGGACGCATTCGTCTCCGCCGAATTCTCCGGCTCGGCGCGACACGTGCGCCGCATTCGACAGATTGCCGAGTACGAGCGCACCGGCCAGCTACCGGGCGCAAGCACCGGGACGCTGAGCGAAGAAGAGGTTTCTTGGGCGCCTCCCGAC